>WRKM01000021.1 GCA_009778065.1 Oscillospiraceae bacterium
TCGAAGAAAAAGAGGGAATAAAGCTGTATGCTATTGTTCCGCTCATGATTGCGCCTGTGCTTAGGCACGCTATGCGGACTTTTGAAATGCCGCAGGGTGTTTTAGATTCGATGTTTGCCAACGTCACAGCGGGTACTGCCGCTATAACCACAGCGGCAACAGCAGGAACAGCCGCGACAACTACAGCCGCAACAGCAGGAACAGCCGTAACCACCACAGCGGCAACGGCAGGGACAGCGGCAACAACCACCGCCGCAACAGCAGGGACGGCGGCAACTACCACAGCCGCAACCGCAGGGACAGCGGCGACCATAACAACCGCCACCACAGGCGCGGCTATAAGCGTAAAAACAATTATAGCGGCAGTCGTAGGCGCGGCAGTTGTGACGGGCGGCATAGTTACCGCCGTGTTGCTCACAAACACAGAAGAAGAAATCCCCGCAGTCGCGCCTGTCGTGACTACGGAAGAAGCACCTATTATAACTACGCCCGAAATTATTGAGGAAGAAACCACGCCCGAAGAAATCACGCCCGAAGTCGAAGCGGTAGAAATCGAAATAGAATTAAACGGGCAGGGTATAACAAACGAAAGACTTGTTGAACTAATCGCAGACGGCACAATTACTCATGACGTTACACACCTAAAACTAATGAACAACCAAATAAGCGACTTTTCCCCTGTTATGGAATTACCGAATTTAATACACTTGGATATATGCGGTAATCCTATAGACGATTATATGATTTTAAAAAGTTTACCGAATCTTACGGAATTATGCTTGACAACAAATAATTACTCTCAAATATCCGAATTTACTAACTTAACATTATTAGGCTTAGTGGAATGTGAAATAAGTGATGTAAACGATGTAATTTTTGTTGGCGAATTGCCTAACTTAAAAACTCTTTGGTTGCAAAATAACCAAATCAGCGACATATCAGCTTTGAGCGGATTAGAGAGTTTAACGGAATTAGGATTAGGCGGGAATCAAATCAGCGACATATCAGCTTTGAGTGGGCTGACAAATTTAACGACTTTATATTTATGGGAAAATCAAATTAACGATATATCGCCGTTGAGCGGATTGAATAATTTAGAAACTCTTTGGTTGCAAAATAACCAAATCAGCGACATATCAGCTTTGAGCGGATTAGAGAGTTTAACGGAATTAGGATTAGGCGGGAATCAAATCAGCGACATATCGGCTTTGAGCAGGTTGATTAATTTAGAAAGATTAGCTTTAGGTGAAAACCAAATCAGCGATATATCGCCTTTGAGCGGATTGACTAACCTTGAAATTTTATACTTAAGTAATAATCAAATCAGCGATATATCGGCATTGAGCGGGCTTACGAACTTGACATTTTTAACTTTGTATTCTAATCAAATTAGCGATATATCGCCTTTGAGCGGATTAATTAATTTAGAAGAATTAGGTTTACATGAAAACCAAATTAGCGATATATCGGCGTTGAGTGGGTTAATTAATTTAGAAGCATTATATTTATATCAAAACCAAATTAGCGACATATCGGCGTTGAGTGGGTTAATTAATTTAGAAGCATTATATTTATATCAAAACCAAATTAGCGACATATCGGCGTTGAATGAGCTGACAAATTTAATGACATTATATTTATGGGGAAATCAAATTAGTGATATATCGCCTTTGAGCGGGTTGTCAAATCTTGAATTTTTAGACTTAAGCATAAATCAAATCAGAGATATATCTGCTTTGGGTGGGTTAGAGAGTTTAACAGAATTAAGTTTAGGAGACAATTCTCAAATCAGCGATATATCGGCGTTGAGTGGGCTGACTAATCTTGAAATTTTACATTTATGGAATAACTGGCAAATTACGGGTTCGCAAATTGATAACCTACAAGCCGCTTTACCAAATTGCAAATTTATTTTCGAGTAACGTCAAATGTATTGTTAATAATCGCAGTTTTGCGATTAAATAAAATTTAAACAAAGGAGCTTAACAACATGAAAAAGTCAAAAGTAACAGCACTCATCTTGGCAATGGCAATGGCGATAAGCCTATTCACAATTCCCGCAAGCGCGGAAAATCTCACGGCGGCAGACGCATTAGCCGTCCTCAAACACGTTGTAGGAACACAATTACTTTCGTCCGAGCAAATGACAAAATACGGTTTCACTGATGAAAAAGCAATCACTTCCGCAGACGCTCTTTCTATCTTAAAAAAGGTTGTAGGAACGACCGACACCCCAACATCTGAGCAAACAACTACACCCGAAGCCATCCCCGAATACATAACAATTAAAGGTGTTCAATACAGCACTTCGCTTGATTACCTTAATTTACGAGGCGAGGGGTTAACGAATGATGATATAAAGCCTTTACAGTACATGGTAAATTTGACGGTGTTAGATTTGTGGGCTAATGAAATTAGTGATGTTTCTCCACTCTACTCGTTGCGTAATCTACAAATGTTAGACCTTCAACGCAATCCCGTAAGTGACGATGCAATACGTGAACTTACGAAAAATTTGCCGGGTGTGTTAATTATGAGTGACAGTGTTTTTATTTTAACGTAAAACAAAGGAGCAAATCAAGTGAGTAACGGAGAAAAAAACGTCAACTACGCTGATACATATGACATTTTCTTGTCCTACAGGCGGGACGGCGGCGAAGCTATGGCTATACTGCTCCGCGACCGCTTGACCGAAAAGGGGTTTAAAGTCTTTCTTGACATAGAAAATCTCAATTCGGGTAGTTTTAATACAAAACTGTTTGACGTAATCGACAATTGCAAAGACTTCATCTTGATTTGCTCAAAAGGCGGTTTAGACCGCTGTGTACATGAGGGCGATTGGGTGCGTTTGGAAATTGCACACGCTCTCGAAAAGGGCAAAAACATAGTCCCTGTCATGCTTAGAGGGTTCGAGTTCCCCGATGTACTCCCTGCCGATATTGAACCCCTGCGTATGCAAAACGGCGTAAACGCTAACAGCCACGAGTATTTCGATGCCGCGATTGAGCGACTTTCGGACAAGTTTCTGACAAGCAAGCCGCAATTTATGTCCGAAATACCCGAAATGTCGGAGCGGCTTCGAGAACTCGTGAGCCAAAGCGTTAAGCCAAACCCGAAAAAACGTATTGCAAAAGCATTTACGGCGGTTTTCGCTGTACTGCTTGCCGCCGTAATCGCTGCTTTTACGTTTTTGAGCAGTAAACAAGAGCAAACGGAAATCATCATCTATAATAACACGCCCGACACGATTCACAGCATACAGCTTAAACGCTCCGACCGCGCGGAGTGGGGGGACAACATAGTCACGGAGTTTCCGCTAATTTCGGGCGAAACGGTGAGCGTTATGATTCCGATTAAAGATATGGCGGTAGGCGTTACTTATGATATGGAATCTATCTTTTACTTCGGCGATACTACGAGTACTTTCTCGCTTAGCGGGTTCTCGATGTATGAGTTGAGCGGAATTGTGGTGTTTGTTGATGAGGATAGCGGGGGGTATGAGAGGGAGTTTTTGAGGGGGGAATAACGATATAGAAAAAGCAATATGGAACAGCACCGTCAGAAATGTCGGTGTTATTTTTTATTTATAGCGGTTTATAATATTGCCCGTCCGCTCCTCTAATTATACAATAGAAAAATCCCACGTCAACCCTCAAAAATAATTTATTTCTTATATTCGGAAATAAATTTTTTTTGCCCGCTTCGGCGGCTTTGGGGTTGACATGGGATTTTTCTATTGTTCGGGGGTCGCGCCGTTCGGGCGAATAATTATTATGAAAGGACTTTAACATCATGAAGACTACTAAATACTTCACCCCCGCACCTCAAACCTTAGAGGAACTCAAAAGCCAGTACCGCAAGTTGGCTATGGAACATCACCCCGACATGGGCGGTTCTGATGAAGCCATGAAAGCTGTCAACGCCGAATATGACCGCCTTTTTCCGAAACTGAAAGACATTCACAAGACTAAAGACGGCGAAACCTACACAGCACGGCAAGCCACCACCGAAACCGCCGAATACTTCAAAGACTTAATTAACGAGTTAATGAAAATGGACGGAATCACGATTGAGATTATAGGCTGTTTTGTGTGGGTCACAGGCGATACCAAGCCGAACAAGGACAGGCTAAAAGCCCTCAAATTTCAATGGCACAGCAAGAAAACGGCATGGTATCTCGCCCCCGAAGACTACCGCAAGCGTAGCCGCAAAGACTACGCACTTGATGAAATCCGCGAAATGTACGGCACGAGCGGGGAGTTTCGGAGTAGCGGGACGGATAAGTTGAACAACACAGCATGAGAATAAATCCCGCCTTGTGGAAGCACAGGGCGGTTTTTTCTCGACAGGCTATATTATTATGTTAATTTACAGGCAGAGAAAAAGCCCCATATTGAGGGCTTTATATAGTAATAATAACGGATTGATTGTCTTTAATAAATTTAGTTAGGTATACTAAGGTCTAACGGAACGTCTAACCAAAGTACAAAATAATTGCATATGGCGTTTATTGAGATTTTTTGAGTTTTGGCGATTAAAGCCTTTTAAACACAGGGTTTTTCGGGTGTTTGATAATTTAATATAATCGCGTGTAAATGGCTATAATTAATACTAAAACACGCTCATAACCCGAAGGTCGGTGGTTCAAATCCGCCTCCCGCAATCAAAAAACAGTACCTGCAAGCCTAAGGCGAGCAGGTGCTGCTTTTTTGCTTTTGCGAAGTGGATTTGAAGCACGTTTAAGATTTTTTCGGCATTTTTTTCTAAGTTTAAAGCCGTCTAATCATTTGCAAATAACCATCGTTTTCATCACGTTGCAGATGTTCAAAACCATTTTGCTTATAAAAAGCCATAACAGCTTCTATTTCTTGGCATTCTAACATAACAAATCTACCGCCGATAATTCTTTGAGCCGCTTTTACTCTTTCCATACAAGCATTGAACAATTCAGAGCCACTGATATTTTTAGCTAACACAGAATCCTTGCCAAATTGCCCGATAAGCACTATGCCGACAGCTTTAACATCTTTTGAAAAACCATCAATATTTTTAATTTTGCTTTTTGATAAGTTTTCGTTAAAAGGGAGTGCTTTTAACGAAATCGAAAAATAACCCAATAAATTGCCGTCATTTTCGTCAAAAATCAGATATGTACGGCTTTTGTCACGTTTTTCATATTCAAAAGCCTTTTGTTTAAGGAATTTCTCAACATCTTTATCAATACAAGAGAATCTTGCAATCGCAACGGAAACAGAATCTGTTATTTCTTCTCCGATGATTGCTTCTTGGAGCGAGATAACCATTCTTTTACTTTCCTTTCATTTTCTGCCCAGTAGTTTTCGGGAAATTTGGGCATAGGCGGAGCAGGCTTATTGAGGATTTCAATAAGACGGTCAGCCGCTTTGTCGTCAATGACTATATTCTTGTGAAATGTTGATGTTGCCATGAATTCGCCTCCCGTTTTGGTTTCTTAATAATAGTATACCGCTTTTTATGGCAAATGTCAACAAGATTTTCTCGGCATTTTTTTCTTCGCTATTATCTATGCCTTTTTCTATGCCATCTATGCCATTTTCTATGCCATTTGTGTCATTATCTATGCCATCTATGCCATTTGTGTCATTATCTATGCCATCTATGCCATTTTCTATGCCATCTATGCCATTTTCTATGCCTTTTGTGTCATTTTCTATGCCATCTATGCCATTATCTATGCCATATGACATAGATAAATCATCATGATTGATATTTTTCAACCTCCGCCCAATTCTCCGGAAACCCGATATGCTTTAACTGTATGTAGTCGCCGTACTCCTCGATTAAGGCTTCAAGCTGTACCGTAAACGAGGTATACCAATGAACGCCCCTATGTTAAAGAATGCCCCCCCTGGGACACATCACGCGCTTCAAAGCTCGGAGAGGTGCGGGGGGTCTCATTAATTATATTATACTCGTTTTGGGCGAATTTGTCAATATTTTTATTGAATCTATTTTGCAATTGCACAAGACAAAGAAAAACAGAGCAGGCGCAAAAGCCCTACCCTGTCTTCCTTTAATGGAAAATCAAATTAAAGATTATCGGCGTAGTTGACGTTTTTCACTCGATTTGCTCCTTTGTTTTACCATACTTCACAATTCGGTAAAGCGGCTTGAATTTCTTTCTGAATAGAATAAGCTATATCACCATAATCATAATATCTACCAATCGGGTCTACTTTTCCGAGAGTTATGTATAAATTTTCTAAATTTGTTAAGCCTTTTATCACAGTAAAATCGGTAATTTTATTATCGGAAACAGATAAAGAAGTTAGATTTTTAAGACCGCCAATCGGTGTTAAATCACTAATATTATTGCTCCACAATCCCAATGCTTTTAAATTAACTAACCCGCTAAGTGGAGATATATCGCTTATAAAATTATTTTGCAAAAGTAAGTATTCTAATTTTACTAATCCTTTTAGCGGAGTTATATCTTTAATTAAACCCTCATCAAAATAAATAATATTATTAGGGTTAACACCCCACTTTCCGTCTGCTCTTTGTATAAAAATGTCACCATTTTCCAGGTCTTCATCAGATTTAAAAACCCCAACTGCTACATTTCTCAAATCTAAATATTCTAAATTCGTCAATCCGCTGAGAGGGGATATGTCGGTGAAAGGGTTATCATAAAGACCGAGTTCAGTTAAACTTGTCAGCCCTTTTAATGGCGTGAGGTCGCTGATAAAATTTGAGTTTAAATTTAGAGATGTCACATTCTGCGGAATTTCGCCGTTTCTTACCATTTCTGCTAATTTGCTGTCTGTTATGCCCTGCTCGCTTAAATCAATCTCAACTGCGTTAAATCCTACTACAGCCCTAAGAACTGCAAGGGCATGAGCGGCGGTTACTTCTTGATTTTCTTCATAACCGTATTTCGCTCGCTGTTCTGTTGTGAGTTCTGCTGTCCCCGCAACGTGTTTAAGAATTGCCAAAGCGTCTGCCGCCGTGAGGTTTTCCGCACTTGCGGGAATCGTGAATAGGCTTATCGCCATTACCATTGCCAAGATGAGTGCTGTTACTTTAGACTTTTTCATGTTGTTAAGCTCCTTTGAATTTTTTATTTTACCGCCTGTTTGACGGCAATTACCTTGTTTAACAGAGTTATCCAATATCTAAGAAGAGGGGGAAGAACTGGAGATTATGACGTTGTCAACGTCAATCGTATAATTTCCAAGAAAAACGGAATAGCCGACTATAATAATCACTTCTGCTTCTTTTGAAAATTCATCTAATTTCTCGCTGTCGTCAGATATAGGATTACCGTCTATTCTCAATTCAAATAGTTTAGACAAGGATAGAAGCGGAGATAAATCACTAACTTGGTTATTGTCTAAATTTAAATTCGTTAGGTTAGTAAATCTTGATATTACTGATAAATCGCTGATTTTATTATTTGCTAAAACTAAGTTTTCCACCTGCATAAATTTAGTTAAATTCAATAGAGGGGACAGGTCGCTGATTTCGTTCCCGCTCAAAGATAACATTTCTATATTTATTAAGCCGCTAAGTGGTAATAGGTCGCTGATATTATTACCGCCTATGCTTAATTCCGTTAAATTTGTCAAACCGCTAAGTGGTGATAGGTCGCTGATATTATTACGACTTACATCTAACACCGTTAAATTTGTAAAACCGCTAATTGTTGACAGGTCGTTGATTCGATTTCCTGATAAATTTAATTCCGTTAAATTTGGCAAATCGCTAAGTGCCGACAGGTCGGTGATTCTATTTCCTGTTAAATCTAATTTTGTCAGATTTGTCATATTAGCAAGCGGTTCTATATGTGCATTGGTAAGCTGTTGACCGGATAAAGAAAGCTCTGTCAAACTTGCGCTGTATTCTATCCCTCTTATTGTTATAGAATCGGTCTGAACAGGTTCGGGCGGCGGGAGCGGTTCGCCCTCTGTCACGCCGCATATTGCACAAGTTTTCGGCTCTTCAAGAGTAGCTTCAAGCCATTCATGCTCTAAAGGTTCGCCCTCGGTTATTCCGCATAATGTACAAGTTTGGGGTTCTTCGCAAGTAGCTTCAAGCCATTCATGCTCTAAAGGCTCGCCTACGATTTCGCCGCACTCTAAACAAGTTTGAGGTTCTTCACAAGTGGCTTCGCTCCATTCGTGCTGACATTCGGGTTCAGATATTGTGACCTCGGGTGTGGTTATAATAACCGCTTCTTCCGTAGTCACGACAGGCGCGACTGCGGGGATTTCTTCTTCTGTGCCTGTGAGCAACACGGCGGTAACTATGCCGCCCGTCACAACTGCCGCGCCTACGACTGCCGCTATAATTGTATTCGCGCTTATAGCCGCGCCTGTGGCGGCGGTTGTTATGGTCGCGGCTGTTCCTGCTGTTGAGGCGGAAACCGCCGCGGTGGTAGCCGTTGCCGTCCCTGCTGTTGCGGCTGTGGTAGTTGCCGCTGTCCCTGCTGTTGCGGCTGTAGTAGTTGCCGCCGTCCCTGCTGTTGCGGCTGTGGTTGTCGTTGCTGTCCCTGCTGTTGCCGCTGTGGTAGCCGTTGCTGTACCTGCCGATACGGTGGCTACGGTTGCGGCTTCGGCGGTTATGCTTAAAGCACCTATGATTTTTCCGAGTAAGTTTGCGGGGACTTCGGAATTATTCATAGCCATTTTAAGCATGGGAATAAGTATAAGCGGCGTACCTAAGTATAGCTTTAAGCCCTCATTATTTTCGAGTTGCTCTAACTCTGTGCGGATTTTATCACGCGCTAAGGCAAGGCGGGTTTTTATTGTGTTTTCACTTACGGCTAATTGCTCCGCTATTTCTTTAACCGAAAGTTGCTCGTAATAATAGTAATAAACACATACTTTTTGCGGTGTCGGGAGTTTGTCGATAATCTCAACAATCAGCCGCGCCGTTTCTTCATCGTCCGCTTTTAATTCGGGGATTAACTTTCTGTCGGTTTCTTCGATAAATTCTGCGACAGTTTTTTCTTCCGCTCCCGAAACGGACAGCATATTATTTTTTCGGAGAATTTCATTACACTTGTTGACGGCTATTCTATTGAGCCATGCGGAGAACGCTTCGGGGTTTTCGAGTTCCGAAAGTTTTTGGTATACTATAATAAATATCTCTTGCGTAACGTCCTCTGCTTCTTCGCGGTTCTTCATCATTTTCAGCGCGAGGAAATAAACCGACTTTACGTAATCGTTGTAAAGCGTTTCAAAGGCTTTTGTATCGCCGTTTTGTGCAGACTTAATGATTTCGGACAAGCTGTTATTATTTTCCATACCGTGTTTATTATCTCCTTTGTAGCGTGGGTTTTTTCGCCCGCTGTAATAACCCCTCAATAATAATGATGAAAAAAGAGCGGCTTAGGTTTTATTTTCAGAGAATTATTTTCTCAAAAAAGAAATATTTGTTAATTATACACATATATCGACTGTTATAGTTCTGTATTTTGTATATTATTCCTTGGGTATTTTTGTAAAATCCATTGTTATAATTATATCACGATTTATAAATGATTGTCAATACACTAATTAAAATATTACCTAAAACCGTCTTTTGTGCTGTATAATCTATAAAAGAGGTGGAAATATGATTAACGGATTAGCGGCGCGAATTAAACAAGAGCGTAAAAATATGCACTTATCTCAAAAGCAATTAGCGGACAGACTGAGAATACACAAGTCAAGCGTTAATGCGTGGGAAAGCGAAAAGACACAACCGAGCCTGATATATCTGATAAAACTGTCGGATATATTCAGCGTTACGACTGATTATCTTCTCGGCATTAAAATCACGAAGCAACTTAACGTCAGTAACATTTCCGATACAGACGTTGGAGCGATTCAGACTGTGATTGACAGCTTGAAGAATAAAAAATAAGGGGTAAGCACTAAACGCTTACGCCTTTTTTATTGCGCCGCTCTTTGGTGCGGTTTTTTTATGCCTAACCCCATTATTGCCCGTCCGCTCCTCATGGGTTGCCAAAAAATAATATTAAAAGCTTGTAATATTCGGAAAGATTTGATATAATAAATGGGTGTGATAATTGGGAAAGGATGGGATTTGAATGGTGAATAATTCCGAAATTATTATATATCAATCAGCAGACGGATTATCGAAAATTGATGTTCGCTTTGAGGGTGAAACGCTTTGGCTTACGCAGGCGCAAATCTCTGAGTTGTTCGGACGCGAGAGGTCGGTAATTACAAAGCATTTGCGAAACATTTTTGAAGAGGGCGAGCTTGACGAAAAAAGCAATGTGCAAAGTTTGCACATTGCAAATTCAGATAAGCCCGTGAAATTTTACAGCCTTGACGTTATTCTCGCCGTAGGTTATCGCGTGAAATCGGCGCAAGGAACACTATTTCGGCAATGGGCGACTGCGGTTCTGCACGAATACTTACAAAAAGGCTTCGCAATGAACGACGAAAAGCTGAAAGAGTTCGGCGGTGGCGATTATTGGTACGAGTTGCTTGAGCGTATCCGTGACATTCGTTCAAGCGAAAAGGCTTTGTACCGTCAAGTCTTGGATTTGTATGCAACGAGCGTAGATTATAATCCCAAGAAGCCCGAAACTTTTGAGTTTTTCAAAATCGTGCAGAATAAAATGCACTTCGCCGCTTCAAAACACACAGCCGCAGAGTTAATTTATGAACGCGCCGACAGCGAACAACCGTTCATGGGGCTTACGACTTTCAAAGGCTCACGTCCGCGAAAAACCGACATTGACACCGCAAAGAACTACATGACAGAAGATGAATTGTTCGTGTTAAACCGCATTGTATCGGCATTTTTCGATATTGCGGAGTTAAAAGCACGGCGGCACGAGCATATGTATATGCGCGAATGGATTGCAGAGCTTGATAAGTTCACAAGCAGTTACGGCGAGGGGACTCTTGTAGGTTTTGGTAATGTTTCGCACGAAGCGGCATTGGATAAAGCTAACACCGAATATTTGAAGTACAAGCGTAAGACCGCTGACGAGTTGTCGCCTGTTGAACAGGAATATTTCAAGGTGATTAAAGAAACACAGAAAAAAATTGAACGTAAAAATTCTTCTGATACAAGAAAGGAACCCCACCAACCATGAAAAGCACAGAAAATTCAATAAAAAGCAAGAAATATTGGTTCAAAATTCTCCCCGTAATTGCATGGCACATTCTTTACTTGATTTTTTGTAACTCTTTCGATAAATTTACAAGAGTTTACTTCGACCTTGTTTTTTACTTCGTCATCGCTTGTTACTTTTTCTTTTTGCGTGATTGGCGGTTCTCGGAATGGGGCAATGCGCTAAAGAAAGGTAAGTCTTTTTGGTTGCCTGTTTTGTATACGGTATTTGGCATGGTGGCGGCGTTTGGAGCAGGTTTTGGCATCATGCTTTTGTTTCCGGGTGCGAACGATGGCATGAGCGTGTTTGGTATAAACAGCATGGGGACGTTAATCGCTTTTGCATTTGCCACAATTGTATTGCCGCCGATTGCAGAAGAAGCATTTTACAGAAAAGCAGTCACGGCTTTTGATACAAAAACAATACTTGTAATCAGCACGATTGTATCTATTTTTCTTTACGCAAGTGAACACTCGCTGATGCCGCTCGGCTTTTTACAGGCGTGTTTATGGGCTATACCTTTTAATATTGCATACATAAAAACACGAAACATTTATGTCTGCATGACAGCACATTTTCTGTGCAATTTCGCTTTCAATGGAATGACTGTAATAAACAGCGCGATTGGGTTATCACGAATGTAACAAGTTTGGAACTGCATAAAATAAAACCAATAATATGCAGAAAAACCCTATATCCTCTTGACAATCTGCATATAATATGCTAAAATATATGCAGATAGGAGTGAGAAGTTATGAGGGGTTTTGATTATTCCTTTTTGGAACATGGAATGTTGCCTGCGGGGCTTGTAAATATAGTCGGAGCAATCAGCGAATTGCGGGAGCGTGAAAAAAAGCTGAAAAAGGACTACGGCGAGGTTTTCGTTAAAATGGAAAGCATCGCAAAAGTGCAGTCTGTTAAAGGTTCTAACGAAATTGAGGGCATTGTTACAAGTGAACAGCGTATTAACGAAATTGTCAACCAAAATAGCCCGCCGCTGAACCATAACGAAGCGGAAATCGCCGGTTATCGCGACGCGCTTGCACTAATCCACGAAAACGCCGACACGCTTGATATTCGTGAACACGACATACTGCGTTTTCACGAAATTATGCTGTCATATTCGCCCGTAAGCGGCGGGGCATACAAAGAAACCGATAACGTCATTATGGAAACTGTAGGCGGCGTCAGGCGTGTCCGTTTTGAGCCAACCCCCGCCGCCGAAACTGCTGAAACAATGGAACAATTGATTTTGGCGTATATGGACGCGCGGAGTAATTACGGCATAAATCAGCTTTTGCTGATTCCTTGCTTTATTCTGGATTTTCTTTGTATTCACCCTTTTACTGACGGAAACGGCAGAATGTCACGGCTTCTCTCGCTTTTAATGCTGTACAAAAACGGCTTTGATGCGGGAAAATATATCTCGTTTGAAGAGCAAATCAACCGTACCAAGACGGAGTATTACGCCGCCCTTAAAGATAGTTCTTTGCTTTGGCACGAGGGGGAAAATACCTATTTCCCGTTTATCACAAACTTTATAACAACGCTTTTGTTCTGTTATAAAGAGCTTGATAAGCGGTTTGCGGTCGCGAGCAGCAAGAAAGTGACAAAGCGTGAACGCATTGAAAACACTGTCTTGAACAGTCTTTTGCCTATCTCAAAACAAGAAATCTGCTACATTCTCCCCGATGTAAGCCCAACCACGGTTGAAGCCGCGCTTTCCTTAATGGTTAAAGGCGGCTTGATTCAAAAAGTCGGCACGGCAAGAAACACGAAGTATATAAAAAAGTGATTATACAACACCACAGGATTTACGCAAACAAATAGCACAGGCGGCAAAGGCAATAAGCGATAAATACAACAGCTCTGCTGTACAAAAAGCCACGCGGGCTTAAAGCGCAGAAAGGAAAAGATTATGAGTGATGCAGTAAAAACACCGCAAGATTTTTTAGAAGAGGTCATCGGTGGCGACCCCGACCACACTGGAGAAGCGAGGAGGTTCTACGCAAAATATTGGGCTGATGTATTAGGTTCGGCTAAGGAAGACTATAATGGCGAAGACGGAAATTATCGCGGAGACACGATTATATCATTTAGAACAATGGCAGGCTGCTTGATTCGCTTGACAGATTTTAAAGGAGATATACCCACAAGTCAAAAAGGACGACTTGATATTATAGAGAATCAAGCAGATGTTCCCGATAAACTAAAAGTAAAGTTTAAGGAGTTCTACGAAAAATACCATTCTTTGGCAAATTTCATGCCACTACCCGCAAACCCTAATAGTATTAACTTAAATTTAATGAAAAACAGGAGTTATAACGATTTTCCCGACTCGTTCTTCAAAGATGTACGCGAATATTTCATAAGTAATTTTGAAAAAGGTCCCGATGAGTTTCTTGTTGAAGACAATAAGGACTACTTTGTTAAATTTGGAACGGGTGAAGGTGGGTGGAAAAATTATGTTGAAAAAAATTATCTTCAAACATTTTTTGAATACGGAAAAGATGACGGTTACGAAAAATTCAAAGAATTAGCTCCCACGGATAAAGATAAAAATATGCCTTATAAAGGGTATAAGAAATGGGAAAATGACGAGTGGATTCCTCTTAAAGGAAAAAAACTATTAGAGTCAGTTGAAATAGAAGTTTGCAAAAATGAAATATTAGAATTTTTGAAAAACGCTTGCGAGATAATTGTTGAACGCGCCAAAACCTTAAGCGAGGTTTAATCGTGACCTACATAATTTCCGACCTACATGGTCGCTTAGACCGCTATATTGCCATGCTTGAGAAAATTAAGTTTTCAGAAAGCGATATACTTTATGTCCTCGGCGACAGCATAGATGGGTAAAAAGAACGCGGGGCAGAGCCTGTATGTTTTGTTACAGACATGATGAAACACCCGAATATAATAAACTTGCAAGGCAACCATGAACTCTGGACTCTGCCGCTTATCCGAGTGGTAGAGCGGACACAATAGCATTGCTAACGCTTACGGCATCGGCGTAACTTATTGTAAACACAGCGCATTACAGACTCCCGCAATCGCTGTAAATCCCTGTAACAATCAATGGTTACAGGGATTTTGTATTTGGGTGATTTGTGTCGTTTTGGAGAAATGGGTGACTTATTGACAACCGTCAGTTCTATTTGCGAAACACCCCGTATTCCTGTCCCATTAAAACATGTTCGTGTACATCGCCTGCCGTCGGCACTGTTATTTCAAACCCGGCATCCTTTTCAAATATCATAACAATATCCGAACCGCCAAACAAGAAACGTCCAAACGGGTCTCCCTTGTTTACAACTTTTCCCGCTATTATCGTATTTTCAAATACTACGGACGAAATCTGCGACATGCCCACAGGCAACAATGCGACATGACCGTAGTCGGGCGTTTCAATAATTACAAGCCCCCTCGTCTCAATCGTCTGCCAACCCGGTTCGGTTATTATCAAGAGGTATCTTTCCGTTGGCGCATCCCACACGACCTGTCCGCCGACAGCATCTTGAGCCGGTATAATCTTGGCTTCTTTTATCGTCCCGCTTATCGGAAAGTGAAACCTATGATAATCATGAATATTCAAGAAAGTATGTGTGAGTACACCTCCCGCGAAAACCTCACCGTAATCACTGTCGCCGCCAAGTAAAAGCGGGATAGATTGAAACTCGGTTGATTTTATTTGCACTCCCAATTCAATATATGAGTTTTCATCAATCTGCCAAACCCCTTGCGGCTCCGAATCGGCGGGAGAAACAACGACGGAATTATCATTCGGTGCTGTTATTGGTCTTACTTCGGGAGAACTCAACGCTCTGGAAAAGAAATCGTTCCATGTCCGCCAGTTAGAGGGGTCTTCGTACCAGCCCTTGTCTAAATTGAATAGCTCTTCTTGTTGCATAAGAGCATAGTATTCATCATTCCACGACTCTTCGGTTGACAAAAATTCTCCCCATGACTGAACATACTTGACAATCCATGGCTGAAGCTCAGGAACATATTGGAGGCTGTTGTAATAGTAGCCTTTCCCTTCAAGCTCGGGCAGAGGTTGGTCAAGCAACCAGTAAAAGTAGTTCAAGCTTTGGTCAACGGCATCAAACAAGGAAGGTATTTGCTCTGCGCCGGGCAGCGCGTTCCATGGCATTGCCTTTACCGACCAATTAAGGTACTCGTAATATTCCTCAAGGGATTGTGCCGGATTGGTGCTTTTGTTCGGGTTTATTTCTTTAGCTGTTTCGAGGGAGCGGTTTAGCAGTAACTCCACTTCGGGGTTTTCCTTAATGATGCTGATGAGGTCTGTCGTTATTTGCTCGTGTTGTTCGTGCTGTTCCGCTTTACAACCGGAAAAACTAAGTGAAATGACGACCGATACAACAATTCCGAATATCCAAGCTTGTCGGAAATGAGCGGATAATTTGACGGATTTAAGCATAAAAAATTTCTCCAATCATGTGTTTTGTTTATTATAACACGTTTTGGGAAATTGTCAATAAAAATTAATAAATGCGTACAAAAGTTGACACATCTACTTTAAAACAATATTGACAATTCCCGTAAAATCTGATATACTGTATTTAAGAGGTGAAGCGATGCAAAATATTGAGCGAATCGAGAAGTCCATAGCTCGAAATGAGTATGAAACTGTGATTGTTTTTGACACAAACGGCAAAGAGCTGTTCAGGGCAAGTCAAGGACGCGAGGATGAGGTAAGTCTAACCTCCGATGAGAATGTCTCCGTCCCTTTCGGAGGGACGCCATTTAAGCACGCTAACGCCAACGATTTAGTGAAGAAATTCGAGGAAATCGCCGAACAAATGGGTATGCCTGTTGAATGGAGGCTCATTCGCGGATAGGCGGTACCCCCCCACAAGACCTAAAAAGTCAGTAACCATGCAGGTTTCTGACTTTTTTCTTTTGCTTTGATGTAATTACTAATTTTTGATATGTATCCGTTACCGAAAAGCTGTATTATGCACATAACAAAAAAAACAGAGTAGGAAAAATACCCTACCCCGTCTTCCTTTAATGGAAAATCAAATTAAAGATTATTTGTATTTCTATATAACCGCAACCGCGATTATTTATTTGGCTTCTCCTCGTCCTTTGGAATCTCCGCAAGTATTTTCCAGTCATCGACCCCTAACTTTGCCGCTATCGCTCTCAATGTCACCTCATCAGCCATACGTTCATCGTTAATATACTGTTGAATAACATCGGCTTTAAAATCATATTTTTCAGCAAAGCGTTTTGCACCCCCTGCTTCATTAATACGCTCCTTTAAGTACTTGCTAATTTTATACATAATTTTCACAACCTTTCTTTTAATTTAAGCAAATCGGAAAAACAAAGTATCCTTGTCAAACAATTGAGACAAAGGCGCATTGTCTTGCCCTGCATAATTGCCCGGATTAAAGAAAGCGAGCATAAAACCATCATAACCAACGGGAACTAAGGCAGAATAAAATCCTTCAGTATACCGCACACCGGAAATATCCTCGTTCCTTGTGATTGCCCCTTTTGTCTCAACCTCATATTCTTTTCCTAAGTAATTAATAACATATTTGTCTTCGGTACTATCCCTATAATTTAAATCGTTTTCTTCGCTAAAATCGACAGAATAATAATCTATTCCCGTGCCTAACCAACTATTGCCATAATTTCGATAATTTTCATCGGAGAATTCCATTATAAAATTAATCGAACGCCATTCATAGCCCTCTTTGGCTTCGTGGTTTTCATCGCTTTTAAAAACCCTGTACGTTGCTTTGAGTTTGCCTGTTGTAAAATGATTAGGGCTTGCAGACGTAACCACTTTAAACGGGTGGAATACGTCAAATGCTTTCACTTCATAGCCGGAAGCCGCGAACCCCGATTTTTGGCTACTCTCTGTAGTTGCCGCGCCGCTACCCGTCACGCTTTTGAGAACTGCAAGCGCGTGACTTGTTGTGACTTTTTCATCTGCGCCGATTCCTGCCGCCGCTCTCTGCTCCGCTGTCAATTGTGTGCCGCCCGAAACGTGCCGCAAAATTGCAAGCGCGTCTGCCGCCGTTAGTTTTTCCGCGCTTGCGGGAATTGTGAATAGGGTTACCGTCATTGCCATTGTCAGAATAATTGCGATAATTCTTTTCTTCATAATGTTTTACCTCGTTTTAAACTTTGTCGAAATTCGACTTAATGCAATTATAGCACACGAAAAAGCCCTTGTCAATACTATATTATGTACATATCTATAATATATATGGTTGTTTGCATTATATATTATAGTTACACTTATATTAAAGTATTTAATATAGGGGTGCGGCATGGAAAAGAAAGATGTACAAATAAATTTCGGCAACAATTTAAAGAAATATCGCGTTTTGAGCGGAAAAAGCCAAGAGGAATTGGCTTTTGAAGCGGATTTGAGTACAGTATATCTCGGAATAATCGAACGCGGGGAGCGTTGCCCGACAATCGACACCCTTTTAAAAATATGTTCCGTCCTTAAAATCTCACCGCTGTGTCTGCTGGACTTCGGCGATGAACCCGATGACACCGAACCGTATTCGATTATTAAATATGCTTTAAAAGATGTACCCGATATACATAAGATGAAGCTTGCCTGTTTTTTTGAAAAGTTCGCCGACCTCTATAAAGAAAATTTCAAGGTATAAATTCTCGATAATAAAGGGTAAGCGTTAAACCGCTTACGCCTTTTTTATTGCGCCGCTCTTTGGGGCGGTTTTTTATGCCTAACCCCATTATTGCCCGTCCGCTCCTCTAATTATACAATAGAAAAATCCCACGTCAACCCTCAAAAATATTGACAACTCAATATATGAGTTTTCATCAATCTGCCTCCCCCCGCTTCGTCACTTCAAGCAACTTTTTTCTCAACCCCTTGACATATCCTATTAAATAGGATATAATGTAAGTAAGCAAAATAGAAAGAGGGTGATGTCATAAACGACAAAGGCAGAATGTTCTTCTCTACCTCCGAGTTCGACAAGCAGTGGGAAATTATGGGTCTTAGTATGGAGGACAGGCGGCGGTTAGAAAATGAGATTGTCAACAACCCGCAAATCGGGGCGGTCATGAGCGGCACGGGCGGCTTACGGAAAATGCGGTTCGCACCCGAAAACAGCGGCAAGAGCGGCGGCGTTCGCGCCTTGTATGTCGATTATGTCGTGTTTGAGCGGGTTTACTTAGTCACCGCTTACCCGAAAAGTAACAAAGAGAATATCACGCCCACCGAGCGGAAACTATACAAGAAAATAATCGAACAAACCGAGAAAGAGTTAGGGGGTAACAAAAAATGAACGTATCTGAAAGCATTAAGCGCGGATTGGAAGAAATGCTCCGTCATGCCGAGGGCAAAATCGAGTTAAATTCGCATTATGTAGCGGCGACACCGCCGAAAAAATATACCGCCGACGAAATCCGCAGAATCCGCGACAACCTGAATATGTCGCAGGGGTTCTTCGCAGACGTCATCGGCGTGTCAAAAAAGACCGTGGAATCGTGGGAGTATGGGCGCGGCAGACCGAGCGGCGCGGCGGCGCGTGTGCTGTCTATCGCCGAGAGCGACCCCGAAGCACTGCGGCGTTACGGCTTCGCCGAGTGGTAGAGCGGACACAATAGCGTTGCTAACGCCTACAACATCGGTACAACTATTGTAAACACAGCGCATTACACCCCCCACAAGACCTAAAAAGTCAGTAACCATGCAGGTTTCTGGCTTTTTTCTTTTGTTTTGATGTTATAGGCTTTACCCTTTGGTCTGACGCCTGTCTAACCGATTATTTTTGCCCTTTATATAGCTAACGTCCGATAGTCTTTATTACATACGTTTTACATGTATTTTACTAAAATTGCATTGACGTGGTGTAAAAAGTTGTGTATTATGTACATAGATGTTAGGCACTGTGTACTTATCATCCATAATACTTAAAAATCGGAGGAACCAAAAATGCAAAAAATCAGTACTCTTTCTCTAAGTAAAAAAATTCTCGCGTGTACTTTAGCAATCGCAATGATTTTCTCTATCGCGATTTTGTTCACGATGTCAAGCATGACATCGGCGGCAGTAGGCAATAATAATAGCACAACCGCAGAAAACACCGGCAATATTCCAAAGTATATCTTCTTTTTTGTGGGTGACGGCATGAGTTACGTGCAGATTCAAGCGGCATCATATTATCTCGGCTCTGTTAAATCCGATTACGGAACTGAAAGTACGGATTTATCGTTCATGTCATTCCCCGGAACGGGTTCGGCGACAACATACGACCTTACATCTTTCGCACCGGACTCCGCCTCTACAGCCACCGCATTTGCAACAGGACATAAAACGTGGAGCGGCACAATCAATATGGATTCTACTCTCACCATTCCCCTTGAAACGATTACGGAAAAACTGAAAAAACAGCTTAATTACGGCATCGGAATCATAAGTTCGGTTAATTTAGACCATGCGACCCCCGCGGCATTTTACGCTCATCAACCGAGCAGGTCAAACACCTATGAAATCGGGCTTGAACTTGCGGCAAGCAACTTTGACTATTTCGCGGGCGGACAGTTACAATCCACGCGGATAGATGACAAGCAACCAATCCTTGAAATCGCCGCCGAAAAAGGCTATAAGGTTCATACTACTTATGCGGGTGCGGCTTCTCTAAAACCATCGGACGGGAAAGCCATACTTATCGCGGAAAATATTGACAGCGGACTTGCGATGAACTATTCACTCGACGCCGCTTCTGAAGAATGGAGTCTCGCGGACTATACGGCAAAAGGAATTGAAATGCTCAGCGCGAATCACCAAAACGGATTCTTCATGATGGTTGAGGGTGGTAAAATCGACTGGTCAGGTCACGCTAATGATGCCGCCGCAAACATTTACGATGTCTTAGCTTTTGACGAAGCGATTAAAGAAGCATTAAAATTCTATGAGAAAAACCCGGACGATACATTGATTATTGTTACGGGAGACCATGAGACGGGCGGTATGACAATAGGATTTGCGGGTACAGATTATGATACATTCTTATCAAATATTTCCGAGCAAAAAGTAACATACGAAGTGTTCAGCAACACTCATGTCAAGGGCTACAAAGAAGACAAAACTGCTTTTGCGGATGTTCTTGAAGACGTAAAAGAATTATTCGGGCTTGTAACAGCTGCCGATGCGGGTTCTGCGGCACACCCTACACTCGTACTCTCTAATTATGAGCTTGTCATGCTTCAAGACGCGTATACAAGAACAATGGCAATCGGCGCATCAAGCAAAGCAAATATGACACAAGCGGAGTATGTCCTCTACGGAACTTACGACCCTCTTACAGTTACCATAACTCATATACTTAATAATAAATCAGGTATAGGTTGGACTTCGTACTCCCACACAGGCGTGCCTGTTCCCGTATTCGCAAAAGGAGACGGCTCGGAACTGTTCAACGGGTATTACCATCAAGAGCAAATCTTCTATAAATTAGCGGCACTCACAGGTGTAAAATAGCGATGAAAAAATCAGATAATCGGAGTTGTGAGGACGGGTTTAATACACCCGTCCGGGGCAACCCGAGAATTAAATTCGATAGGAAAAAACTTATTTCAATAGCTGTTGGCATTATTACGCTCGTTATTTTAATAATGCTTCCCACCGGTTATGAAGAAGCGGCGGCATACAAAGGAGTGGACCGAGTTTCCGCACGGGTTAAGCAAACAGACGAGAGCCGCATGCGAAACACAGGGCTTGTGAGAATAGGCGAACAATTATGTGAGATTGAAATTTTAAGCGGTAGTTTTAAAGGGCAGAATGTTCGCGCCGTCAATATGTTGCACGGCTCTCTTGACAGCGATAAAATATATGCACCCGGCGATAAAGCTCTCGTTTTAGTCAGTTCTTTAGATGAGCAAATAATATCCGTTTCTATGATTGACCATTACAGGATTCATATAGAATTAATATTAGCCGGCATCTTTATTTTGCTCCTTATTCTGCTCGCGGGGGCTACCGGAGCGAGGGCAGTGTTGTCTTTTGCAATTACGGTTTTGGCTATCTGGAAAGTGTTAGTTCCGTTATTTTTAAATGGCGTAAACCCTATAAGCATAGGAATGGCGTTTGCCGTATTTATTACGGTTATTTCGCTCTCGCTTGTTTACGGTTTCGATTCTCGTTGCTTCGCCGCATCTGCGGGTGCGATATTAGGGGTCATAACAACCTCTGTAATCGGAGTTATTTTTACGAAATTATTAAACATACACGGGGCGGTCATGCCCTATTCTCAAACATTGTTATACAGCGGATTTGAATATTTAAACTTGACAGAAATATTTAAAGCGGCGATTTTTATCGGCGCGGCGGGTGCGATGACCGATTTGTCGGTTGATATTACCTCGGCAGTGCATGAGGTTGTGGAACAGGTTCCCGGGATTAAATGGAAAGCGGCGGCTAAATCAGGATTTAACGTAGGTCGTAATGCTATGGGAACTATGGTGACGACCCTGCTTCTCGCGTATTCCGGCGGTTATATAATTTTGCTTATGACATTCATGGCTCAAGGTACGCCGATTTACAATATCATGAACTATAAAGGTGTGTCTGCTGAAATATTGACGACCCTCGCAGGCAGTATCGGGCTTGTTACCGTAGCGCCGTTTACCGCTCTTGTTTCGGGATTTCTGTTAACGTATAAAAAGAAAGAGATGTAAAAAATACATCACCCACCAAGAAAGGCTTATCAAAGCCGTTTGCGGTGGGTGTGTTTTTTATGTCAAACTTTCCAAATCCACGAAATATTGCCCATACTCACTTTGGTCGTCGGGGTCTAAATAAACCCACACCTGTGCATCTATATACTCATACAAATCACTCCATGTGTCATCTGATATATATTCAAGCCCCGTCTGCTCGGACCTGCAGATTAAAAATTGTGAGCTGACATCGTTGCGGGAGATGTTCCCTTCGCGAACCTCTGTAACAGTAGCTTTGATTGCATACCTGTCGTTTTTCGTGAGCCTTTTGCGTTTTTTGAAGTCGTCCTTTATTTTCGTAATGATTCCGACAGCGATTAGTCCCGCTCCTATTAAAAACAGAACAGCACCGCTTATATAAAACGCCGTTTTTTGCTCTGTTTGTAAAAAGCACGGTATGCAACAACTCGCACAAACAATGCCGAAAAAAATTGAAATATTGGAGAAAGGCTTACCCACATATTTGATTTTTATTTTACGCTTAGAGCCGAATTTTATTTTCACACCGAAGATTCTGCCTATGACAATAATACCGCCTATAATTAAACCCACCGCAAACACCGCAACAATGCCCGGTCCGCCGCCTTCAATGGTTACTTCAGTATTAAGCAGGTCGGGACGAAGGACGGCTATTACAACAAACCCGCCCAATCCCATAAGAGCTAATCCCAAAATTGTCCCTATTGCCATTCCTATTAAACGCCAAACTTTCTGAAACATCTCATACATCTCACGCATTATTAATCAACCCCCTTTTTATAAACTTGTTGTCGTCAAACATTATTAAGCAACCACCTTAAATCAACGTGATAGTCCTTGACAAGCGTATAAACCCGAACGTCTCGCCCGATATAGCGGCTCAAATCCGTCATAACGCTGTCTGAATTAAATTCGGCGGTTTGCCTTGTTATAGGATGAACCCCCTCGCAGACCAAGTATTGCGGGTTTCTGCATTTTATGGTGATATTCATGTTTTTTTCTGTTCTTATAACCGTGCAATACAGTATAATTATAATGCTTCCATGTAAAATTTGCAATCAATATTGCGTAAAAATTTCTTAAAATTCATGTAAAATCCCTGCTATGTAATTTCCGGCTCTTGCGGGGGTCTTCAATACTTAAGATTTTTCGACCCCTCCTGAAAAATAAAACCGCCTTGTGTTACAGTCGGGAGTCTCAATTTTATTTGACTTTCGAGCGAAAATGTGTTACAATACTATTACGTTGGAAGTTAACAGTAGACATTTCCTCGTGTTTCCCCCGCCTTCGGCGGGGGAAACACGAAAAATACTTTTCCCATTGAATCGCGGCACGACCCGCGTAACCCTAATTCCGGAAAAGTTATGGCGAAATGCGGTATGAAATATGAGGGACATATGCGGCAAGCCGATTGGAATAATCAAGGGGTTTGTGATTACATGATGTATGCAATTCTTGCAGAGGATTATGCCGCTCATGTCGAAATTAAACAACAAAATATTTAATTTTATTTTGAATATGCTTGACAAGTCAAAATAAAAAGGGTATAATAGAACTTGTAATTTTGATTTGCAAGGAGTTTTTGATTATGAAACAAAATCGCGCGGGCGTTTTGAAGACAAACCTATCAGGCGAAGCTACGTATAAATCTTTCGTGCCAACGCCATTGCCGCCAAATCCGGGTATTGAATTTGATGGCGATATGGTAAATTTACTTGTTTCGGCAAACAAACAGCTTGCTGTTTTGGATAGCCTATCCTTGCACATTCCGAATGTAAACTTGTTTGTTTCGATGTATGTCCGCAAAGAAGCCTTGATGTCCTCTCAAATTGAGGGAACGCAAGCCACGTTGGATGACGTGCTTGACCCGCTGATTGATGAAAACACAAACCGCAATGTCGCCGATGTAATCAGCTATATCAAAGCGACAGACTTTGCCATCGCGCGTCAGAAAGAGTTGCCGCTGTGCAACCGCCTAATTAAAGAAACTCACGCAGTTTTAATGACGGACGTTAGAGGACATGAAAAATACCCCGGCGAATTTCGCCGCAGTCAAAACTGGATTGGCGGACAGGGCAGCACTCTCAAAAACGCCCGATTTATCCCACCGAATGTTGACGATATGACTGAGGCTATGAGTGACCTTGAAAAATATATCAATGCCGACGACGATTTGGACACACTCATTCGCGTCTCGTTGATTCACTATCAGTTTGAAACAATTCACCCATTTCTTGACGGAAACGGACGCATCGGGCGGTTGCTCATTACCTTGTTTTTAATGGAAAAAGGCATACTAAACGCACCTGCACTTTATATTTCCTACTTCTTAAAAAAGAACCGCACGGAATATTACGACCGCATGATGGAAGTGCGTAATAAAGGCAACTTTGAGCAATGGGTGAAGTTCTTTTTGCTGGCGATTTTAGAGTCGGCGGAGGATGCGGCAGATAAAATTAAGCAACTGTCAGCTCTTCATACGAAAAACTCAGAGGTCGCCCTAAAAATGGGTAAAGCCGCAAAAAACGCTATGCTACTGCTTTCGTATCTTGAAGCAAATCCAATCATAGAAACTCAAAAAACTGCCGATGCGCTTGGACTTGCTTTCAGCACAACCTCCGCTGCCATCAAGCGGCTTTTAGAAGCCGGAATTTTAGTGCAAAGCGCAGGAGAACGGCGCAACCGTATTTTTAGTTATGAAGAGTATCTCGCATTGCTTCGTGAGGGGACTTAAACGGTGTCAGCCAAAATAAAGGAGAAAAAATGGAACTATATGTATCAAGACACGGTGAAACTTTGTCGAACGCTCAAAGGCGGTTGACGGGCAGTATTAATCCCCCTTTGTCTGAAAAGGGGATTGAACAGGCGAAAGAATTGGGAAAATCTCTTGAGGATATTTCTTTTGATGCGGTATACAGTAGCCCTCTTACCCGAGCCGTTGAAACTGTAAAAACGGCGTTCGGTGATAAATATAAAATTATTACCGATAAACGGTTAGTTGAAATAAATCTCGGCGATATGGAAGGCATGACTTATGAGGATGTAATTATTAAATATCCCGAATCGGGAATGTTGTTTTTTACAGACCCCGTGCGGTATAAAACCATACCGAACGGAGAGCATTTAGAAGATATGCTAATTAGAATTTCCTCATTTCTTGATGATATAACAGAGAGCGGTTATGACAAGGTTTTCGTATTAACGCACGGATACGCCATGCGGGTTATGCACGCTTGTGTCAACGGAGGAACGGTTTCGGCAATCGGAGAGGCTCCGCAGTATTCAAATTGCGTTTTGGAAAGATATACATACAACGGTAGTAATTGGGAAATATAAAAAATATAGCTTAGCATTTCCTTTCAAGTATTATACACTATAATACTGCACACAATATCCAATATTCGGTAAGGATTCTACCGGGATTTCAGAACCCGCTCAAACTGACTGTTATAAAGCTCGGCGTAAAAACCGTTCTTTTGAAGAAGCTCGATATGATTTCCTTTTTCAATAATATCGCCGTCCTTCATGACCAAAATCAAGTCGGCGTTTTTTATTGTTGAAAGTCTGTGTGCTATTACAAAAGATGTTCTGCCGTGAGTGAGTTTATCCATAGCATCCTGTACAAGCCTTTCGGTACGGGTGTCTACCGAGCTTGTAGCTTCGTCTAATATTAAAAGCGGCGAGTTTTGAACCATAGCACGGGCAATAGTGAGCAGTTGCTTTTGTCCTGCCGATAAACTGATTTTGTCATTCAGCATAGTGTTGTAGCCGCCGGGCAACGTCCGAATAAAGTGATGAAGCCCTACCGCTTTACACGCATATTTTACTTCATCGTCGGTAACTGCTTGTTTTGAGTATATAATATTTTCTTTGATTGTACCCTCGAAGAGCCATGTATCTTGCAACACCATACAAAACTGCTCATGCACGTTTTCTCTTGTAACTTGTCCGAGCGGTATACCATCAAGGCAAATCTCGCCGCTGTCAATCTCATAAAACCGCATGAGAAGATTCACCATTGTCGTTTTCCCCGCGCCTGTCGGACCCACAACAGCGACTTTTTGACCCGCACTTACATTAGCGGAAAAGGAATTAATAATAATCTTGTCTTTTTCATACCCGAAACGGACGTTTTTAAATTCTACGTTTCCTTCTACGTTTTCTAATTTTCTGACTTTTTGACTTTCATCGGTGAGTTCTTCTTCATCGAAAAATTCAAATACACGCTCGCTCGCCGCGGCGGTTCTTTGCAATTGTTGCATAGCCTGAGCCAATTGTGCGAGCGGTTGTGTAAAAAGGCGAATGTAAATCATAAAAGCCACGATTACGCCGAATGAAATTGTACCGTTCATAGCAAGTACAGCCCCAACGACGCACACCGCCACATAACCGAAATTTCCGATAAAGTGCATAATCGGCATCATCAAACCTGATATAAACTGTGACTTCCAACCGCTTTCAAAAAGCGTTTCATTAATTTCTTCAAAAGTTTTCTTCGCTTCTTTCCCGCCGTTATAAGCTTTTACAATATCATGACCTGAATATACCTCCTCGATATGACCGTTTAAAGCTCCGAGTCCCTCTTGCTGAATTTTAAAATACTTTTGGGATTTTGACATAATAACGGCTATAAGTATAAATCCGATGAATGATGAACCTATTGCAGTAAGTGCCAAAATAGGGCTGTTATAAAACATCATAATCAACGAGCCGAAAAACATTGCACTCGCCCTTACTAAAGTGTTAAGACTTTGGTTGAGTGTCTGCCCTATGGTATCGACATCGTTTGTAACGCGGCTGATTACATCGCCGTGGGTTGTTTTATTAAAGTATTTGAGCGGAATTTTATTAATTTTTTTCGATATTCCGCCACGCATATTTCTTGATATTTTTGCGGTAATGGTAGCCATAATAAGGTTTTCGATAAGACTGAGCAGTGCCGCCGAAGAATAGAAGAAAACGAGAATTAAAGCAATGTGAGTTATTACAGCAAAATCAATTGCTCCGATTACGGGCTGACCGTTTATTACAGCGGGAAGCCCTTTAATAATTTCATTTGCAATGTCTTTCAATTTATCCGGTCCTATAATTTGAAGTACCGTACCGAGTGCAGAAATGAAGAGTGCAATCAGAATAAAAGGCATATATTTTTTACAATAACGGAGCAGTTTAATTAAAGTACCTTTAAAATCTTTAGCCTTTTCGCCGCTTCCCTGTGCATTAGCCGAAAATCGCCCCGCGCCGTAGCGTGTTCTGTTTCCGCTCATGATGCTAACTCCTCCTCGCTCAACTGTGACATAGCTATTTCTTTATAAACATCACAGCTTTGAAGTAACTCCTTATGCGTTCCTTCCCCGACTATTTTTCCCTCATCGAGTACGATAATTTTGTCTGCATCCATGATTGTGCCTATTCTTTGTGCAACGATTAGACTTGTTATTCCTTCTGTTTTTGTTTTCAAGGTTTTGCGTAAAACGCTGTCGGTTTTATAATCCAAAGCCGAAAAAGAATCATCAAATATATATATTTCGGGTTTTCGGCATACAGCACGCGCAATAGCGAGCCGCTGTTTCTGTCCGCCCGATATGTTAGTCCCGCCTTGTGCGATTTCGGCATTGTAACCGCCGTCCATTTTCTCGACAAAATCTGCCCCCTGCGCGATTTCTACAGCCCATTCTACCTCGTCTCCGTTGTCCCCGTAGGCTACGTTTGAGGCGACTGTCCCTTTAAATATTACCGCTTTTTGCGGAACATAGCCTATTTTATTTAAGAGCGACTCCAATTTATACTGATTTACATTTATTCCGTCAACTAAAACTTCGCCCTGCGTCACATCGAAGAAACGGGGGATTAAATTTACGAGGGTTGTTTTCCCGCTGCCTGTTGAACCGATAAAGGCGACAGTCTGCCCTTTTTTTACGGAAAAACTTATATTTTGAAGAACATATTCCTCCGCATTTTCCGCATCGGGATATTTAAAACATACATTATTGAATACAACCTCTCCGCATCTGCCCGATTCTCCTTCTTTTCGGGAACCGTCCTTGACTGCGGGTCGGGTATCAAGGACTTCATTTATACGTTTTGCCGATACACTCGCCCTCGGCATCATAATGAACAGCATCACAAGCATCATAAAAGCCATAATTACCTGCATTGCATAATTTGAAAAAACTACCATATTTGAAAATATCAGAAGCTTTTCAGTAGCTTCTGCCGCATTTATTAAATATGCACCAATCCAGTAAATCGAAAGCGAAAGACCGTTCATGATTACTGTCATTACGGGCATCATTACCGTCATGGCGCGGTTTGTAAACAGCTGTGTGTCCGTGAGTTCTTTATTGGCTTTTTCAAATTTTTGCTCCTGATAGCCCTCTGCGTTATAAGCGCGGACTACGCGCAGTCCTGTAAGATTTTCTCTCGTTACGCGGGTGATATTATCGGTAAGGATTTGCATTTTTTTAAATTTAGGGACGACAAAAATCATGAGAAATGTTACCGTCAGCAGTACAATAAATACCGCCGCCCCTGTAACCATAGTCCATTCAAAACCTTTTCCCGCAATTTTTGTCACCGCCCAAACCGCTAATATGGGAGCTTTTATAACCAACTGCAAAGCCATTACAAAAAGCATTTGCACCTGGGTAATATCATTGGTTGAACGGGTGATAAGGCTTGATGTTGAAAAGCGGTTAATCTCTTCTGCCGAAAAAGACTCCACCTTATTGAACAACAAACTTCTCAGTCTCTGCGAATATGAAGCTCCTATACGCGCCGCAAAAAAACCGACAACAATGGCGGTTGTAAGGCTCCCTAAAGCACAAAGCATCATGTAACCGCCTGCCGTCCAAATATCTTTCATGCTGTTTTCATTTATGCCGGGTGTTTGAACAAGCTGTGTGATTTCAGCCATAAAGTCAGGCAGTTTTAAATCAAGCCAAACCCCCGCAACAATAAATATAAGGCTGAAAAAGATTTGAGCCCATTCTTTTACTTTTAAGTATTTTAATATTTTCATAGAATTATTTTAACATTACATTTACGTTTTGTCAAACTTTATTTTAGCGGGTGTATAATATAACAAATTTTTAGGGGGTGGGGCGAATTTGCGGGACGCCGTGGGCGGCGTCCCCTACGGAATGGGGTTGACTTTTCGGGGCGGGCGTGGTAGAATGGGATTATGAGAATTTTGGGGAGGTAGTCATTATGCAAGCGTATCCGGCTTATTGTAATAATGGTCGCATCATACCGATAGGAAACCCGTTTATACCGAACGGGTCAAATCTTATAATAACCGTTTTGGACGAAAAGATGTTCACAAGTATTGACACGAGCAAAAATGACAGAATGGCTTTATGGGAAGAAGTAAAAAAGCTTCATGGTATTGTTCGTCCGGACATTGACGAGAAGACGGAATTGGCGAAAGCGAGGGACGAAAAGTATGGTCGTCTTAGTTGATACGAATGTGATTTTAGATTATATACCCAAAAGCCGTCTGCGTTCAAAGCAGACGGCTTTTATTATAGGAACTTTTGCGTTATATTATAAGAAAACAAAACCTACTCAAAAAACTGTGAGATTAATACTATTAATATTAATATAGGTGCAATGAATTTTATAAGCCATGACCATACGAGTTTTAATTTGAAGACATAGCCGGGTGTACTCTCAATTTCGGCGATTGCATGCTTCGGTTTCCAAAACCAACCTATGATTATACAGGTTAGAAGACCGCCAATCGGCAGGATAATGTTACTGACGAAAAAGTCAACCGAGTCGAAAATATTCATACCCGTACCCAAAAAATTGTCGCCGCTGAAAACCGTCCCCTTTGATAAGGACATTGAGTTAGGGATGGCGAGTACGCAGAAAATTAATGAAAGAATCATGACAGAGGGTTTACGTTTCCATTTCCAGGTGTCGATAGTAAAGGAACAACACGCCTCTAAAAGTGAAATTGCCGAGGTAAGCGCGGCGACCGATAACAGCAGGAAAAATGTCGCGCCGATAAGTCTGCCTATAGGCATTTGCTCGAATGTTGCGGGGAGCGTTGTAAACATCAGACCTGCACCCTCGTTCGGACTACCGCCGGTTGAGAACACAGCCGGAAAAATCGCCATACCCGCAAGAAGAGCCGCCACTGTATCAAGACCCGCGATTACAACAGCGGTTTTGGGCAGTGCGGTATCTTTTTTTATATAACTGCCGTATGTAATTAAAACCCCTATCGCAATGCTCATCGAAAAGAACACCTGACCCAATGCGTAGGGTATCGTTTTCATAGAGAAACCTTGTGGGTTTGTGAACATGAATTTAAGTCCCTCGACCGCGTTCGGAAGAGTGAGAGAATATGCGACAATTATGACCAATACAACGAAAAAAGCAGGCATCATGATTTTTCCGGCTTTTTCAATTCCCGAAGCACCGAACAGGCAGACAAAACAAGTCAGTCCGATAAATAAAAAATTCCAAAGCACGGGCTGCCACGAGCCGAAAGTAAGCGAACCTTCTGTAAATGCGGCAAAATCCGCACCCGAACCCGTGAATATGTAAGAAAACATATATTTTAATGCCCAACCGCCGACTATTCCGTAAAATGTCATAAAAAGAAACGGTGCGGATATTGCCAAAACGCCGACAAACCCCGAACCTTTTTGCAATTTGGAATATGCTGAAACAGGACTCAATCCGGTATACCGTCCTATTGTGATTTCACCGAGCATGACAGGCAAGCCTAATAACACAATAAAGACCAAATATATTAAAAGAAACCAGAAACCTCCGTTGTCCCCCATCATATAGGGAAATCTCCACATATTTCCGACGCCTATGGCAGAACCCGCCCCCGCTAAAATAAACCCTAATGACGATGTGAAACTCCCTCTGTTATTTTTCATCCTTTTCCCCTTTTTTGATATTTATATAGTTCATTTAGTTATTATTTTCATGAAAGGGCTTTTTGTTAGCCGTTATACAAATTTTTGCCAATATACGAATCGCCTCGGCTCTGCGTTCTTTTATCAACCGATTAACCTCGTTTTCATCCCCGGAAGCTATCACCCTTACATACAAGGGCGGCATTAAATCAAGAGCCTTGTCTGTTATGCCGCGTAAACACTCGTCACAGGCACAAGAATTAAAACGCTCTACCGCCATACCGAGCTGTTCGTTAATAAGCAACAGCGGAACACTCACAATCTGACGCTCGCCGGACAGACGGACGAAAAGCTTTTCCTCGCCTTCGGCGGCGGTGAATGATTTAAGTGCGGGATTTTCCTCGCGGGAATCTGAAAGCTTTTCAAGATTCATGTGTTTAACTATGGCTTTTCTCGCTCTTTTTTTGCGAGGGGGGGCAGATTCCGAAGTATCTGAAATTTCCGGCGAAGGCGAGGAACAGTTGTGAGCGGGTTCGCTTGGAGTGCCGTGTTCTGCCGCAGTATCGGGGCTTTTTGCGTCAGACAGATTCAATAATTTCAGAACATTTGAGGTTTTATTGCTTCTGGACATTTAAACACAAACTTTCATAATATAGTAGGGACGCCATATAAGGCGTCCGAGGTATTTTACGGGAGGAGTTTTACAGAAAAAGCCGACTACTCTAAGTCTTCGGGACGCGGATACTTGCGCGGTCTTCCCCTGCCGAGCTTTTTCTCGACCCTTTTCGGTTTTTCAATTCCGAGAATTTCGCAGGTAAGCTCTTTAAATTCTGTCGCCGATTTTGAACGCGGCGCGTATTCGATTATTGTTTTTCCGTGGGCGGGAGCCTCAGCAAGGCTGACGCTTTTAAGGATTTTAGTTTCAAAAACGTCTGTATCTAATTGTTCTGCAACTATATTTGCTAAGTCCTCGACCTCTTTTGTCAGTATTAGACGCGGGTTATACATATTCAGCAGGATTCCCCGAACCTCAAGCGCGTTGTTAAAATATTTCTTTACGGCGAAAATAGTCTCTTTAAGCTGTGAAAGCCCCTGCAAACTGAGTATTTCAGGAATCATGGGAATGACAAGCCAGTTTGCGGCGGTGTAGGCGTTTATTGTGAGAATCGAAAGTGCGGGCGGCGTATCAATCACGACATAATCATAATCGACAGCAATTAAATCAAGCTGGTCGCGTAAAATATGCTCGCGTCCGATAGAAGTAAGCTCAAGCTCCGCACCCGAAAGCAGTATGTTTGAGCAGGCTATGTCGCAGATTTCGGTGTGGCGGATTACGTCATAAAGGTCAACCTCGCCTTTAAATACATTATATATAGTATAAGCGTCTTCTGTTTCCGCGCCGAGCGAAAAGCTGAGATTACCCTGCGGGTCAAGGTCTATGGCAAGAACCGACTTGCCCATAGCTGAAAGACACCCGCATATTCCCGCGCATACGGTGGTTTTTCCCACACCGCCTTTTTGATTTGTCACAGCGATTATTTTTGCCATAAATCTTATACCGTCCCAAAATAATTATATCGACTGCATTAATTCTGATAACACGCTGTCATCGGGGTTATAAATATGGAAGTTGCTCTTACCGTTTTTCTTAACAAAGTACATGGCTTCATCGGCGGCGGCGAGAATGGTTTCGTTATCTCTGCCGTGTTCGGGAGAAATGGCTATACCGAGACTTGCTTTAATTTTAAGAGTTACGTCAAAATCTTTTGCGTGATAACCCTTATCGAAGAGTTCAAGTACAGCAGACGCTAATTTATCTATATTATTAAGCGTTTCCTCTTCGGTAACACACATAACAAATTCATCACCGCCGAAACGTCCCGCAAAGCCCGCGCTTCCGAGCTTGTCTTTTATTATAGAAGCCACGCACTTAATTATTTCGTCGCCGGTGTTGTGTCCGTATTTGTCATTAATGAACTTAAAGTCGTCTACATCTATGAAAATTACGCCCACGCGGCTGGTCGCGCTACGGGTAATTTCCGACTGAAGCTCCCTCATAAAAGTATTACGGTTATAAAGCCCCGAAAGGAAATCATAACTTGCGCGTTCGGACAGTTGCAGGGACAATAGTTTTTCGTTGTGGATATTGGTAATGACTCCCACTACTCTGAGCAGTTCACCTAAACGGTCGAGAACGCAGTGTGCGCGAATCGACACCCAGATTACGCTTCCGCCTTTTGTCGCCACCTGATACTCTCCGTGCATTGAATCAAGGTTTCTGAGCAGTTTATTAATATCGACTTTAAAACGCTCGTTGTCTTCTTTTTCCATCAGCGAATCCATGAAGCGACCATTAAGAAGAGTAGCTCGTTCTGTTTCTATTTCAAACACATTTAAAAAGTTCTCGGAAACGAAGAGGCTTTCTCTTCTGAAATCCCATTCAAACAGCATGTTGTCGGACAGTTCAGAAATAGCACGGTGCATCTCCCCGCTGATTAATACCTCATCGAGCATTTCATTGAAACTTTCGGAGATATAGGCGTATTCATCAACACCCCTGACGGTTAGCCGCTCGTCTAAGTCCCCGGCATTAATCCTGTGCATTTTTTTAACAATCTCCCGTGGAGGGGCGGTGACTCTTTTTATGATTATGAAGCCGAAAATAGCCCAAATAAGGGATGTAACCGCCACAACAACAATCATAATCATCAAAGGAGCCGACACTGTTTCTATTGCGGATATGGGATAAACGCCGAACCAGAACCAGTTGTTACTCAAGGTGACTTTACTGCCCGAAAGCACACCGTATGCGCCGACAAAACTGCCGGAAGACAGTTGTGCCGCGGTAAATTCACGCCCGGAGTTTACAGTGGTGTTTACAATATCTCTCAGAGCGGGCGTTCCGATTTGGTCTACACGGACGGCGGACGAGCTGTCAAGCCCAAGCGCGGTTCCTTTTCTGTCGGTGACGAACATACTTCCGTAATCCTCAAACAAACCTACATCCGACAGGTACTTCGTGAATATCGCAGTCGAATAGACCATGCTGATATAACCGTGTAAAGAATCGTCATATATCCCGGTTAAGACGAAAAACGTACTTTGACCGCCGTAATCGGGGTTAGATATTTCTATGTCCGATATAAAAGTCTCGTTTTTGGCAAAATCGGCGACCTCCTCAAAATCGGGAATCATCAAGCCCATTTTTCCCATACTTCCAAAAGAATCAATACATATAACGCCGCTCGCATCAGCCACGATAATATCAAGCAAATACGGCGCGTTTACCGCTATGACAGCCTCAAATAAGGCGGTCACTTCACTTTCTACCATACCGTAGTTATGGTCTGCCGTCTGTTTTATCTCGTCAAGACGCGAAAGGGTCTGCAACGACACGACACTTTCATCAAGCGTGACGTCAAGCCCCACCGCCAACGCCAAACTGAGTGCATTAACCTCGTTAGTGACAGATTGCACGGCTTGCGTTCGAGACGCTGACACGCCGGTCAAAACGATAATGACCGCCGGTACTATAATCGTGACCGACAAAATCAAGCTGAGGAGTGGTTTTAACCCGATTTTCATTATGTTTACCCCTTATATTTTTTAGATAGTATCACAGCGCGGAGGCTTCCGCCTTTTCGAGTGCGCGCCGTTCCCTTTGCAGTTTATTGATGAAATTTGCTAAAATCTCTTCCTGGCTTTTGTTTATAAAGAGAAACTCACAGCCATATCCCTTTATACTGCCGGTATCTGTAGTAACGACTCGTAAAACTTTAGCGGTAAGCTCCGTGTCGCCGGAGACATCCGAGACCAAAACCGCCACTATGTCTTCTTTTTTAAGCTCCACGAGTTCGTTATGTTTTAGGAAAATGCCGCCTATGTTTATATCTCCTATTAAAAAGGGGAGAGGCGAGTCCGGCGCGACGTGGGTTTCTCCGCGTGTAATCGAGGTAACGACACAAGGTATCTCCGCATTGACCTTGTAAAAACGGCGGCGGTCGGGTAAAAGCTCCGCTTCGACCTGGCTTAAGGTGACGTTTAACTGAACCTCGGTAGAAACCGCAACATGACCGGGGAAGCTGAATCTGTCGCCTGCCTTTGTGTGGGCTATTACAACCACGCTTGCGTTACGCGCGAAGACCGGCAATCCTTTTCCTTTTATGATAACACTGTCATTAGGCTCAAAGCGATGACCTTCATCTTTAGTAATAGTACCCCGCGGAAATGTGAAGTGTGTGGTCGCGGTAAGAAGGGCGCGTCCTTTAAAGGTACAAATTTCGACCTTCAGAACCTTGTTTCTGTCTAAGACTTTATCAAGCATAGCCACAGAAATTACCCCCTTTCATAAGCGTTAAAAATCTCTTCTCTACAAAGTATACTATATAATGAAAAATAAATCAATAGTTTTAATCCTTTTTTTGTCGTTTTTGGCGTGTTTGTTTTTATGTAATTTCTCCCTTATGAGATATTTTGGTGAAAAACGCTGTACAAAAGCAAAAAAAAGTAGTATAATGGACAATGCAGGGGCGAGTCTCATAAAAAAGCCCGAAGAGTATATCGGGGTAAAAAATGCGTAATTTTTTTCATGCAGATACAAAAAAGTATCTTAAAAGACGAAAATACATATTATGGCTTACACTGTTGCCGCTTTTTCAAGGCTCGGTAATAACTGCGCTGATAGTTATTGTAAATCTGCGTGCTTTTTACGATAGGGGCTATCATTTGACTGCGATTCGCGCCGTGGCGGCGGCGGCGGCGGGCGGGACGCTGTTTTTCTTCATTGTTTTCGCCGTCTGCGAAAGGCTTGTAAAAAGAAACGCCCGCTACACCTTTATCGACATAGGGGTGAAGGCTCTCGTCTACAGCCGGTATGACGGAGATATGGCGGAAGGCGGCAGATGTTGCGTAATGCGAAGATTATACGTGGTTCCGTTGTCCTGTATAGGTAAAATCGGTTACAGCGAGAAAAAAAACCGCGTATATCTCGAAACAGAACCGAACGCCAATATAAAAATACGTGAATACTCAGATAAGAGCGAGCGTTTAGATTACCGCTTTTCGGACGGATTTCCCGAATTTGAGAGTTGGTGGTACAATCGAAACGGCTTTAAGAACCGCACTTCGCTCGTTATCCCCGGCATTTTCGGTAGTGCCGAAAGGCTCACAGAGGCTATAGCGCAGACAAAAAAGGATTTCGACGCCTTGCCCAAACCCAAGCCCTATGTGCATAAAGAGTCGGATTTTGCTAAGCGAAAAAGAGCGATTGAGAGATTGAAGAAGCTCCAAAAATTGTAATTTGGGGGAAAATAACGAAAAAAGACGAAAAAATTTAATAAAAAAATCAAAAAGTTGACGAAAAAGGGTTGAAATTATCTATATGTTGTGCTATAATATCTTATATGCGTAAACAAAACCCTATTAGAATTAGCAAAAAAGCAACTTAAGGCATGGTAAGATAAAACTTTGTTCAAAGGAGGGCTTTGAAAATATGGCAGGACTTTTCAACACCACTGCGTTCAGAATAGCCGAGCAGGGCATAAATGTAATGGCTCAAAGCAACAGGGTTATTCAACAAAATATAGCAAACGCCGACACCGCGGGGTATAAGACTAAGTATCTTTTCTTCGAGGGGGTTCTTCGCGACAGAATAGGCGTCAGCCAAAGCGCGAAATACAAAAAAGAGCTTTCACTCGGTACTGCGCTGTTCGTAGACAAGCGCACCAAAGGGCAACCCGACGGAAATAACGTCGATAACGACACCCAACAGGCGTTATTTGTTAAGAATAGAATCCGCTATGACGCACTTGTGAATCAGCTTAATGCAGAATTTGAGCTTTTACGCACGGCGATGCGGCGCGGTTAAGCAAATTAAAGCAAAAAGAGGTAAATTATGGCTTTTTTATCCTATCTTGACGTATCTGTTTCGGCTATGTCGGCACAAAGATTGCGCGGCGAGATTATTCAGCAAAACGTCGCTTTTGCCGATGTGACCCGAACCGAAAACGGCGGACCCTACAGGAGACAGATGGTGGTCTTCGGGGAGAAGAGACCTTTTAAGAATATGCGACCCGGCAGAAACCCTGTGGTGAGTCGGGACTTCGGCAGTATTTTAGAAATGACACTCGCCGAACGCCGTCAGAGAAAGATGGGCGGGGTTCAAGTGTTGCAAATAGTGGAAGACCAAACACCTCTGAGACCTGTGTTCGACCCCACGCACCCCGACGCAGACGAGGAAGGATTCTACTATTTACCTAATGTAGATGTTCCCACAGAGCAAATTGATATGCTTGCGGCGACCCGCGCATATGAAGCGAATGTGGAAATATTTAACGAAATGAAAAATATGGCGGCGAAAGCGTTGACCATAGGCAGATAAAGGGAAAACGAAACTTTAAAAGGGATTTTATGTATGAAAGGACTATATTAAAATGATAAATCAAATTTACTCACCGCTTAAACCCATTGCGCCGATTCCCGGAGCATATACTGTACAGGACGGCAATATAAATACGAAAGTGCCTACATTCTTAGACGTGTTTAAGAGCTTAGTGGGTGAGACTGCCGCCGCGCAGGAACAAAAAGCAAAAGACATCCTTGACGTCATGCTCGGGGACGCAGACGACCTTGAGCGTATTCAGCCTAATATCGCGAAGGCGCAGATTTCCTTAGAATTGCTGACCAACGTAAGAAATGCGACACTTGACTCCTACAATGAAATCATAAAGATGAGCATATAGTAAGGGGGATACAGATGTCTGTGTCCTGTTGAAGAAATAAATGTGAGGGTACATAGAAATGGGAAAAGCGAAAGAAATAGCTTTAAAATTCTTAAACTCCATTAAAGAAAAATGGAGTTCGGCAAATAAAAACGCACGTGTGATTACAGTAGCCTTGGCGGCGGCGATGCTCGTAGCAGTTATTACGCTGGTAGCATTATCAAACCGTACCGAATACGGGGTACTCTACTCCGGCGTATCAAATGAAGAAATGAGCCAAATAACTGCCGCACTCAGCGCAATGGGGATAGAAGACGTAAAAATCAGCGGCGGAACAGTAAGCGTACCGCGGGAGTTGGAAGACAGGGCGCGTGTTCAACTCTCTATGGAGGGCTTTCCGAAAGCCGCGTTTAACTATGATATATGGAATGAGCGTCTGAATATGTTCTCAACCGATGCAGACAGAAGAGAGATTCAAAAACAACAGCTTGAGCAAAATCTGCGGGCAACCCTTATGGCGTTTAACGATGTTCAGGACGCACTCGTAATCATAACGCCGCCCGACAACGGCTCGTATGTTTTGCCCGTTGACAGAATGAAGTCACAGGCGACGGTAGTACTGACAACAAGACAGACGCTAAGTGCGAGGCAAATCGAGGGTATATACAGAACCGTCGAAAAAGCCGTACCTGAGTTACCGCCGGAGAACATCAGTATAACAAACCAGGACGGTTTTATATTAATCGCGGAAGAAGAGGGTTCTCCGGAGCTTGCTCTCGCGCTTGAAAGACAAAAATATAATATGCAGATGGAGATGAAAAAGCACTACGAACAGAGTATGGAGGCGTCGGTAATATCCCTGCTTCAAGGGACAGTGAGGGATTTCCGCGTCGGGGTCAATGCAGAGCTTGATTTCAGCGACTGGCAGGAGCAAAACACAAGATATGACGGCGCGAACACAGACCCCGAAACAGGCATGAAATCGGGTATGATTGACTATCAGGAGGCTCTCATCGCGTGGAACGCCATAGACGCTGACGGAAACTATGTCGGTGTTCCGATTGATGCGGATATATCCCCCGATTATCCTACGTTACCTGCGGGAATAGGCTCTGAGGCGTACTATGAAAATTCTCGCAGAACCCAGTATAAGAATGATGAATTTCACAGAACGGCACAATCCAACGGCTTTTCGATAAAGAATCTGTCTGTGGCGGTTCAAATAGACGGAGGCGCAGTACCGCAGGACGAAACAGATTTGTGGGAAGCACTCATAGCCAACGGCTTAGGCATCGAAGCCGATAAAGTTACGGTAAAACATACCAACTTTATACTTGAACCCCCTGCACCGCAAATCACCGTTCCTGCACCTTCGCCTGTGAGAAATCTGCTCGTGTTTATCATAATATCGCTCGGCGCGATACTGATTATACTGTTTATGCTTGCGATTATGTCGTCCGGCTCGAAGAAAAGACGCCTTATCAGAGCAAGAGCCGCGGCTTATCAAGGAGCGGGCGCGGCATCGGGATATGATGATATGAGCCTTGGAGAGTATGCTCCGAGCAAGTTGTTAGAAGATGATGTCGATGAGATTAAAATCCAATCTCTGCTCGGTGCGGGAGAGGGCGAAACCCGCGAGGCGTTGCTCAAGAATGAAATTCGCGAATTTGCGAAAACTAATCCCGATATAGTAGCACAGCTCATAAGAACTTGGATAAGAGAAGGATAAGGGAGGGTGTTTTAAAATGGCCGATAATATAAGTAATATGCAAAAAGCGTCGCTTGTGCTGTCTTCTATCGGCACGGAAAACGCCTCCTTAGTGTTCAAGAATTTCACAGACGACGAGATAGAAAAACTTACCCTTGAAGTCGCTAAAAACGACTACTGGCCTATGGAAATAGTTGAGGAAGTTCTTAACGATTTCTATGAGCTGTGTCTGACGCAAAAGGTCATTTCCGAGGGCGGGATAGATTATGCGCGTGAGGTGCTTGAAAAAGCGTTCGGGCATCAACAAGCTGCGGCATTATTTGAAAAGATTACCAAACAGCTTAAAACAAAAGCGTTCGGATTTGTACGAAAGGCAGATTATAAAAACCTGCTCGCTATAGTTCAAAACGAACACCCGCAGACGATTGCACTGATTCTGTCATATGCAAGGAGCGACCAAGCATCGGCTATTTTATCCGAATTACCCAAGGATGTAAGAATAGAGGTAGTGGAAAGAATAGCGAAGATGGATTCTGCCGCCCCCGATGTGGTGAGGTCTATAGAAGCGACGCTTGAACTTAAGTTCGCTAATCTTATTACGGCTGAGAGCATGGATGTCGGCGGCATAAATTATATCGCAGACGTTCTGAACTCGGTAGACAGAAGCACGGAAAAGCAGATTTTTGACGAGCTTGCTCAGCGCGACCCGAAGCTTGCGGAAGAAATACGCCAGAGAATGTTTGTGTTCGAGGACATTGTAATGCTCGACGATATGTCGGTACAGGCGTTCCTAAAGGAAGTAGACCCGAAGGATTTGGCGGTCGCCATAAAAGGTTCGACCTCAGAAGTCGCCGATTCGATTTACAGAAATATGTCACAGCGTGCCCGCGAATCCCTACAGACCGACGTCGAATACCTCAACAATGTTCGCATGAGAGACGTGGAAGAGTCACAGCAACGCATAGTAGCGATTATAAGGCGGCTTGAAGACGACGGCGTATTAGTAATTTCAAAGGGTGGAGCAGACGAAATTATTTCATAGAAATAAGGAATTTGGTATCGTATGCAGTTACAAGAAAATCATAACCTCGTCTTTATTCCCGGACAGAATGAACACATAGCATTACGCAGTGCGGGGGTACCCGGAAGGGCAGAGTTTTCCGAGTTTTCTGAACATTCGGAATCAGGCGAAATGCCGGTAAGACCTGTTCTGATACCCGGTAAAAAGGGTGACTCCGGAAGCAAAGGGCTTTCAGCAGGAATGGCGAATGATACATCGGCAAAGACGGGTGCAGAAAAAGACCGGGAAACCGAAATGCCCCTGAATGAGCAGGAGCAACTCCTGCTTCGTAAGGAGATTATAAGAGAATATGACGCACTCAGACAGCAGTATATATCAGAGGGCGAAAAGGCTCGGCTTGACGCACAGGAATGGGCGCAAAGGCTGATAGAAACCACGGAAAATGATATTCGCAAACTTTACGCCAAAAACGAAACCGATTGTGCCGAACTCCGCAAAAATGCGGACGAGCAGGGTTTTCGCGACGGCTATGACCGAGGGTTCAGCGAGGGTGATGAGAGAGGATATGAAGAGGGCTATAATAAGGCTCTTCGTAAATGCAAAGATACGCTCAAAGAACTGCTCGCCGCACTTGAAGTAATAGACAACGAACGGGAAAAATATTTCAGAGAGTACGAAAGCCGTCTTTTTGACGCTGTATTTACAATTGCGAATAAGATAACCGTAGACAGCCTGAAGCAAAAAGACAAATCTATTATCACGAAAATGCTGCGTGAGGCGGCGAAGGGCTTCCGTAACTCGGATTATGTAAAGGTTACACTCTCAAAGCTCGATGCTTCGCAGTTCGGAACGGCGGGACTCGATGAACTTAAAGATGTATTCAGAGAGAGTCAGCACATTGAGTTTGAAGTGGTTAAGGACGCACCATCCGGGACGTTAATAATTGACAACGGTAGTGAAATCACCGACGCGGGTGTAGCGACTCAGCTTATGATGATAGAAAAGCTCGGTAAGGGAAAATTCAGGGATAAAGAGGAAGAAGTTAAATAAGGTGAGGATAAGCTTCTCTTTATCTCGCACGGAAGGATTATGGATTTAAACGGATTTATAAAAGAACTCAAGACCTATGAATCTTATCGAAACATGGGTAAGATAGAGAAAATAATCGGAATGACCATCGAAGCGAGCGGTCCGACCTGTAACATCGGCGATGTCTGCCGTATTTTCGGAAAGGATATGCAGAGTTTTATCTACGCCGAAGTCGTAGGCTTTAATTCCGAGAATGTGTTGCTCATGCCTTATACCGATATAGAGGGAATAGGACCGGGAAGCATTGTTGACAACACGGGCGCGAAGCTCATGGTAAAAACAGGCGAAAGCCTTGTCGGGCGTATTATTGATGCGATAGGAAATCCGCTTGACGAAGGACCGGAAATCGAATATACGGGGACGATTCCTATTTCGGGCGTACCCGTGAACCCTCTGACAAGACCGAAAATCGCAGTGCCGATTGAGCTTGGTATTAAAGCCATAGACGGAGTTATGACCCTCGGAAAAGGGCAGAGAATCGGTATATTCGCAGGTTCGGGAGTAGGAAAATCCACGCTTATGGGTATGGTGGCGCGTAAGGTTAAAGCAGACCTTAACGTAATCGCACTCGTGGGTGAACGCGGACGTGAGGTACGCGAGTTTATTGAGAACGACCTCGGCGAGGAGGGTATGGCGCGTTCGGTGGTGGTGGTCGCAACATCTGACCAACCCGCAATGATGCGTAATAAATGCCCACTTACAGCGACGGCAATTGCCGAATATTTCATGGAGCAGGGTAAAGACGTGTTGCTTATGATGGATAATCTGACCCGCTTTGCGATGGCGCAAAGAGAGGTGGGGCTGTCCATAGGCGAACCGCCGATAGCGAGGGGGTATACGCCTTCTATCTACTCGGCGTTGCCGAAACTGCTTGAACGGGCGGGTTGCTTTGAACAGGGCAGTATTACGGGGATTTATGCGGTTTTGGTTGAGGGCGATGATACGAATGAGCCAATCGCCGATACCGTGAGGGGAATTATAGACGGTCATATAGTACTTTCGAGAAAAATAGCGGCGCGGAATCATTATCCCGCTATAGATATATTAAATAGTGTATCGAGGCTCATGGTACTTGTTACGCCGCAGGAGCATCAGGATTTGGCGAATCGCCTGAGAAATTTGCTCGCTCTTTATGAAACGAACTCAGACCTCATAGCTATAGGCGCGTATAAAAAAGGTACTAATCCCGCCCTTGACGAAGCGATAAATAAAATTGACGCGATTAACGGATTTTTATGTCAGAAAGTAAAGGAATCGTTCGATTTGGAGGAGACCGTCAAAATGCTGGAGCGGGTGGTGAACGATTAACAGTCGGCAATTGCCGTCTGAAAGTTGAAAATTTATGAAAAAGTTTTCCTTCTCGTTAGAAAAGCTTAAACATTACAAAGAGAGAATGTTAGAAGCTGAAAAAAATAACCTCGGTATATTAAGGCGCGAGCTTGTCGTCCTCGGTCAGCAGCTTGAAGAAATTTTAAAAAATATCGAAGATAAGAATACCGAGCTTGCCGAAAGGCTGATAAAAGGGATAACACCCGTTGATATTTCCGTTCGTAAGCGGTTTATCACTTCCCGAAAACATGATGCGTCACTAAAGCAGATTGAAATCGTCCGTAAGGAAGACGAGATAGAGCGTCAGCTCGAAATAGTCATCGAATTGCAAAAAGAGGTCGCTTCTCTCGAAAAGCTCGAAGAAAATCAGTTTGAAGAATACCGTGTCGCCGAACTTAAAGAAACTGAGCTTTTTATTGATGAATTCATGACAAACGCTGACTTTAGGAAGCAAAAAAGTTGAAGATTATGAAAAAATTGTATTAAAATTTTATAAAAATTTGTAAAAACAACAATGAATTGTTGACAATAACGCACATATTATGTATAATCATATATAGGTGATTGGTTTATATGCGTTATGGGTTCGGCTTAGACTTAATTGGTATTAAGCCTTTTCGGCTTGATATATACTAACCATCAAATCTAACAGAAGGAGGTGGATTAAATGACGGTCAGTAAAAGCATAGGCTTACAAGGTCTCGCAGAGATAGGGACACCGCAGTTCGCGGGCGGCGGAGTCGAGAGTACCGAGGGCGGTTTTTATGAGCAATTTCAGATTGCGATGGCGCAACAGGAGAAAACATCCGGCTATGAAAACGGCATGAAGGCAAGCTCCGATTCAGCCTCAGGCTACATAACAGACAGTTCGGGTCAGGAGTTCGACAGTAACGAAGTCGAATCTGATTTAGTCAGTTGCTTGTTGTGTATGGCAAATCCTCCCAATCCGGTATTACCCGATGAAGGCGAAGAGCCAAAAGGTCTCGAAGCATCGGGAGACGACCACGCATCGGCAAACGCACAGAGCATTACTGCACAAAGCTCGGAGGAGACGGGATACGAAGTTTCCGACGAACAGAAAATCGGAGACACGGTAAACCATTATGCCGCAAGTGAACCGAATCACGGGGAAGTGAACACAGCCGCAAACAATTACGATAAAAGCGTTGTGAACACAAACACAAACCCGACGACAGGTAATAACACGAGTGCGGCGTATTACGGAGGCTATGAAAACTACTACACAAGCTATCAGATGCAGGGAAAGTACAACGCATCTCAGCCGTTGCAGTTTAACAGCTTCGTAAGCCCTACCGAAACGCAATGGAGTGCATCGCTCTCAAAAGGTCAGCTCACGTTAATTCCCTTGCCGACAGTTTCAAAGCCGCAGAACACCGCAAGTACAAGCGCGGTAAACTCGGTTAAAACCTACTCTGCACACGACACGGCAATCTTGAAGTATCTTTTAAAAGAACTTCCCCCCGCTCTCGCACAGGAACACCCCAACGGACTCCCGAAAGAGGACTGGGACAGGCTTATTAGGGTATTTACAAAGTTGATTAAAGACCTCAACTTAGAAGGGAACCCCGAATATGACTTAACGACCCTTTTAAGAAACGCAGGCGCATTTCCGGAAGGCAGCAGCATGAATTTTTATGCCAAGTACGATGAAATGAGCCAGTTGCAGAGCAGTCTTAATGCGGCGAATACCCAAACCCCCGAAAGTTCTGTAACCCCCGTAAACACTTCGGGTTCGGAAAATTCCGAAATCAACCCCGGATTATCGCCTTTTGCGTATTTAGGAGACCCGTCCACTCTGTCAAATTTGGCGAGCGTGACGAATTCGGCAATAGCGGCTAACAAGGCAAACACAGCCGATACGGCAAATACGGAAAAGAAAGGCGAAAACGAAACGGCGTTAGCAGACGGCACAGCGCAGAAAGCATCGGCATCTGCTCCCGTTGTAACAAGCGCAGGTGAGGAAAAAGCGGTTCTGCCGCAGAGTCAGGTGAACCTAATCAGCGAAGAAATCATAGCAAGGCTCGCAACGAAAAACGGCGTAACGACCTTTGAAATGACCTTGAATCCGGTAGAACTCGGTAAAATCACAGTCAAGCTCGTGATGAAGGACGCAAAGCTCTCAGTCGAAATAGTAGCTGAAAAAGGTAAAACAGCCGCTCTGTTACAAAACTCCGCAGACAGAATCGGCGCATCGCTCGAAAAAAACGACATAAAGCTTGAGTACTTTTCCGTAAACGTGGAGCAAAAGTCAGATTACAGCGAACAGCAGGGAAACAAAGGCGGAAACCGCGGCGGTCGTGAAGGAAACGAAAGAAGCGGCACAGAAGAAGAAAACGGTATAAGCTTCGAGGAACTGTTACAAGGGCTGTAAGACAAACGATTAATCCTTTTAGGAAAGGAGGAAGAAATGAGCGTAAACAGCACGCAAAGCATACTTGAAAACAGGCAGAAATACGAAAAGTATTTCACAGACAAGGATAAAGACGCCTTTTCAATGGAAAACTTCTTTACCTTGCTTATGGCGGAGATGAGCAACCAGGACCCGCTTGAGCCTATGTCTAACACCGAGTTTATTTCACAGTTGGCTAATTTTACCGCACTTAAAGCACAGCAGGACGCGCTATATTACCAAAACGCCAATTATGCACAGTCCTTAGTCGGTAAAACCGTAACCGTAGCGACAATGAACGGTACATCGCTCCTTACCGACAGCGGTATAGTCACATCCATGAGCCTTTCGGAAGGCAAGTTCATGATAAAGGTCAACGGTAATGATTATGCGCTTTCGAGCATAATGGAAGTACTGCCGAGCCACAACCCATATACAATAACAGGAAGCGATGGAGCATATGCAACCTCGCTAATCGGAAAATCCGTAACAATTATGGGGAAGGACGAAAGCGGCAGAAACATAATCGAAACAGGCATAGTCACACGTATAGAAATCCTTGACAATGAAATAAGCGTAATAATGGACGACTTAGCCTACCCGCTCTCAAGTGTACTCAAGGTTGAGGACGGAGACGGCGAACAAAAAAAGGCAGGAATATCTACAGCCGATTGGGCATATGCGACCTCGCTTATAGGCAAAACAGTGACAGTCACAGAACCCGAAGAAAACGGCGTGGGCGGATACAGCGACACAGGCATAGTAACACATGTTGAGGTCATTGACGGTCAAATCATGTTGATTATTGATGAAGCCGCTTATCCCCTTTCAGACGTAAGCAAAGTCGTCAACACGGCTGACGCGGAAAGCGCGGCTTCGGCAGAAAAGAAAACCGACCCGCCGCCGATAGTTGAACCCAACGACGATGATGAGTTAAAGGAATTGTTTGAAGACGATGATACTATACCGCCGAAACCGGAATCTAAAAACAAAAACTTCGATTGGGAGTGGAACGGCGAAGAGTGGGTAGAGGTTAAACTCTGATTCAGACAAAATAATGCAACAGCGAAGGAGGGATTTAAATGCTGCTGAACGATTTTCTTAAACTGCGCGGTCAGCAGATAAGCGTTAATAAACCGCAAGAAACGCAGAATCTACCAAAGACTCCCCCCGCTACCGAAACTAATGAAAAAGGACAAAGTTTCGCAGACGCACTGAGGCAAAAACTCGAAAAGACAAGCTCAATAGAGTTTTCAAACCACGCAATCAGGCGGCTTGACAGCAGAAGCGTCGATATTGACGAAAATGGCAAGTTAGACAGATTAAACAAGGGCGTGGAAATAGCCGCAGAAAAAGGGAGCAACGAGACCTTAATTTTAGTTGATTCTACCGCGTTCATAGTAAACGTGAGAAACAACAAGGTAATAACAACCATGGAAATGGAAGAACTCAAAGGCAACGTATTCACAAACATAGACTCAACAGTCATTATGTAAAAACAAAAATTTAAAATTAAAACCATGCCGGCGATACTTAAAAGTTGGTCCCTAACGGGAAGACTTCGCCGCCCCGACTGACAGACGGGCGGTAGCGTAATGGTCAATTTAGGATTGTCCGTCGTCGGCGCATGAGAAAGGATTTATCGTTATGATGAAATCACTGTTTTCCGGCGTTTCCGGACTGAAAAACCACACGGTAAGAATGGACGTTATCGGTAATAACATAGCCAACGTAAACACCACCGCCTATAAAGGCAACACCGTGACCTTCAGGGACGTTTTCTATCAAACCCGCACCTTCGCATCCGCAGGCTCTAATGTTTCGGGCGGAACTAACCCCCGCCAGGTCGGTTATGGCTTGGCTCTCGGCTCAATAGACAAGGTGATGACCCAGTCGGGCTTTACCTTTACGGGGAGCGAATATGACTGTGCAATAAAGGGTGAGGGCTTCTTCCAGGTTATGGACGCGGCGGGTAATGTTTACTTCACTCGTAATGGCGTATTCAACGTAGACAACGCAGGAAACTTAGTAGACTCTAACGGATATATAGTACTCGGCGTATCCGGTGACCCGACGGGCGTAGGTCCTTCAAGTCAGAGAATAAGCTTCTTTATCCCCGATGTACAAAACGAAGCGGCAAGTGCCACGAAAAATATTGTAATCGGCGAACGTGACTACGATATAGTCTTTGAAGCGTCGGGCTACGGACCTAACGGCAATATAGGCATTAACATCACCCACAGCGAAGTGCCTTTTGCGACAATGAACGGAAATGTTCTGACTGTACAAATGGATTTAACGGAGGACTTTGCGTCTCCGGCAGACTTCACGGCGGCGGTAAACGCGGCGATTCAAGCGGGCGGCGTAAACCCCGGCGAGGGTGTACTCCCCATCAACATAACCTTCAGCAGCGTTCCGGCGGATACCAGTCCCATAGCGGCATCTAACGAGTTTGTTTTCAGAGTGGAAGGTGCCACGACCACAGAAATAAACAGAGTCAGCTTTACTGCGGCGGTACCCGGACTTGATGCTAACAAGTACGAAGTAGCAATGAGAACCACAGACGTACCCGGCTCATCAGTCAGAGCGGTCTGGTCTCAAAACGTGCTAACTATTACGATTCCCGTGGACTTTACAGGTGATTTGGAAGAAGCAATACAAGACGCCATAAACAAAGCGGCAGGGATGGAAAGAGAAGACCCTGACGATGATGACAGCGACTGGGTCGAGGGTTCGGGAAATCAGGCGCGTGTACTTACGATAGCTGTTGACGCCGAAACGACCGGCGACCTTGAGGACTGGTTGATAGACGCACTCGGCACGAACACCCGCAGAATAGGACTCTTCGGCGGAGAGGACAACTTCTACCGCACAGCAATCACAAAAATGGGCAACACCGTCGTAATGGAAAACGGACGTTATGCGGGACCGCAGACGGTACGTGACCTTGACCTTGTATTCATAGATTCAGAGGGTGTAATCTACGGCGAACATGCGGTTCACGGAAGACTGTTACTCGGACGTATCGACCTTGCGATTTTCCAAAACGTAAACGGACTCAGCGAATTCGGCACATCGTACTATAAAGAGTCGCTGTCATCGGGACCGCCCGAAATAAAAATCGCGGGTACCGACGGGTCGGGAGAGGTAGTTTCCGGTGCGCTTGAAATGGCGAACGTAGACCTCTCGCAGGAATTTTCGGACATGATTATAACCCAGAGAGGATTCCAGGCGAATTCCAGAATAATAACAGTTTCAGACACCATGCTTGAAGAACTCGTAAATCTTAAGAGATAGTAATTAATTTCCGCGTGTACGGGCGGATAAGGAATCTGCCCGTACAATGCGGAAGATGAAAAGGGCAGGGATATGGTGAAAGAATGGTGAGAGTATGGTCATTTTAACCAAATTAGACGGGAAACAGATTTTATTAAACGAACAGCTTATAGAAACAGCGTATGAAACGCCCGATACCGTTATACTGATGAACAACGGGCATACCTACATTGTCGTCGAAACACTCAGCGAGATAGTGCAGAAGGTTTCGGATTTTCGCCGCATGACGCGGCGCAGACCATAGTTGTCGGAAATATCTAATCAAAAAGGCGAATAAATCGGCTCTTCGCCGGAACCGGAGGGAATTTCTTGAATTTTACAATTATTATCGGTTGGGTCATATGTATAGCTCTCGTTATATTCGGGATACTTGAAGGCGGCGAGATGGGAATGTTTCTTGACGCCACGAGTGCGCTTATAACATTCGGCGGAACAATCGGCGCGATGATTGCCACCACCACATTTTCACAGCTTAAAAAAGTAGGAAAGCTCTTTAAGACCTGTTTATTTCCGCCCAAGTATAATCCGAATCAGTACATAAAAGAGCTTGTGGAATATGCCATGATAGCGAGGAGTAAGGGCTTGTTAGCACTTGAAGAAAGCGCGAACAATGCCAAAGACCCGTTTATGAAACAGGCTCTGATGCTTATCGTGGACGCTAACGACCCTAACAAAGTTCGCGAGATGCTTGAAAGCGCGGTTGACCATACCGCTGAAAGACATAATAATAATGCGAGCTTTTTCGGACGCGGCGTAGCTCTCGGTCCTGCGTTCGGGATGCTCGGTACGCTCGTCGGTCTCGTAATAATGCTTAACAAGATGGGCGAAGACCCGGACGGACTCGGTCCTGCAATGGCGGTTGCAATTATAACCACGTTCTACGGTTCATTGCTTGCGAACGTAGTCTTTTCTCCGCTTGAAGAATCATTGAAAAACGCACACGCCGAAGAAGAACTCTGCATGAATATTATTATCGAGGGCGTAATGGCAATAGCGGCAGGCTCAAACCCGCGCCTTATTCAAGAAAAACTCGAATTTATGTTGCCGCGTTCGGGCAGAGGACAGCCGGAGAAAGCAAAGTAAAGTAAAAAGAAACTATAGATTTGTAAAAAATCAAATTTAGCAAAAATTACAATTGCAAATTATTAAAAATTATGTTATAATGAACGGAAGGAGAAACCATGAGCAAGAAAAATAACGGTCCTGTTATTAAAAAAGGGCTTGACGGTTGGTTTGCGACTTACTCGGACATGGTTACTCTTCTGTTTTGCTTTTTCGTTATGCTTTATGCGGCTTCCAACCAAGAGGAGGCGAGATTTCAATATATTCTTCAGGCATTCAGCACCTCGGGAAGATATGTTAACACAGTGGTCGGAAGAGAAATGGATCCGCCCTTACCGCCTTCGGGTCATGTAGGAAACTCGGGAATACCGCCGCAACAGGCGGGAGATATGGATGGAAATCCGCCCGGTCAGACTAACGAACAGCATGTTTTTGATTCGCTTTATTTAGACCTTGTCGACACTTTTGAAGAGGAAGGCATTGAGGGCGCGCAGGTATTCATGCGGCAGGGGCAAATCAGGATTTTACTTGATAACGATATAATGTTCGACGGTAACAGCTCCGATTTAAAGCCCGAAGGCGTGCGTGTGTTAAATCTTATTACCCCTTCTATAAAAAGCGCGCAGGATTATATCGCATCGGTAGAGGTTCAGGGGCATACCGCGAACACGGGGATGCCGAATGTCGGCGTAGATGACTGGGAGCTTTCATCGTTGCGGGCGGTGTCAATTGTGCAGCATCTGCACTATGTTAATCAAATGGTGGCGGGAGAAAAATTCAGAGCCGAGGGCTACGCACAGTATCACCCGATAGGCGATAATTCCACGCCGGAAGGACGCGCAAGCAATCGCCGCGCCGAGATAATTATTAATCGCATCGAACTTTCCGAAGAGGAAAACCGCTTAGTAGACGACATAATGAAGCACGATTACAACAACCCGATATTCGATGTTGACTACAGCGGAGGTATTATTCAACAGCCCGGCATACCGGTCGAGAGCCGCGTAGCTTCAATATTGAGCGATTTGGCTGAAAGATACGGACTTGAAGACTTAAGTACAGAGCAGCCGCACCCGCCGACAGAGGGAACAACCGCAGGACAACGACCGGGAGGCTTTATAAACGTAGTAGACGCAGACTTTGAAGATTCGGAGGAAACCGATAATCCCGCAGGCGGCGTAAACGGTAACGGTGTAAACGGTTACGAAGACAATGGCGAGGATATTCAAGAGTAGTAAAACTTTTTAAGTCGATTTTAACTAACGATTATTTAACTTTTATTATAAGGGGTGGTTTAGTTTGGCGGATGTTTTAACGCAGGAGCAAATAGACGCTATGCTAAACAACGCTAAAGGCGGGGAGCCTATAGTCGTTGAGGTAGAAAAAGTCGCAGACATAAGGGAATACGACTTCCGCTCACCTAAGAAGTTTACGAAAGAACGCATAAAAACCCTTGAGGGCATTTTCGATAACTATTCAAGACTGCTCTCGTCGTACCTTACGGGACTTTTACGGCTCTATTGCAAAGTTAGCCTTGTTTCAACAGAGGAGCAGAAATATTTTGAGTTTAATAACGCTCTGCCCGATTACGTCATGATGGGAATGGCGGAACTCAAAGTTCAGGACGATGAGGTAGAGGACTTAAACTTAATAGTACAGCTTTCAAACACTCTGACCTATATAATGATAGACCGCTTGCTCGGAGGTAAGGGCGAGCATATGGATACAGGTGAACGGGAGTTTACCGAGATAGAAGTCAGCGTCATGGAGAATATCATACGAAACTTTATGGGGCTGATGAAGGAGCCTTGGGCGAGTTATGTCGAGATTGAACCTACTTTAGACGCAATCGAAACAAATTCGAGGGTTGTTTCGACTATGGGGCATGACGACACTATGATTATCTGTATGCTCGAAATAATGATAATCGAAACCAAAGCGCTCATAACAATCTGTATGCCCGCGGTAGGTCTTGAAGGAATAATGCAGAAGTACACAACAAGGCAAACCCGTATGGGACGCAAAATTGACGCCAACAGAGAGAATGCCCGCAGAGAAAACATTTTTGACGGCGTGACTCATACCGCGCTTGATATAAGAGCGGTACTCGGAGAGGTTGATGTTGATATGCTTGATGTACTTCGATTACAAGCGGGAGATATTATACCGCTCGGAAAGAGTATAGACAGTAATATTATCCTTAATGTCGGAGGCAAAAAGTGGTTTGACGGCAAAATGGGTGTATTTAATAACAGGAAGGCTGTAAAAATAGAAAACATCTTCGGTATGGAGCTATAACCCGGAGCTTTAAAAAAGGAAATCAAACCGGAGGGAAAGGATAATCGCATATATGGCTACAGTGGAATTTACTGATTTGCAAAAAGACGCGATAGCGGAAGTCATGAATATCAGCATGGGAAATGCCGCGACCGCCGCATCGGAGCTTTTGAATGCAAAAGTTTGGATTACCACCCCCCGTGTCTCGATTCAAAAAGCCGCGGAACTCCGAAAGGATTCTCTTGAACCGGCTATATGCGTGAAAATCGTTTATATTAAAGGTATATCCGGAACCAACATGATGCTCCTCAGACAGGATGACGTTCAGTTGATATTAAATCAGCTTATGGGTCAGCCGCTCGAGGTTTCTCCGGACTTTGAGTTTGATGAACTCAATATAAGCGCGGTCAGCGAGGTAATGAACCAGATGATGGGTTCATCCGCGACGGCGTTATCAAACTTTTTGGGAATGCACGTAGATATATCGGTTCCTACGCCTTATTTAATGAACGAAATCAGGCTCTCTGAAATTCATGATTACGAAACGGACGAGGAAGTAATAGCAATAACCTTTGATATAACTATAGAGGGCGTAATAAAATCCGAGTTCGTGTCGGTTATGAGTGCAGACCTTGCCAAGGTAATTTGCGACAAAATGCTTGAACAATCGGAACCCGAACCCGAACCGGCACCGGCACCTGTGCCTGCGGCGGCAACACCGCAACCCGCCGCGCCTCAAAGTCATGCTTCTCAGAGTCCCCCCCCTGTACAGGGTATACCGCCGCAAGGAGGATTTCCCATGCAGCAACAGCCATATCCGCAACAGATGATGCCGCCTCAAGGAATGCCTTATGGTGCATCGCCCCCCGGTATGGGCTACGGAGCTTATCCACCGCCGGCTTACGGATACGGAGCGTATCCGCAACCGATAAACATACAAAACGCACAGCTTCATCAGTTTGAGGCTCCTCAATTCAACATTCCCGGCGACCAGGGCGATAATCTTCAGCTTCTTATGGGTGTACCTCTTCAAATCTCGGTAGAAATAGGGACTGCCAAGCGTAAGGTAAAGGAAATACTTGAGTTTTCGCAGGGAACAATAATTGAGCTTGAAAGACAGGCGGGAGCGCCCGTTGATGTGGTGGTCAACGGAAACCTCATTGCGAGGGGCGACGTAGTGGTAATAGACGATAACTTCGCAGTCAGAATCACCGAGATTTTAAAATCAAAATTTATGGATTCTTTAGGTAAGGAGTAACTCACACATGGACAAGAAAATTCTACTCGTAGACGACGCAGCTTTTATGAGAATGCTCATAAAAGACACACTGACCAAAAACGGCTATACAAGTATTCTTGAAGCCGCTGACGGGGAAATCGCCTGTCAGGTATACGCCGCAGAAAAACCCGACCTCGTGGTAATGGATATAACCATGCCAAACAAGACCGGAATTGAGGCACTTGCGGAAATTAAATCGAGCGACCCCGCCGCTAAGGTTATCATGTGTTCGGCGATGGGACAGGAAGCAATGGTCGTAGAGGCTATAAAGCTCGGCGCGCTTGACTTTATTGTTAAGCCCTTTAAGCCCGACAGAATCCTGCAAACTGTTTCTAAGATTCTCGGGTAATTTATATTTCGCGGTTGTTTACTTCTACATACAGATTGTCGTTTAAAGGCGTTTGTATATGTAAACAGGAATCGGGATAAATTTATGCAACCTTGGGTTCAAATGATTCTTTCTTTAACGGGCATAATAGGATTAATTCTGCTTATGTTCTGGATGTTAAGGAAGGTTAACAAAATTTCGGCGACGGCAAGCGGCAGTAATTTGAAAATTATCGACAGGGCAAACGCCGGCAGAGAAGCTTCGTTGCTTGTTGTCAGCGTGGGTGGTAGGCTCATGCTGGTGGGCGTAAGCGCGGGGAGAATAGAAAAGCTCTGCGATTTGGACATAAGCGAGGAGGAGTATTTCGGCTCGGCGTCCGCTTCCGGAAGCAAGGACAAACCGAACCCTATTTTTGCGGAAGTGTTAAGCAATTTTTTATTATTTAAGAAAAAAGGCGCTTTAAAAGGGCGCGAGACGGAAGAAGAACAAACGGACGAGAAATCCATTCAGGCAACAGCTCGTCCGCAAGCCGAAGGAGAGGAAAACACCGTTGAATCGGATAATCAAACAGGTTCTAAAAGAGAATAAGTCTGTCCGAGAAGAAAAGCTTAAAGCGGTCAGAAAAAAACTCTTTATCCGTTTTTTCGCTTCTCTTGCCTTGACGGCGGCGTTGTTTTCCGTCGTTTTTGTGTTAAGTCCCATTGTTGGCGGCGCGGTTGACACACAACCCTATATCCCGCCGGATGTTACGATTCCCACCTCGCCTGAGGCTGTAGAATTTGCGAATCCGGACACGGAGCTTGCCCCGAACGAGAGTAGCGTACTCTACGACTTGATAGGCATAGACGCTTCACAGCCGCTTGAGATACTATTATTAATAACAATCATTTCTGTTGCGCCATCGATTTTACTGATGATGACCTCGTTCACGCGGATTATCATCGTGATGTCATTTCTGCGTAACGCCATGCAAACACAGCAAACGCCGCCTAACATGGTATTGACGAGTTTGGCGTTGTTTCTCACAATGTTTTTGATGTGGCCTGTGTTCGGGCAAATAAATGAAACCGCATACAAACCCTACGCCGATGGCGAAATCACGACAATGGAGGCGTTGGAAAGGGCGGGCGACTCGCTGAAGACCTTTATGATGAAAAACACCTCGAAGACGAGTCTGGCGTTTTTTCTTGACTTAGCGGATGCGACGATATATGCCCCCGAAACATACGGAACGGAAAACAGTGCAATCAGTGTGACAGACGGCGACCTCAGCCTTGAATCAATAGCAGAGCAGGTGGGTCTGCATATCGCTATCCCGGCTTTTATGGTGAGTGAACTTTCGCGGGCATTCCAGATGGCGTTTTTCCTTTTTGTACCTTTTCTGATTATAGATATAGTTGTAGCGAGTACGCTTATGTCGATGGGGATGATGATGCTCCCGCCCGCTATGATTTCCATGCCTTTTAAAATAATGCTGTTTGTACTCGTAGACGGCTGGCAGCTGTTAATAGGAAGCATAATGTCATCGTTTAACCTCTGACGGGATTAATACTGAAAACGGAGTTTTATTATGACCCAGGAAATAGTAATGGATATATTCACGACGGCGATTGGGCTTGCGCTGAGGTTGGCTGCACCGATGCTACTCCTCGCCATGCTGATTGGTTTGACAATTGCCATTTTACAGGCGGCGACGCAGGTGCATGAACAGACGCTGACCTTTGCACCGAAAGCCGTGGCGATAGCACTCGCGCTTTTGGCGGCGGGTCCCTGGATGACTAACGAAATTATAGACTTTATGAGGTATATTTTTGAGAAAATGTCAGAAACAGGATTAAGGTAAAAGGCAGCCGACTATGGAAGAATTATGGAATCTTGTCTTATATAACTTTGTAGGCTGTCTGCTTGTCTTCGCACGTATTTCGGGGATTTTCGTATTTAACCCCATCCTCGGACGACAGAATGTCCCCATGCGAATACGGGTGGCTATGGCGATTGCTTTTGCGGTATGTACGCTTGCGGGTATGGGCAGTACCACCGGATTTATCCCTCAAGGCGTTCCGTCCTTTGTGTTTATCTTGCTTTCTGAGGCGTTTATAGGTCTTGTTTTCGGATTTTTCGTCAATATGATTATGACGATTTTACTCTATGCGGGACATTCGACAGACGCTCAAATAGGACTGATGATGGCAAACATCATGGACCCCGCCACAGGCATACAAATGCCCGTGTTCGCAACGGTTTACACCTACATGTTTGTACTGTATTTTTTCCTTACCGACAGTCACCTCTCATATATCAGGCTTTTCACATCGTCATACGGCATAATCCCCATAGGGTTTCAATTCACGATAAACACCTTAGCTATGGTTCAAAATATAGTCTTATTTTTCGGAACGATTATGACGCTCGCCATGAAACTCGCGCTTCCGGTAATTTCCGCAGGGTTGATTGTAGAAATATGCGTGGGCGTTATGATGAAGGCTGTTCCGTCAATACAGGTTTTTGTTGTTAATATACAGCTTAAAATACTTTTAGGATTCTTAGTAATTTTCTCATTAGCGAGACCCATTTCAGACTTTATAGACGGGCTTTTCGATATAATGTGGGTGAATCTCGACTCGCTTCTTAACAGGTTTGTATAAAAGGATGTGAGAGATAGATGGCGACAGGCGCAGGGCAGGAAAAAACCGAAAAAGCCACCCCGAAAAAGCGTAGGGATGCGCGTGAAAAAGAGGGTAATATCCTGCAAAGTAAAGAAGTAAACACGGCGTTTTCGTTACTCGGTATCTTTTTGGCATTATCGGTACTCGCGAGCTTCATGTATTTACAGCTCCAAGAGGCGATTAAGTTTTTTCTCGGGAATATAGGTACGCACGAACCTGTGACCGTTACGGTCATCACTGTGACGGCGACTCAGGTTTTGAGGTTTATTGTAAGTATCGTAGGACCTATTCTGCTCGTGGCACTTTTAGTCGGAGTCCTACCTACGATTTATCAGTCAAAAGGGCTTTTTACAATGAAGCCGCTCAGACCGAAGTTCTCTAAGCTAAACCCTATAACAGGCGCGAAAAGGCTTTTTTCCATTCAATCGTTTGTAAATGTCATCAAGGGATTAGTCACCATAGCCATTATCTGCGGTATTGTTTATAACAAAATTACGGGATTGTTACCCGAAATCAGACAGATGCCGCAAAGAGAGCTTCAGCAGGGCGTTCTGTTTATAGCAAAAAACGTGTTTTCCACTATAATATTGATTATTATTGTTTTTGCGTTTATCGCCGCAGGTGACTACGTGTTTCAATGGTGGCAGTATGAAAAAAAGCTGAAGATGTCTAAACAGGAAGTTAAAGACGAATACAAACAAATCGAGGGCGACCCTTTAATAAAGAGCAAAATCAAACAAAAACAGCGCGAAATAGCCCAAAGCCGCATGATGCAGGAGGTTCCCGATTCGGATGTGGTAGTAAGAAACCCGACACATTTCGCAGTCGCACTCCGTTATGACCCGGGAATAATGTTTTCAGCACCTAAGGTCGTCGCAAAGGGGCAGGATGAAATAGCCCTCAAAATTATTAAAATAGCCGAAGAGAATAACGTACCCATAACCGAGGACAGACCGCTTGCACGCGCTTTGCACGATGGCGTAAAACTCGGCAGTGACATTCCCCACACACTATTCACGGCGGTCGCGGCGATATTCGCCGAGCTCGAATCTGTAAAAGGAAGAATTAATATAGATATATAGAATAACAATAAAACACATGAAAGGACGCAAGACGCAATGTTAAGACGCATACTCGACAACGTATTCGCGGTATTTGTCATAGTCATCGTGCTTGCGCTGATTATTCCGCTAAATAAAACTCTCATAGACTTTTTAATAGCCACAAATATCGCACTTTCTATAATAATACTACTCATTACACTATATATAAAAGAGGCTCTTGAGTTTTCGATTTTCCCGTCGATTCTGCTTATTACCACGGTTTTCAGGCTCGCGCTTAACGTCTCGACCACGAGATTAATCCTGAGCAGTACCGGCGCCGCGGAGGTAAGAGGCGCGGCAGGGAATATAGTGCAGGCAATCGGAAGCTTCGTAATGATGGATAACCCGGGCGTCGGTTTTATAATCTTTATTATCTTGGTTTTGGTTAACTTTTTAGTAATTACGAAGGGTTCGGAGCGTGTCTCTGAGGTTGCGGCGAGATTTACCCTTGACGCTATGCCGGGTAAACAAATGGCAATCGACGCCGACTTAGCGGCGGGTGCAATCGATGACGAACAGGCTAAAGAAAGACGCTCTAAAATCCAGCGCGAAGCAGACTTTTTCGGGGCTATGGACGGTGCCGTAAAGTTCGTAAAGGGCGACGCCATAATGTCAATTATCACCGCACTTATCAACCTTATCGGCGGCGCGATATTCGGAATGGTGGCAGGAATGAGCATTGGGGATGTTTTGTCCTCATATTCACTCGCTACCGTGGGCGACGGTCTTGCCGCGCAGATTCCCGCACTTTTAATCGCTTTTGCAACGGGTATGGTCGTTACGAGGACGGCGAGTACAGGTAGCTTTAATATTGAGCTTCGTACCCAGTTCGGGCAGAACCCCACCGTTATGTTCATAGCGGGTATGGTTATGTTAGCGTTTACGCTCATACCGGGGTTTCCCTCTCATGTGTTTATCGTTATCAGTGCGGCACTCTTCACGCTCGGCTTTGTCATTCGGCGCGGTAAGCGGCTCGAAGCGGCTCTCGTAGAACAAGAAGAACAGATGCAGCTACAGGCACAGCAGGAAGAAGCGGCGGCGGCGAGCGGCGGTGAAGAATATTATCGTGATATTGATAATGTATTTAAACTCTTGTCGGTTGACCAAATTGAAATGGAGTTCGGTTACAGTCTTTTACACCTTGTTGATGAAAAGAGCGGCGGCAACTTTATACAACGCCTTATTATATTCAGAAAAGATTTCGCTATGACTATGGGTATGGTCATCCCGTCTGTGCGAATGAGGAACAACCCCGAAATAAATCCTAACCAATATGTCATAAAAATAAAAGGCGAAGAGGTTGCACGCGGCGATATTTTAGCCGACCATTACCTTGCGCTTGATAACGGCGATGTAACTACGCCTGTTGACGGTATAGATACCGTAGAACCTGCGTTCGGTATACCCGCAAAATGGATAAGCGAAGATAAAAAAGTTATGGCGGACGTTGCGGGATATACGCTGATTGACCCTGTTTCGGTCATGATTACCCACCTTTCCGAAGTCATAAAACAATATTGTCACGAGATTTTGTCGCGCCAGGACGTAAAGACAATGGTAGACAATATAAAAGAGACAAACCCGAATATAGTCGAGGATTTAATCCCGAACATAATAAACGTAGGCTATTTACAAAGAGTCTTGGCTATGTTACTTAAAGAAGGCATACCTATCCGCGATATGGAAACCATACTCGAAACCCTCTTTGAAAACGCGTCCGCACTTAAAGACATGGATATTATCGTAGAGTATGTGAGACAGGCACTAAAACGTACCGTTACAAGACGCTTTGCGGAAGCGGGCGCACTCCGTGTAATCACGCTTGACCCGAAAATCGAGGACACTATTATCGCAGGGGTAAAGAAAACCGACCGCGGAAGCGTTTATGTACCTGACCCCGATACGGCGCAGACGATTATCGCGAGAACCACGACCGAGGTTGAAAAAGTCAAGGATGTACTCCCAAGCGTGATTGTTCTTACGTCTCCGATTGTTCGCGTATACTTTAAAAGACTGATAGACCAATATATTCCCGGACTTACCGTACTTTCGTATAATGAGATAGATAACACGACGCAGATACAAGCAGTGGGTAACATCTCTATTTAAAGGGGTGAAATAATGGCAACGGATAATACCGCATTATTCCTTAAATACAAAGAAACCCGCGACGTTGAGATACGTAATGAGCTGGTTCTCATTTATATGAATGTCGTTAAATATGTCGCTGTGTCGCTCAGAAACACCTACGCTAAGTACGGCGACTTTGACGATGTTGTTAACGAGGGTGTTATCGCGCTGATTAGTGCGGTGGAAACCTTCGATACCGAAAGAGGCGTTAAATTTGAGACCTATGCGAATCTTAAAATAAAAGGCGCGATTATTGATTATGTCAGAAAGCAGGACTGGATTCCCAGACAGGTGAGACGCTTCAGCAGAGAGCTTGACGATACCTATAACGCACTTTACACAGAACTCGGACGCTCCCCCTCAAACAATGAAATCGCAGAACGTATGGGGCTTACGAAAGAAAAATTTGCTAAAAATATGGCAGACGCGGCGAGTACTACTACCCTGTCGTTTGAAGAACTGCTCTATGAAGATAACTTCGGTAACGTAGATAATATCGGAAACGAGGTAGACAGGGGAATATATGAGCAGGAACTAAGAAAGGTAATAGCAGGAGCAATCGACGCGCTGAACCCTAAAGAAAAACAGGTTATTTCTCTGCACTATTACGAAAGGCTGAAATTCGTGGAAATCGCGAAAGTAATCGGCGTTTCGGAATCGAGAGTCTGTCAGATTCATTCAAAATCAATGTTGCACCTTAAAAGAAGATTAGAAGATTATATTAAAATGTGATAAGCGCTATACGTACTAAATAAAGGAGAGATTTCAAAATGAAAAAGGCTACGCGCCTGACAGCAATAGCAATAACAGCAATAATGCTTTTTACAAGCGGCGGTTTTAATGTATTTTCGTCCCTCTCGGATTATGAAATTTCCGAAGAATTAATAACCGAAGAGGAAGAATCAACAACCGAAGAGGAAGTAACACCCGAAGAAGAGGAAGTAACAACCGAAGAGGAATCCGAAGAGGAAGAAACAACAACCGAAGAGGAACCCGAAGAAGAATTAACGGACGAAGAAGAAGAAGACGAAGAAGAAGACGAAGCCCTGCGAACCCACCCCGGAATAATAGATTTTCACATACAGGATTATGACCAAATTATAGATAACGATGTCGTGATAACGTCCGCGATGACAATATCGAATAAAACTGTCCTTTATACGGGCAATGTTACGATTGCCGCGACTGTGACGGTTAGTGCCAATGCTACTGTAGTCGTTTTAGGTACTGTTAATATAAACAGCGGGCTGCTTATTCTAAGCGGCAACATGTATTGTCTCAGCGACTTCCGTATTCAGACAAAATATTCTGACGGTACATACGGCGCGACTGCGGGGCGAGCTTCAATATCCGGCGGAGCTAAATTAACAGTCTACGGTGATTTCTATACCCAGACGACCCAAAAAAACAATTTCGGTAGCGGAAGTTCCGCGAATCGTTCGATATTAGAGCTTCACGGAGATTTCAATCAAATAGGGACGAATACGTTTTTTAGCCACTCTTACAACACAACAAACAAAACCATCTTTGCCGGGAGCGGTATTCAAAACGTATCGTTCGACAGATATGACAGTAATGCTTCTCTCGGAGTGATTGAGGTCACTAACGAGCAGGGACTTGTAAACTTTATAACACCCACATATTTATTATACCCCGTAAATGATATAAGAATCGGCGGCGAAGTCGAAATATACTCGACAGGCGGAGCTAATAAAACGATTGACATTGAAGGTAATTTGACAATCAAAGGTTCTTGTACCTTTAATAATGACGTTAACGTCACGGGCGACGTTATAGTTGAAGGTGTCCTTACTCTTGAAGACGATAGGAAAATGACAGTCGGCGGCGACTTTCGTATACAATCAAAAGATATTAACGGCACATACGGCGCGACTTCCGGGCGAGCTTCATTATCCGGCGGGGCTAAATTAACAGTCTACGGTGATTTCTATACCCAGACGACCCAGAATAACAATTTCGGTAGCGGAAGTTCCGCGAATCGTTCGATATTAGAGCTTCACGGAAATTTCAGTCAAATAGGGACAAATACGTTTTTCAAGCACTATTACAACACAACACACAGAACCGTTTTTGCGGGAAGCGGTACGCAAAACGTATCGTTCGACAGATATGACAGTAATGCTTCTCTCGGAATAATAGAGGGAATAAACATAAACCTTCTGAGTCCCGTGCATACAATGAATATAGGAAGTAACATGACGTTATCCGGTTTGGTAAATGTAAGTAATTTAAACTTGAACGGAAATGATGTCACTATCTCGGCTCTCGCGCCTGTTATAGCAGGCGGTCTCGGTAACGGAACCCTGACTTGCAACGGAAACCTCACAATCAACGCTACGCTTAGCGTAGATAAAGGAACTTTGATATGTAACGGAAATCTTAATATAGACAGCGGTAAACTAAATGTAGATGAAGGCAAAGCGGACATTCACGGAAATTTAAC
>WRKM01000022.1 GCA_009778065.1 Oscillospiraceae bacterium
GCCGCCGATTCTCTGAACTTCCCGAACCGTGTGTCCTGCCACTCCCTGCGTAAGACTTTCGGCTACCATGCCTGGAAAAACGGCGCGTCGCCTGCGGTCATCATGGAGATTTATAACCATTCGTCCCCTGACGTCACCCGTAGGTATTTGGGCGTGACACAAGACGATAAGGACTTCGTATATTTAGGGCTTCGACTCATTTCTTAAATTATAACATAAAATTTTCGGAAAAACTCTTGCTTTTTCTCCTTATTTTTTGTTGACTTTCCTTGTTTTTTGTTGTATACTGTAGGTGAGCGATATTTCGGGAGGACAAAAAATGAGTGCGAAAGAAAAAAATTTTAAGATTTTGTTGGTCGAGGATGACATAAATGAATGTAAAGCAATTGCTCAATATGCCGATAAGGTAGGCGGGGTGCGGATTGTAGACATTACAAATAATATTGAGCGCGCTTTAACGGTTGTTGTAGATTGTATGCCCGACGCCATAATTCTTGATATAGAGCTACACAGAGGTCATGGAAATGGTCTGCTCTTCATGGAAAAGCTAAATAATAAAACCGAAATCGTATTCCGACCGTATATCTTAGTGACGACTAATAACTCAAGCCAAATAACCCACGACTACGCAAGAGGCGTGGGGGCTGACTTCATTATGTCGAAGTACCAGGAGGATTACAGTGCTGAAAGCGTTATTGACTTCCTGCTGTCAATGCGGGGCATGATTCTGTTCAGAAAGCGCAAGCAGGGACTTGGCGGCTTTATGCCGTCTGCGCAAGATGAAAAGAGAGAACGAATCAAGCGGATGACCAGACGTCTCCACTCCGAGTTCGACCTTATAGGAATCAGCCACAAAATCCTCGGCAGGAAGTATTTGGTCGACGCCGTTTTAATTACAGCAGAAAATCATAGGATTCATGCGGGTAAAGAGGTTGCCACATTATATAAAAAGACTGTTCAGAGCTGTGACAGGGCGATGACCTTTGCTATTAACTCCACATGGAAGACCACCGATATTGAGGATTTACGCAAGCATTATACGGCGAAAATCAGCGCGGAGAACGGTTCGCCTACGCTGAGTGAATTTTTACATTACTATGCCGAAAGGGTTAGGGAGAATGAGGATTATGATGATGATGATGAAATCTGAGATTAAAATAAATCACCGCCTTTCTCACGAAAAGCGGTGATTTTACTGATTTTTTTGTTTATTTAGCAAGAAAAGCGCCGAAAAAGTTTAAGAAACCCTGCCACATAATTTACGTCCTCCTTAAAATATTAATCTATATATGTATTTTAAGGTTATTACGAATTAAAATATATTGAAATTTGTTGTATTTTTTTGTTGTTTTTTAGGCGAGGAGATGAAATGATAGTTACTTTTATTGGATACTATATTGTTGTTTTTTGGCTACTTTTCATATATGTAAAAATAATGAAAATTAAGCCGACATTTATGACCATCGTTGTACAAATGCTATACTCCGTTACTTTAGTTGCGCTGATAATTCTAATACAGCCGATAATACCTGAGTCGATAACCTTTGTTATAATCGTGTTTTCATGTATTTTTAACAAAGTAATTTCAAAAGCTGAATGGGGTATCGTAATAGTTGCTACAGTTATTTCTTGCGGCATTAGCAACGTCCTTAATATTTTATCAGGAATATTATGTTCTCTTATCTTTGGATTCATTTTCGGTCCGGATAAAGTAAATGTTAATAATAAGACAATGTTTTTACTTTTCGTATTTACATTCTTTTTTATGGGAGCATTTGTAATCGGACTATTCAAAATAAAAAGATTTAAAAGCGGATTTCCGTTTTTGCATGAAAGAAATACAAACTTCATCGGAGCTTTAATAGCTTTAATTATTGCTTTTTACTATACTATAATCAGTCTTTCGGCTGACAGGTTAGATGGAGAATTGAATATAGCTTCATGGTTAGCGGTATTGGGAATCATAGTTTGTGCGATTTTGATAATAGTATGGTGGCGGACAGGTATAACTAAAAAATACAGAGACTATCTTTTTTCACAGGAGATTGAAGAATTGAAGGGCATTATTGCCGAAAAAGAAGCGCGTATCGTTGAAATCGAAAAAAGCAACAACTACTTGTCGAGGCAAATACATAGCGACAATAAACTGATTTCTTCGCTTTTGAGTATGGTAAGGAGAATGAGCGAAGAGTATTCTCCGGAATTAGCCGCTGATGTACTTTCAGAATTGAATCGTATTTCCGCCCAACGCAAGGACGCATTACATAAATATTATAAGGAAGCTAAAAAACTGCCGCCCACGAGCGTTATTTCATTAGATACAACTCTTGATTACATGAAACAAAAAGCCTATGAAAATAACATCGAATTTGATGTAATCGTTACGGGAAATATTAAGAAGATGATTAAGGAAAAAATCGAGGAAGAGCGACTCCGCTTAATTACAGCCGATTTGCTTGAAAATGCGATTATTGCGGTAAAGCCTTGTAAAACCCGAAAAATCCTGTTCGCTATAGGAATTTTTGAAGGCTTTTATGAAATACGGGCGGATGATAGCGGTGTTGATTTCGAGCCGGAAACGCTCCGTGATTTAGGGAAAAAACAAACCACTACTCATGAAAATGAGGGTGGCAGCGGGATTGGTATGATGGAGATTTTCGATGTTATGAGGGAGACGGGGGCGAGTTTGGAGATTAAACGGTTATCCGAATGCGGATTTACTAAGCGTGTCGCTCTTAAATTTGACGGAGCGGGTGAGTTTCGGGATAAAATTTAAAGGTTGCCGTAAAACAACACGGCAACCTTTCATATTTTCTTTAATTATTGTCAATTGTCAATTATTCGTCAATTGTCCATTGTCAATTGTCAATTGTTCGTCAATTGTCCATTGTCAATTGTCAATTGTCAATTGTTCGTCAATTGTCCGTCACCCGCCGACGACAAGCTTTAATATAGCTAAAGCATCGCTTAAATCAACCTTACCGTCTTCGTTGACATCGTATTTTTCTGTCTGTTCTGCCGTCAGTGTCAGTGCGCCGGAAGTGCTTTTTAAAATATTCAGCGCGTCAGTAGTGGTGAATCCCGAAGGTGAAGGGCTTGGCGCGGGTTCCGGTGTAGGGTCGGGCGTGGGGGTAGGCGCGGGTGTTGAATCGGTTTTCGTACCGTAAACCTCATCCCCTATTGTGATAACGTGACTGGTGACAGAGCCGTTCCCGCTGGTATTGTAGCCCTCAATACAAAGCATGACCTCATATAAAACCCCGCTCATATCCATGCCGAGTTCTTCCCATGCTTTAAAATGCTCATGAACCGAGATTGTGCCGCTTGTACGGTTGTCCCTGCGGATGCTCCAGTATTGGTCAAAAGTGGTATTGTTACCTTCTATAGAGGGCTTATTAACCCTTTTCGTGACCCATACATCATAAATTCCGCCGTCAACCGTTATGCTGCCCATACTTGTCCCACTTGAACCGGGGTTATAGCTTCCCCTGCTTTCAACTATATAGAATTCAACTAATGGTTTTTGAGTCCACCCGTATACGCAGAGATAGGATGCACCGCCCCTTAAAATATTGTGCGTTGCAACGTAATCAATAGTAATATCACCGTATTCTTCATATGTCGTTGTACTGCCGAGTCTTTTGCCCATACGGAACAGAATGTTGAGTGTGTTTTCCCATACACCCGTAAACGTGCCTCCGCCTGTCAAAGCCATGGTCGCGCCGTCATTTCTGCGTTCAGACCAAAACTCCCAGTCAAAGCCGTCATACGTAGAGCGTGCGTTACCTGTGATATTGCTGACATCCCGTGCCGATGCAGGCACCGCGAGAACAAGCGCGAACGTGAACATTAAAACCAAAGTAAAAGAAAGAATGCGTTTTTTCATGTTTAGAACCTCCAATTATTTTCTGTTTTTGCCTTTGCTTTAACTGCCCTCGGCTACGATTTTAAGAATCATAAGTGCGTCGGCAGTATCTACCTTTCCATCGCCGTTTGTGTCATAATTTGCGAACTGCTCCGCAGTCAGCGTGAGTGAACCGACCACGCTTTTTAAAATATTAAGCGCGTCTGTGGTGGTGAGTTTTTCCGAATCGGATTTCTTTTCGTATGCCGCTAAGTAGGCGTTTAATAACGATTCGTTTTTCCATTCTCTCGTCTTACGGTCAAACAACTGATGCGGCGACGGACTTCCCGTAAACCAAAAGGATGGTACACCCATGTCTGCTAATCTGCCGAAGTGTGACTTTGTATAGCTCTCAAGGTCTGAAATCCGCTTACGGGCAATCGAACCCGGAGCGTCTTCCTTATTGACGACTCCGACCCCTTTATCAAGCCATGCCTGTATAAGCGGGATAGTGTCGTCATTTATGAAAGCATCATATCCGAAAACGCCGAGTACAATATACGGGTCGTTTTCGGGTACGCTCATATACGGAAGTGCATCGGGATGCGCTCCCGGCACGCAGAGCATGACAACGCGCCTGTCGTTGTTTCCGCCGCTTGCGCGTATAATACTCAGTATGTCTGCGTTGAGCTTGTTGACGGTTTCCCGCAATGTGCGGTCTACTTGCCCGTTTTCATCGTTAATCCACTTATCGTCATCCGCGCCGTAATGGTCTTTTATATTCGGCTCGTTCATAATCTCAAAGATTAATGTTTCGGGGTAGTTCTTAAATTGCTCGGCGACCTGCGTCCAAATATTGCTTAAATGCTTTTTTGCATCTTCATATTTACCATCGCGAATCATATAGTATAGCTCTTCTTCATGATGTGTGTTTATTATGACGTTTAATCCCGCATCCAAAGACCAATCGACAAGCTGTTTTATTCTGTCTGACCATTGCTTGCTGATTTTACCTTCGGCGTCTATGTGGGGAGTCCAGGTCACACACAGGCGATAGCTGTCAAAGCCCCTATCCGCCGCGGCTTGAAGATGCCGTCTTTCAATTCGCGGCTGACCCCAACAGGTTTCGGTGTCCTGCGGATTCCAGCCCGTATCCCAGGGCCAGGCACGCGCCTCCGTAGTGTTACCAAAAGTAATGCCCGCGCCGAGCCTTTGCGTCATATCCCATCCGGTTACAGGCGTAAAGGTACTTGCCGAGGCGGACATTGCCGAAACGAGCGTGAAAACAAACGCTATCGTCAAGATAGAAGAAAAAATGCGTTTTATCATTTAAAAATTCCTCCGAGTATTGTTATCCTCGCGTTGTTTAGATTTTTGCACCCATTTCAACCCTGTCAGTCGCGTAGAAGAGAGCGACCTCTCTCGATATAAGCCCCCGTCTGTAATAGTCTGTTATTACATCGTCCATAAGGCTCATGCCCATATTTTTACCCTGCTGCATAATTGTTTCAAGCTGATGGCACTTATTTGAGCGAATCATATTTTTACAGGCATCTGTTCCGAGTAATATTTCGAGTGCGGCGATTCGCCCCGACCCATCCTTTAAAGGCATGAGTGCCTGGCTTATAACACATTCTAAAATCTGAGAAAGCTGAACTAACATCTGCTGTTGAATGTTATGAGGGCAAGCGTCTATAATACGGTTGACGGCGTGTATCGCCCCTCTTGTATGCAGGGTCGCCATAACTAAGTGTCCTGTTTCTGCCGCCGTGACCGCAAGCTGCATGGTCTCATAATCGCGCATCTCGCCGACGAAGATAACATCGGGGTCCTCGCGGAGCGCGCTTCGGAGTGCGGGGCTGAAGCCCTTTACGTCTCTGCCGATTTCACGCTGATGTATGGTCGCCATTTTCTGCTGATAGCGATATTCCACAGGGTCTTCAATTGTGATGATGTGGCAGGGGCGTGTCGCATTAACAAAATCAAGTATAATCGACATCGTAGTAGTTTTACCGCTCCCCGAAACACCCGTCACGAGAATTAAGCCGCTCCTCTTTTTGGATAAATCCTTTAAAACAGGCGGTAGCTTTAAATCCTCCATTGAAGGGATTACGCTGTTCAGCAGGCGTATCGCACATGAGAGCTTACCCATCTGGCGAAACACGTTACAGCGTTGTCTCGCTCCTGTTTTAAGTTCAAAAACGAAGTCCACGTCTTCTCCGGCATTGAACCGCTCCTCCTGGTCTGCATTAAGCAGTTGAATAATCATACGGTTCGTTACCTGGATATTGCTGAGTTCCTCTATCTTTTTCAGGTCTCCGTTTATACGGAATACCGGCTCCGTACCTACCGATAAATGTATATCCGAGGCGTGTCTCTCCCTTGCGGCGATTATAAAATCTTCAAAAGTCATAAGTAATAATTCCTTTCTCGTAAGTATTTGGTTAATGAAACTTTTTAAAGAACCGAGGGCTATGCCCGGCGGCTCGCCGATTAACCTTTTATTTTAAAGGTTATTCCGCTCGCCGAGAGATAAACCTCATTGCAGGCGTTTGCTATGCGCTGATTTACGTTTCCGAGTATCTCTCTGAACCATCGCCTGTCTTCTTCTGCGGGGATGGGGCAAAATCCGAGTTCGGTCGAGATAATCACAAGGTTTCCGTTTGAGTCTCTCACGCTTTCCATTAAAGCGGTAATATCGTCTATTGCCTGTTGCTCTATGCTTTTTTGCATATTTGCGTCCATGACGGAAACATTTGGGCATTTTTCCGCAACTATAAGATTAACATACGCGCCTAAGTTATCAAGAATAGAAAACTTGCGTCCTCTTGCCATGTCAGCCAAATCTCTCGCAGACGGTCTTATCTCCCAATCAATTCCGCGTTGCTTACAGTTATAATCAATTCGTCTTGCGGTATCACGGTCAAGCTCGTCTGCTATAACCATATACAGAACATCGTCACATGCTACGAAATTTGTCACTGCCCAGCGCGACTTCCCGCTTGTCGTTCCGCCTGTGATAAAAGATATTTTCGCCATTCGCTACCCGTTCCTTTCCATGCTGAATTTCCTCATAGGGGTACTTACAGACAAGTATAACATAAATTTGTTGACAAGTCAATAAGAAATATGTTAAACTATAGACAGTAAATATTTTAACCCCCTCGCCGAGTGCGCGGGAGTTAAAAAGTGCTTTAGTGAGGGGGTACTTTAAAAAATGAAAATTCTGTATGCAGCAAGCGAGGCGCAACCGTTCGCCTCTTCCGGCGGACTCGCCGACGTGGCGGGCTCTTTACCCAAGGCTTTAGTCAAAGCAGGTCATGAATGTTCGGTAGTCATGCCCTATTACAAAAACACAATCAAGCCCGAACAGCAAAAAGACTTTAAGTTTTTAAAGAATTTTAACGTCCCCGTGGGTTGGCGTACCCAGTATTGCGGCGTATTTACATACGAATCGCCGGAAGGGGTCATTTACTACTTTATTGACAATGAGTATTATTTTAAGCGTGATTTCGGTGTATACGGCTACTATGACGATGCGGAACGCTTCGCCTTCTTTTCCCGTGCCGTGCTTGAAATGCTCTGGCATATCGACTATACGCCCGATATAATTAACTCAAACGACTGGCAGTGTGCGCTGATTCCCGTTTATTACCGTATATACTATAAGTATAATCACAATCTGAGAAATGTCAGAAATGTCTTTACGATTCATAACATCGCTTATCAGGGGCAATACGGCTTAAATCTGCTTGAAGAAATTCTTTCTATTCCCCGCCATATGGCGAACATTGTCGAGTATGACCGCGACGTCAATTTCATGAAAGGCGCGATAGAAACCGCCGATAAGGTAACGACAGTCTCCCCGACCTACGCAACGGAAATTCTCGACCCATGGTTTGCACACGGTCTCGACAGAATCCTGAGGAGTAAGCAGTATAAAACCTGCGGCTTCTTAAACGGCATCGACACCGATATGTATAACCCCTCGACCGACAAGGACTTAGCCGCTAACTTTAGGGTTAACTCAAAAGCGGGGAAAAAGACCTGCAAAACAGCCCTCTTAGGCGAAGCGGGGCTTCCCGATGGAGACGAGCCTGTCATCGGCATGATTACACGCCTTGTCGAGCATAAAGGTCTCGACTTGGTTAAAAGCGTTTTTGACCGTATCATAGGACTCGGATATAAAGCTGTCATTCTCGGTTCGGGCGATTCCGTATACGAGAACTTTTTCAACGAGATGAAATATCGTTATCCCGAAAACGTCGCCTTCTTCTGCGGCTTCATACCGCAGCTTGCTAAAAAAATATATGCCGGCTCCGATATGTTCCTTATGCCGAGTAAAACCGAACCCTGCGGTCTCGCACAAATGATTTCTCTCCGTTACGGAACCGTTCCGATTGTACGCGCTACGGGCGGTTTAAAGGACAGTATCATTGATTGCGGTGATTCCGGCGGTACAGGCTTCACCTTCCTGAACTATGACGCAGAGGATATGTTCAGCGCGGTACATAGAGCGTATGATGCGTATGGGGACAGGAAAACATGGAACGCCTTGGTTAGCCGCGCCATGAAGGCGGACTTCAGTTGGAGCGTATCGGCAAAGCTGTACATCGGGCTGTATGAAGAACTGATGAGTTGGAATTAGTCACGTATATATACTATATTATAATGCCGCTCTTTCGGGAGCGGCTTTTTACGTATCAGATACTTTGGCGCGGCGGGGACGAGCTACATGGTATGTTTTCATCGTTAGTCCCTTTAATTACATTGACAAGAGCCGAAAATTATGATAAAATTGGGGAGATATGAAAGGATTCTAATAATATGTTGTATGTTTATCTCTCCATGGTTGAAAATCATGAATCTTCCGATATGTTTACCGAAATACATAACAAGTATAAAAGTATATGGCATAATTACACAAATAACAGGAGGCTAAAACCATGTTTTTTATGATGCTTTCAACAATAGAGGACGAGCAGGAGCGGCTTAAAATAGCGGATATTTACGAAAAGCACCGCCATAGATGCCTACTTGTCGCATTGAAAATTTTAAAAAATCAACAATTAGCAGAAGATGCTATTCAGGATGCTTTTATTGAGGTGATTAAGCATAAAGAAAAAATTTTTTCGCTAAGCTGTAGTGATATGCTACCCTATATTGTTACTATAGTGAAGACCAGAGCATTAAATATTGTGAAAAAGAATAAAAAGTTTTCGGATATTCCTTTTGAAGAGTTAGATGAAATAAAGGATTCGGGTGAAGTTCCCGTTGATGAGCAGGTAATTAATAAGCAGGATTTTGAGAATTTGATTGCTCATATAGCAAGCCTTGATGAAAATTATAAAGTCGCTTTGGAAATGAAATACAGGGATAATATGTCGAACATAGAAATAGCAAATGTGTTGAATATAACGCAGAAAAATGTAGAAATGCGATTATACAGGGCAAAAATAAAGTTGCGTAAGAAACTCGAAAGTGAGGTAAAAACAAATGTCTATAATAAGTAATGATTTATTTGAAGTTATGCTTAGGCAAGCCGTAATCAAAAATAACAAGGAAGAAATTGCATTGCTCCCTTCTGAAGATGAGTTAGCTAAAATCTTTACATTCTCGAACGAACACAAAAGAAAAATGAAAAAGCTATTTGCGGCTGACACAAGACAGGAAACAATAGCCGTTGTGTTTAAGTGGAGTAAAATCGCCATTATAGCGGCTTGCGTGTCGGTTACTCTGATGTTCGGAACGCTTCTGACCTCTGCCGAGTTTAGAAATGTTGTAGGCGATGTTATTATAACTTGGTTCGACAAATTTACAAAATTTCAATCTCAAGAATTAAACGGTGCGTTTATAAAACGAGAATGGAATCTTGAATATCTACCGGAAGGGTTTGTACTACTCGATTCATACGAAGTCGGAGATATAAAAGTAATCGAGTATAACAATCCAAACGGTATGACGATTGAATTTAGCTACAGACCAAGTAATTTTTCCACCTCTACGGATAATGAAGACATGGAATACAGTTTGATTGTTAACAACGATATTATTTATCATTTGTTTGAGGGGAAAATTGAGCATGGGGAGAGCATGATTGTTTGGGACATGGGCGGATATCGTTTTACCATAATAGGAAATTATGAAATTGATGAGCTTTTAAAAATCGCGTTTTCGGTTATATAAAACGCCTTCCCTTTGTGGCAACATTTACTGTAGCGGAAAATTCGCACAAGTTGAGGCTTTGGAGATATGCGAAATTTGTACATTTGTAACAAATTACAAAAACAATAGAAAAATGATGTAGTGATTCATGCCTTTGAATTGTTAATATATCAGACAGGCAAAAATCTAAATCAAGGAGGTGAAAAAATGAAACATATTATTTCTGTATTTGTAGTATTAGCTACGGCTCTTTCCGTAACCGCCATACCCGCTTTTGCCGAAACGAATTATAGCACAAGAATCGAAAGTCCTTCAGAATGGGTGTTGACATGGGATAATGTAAGTTCCATAGACCTTGGGATAAGCTTTTCGGGTAGTACTGCAACTTGTTCGGCAAGAATAAGAGGATATTCTAATGTAAACAAAATAACTGCTACTTTTACATTAAAAAGAGTAAATTCAAACGGAACGATGACGACATTAAAAACATGGTCTGAATCTTCAAGTACGAATTCTCTAATTTTCTCCGACACATATTCTCCGGTAAGCAAGGACGAAATATACCGTCTTGAGGTAACGGCAACTGTTACGGCAAATGGCATAGGAGAAACAGTAAGCGATTCTGCTGTAATGACGTATTAAATAATTGTCAGTTACAATAGAAAATATCGTGAAAAACGCATAAACCCTGTTTATTTCTCGCTCTGCCAAGTGTACATTAGGCGGGATGAGTGGATAAAAAACAAAAAACAATTAAAACAAAAATTACGCCTTACATAAGGCGAGTCCTGTGCTAAATGTGCAGGGCGGAAAGGAAACTCGAAATGAAAACAAGAAAAGTAAAAACACTCAGAAGTATTTTGGCGGTTATAATCTCTGTTGCCTGCTTTGCGGGATTTGCAACGACAGCTGCGGATGTGACATGTTCACACTCCGATGTGTCCACCACGTATACATATAACAGCACAATTTCTACGTCTCATGCGCTTTATAACGGTGCCGGACAAACAGTTAAATCTTGCACAGTCACTAAAGTATTTTACCAACGAAATACTATATGCAATAATAGTACTTGTGGAAGAATAATCAGTTCGCCGATAGTTCTCGATAGTGAAACGCACTCTATCTGCATATTGAATGCACCCATAGATTAAGACAAATACTTGCAAATTTAATACCTTCTGATATAATAAAACAAGAAGGGAGTGTTTTATAAATGAAAACTATAAAAACCGTTGTCTTTCCTATATTGACAGCCTTAATAATCCTGTCAGCATTAACAACTCCGGTATCGGCTACCTCTGATTTTACAATCGAAATGTTCGCAGAAGAAATCAGAGCGAAATACAAAGACCTTTATACCGACGACAGAAGCCATTATATTATTGACGAAGTATTAAGGATTGTTATACCTGACCCGGAATTTGTCTACATATTTAATGATAATCTTGACGATGCTTATAGAATCATTGAAGAAACTCTTGATGGTTCTATGAAGTACGAGGGAGAATTATTTATTAATCCTGATACCGGAGTTGGCGTTGCTTCAAAGGTTGTCATTCCTTTGTCTTTCTCGGTATTAATTCTTGTGATGTTAAAAAGGGAACGCCTTTTTATAAAAAAATAAAGGTAGGCGTAAAACATGCTTTTTATAGTAGGTGTACTTTTACTGTATTTGTTAATTATCATTTTTTGCGTTTGGCAGTGGAAAAAACAATACAATAATTATAAAATATTATATTTTTATGCCCCTCTTACAGTACTATTAATCGTAATCTTTGTTGTAATTATTATTATTTTTAACAGTGTTTAAACATGATTAAGGGCAACCGCACAATATAAAGCGAGCGGTTGCCCTTAATATTTTAAGACAAAAACTTGCAAAACTTAGTGACTTCTGATATAATAAAGCAAGAAGGGAGTATTTTTCAAAATGAAAATTAAACTTATCGCCTTAATTTACGGCTCTATACTTTTTCTATCCTTTGGGACATTATTCACAGGTTGTTCAGAGGAGAAACCATTTGATTCACCCACTCAAACAACAACCGTACCCCCAGACATTGAGCAAATTAACCCCTCAGAAGACACCACCGTGCATGAAACAAATGAAATAACAGAGACGCTTAAAGAAGAAATAAATCAAGCTTTGGAAAAAATACAAAGTGAATTTACAGATGCGAGTGTTTTTGCGTCAGAAGTGCTTGAAAACTATCAGAATTCCTTTTTGCTTGTCGGCGGTTTAGGCTGGTTAAACGATGACTTAAATTACAAAGGTGAATATTATGTGTCGCTGACATATAGTGATGATGAGATTATCCTTTTAGATGAACAAGGGCAGTCGGCAGAACCTTCCGACTTTAGTGAAGGGGATATTATTGTCGTTTGTTTCAGCGGAGTGGTTTTAGAAACTAATCCTGCGAGAGTTCTGGAAATTATATTGATTCAAAAGGTTGAGGTTGTATAGTAATCAAAGGAAACGAGAACGACAATTTACATTAGCTTTTGCAAAGTAATTTTTTCAGAGGTACTTATGAAAGTTAAAATAAAGCGTTTTTTGCATTTGTCATTACTTTTCTTACTGCTTTTAATTTTTGAGTCGTGTGGAAGTATTGAAAAAATTGATAACATGGGCAATGATGTAGTGATTCAAACGGCATAGGAGAAACAGTAAGCGATTCTGCTGTAATGACGTATTAAATAATTGTCAGTAAAATAAAAATATCGCGAAAAACGCATAAACCCTGTAAGTTTTTGCCTTTTCTTTTCGTTTCTTGTTATAGAGGCGGTAATAAACCGTAATAAAAACAGTAAAGGAGTTCCATTTTATGAAAATCAATTTAAAAACATCACCGATAACAGAAAGGCAGGACAAATCATGATAAACAAAAACAAAAAATTGTTCATAGGAATAATAATACACATCAACCTCTTGACATCCTCATCAACAAATGATATACTATATACTGTACACTATAATTAATAATTGGAAAGGGGTTATTATGAACGGAACAAGAACTCTTCGTGTAAACCGCTGGGGTAATGGCTTGGGGATACGTCTGCCAAAGGATTTTACGGAAAAGGCGGGGATTACCGAAACATCACGAGTAGAAGTAACCGCAACCGATAAGGGGTTATTAATAACTCGCGCCAAAGAGCCGCGCAGACACATTCCGCTCTCAGAGCGGCTGAAAGGGTGGGACGGCAAGCCCTATGAGCTTTTGGAAGAAGACAGGGAATGGCTTAATATGAAAAGCGTGGGGGACGAAGTGGAATGGTAAAGCAAGGCGACATTATTAAAACCGATTTCGACCCGACAAAAGGTCATGAACAGGCGGGGTATCGCCCCGGCGTTGTGATTAATAACGCTTCCCATTCACGAGCAAGCAATATGATTTTAGTCTGCCCCGTCACGAACACCGACAGGGGAAGCCCTCTGCACGTTAAATTAGAGGGGTTGACAACAACAGGTTTTGCTATGTGCGACCAAGTTCGCTCCGTAGACCTCAAAGCGCGCGAATACAGGGTCATAGAATCCGTTGACGAAGACACTCTTTGGGAAATATGCGACATTGTCAAAGGCTCGGTTGATATTGAAAGGGGGTAAGCGTTACCTCGTACACTTATACCATAAAACAGTAGGGAGATTTTATGAACATCAATTTAAAAACATCACCGATAACAGAAAGGCAGTACAAATCATGATAAGTAAAAACAAAAAATTGTTCATAGGAATAATAATAGGAATTGCAGTGATTTTTTTACTAATCCCTGCAATAATGATTCTGTTTTTCACAGTAAAAACCCCTGATTTAAACGAAACAACTAACGGTTCTTCTGCGCAAGCAATTGATACTGTAACCGTGGATAATGACGAAAAGCAATACGCCGATATTCCGGTATATAATGTTCCTGTGAAAAATATAGGCGATTCGGATATTTTGGTTAATGAAATTACTTTTCCCACTCAATTTGAGATAAGTCAAGAAGTAAGCATTTTGCGTATAATTGATGACAGCCGAATAATAATCAGCATAAACCGATTGTCAGATGAAGAATTATCCGCGTGGTCTCCTGTCAGAGACATAGTTATTTATGATTTTACCACGAACACCATGAGCGAACCGTTAAATTCAATAAGCAAAAATGAGCTGTTTTATGATACCGTCATGTATTTGGTGTATGCAGATGAAAAATATTGTCTCGTGACCACAACCGCTGAACCCATGACATATGCTTTTGGCAAGCTTATTTTGTTTGATATGATAAACAACACTCATAAAATAGTTTTTGAATATCCGGTTGGAGAAGGTGGCGTTTATACAGGTTATCACCCCAATAGTATTCTTATTTGGGACGAACATATTTATTTTGATGATTATATTGTAGGCAATACAGATTCAAGTTTATATGTTTATGACATTAAACAAGATGAACTTCGTATCGTGGAGGAAAACGCCATGAACCCCATCGCTTACAAGAATGAGATATGGTTTTTTACTCCCGATGAAAGTGGCACTTACACTTTGTTAAAATCAAAAAGCGGCGGTGATGTTTTAAAGAATCATCACCAAATTGGCGAATTAGTAAGTTCTTACGATAAATTGTTCACCACTCGCGGAATGGGAGAGGACGAAAACTCGGGTTCTTCTTTGACCGGTATTTTTGAGTGGAATAGCGATACAGCCATAGCGGAATCCCGTCTCGGCAATATATTGGTGGGGTTGCGTGGAAATAATGACTTCATAGCATGGCATACTTCTATGCCTCACCAACCTCCGTGTATATACGATATCGAATATGACACCATATACGAATTTAGAGATGAGTATGCTTTCGAACGATGTGAATATATGTTTGACTTAAACGGGGCGGCGGGTTTGCTTTATATGGCAGAGCTTGATGAATCTTATGCGAGAACCGGCAATACAAAATATTTTCTTTTCCAAAAGCCATAAGCCCTTACAGGAGTTCTATCATACAATGCCGAAGTAAATAAAGCAAGAAGGGGAGAACGAGTCGACCAATTTTTGAACACATTGAAAAACATCAAGAAAAAATGGCTCAAAAACACCTATTAGCGATTCAAGCATGTCGAAACAATTAAAAATAAATGCAAGATTATTATTGACACCTTCATCAACATATGATATACTATATACAGAGTATATACACAGAAAGAGGTGATTTTATGACAAGCACAAAAATTTTAAGCGTAAATCGTTGGGGTAACGGTTGGGGCATACGGCTTCCGAAAGAATTTGTCGAAAACGCCAATATTAACGAAAACTCACAAGTTAAAGCGAGCATGACCGAAAAGGGCTTGCTGATAACCCATGAAAGAAAGCATATTCCCCTTGCCGAGAGGTTCAAAAACTACACGGGGGATTATAAAGGCGAGATTATTGACTGGGGAGAAGACGTAGGCGGTGAAATATGCGACTGAAACAAGGAAACATTATTAAACTCGACTTTAATCCCGTGAAAGGACACGAACAAGCGGGTATTCGCCCCGCTGTTGTTGTCAGCGGAAATACATTTAACGGACTTTCTAATAATATCATAGTTTGCCCGATTACAAATACCAACAAAGGTTATCCCACCCATATCGCACTCGACGAGCGTACCACTACCACCGGCTATGTTATGTGCGACCAAATACGCACGGTTTCCCCCGATGAGAGAAAAACTGTTTATATTGAGCAAATCCCTCAAAACATAATGGACGAAATTTTAGATGTGCTGAAAGGGATTTTAGAGTTTTGAAAGCAAGAAGGGAGTGTTTTATGAATTGAATTTAATAAAGCGTTTCTTGTATTTATCGTTAGTTTTCCCGATTTTGCTTCTCTGTGCTTGCCAAAATGATAAAAATTCGGAAAGAGATGAAAGTATGGATAGCTCGGAATTAGGCGGAGGTGGCGCGATTTTTATAACTATAACAGCGGAAGTCAAAGAGGTCAAATCAAACCGTGTTTTAGTCGTTGAAGTTATAGAGCCTGCGCAGGATTATGGCGATGGTGTAAATGTGCTTTTACCGGGCGTACTTGTTACGGTTTCGTATGATGATTATTATAACTGGATAATCGGTGTTATTGACGATATGATAACCGTAGGCACGATAATCGAATTTAACCGCAGCATTACTCTTAAAGCACCCGACTACCTCCAAGAGCCGTTTGAGGTTGAAGCGCGGGGAATTAAAGTATACGCGGAGGACGGAACGGTAGTTCTTGACCGACTTTGGGAGTGAATAAAATATGATTTTTATAGTGCGATAGCCTCGTCTCTTGAACAAACAGTAAAACCGGCATAACAGCCGGTTTTAAATTAGGACTTGTCGGATAAATAAAAAATCTGTTATATTAAATTTCTGTTCTCCATAGCCCTCGCCAAAGTCACATCATCGGCGAACTCTAAGCTCGCCCCCGCGGGTAATCCGTAAGCCAGTCTCGACACTTTTATGTTCATGGGCTTTATCAGTCTGCTTATGTAACTTGCGGTAGCCTCGCCTTCAACCGTGGGGTTAGTCGCCATAATGACTTCAGTAACATTTCCCGACAGCCGTTCCATGAGTTCTTTCATATGGATGTCTTCAGGACCTGTTCCGTCCATAGGAGAAAGTAGACCGTGTAAAACGTGATAAGTTCCATCAAAGCCACCCGCACGCTCAATCGCACTCACGTCCCTCGGAGCTTCCACAACGCATATAATTGTACTGTCGCGTCTGCTGTCAGAGCAGAGCGTGCATAATTCTTTCTCCGTGAAATTTCTGCAAACCGAGCAACAGCGTACACTACTGCGAGCCGTAACCAACGTATCAGCGAAGCCATTCACCTCGGCGGCGGGCATCGTCAGTATGTGATAGGCTAATCTCTGCGCTGTTTTCATGCCGATTCCGGGTAATTTAGCAAACTGCTCGGCGGCAAGTATAAGGGGGAGCGGAACATATTCAGCCATATTAAAATCCCATTCCGGGGATATTTAAGCCGCCTGAAATTTTGTCCATCTCCGCCGCACTTTCATCGTTTACTTTTTGAATAACTGCATTAACCCCCGCTATTATCATGTCCTCAAGGTCTTCGGGCGCTTCGGGGTCTATTAAGGCGGGATTAATTTTCACTGACTTGAGTTCATGCGCGCCGGTCATAACAAGCGAAATCATACCGCCGCCTGCGGTCGTAGAAAATTCTCGCTCAGAAAGTTCATCCTGCTTAATTTTCATTTGTTCCTGCATTTTTTGTGCCTGACGAATCATATCGTTCATGTTGCCCGTGCCTTTGTTTTGGTATTCCTTTGGTAATCTCGCTTTCATTTTTGGCGTACCTCGATTCCTAATTGTTTCATTTGATTTATTTTTTCTTCAAGCTTTTTGTTTACTGACGGTTCGGGTGCATGTGAAACGGCTTTATTATTCTCAAGTCTGTTTACAACTGCTAATGCCTCCGCCAACGCTTCTTGCCGGGGCGGCGGCAATCCTCCTTCTGTAATGTTCCGCGTAACTGCCGTCATTTCTTCTTCGGCTTCTGCCGACTGCCTACCGACAACAGGACGCTGTCCATCTGTTATTAGTTGTATAACGCACAATTCCACAGTTAATCGCTTGTCTTTGCTTCTTGAAATACGTTCGTAATATTCCTCAAGGATGTTTAAGTATTGTAAAATTTGAGTTAAATCTAACTTCGCGCTTAACCTGCCGTAGTCGTCGACCTCCTCCGGTAACCACGAAACAAGGTCGGTTTCGTCGGGCATAAGCTTTAAGAGCATCAGGTTTCTGTAGTGCTGTATAAGCTCGCCGAGTAATCTGCTCATTTCTTTCGATTGCTCGTGTAGTACGTTAATAATTTTTAGTGCGGCGGCTGTGTTTTTGCTCTGTACAGCCTCAGAGATTCCGAAGACATGCTCACTCCCCGCGACCCCTGCCGCTTCACGGACAATCTTTCCTGTTATTTCGTCATTATTCTCAGACACATGCGAAATACATGTTTCGAGTAATGAAAGGGCGTCTCTCATACCACCGTCTGACAGCCTCGCGATTAACTCAGCCGCATCGTCGGTTATGGCGGTATTCTCAGTTTTTGCGGCGTTTTTAAGAGCAAGTGTGCAATCTGTAAGCTTTACGCGCTTAAACTCAAACCGCTGACAACGCGATAAAATCGTCGCCGGAACCTTATGGTTTTCAGTCGTCGCTAAAATAAAAACAACATGGGCGGGCGGCTCCTCAAGGGTTTTGAGTAATGCGTTAAATGCACCCGCGCTAAGCATATGAACCTCGTCTATTATATAAACCCTGTATTTTAGAGCCAACGGTGCATACCTTGTTTCTTCTCTCAACAGCCGAACATCGTCAACCCCGTTATTTGATGCCGCATCAATTTCGCTTATATCCTGTACTCCCTCTTCGATAAGCTTACAGGCATCACATTTCAAGCAGGGGTTTCCGTCCTCGGGAGAAAGGCAGTTCAGAGCCTTTGCTAATATTCGGGCGCAGGTAGTCTTACCCGTACCGCGTGAACCTGTGAACAAGTAGGCGTGGACGGTCTGGTTGTTTTTGATTTGGTTTTGCAGGGTTCTTGTGATATGTTCCTGAGAGAAAACATCCTTAAAAGCTTCGGGACGGTATTTTCTGTATAAAGCTAAGTAAATAAATATCACCCTTTCAATTACTGCAATGTTTCAAATCTGAATTGCATCAGCCCTTCAAATGCTTCTTGCCTGTCTACCCATTCGCCGTCGCATACATGCCCGCCGCCGTAATCCGCACCGCGGTCACAAGTGTCGGGAATTTTGCAAGGTATGGAAATATTCAATCCAACAGGCGCGCCGTTTACGCTTAAACTGTAGCTTACGGAGGGTTTTCCGTAATCGGGGTAAGTTACCCTGTATATATTTACATCGTCCACAGTCGTTACACGTTCTGTATAGGTTTCGACAAATCCGTTACTGCGCCAACCCTCAACAGTATCTACGGTCCAACTGCCATGGGGGTGAATATTAAAAGTAAAAACCATATCATCTAATTCGTATCGCACATAAATGTCCCCATATCGGGCACGGACAGAAATTTCACGAAATGCAGCCGTGTCGGAAAAAGGCAGGCGCAATTCATTTAAGCGCAACCACGAATAAAGATTCTGCACATCTGTTTCTGTCTGCAAAAAGCAAGGGCATGAAGTCCACTCATCGGTAGTGCAAGCGAAAGGCACACGTTTTTCTAATTCCAAAAGCTCGTCATATCCTTCGCGCAGGAGCAATCCGTAACTCCCGCCGTGATAGTCGTCTAAGTTGCCGCAGTAAGGCACACGCGGCTCTACAATTACAAGTTTTATATAAAACTGTCGATTTATGGACAAGAGGTATTCCCCTACTTCAGACGAGGTCGGCGGCGTGAAATTTTCCCCGGAATAAATAACTTCAAAATTTTCGCCATACAGTATATACTCCGAAATTTCCGTAAATTCGTCAGGAAAAACCTCGAAATTATTCCAATAATCCCAGTAGCTTAAATTCCAGCCGTTTTCCGCACTAAAGGCATCAAGATTGTAGGGATAAAGCGCGATGACGGGCAAATCGCCGTAGATTTCACTCAATATCGGCGGTTGTTCAAATTCAAGCGGAATATATACTTTTGAATTTGAAACTATTCTGATTTTTGGGGCAACGGAAGTCGCAATATGTGGCTCGGTTATCGGCAGAGAAGCCGGATTTAATCCGTCTTTGGCGCAGGAAGCGAAAACAAACAGACCGGCAGAAATTAAAAAGAACAAAATTATTTTTTTCATATCAAAACCCTCTTGTAAGTAACACGGCTAAGACATGCAAAAGGTTGCGTGGGATTTTGGCGGTTGCGGGCGGGCATTGCCCGCCCCTACAACTATCCGCTATCCACTATCCACTATCCGCAATTTTTCCTTACGAACGGCTACTAAACCGCAACACAAGCCGCTTACCGTTTAATGCTGCTCGGTTCCCCGCCTGACATGGTTCACGGGGCAGCTTTGCGCGGGGCAACCGCCCGTAAGCAAAAATCACGTTAGTTTCTACTACAAGCTACTTCATCAGCGCGATAAACGCCTTCGCTCTATTCACTATAATACGGTCGTTATCGTATGTCAGATGTTCTGTCGCTTTATTTATTTCTACCCACTTGGTCTCGGATATTTCGCTCGCCTGCGGGGAAATCTCGTGGCTCTTCGCCTTCGCGACAAAATAAACGACAGTTTTTTGTGCATCGCGTCTCGGCGAGAATGTCACTATTTCGCGAAAGCCTGTATCTACGAAAACGTCAAGTCCTGTTTCCTCTTTTATTTCGCGTACCGCGGTTTCAAGCTCGGTTTCTCCGTCCTCGATATGCCCCTTTGGGAACGACCAGTACCCTGACTTTACGTGTCTGATTAGCAGAATTTCGGTGTTTCCGTGAAATTTTCTGTAAACTATCGCGCCGCACGACTTTTCGTTCGTCAAAATTTTATCCGCCCTTTCCGATGTTTTGGCACCTCGGCGGGGAAATCAACGACGATAACGCCCGCGTTGGTATATGTTAAAAACAGTATATCACATTTTTTACAATTTGTCGAGTGGTTTTTTTTCTTAAGGTTTAAGTTTTTTCAATAAAATTTGCTTTTTTTATAAAACAGTGATATAATTGTTAGTATGAACAATAAAGGTTTAACCTCCGCAGAGGCGAGTTTACGCGAAAAAGAGGGAAAAATTAACGGGGATTTTAATATATCCACGAAATCTGTTGGTGAAATATTCCGCTCGAATACGCTGACGTTTTTTAATATTTTAAATATTTTTCTCGCATTTTGTGTATTTTTAACAGGCGAATACAAGAATATGCTTTTTTTAGGCGTCGTCGTTTCAAATGTTTGTATAGGCGTGTTTCAAGAGTTGCGGGCAAAGCGTGTCACAGACCGATTTTCATTAATGGTGCGTGACAAGGTTCGGGTAAAGCGCGACAGCGAAACAATATCGCTCCCCACTTCGCAGATTGTTCTTGATGATGTTATTTTTCTCGGCGAGGGTGAGCAGATACCCGCCGATTGTGAAGTGATAAACGGCGAGGTTGAGGCAGACGAAAGTCTCGTCACAGGTGAAAGTGAACCTGTAGTCAAAAAAGCGGGCGACTTTCTTTTGGCGGGCGGCTTTATAATCTGCGGGGAAGCCGAGGCGGCAGTTCGCAAGGTAGGCGAAGATAGTTTTGCTTTTTCAATTATGAAAGGCGCGAAATACCTTAAAAAGCCTGTTTCGGAAATGTTCCGTTCAATTGATAAAATCGTTAAATGGCTTGCAGTATTAATTATTCCGGTGGGTTTGACCCTTCTTGCGAAGTCGGTGTTTTTTACGGACGAGGACTTTCCCGACGCCGTGAACAGTACAGTCGCGGCAGTTATAGGCATGATTCCGCAAGGTCTTATCCTGCTGACGAGTGCAGTCATGGCGGTAAGCGTTATAAGACTTTCGCGCCATAAAGCCCTTGTCCGAGATATGTATTGTACCGAAACCTTAGCGAGAGTCGATGTTCTTTGTCTTGATAAAACAGGAACTCTTACAACGGGGGAAATGAGCATTGAGGCATTAATTCCGCTCGGCGGCGATTTTAAAGAGGCAGAAGACGCACTTTGCGCCTTGATGCACTCTGTCCCTGACAAAAACCCGACAGCAACAGCCATAAGGAAGATATATAATGCCGTACCCGAATGGGAAACGCTAAAAGCCGTCTCTTTTTCGAGTGCGAGGAAATGGAGCGGTGCAAGCTTTAAAGAAAAAGGGAGTTTTATACTCGGTGCGGCGGAATTTGTTCTTGATAAAATACCTGAGAGGTTGGCGGTTCAATTAAAAAACCCCGCTTTTAAGGGTAAGCGGCTTCTTGTGCTTGCAAAATCACCTGTTTGTATTGAGGACAATAGGCTTCCGGCTTCTCTCAGTGCGGCGGCTCTGCTTGTCGTTGGCAATAGGATTCGCCCCGAGGCGCGGCAGACCTTAGAATTTTTTGACAAACAGGGCGTAGAAATAAAAATAATCTCAGGCGATAATCCGCTGACAATTAAAAGCACGGCTGTCAGTGCGGGCGTTAAAAACGCCGAAATGTTCATAGACATGAGCGGTATTGATGAAAAAAATGAAACAGAGCTTGAAAAAATTGCGGAAAAATATATAATATTCGGACGAGCAACGCCGCAACAGAAGCTCGCACTTATAAAAGCTCTCAAAAAAAACCATGTGGTCGGTATGGTCGGGGACGGCGTAAACGATGTTTTATCTCTAAAAGAAGCCGACTGCTCCGTCGCCATGCAATCGGGAAGCGAGGCGGCGCGTAATGTTTCAAGCTTAGTTCTCCTTGATAATAATTTTGCCGCACTCCCGAAAGCTGTCGCCGAAGGACGAAGAGCCATAAACAACCTTGAACGAAGCGCGGCATTGTTTCTGACTAAGACGGTCTATTCCCTTATTTTAGTGATTATTTTCTTATTTATTATACCGCCCTATCCGTTTTTGCCGATTCAGCTTACATTGATTAACAGTGTTTTTATCGGTATTCCGAGTTTTATTCTCGCACTCGAAAAAAACGATGCACCGATAAGCGGCTCGTTTATTCCGAATGTGCTTGTTAAGGCAGTCCCGTTCGGGTTTTGTTCGGTTTTCGGTATTCTGCTTCTTACGGTCTTCGGCGAGACTTACGCACTGTCGCATGAGCAGGTACGAACGATAGCCACCTTAGTCCTCGGCATTAATTCGTTTGCCGTGCTATGCCGTATTTGCCGCCCTGTGGATAAAAAAAGGCTTGCTGTTATAGCCGCTTCGGGGATTTTGTTTTCAACGGGAGTTGACTTTCTCGGCGGACTGCTTTCTTTTACAGTTTTCACGCCGCTGATGCACACGCTTACATTTTTCCTGTGTGCGGCTGCGATACCCTCAATTATTATATTTCCGAAATTAGCGCAAATCGTCGCTTCTAAATTAAAAATTAAAGGAATAAGAAAAGTTTGAAAATTAATCTGCAAAATCGGGGAAAACGAAACCTGTTATTTATCTTTTGTGAAGAAAGGACATACTAAATTATGACAGATGAAAAGGTTTTTATCTTCACCGATGGTGCCTGCTCCGGTAATCCCGGACCGGGCGGGTGGGGTGCAATCCTGCGTTTTCGGGGACGCGAAAAGGAACTCAAAGGCTTCGCCCCCGATACAACTAACAACCGTATGGAGCTTACCGCCGTTATTGAGGCTTTATCAGCGTTAAAATTTCCCTGCTCCGTAGTGTTACAGACCGATTCGCGTTACGTTGCAGACGGGATTGAAAAAGGCTGGGCTGTCAGTTGGCGAAAAAATAACTGGCTCAAAAGCGATAAAAAACCCGCGCTTAACGCGGACCTGTGGGACAAACTGCTATCCCTTTGTGAAAAGCACGATGTAAGGTTTATATGGGTAAAAGGACATGCAGGACACGAGGAAAATGAAAGATGTGACAAATTAGCGCGTTCTTTTTTGTAGAAATTTGCTATAATATGCGATTTTCCTTGACAATACGGTTATACTATAGTATTATTATTATGTGTATCAATTTTTAAGACCGGAGGGCATCGCATTGTATCTCGGAAGTGTAAGGTTTTTTAAGCACCTGATTGTCACTGTCGTTATATTAATTATCGCGGGGCTTTCGTCCGCGGTCGTTATGTTAGCGTTTTCAAACCATGATAAATCAGAAGAAATAGAACGGTTGCAGTTTGATAAAAATACGTTACAGGCTTTGTATAATCACAGCGGCGGCGAAATAAACGAAATTTTGAAAATACTGGACGCACTCGGTATTGACCCGAGGGATTTAGTAAATACTATGTATGAAACAAATCCTGCGGCTTTTGATGATATAACGGGCATAAGCGGACCGAGCGATACGCAGGCGGCGGACGAGTTTTCCGCACCCCCTATACCCGTTCCGAATGATATTGAATCTGAGGAAATAATAAAAAAGCCGGAGAGTCCCTATGCCGAGCTATACCCGCACCTCTATTCGGATTATACGCCGCCGCCCTCATACATTGACGATACGGGTTATATATACCTTACGTTTGACGACGGACCTTCGGTGTATACAACAGATATTCTCAGATATTTAAACAAACACAGTGTTCCGGCGACATTTTTCGTAATGCCGGATGATACCGAAAACAGCAAAAATTTTCTCAACACGATGCTTGACGCGGGTCATGAAATCGGAGTACATTGTATGTCGCATGTATACACCGATATTTATGCGAGTGTAGAAGCGTATCTTGAGGATTTTAATCAGGCGTTTAATTTGGTGTATGAGCAGACAGGATATAAGCCGTATTTATTTCGTTTTCCCGGAGGTAGTAAAAACGACTATAACGGAGCGGTCAGAGATGATATAATCGCCGAAATGACAAGGCGCGGATTTGTTTATTACGACTGGAACGTAGACAGCCGCGATGCTATGGATGCTAACTGGACGCAGATGTATAATACGGTACTGAGCGAAGTCGCAAACGTACCTCGCGCCGTAATACTGTTCCACGACCGACCGGGCGGGTACAACACGGTTACGGTTATAGAAGATATAATAAAAGCACTGCTCGATGACCCCGCAGGTTATACTTTCAGCACGATAACGCGGGAAACGAATCCTATTCAGTTTTAATACAACCTCGGCTAAAGCCAAAAGCGATTAACGAAAGGAAAATACAAAAAATGGGAATTAAAGAAAACTTTACGCAGGCACTGAAGGAACTCTCAGGAACAGCAAAGGAACAGAGCGATAGAACCGAAAAGTCCAAAACCACGCAGGTAGAGGATTTGCGCCGCGCACTCGAAGCAGAGGCGGTCGAAAGGCAGGAGTCTCCCATATCGGAGGTAGCCGCAGATACGGTGGAATTGCCAACGACTGTTCACGAACCGTCTGAAATGACGAGCGTGCCGACCGACAGCACTTTTACACAAAGCCCGACATTCGCGCCGAAGGCTTCTCATGCGGGACTCGACTTAAACATTCGGGAATTACGTCAGGCGTCTGATGCGTCGGAGCAGTTCTTTTCTTCCGCACAAAACGAGCCTTCGCCTGTCAGTTCACCGTTCGGCTCATCGTTTATACAGCCCTCATTCCCTGCGTTTACACAGAGCGAGCCTTCTCCCGTGGCTTCTCCGTTTGGACAGACGCCCTTTACCGCCGCACCGAAGAGCGAGCCGTCTCCGATAGGTACACCCTTCTCGCAAAACGGTTTCAGCACTGCGATGGCGGAAGCTATGGGCGAAGCGTCAGATATAGCCGAGGAGCTTACTATTATTTCTAAAAATACCGTGGTAGAGGGAAACGTCCGTTCGTTTGCCAATATGAGTATTGAGGGGAATATTAGAGGCGATGTTGAAACCACGAAGAACATCGACCTAAATGGTAAGGTTATCGGAAACCTCACTTGTAATAATGCTCAAATGCTGACTTCTCAGATTCAAGGTAACATCCGCATGAAGGGTAGTATCTTAATGGGACGCGACACTCTGTTAATAGGCGACCTCGTATCTACATACGCTAAGGTCAACGGAAAAGTCAAGGGTAATCTTGAAATCGGCGGAAAAGCGGAGCTTAAAAGCGATGCGGTAATTTTCGGAGACATCAGTGCGTCTACCATTACGGTTGACGATGGCGCGATTATTCAAGGGTATGTCAGCACGACCTTCCTTAATAAAGAAGAAAGCAGGAATATATTTCCGGAGGCTGTCAGCATAGCGGAATAGAAAAATAATAAAAATTTAAAAAGGGTATCAACATTTAAGCGATACCCTTTTTTCATGCCAAAAATTATGTTCTATCCCTCATCAGCATAAGCGTATATCTTCCCCTGCAACGCCTCCCATGCTTCGTCAGTCAAAATCCCTAAAGCTTCATATTTCGGGAGCATTTCTATGAGTTCTTCGGGGGTTATTCCGGCTTCTAAGTAAGCGGCGGGTTTGTTGTAGTAGACCCAGTGGGGGGAGAAAAAGGAATCGTCTTTTTCTATACAAAGAGCAGTTATTATATACTTTATTAATTCATTGTTTACATTACTTGTTTCTATTTCGTTTGCATGAAAAGCATAATATCTTTGCTCAGAAATCCCCGTAAATAAACTTTCATAGGCAAGCGGCATCGAAAAATCCCTGTCATACCCACACAATTCAAATACATCAATGTCGCCATCTAAAGCGTTATAGATTTTTTGCTGTAAAAAATCTATGGTGAATGGGTGGATAAGCCGTAATGGACTTCCATACTCGGAAAATATTTCATATTCTCTTAAAACATTAATCAAATCTTCCTTTGTCATATTATTTTCTTTATATGCGTTTGCGGGTGCATAAAAAAACCAAGATAATGAATAACATTTGTCGTTTTTTATTACAGTATAATCACGAGTAAAAGACAAAGTAATATTTCCTATATCGCGACTACAAAGTGCATTTATTTGCTCTTCGGTATAATCACCGAAAGTAATAGAAAAAATATTAAAAAGAGGGTCGGCATCATGTTCATAACTGTCCTCATTTGCGATGATAGACCTTATTTGTTCTTCTGTGATGTTAAAATCACATATAAAGGTATGTATGTTCGCACTATCATCTAAACACTCCCCTGTAAAAGGGAAATTTTCATCAACAACATATCCGAAATTTTCAACAAGTCGTAAAGCGGGTTCTCTATTATTTGCCGCATTGTAGTAGCTTGCTTTCCATGCTACAAAGGTTTCTTCTTCGACAAGTTCTTGAAAACCGGGTATAATATCAATATTATAAAAAGAAGCTGTAAAAAATTCATTTGAAAAGTATAAGTCATAAAGTCTTCCGGCAATAGAAATATATTGCTCGCCCGGGTCTCCTATATTGTTTAAGAAATCTATGTTATTATCATTTATTCTTATATAGTCCGTTTCTGTAATTTCCGATGTTTCGGGTGGAGGAAGTGAAGTTTCAGGTGAAGCAGTTGTGATTGGAGACGGTGTTGTTATAGGGTTTTGAGCCGTCGAATCTACTGCTTCGTTAATTGTTCCATCAACAGGCGCATCGAGGATATCGCTTGCGAGGTTTTTTTCAACCTCGCAAGCAGAGAATAAGCATAAGATAATAAAATATAGTAATAATTTCTTTTTCATCTTACCTCTCATCAGCATAAGCATATATCTTCCCCTGTAACGCCGCCCATGCTTCATCGGTCAAAATCCCTAAGGCTTCATATTTCGGGAGCATTTCTATGAGTTCTTCGGGGGTTATGCCGGCTTCTATGTAGGCGGCGGGTTTGTATTTACTATATTTTTTCAATTTTTTCAGCTCATGAAATCCCCGTTATACTCTAACAGAGTTACGGCTTCGACCCCCTCAACCGCGTTAAACTTGCCTATAGCGTCCGTTTGGTTACGCTTTATCTTAATTTCAATCGTGAGTTCGACATTTCCTCCGGATGTTGTTTTATTTTTAAGTTTATATCGAGTGGTGCGAAGCAGGGTGTTTATTCCGACCTCGGAGCTTTCGCCGTATCTTACTATGAGCAGGTAGCTTTTCTTTTGTATTTTAAAAATGACTAAGAGTATGTAAGTTATCGCAATAAACGCCGTACCTACCACTGCGGGATAATACAACCCCGCACCCGTTGTTACCCCTGCCGCTATACCCCAGAACAAAAAGCCTATATCTAAAGGGTCTTTGACTGCCGAACGAAACCGTACTATTGACAACGCACCCACCATACCGAGCGAAAGAACAATGTTCGCGCTTATCGTATTTATGATAAACGCTGTAGTGACGGTGACGAGAACTAACAGAAGATTATAGTTTTCGCTGAAAACCACCCCCCGATAAAAAAAGCGATAAACTAAGTAAATCACTAATCCGCAGACAAGAGCCGAGCCTAATGCGGTGATAATCCGTTCGAGTGACAGACCCTCATGAGTTCTCGAAAGTTCGATACTTTCCTCAATTAAAGCGCGAATACTTGTGCGGTCACTTGCTAATAACATATTTTATTTACCTCCAGAGTTTTATTGGCGCATAGTACGTATTTTGAAACTGTACCCTCCATAAGAGGGAAGCTCGTAAACAGCATCTGTATGTACGAGGGGAGAAAACGGTCGTACTTTATTTCGAGAACCACATTATCGGGGTCGGTTCTTCGTTCATGAACGGACGTGTACCTCGCTTTAAACATGTCATAAGAGCCGAGTCCCGCTGAAATAGCCTTATCAAATGTGATTCTGACGTTTCCCGCATCGGCTGTAAACGCCTCTCTATAATAATCGGTTATTGCAGTAGGGCGTAAGCCATAGGTTTTAGCGGATAAATAAAAGTCATGAAAGAGTTCTTCGGCTCTGTTCAAGCAAAAGCTATAGTCCCCCTTTAAAAGCATAAGGTATTCATCCATACTTAAAAACGCGCTTTTTTTATTGATATACGCGCCTTCCTTATACTTTCCCTCAAGAGTGATACGGTCGGGCGAGAGGTTGTATACACGAATTCTGAATTTCTTTCTTTTTGAGTATCCCCGAACCTTATCTTTATACGCCGAACCGTAAAGGTCATCGAAATAGAGAGAGGTGACTCGGTAATCGCCGCTCTCGGTCGCATATTCGTCACATTTCATAACAGCGCCGACTCGCCGTCTGAGAACTTCATAGACGCCGCAGGTAATAGTGAATTTTTGTTCGTGCCTTAGCTTAGGCGGGGCGGCATGTAAAAATTTAGTAAACATAATGTAATTTTATCATAAAATAAATTAAATTTCAAGTATTATTTTCTTTTCTTGCTTTTTTCTTTTAAATAGTGTATTATATATTATATGAGTTCTAAAAATAATCCCGATGTAATTATTATCGGCGGCGGTGCGGCGGGTATGACGGCGGCGATTTTTGCCGCCGGACAGAATAAGCGCGTGCTTCTTATTGAGCGGAATGAACGCCTCGCGGTGAAGCTCGGAATTACAGGCAAGGGTCGGTGTAATCTCACGAACAACACAGATGTTCAAACGCTTTTAAAAAATGTCAAGACTAATCCGCACTTTCTTCAAAGCGCGTTCAATCGGTTTAACAGCGCAGATACAATGGCTTTTTTTGAAGAACTCGGCGTCAGGCTCAAAACCGAACGCGGAAACAGGGTTTTTCCGGTATCTGATAAAGCCGCTGAAGTAGTCGATGCGTTAATTTTGCGCAATAATATACTCGGAGTAAATATTATTAATGAGCGTGCGGTGTCTTTAATAGCCGAAAATGGCGTTATTGCCGGGGTAAAATGCCGAACCGATTTATACCGTGCCGCTAAGGTTATCCTTGCAACGGGGGGAAGAACTTACCCTAAAACGGGTTCGACAGGTGACGGCTATAAGCTCGCCGCCGCCCTCGGTCATACAATAGTTAAACCAAAACCCTCTCTCGTACCGCTTGTCACTTGTGAGAATGTATCGGAAATGTCGGGTCTCTCCTTAAAAAACGTAAAACTTTCCCTTTTTGCACCCGATACGGGGAAGCTCTTGTATGCGGAGCAGGGCGAATTAGTCTTCACTCATTTCGGAATCAGCGGTCCGTTGGCTCTTTCGGCTTCGTTTTATATAGACGACACATTTAACGCACCATATAAAATGGAAATTGACCTAAAACCCGCACTCGACCAAAAGAAGCTCGATACACGGATTTTGAGAGATTTTTCGGAAAATAAGAATAAACAGCTTCAAAACGCATTAGATGCGCTTCTGCCAAAATCAATTATACCCTATGTAATATCTCGCGCAAATATACAACCGGACAGGCGCGTAAATGAGATAAGCGTTGCCGAAAGGCGGCGGCTTCTTGAGGCTGTGAAAGGGTTCACCTTAACTTTTGATTCGTTCAGACCTATTGACGAGGCGGTAATAACAGACGGCGGAATCGACACGCGGGAAATAAACCCTAAAACTATGGAATCAAAATTGATTAAAGGCTTGCATTTTGCGGGGGAAATAATAGACGTTGCGGCGTTCACAGGCGGCTTTAACCTGCAAATTGCGTTTTCAACAGCGTATGCGGCGGCAACGGACATATGAGTACTACAACAAATTAAGAGCAAGAAAGGATATAACCTCATGTCACTACAAATCGCCATCGACGGACCCGTGGGGGCGGGTAAAAGCACCATAGCTAAAGAATGTGCCAAGCGGCTCGGAATCGTTTACATGGACACCGGTGCGCTTTACCGCGCCGTGGGCGTTTATTGTAAGGAGAGCGGCGTTGACGCTTATGATGAAGAGGCTGTCGCCGATTATCTTAAAAATATTAATATTAAAATAAGACTTGCCGACGGTGTTCAGTATATAATAATTAATGACAAGGATATAACAGACCGAATCCGCACACCCGAAGCATCAATGCTTGCTTCAAAGGTTTCGTCTTATGGCGCGGTGAGGGCTTTTCTTCTCGATTTACAACGGGATTTTGCCGCAAACAACAGCGTAATCATGGACGGCAGGGATATAGGCACGGTTATATTACCGAAAGCCGATGTGAAAATCTTCCTCAGCGCGGACGCAGAGGAACGCGCAAGACGTCGTTATGACGAGTTAGTCGGTAAAGGGCAGAGTGTGAATTTCGATGACGTTTTAAAAGACCTTGAAAAACGCGACAGGAATGATTCTTCCCGTGCGAACGCCCCTTTAAAACAAGCTGACGATGCGATTTTGCTTAATACAACGGGCTTTACATTTAATGAATCTGTTGAAAGGGTCATGCAAATAATAAAATCTAAAGGGTAGGGCGTAGTACTGAAACCACGTCGGAGGTCATATATGTATTTAATTTTTCGCAGACTTTTACAAATTTACACAAGCCTTAAATTTAAGGTTTATTTCCATAATAAAGAAAAAATTCCGTCAAAGAAAATCTCAAAAAAAGGTGGTTTCATAATAGCCTGTAATCATCAAAACTACTGGGACCCGCCCGTGGTCGCTTCGTACATTGTGGGTAAGTTTTCGTTTATGGCGAAAGCGGAACTTTTTGAAAAACCATTATTTGCATGGCTTATCAGGCGTTGCGGAGCATTCCCCGTTGTACGCGGCGCAGATAGTGAAAAGGCTATCAAACAATCCATTGACGCGATTAAAAAGGGCAGAATACTTGTCATATTTCCCGAAGGAACACGCTCTAAGGACGGGACAATCGGCAGAGGGAAAAGCGGGGTTGCGATGGTTGCTTCGATGGCGGGTGCTTCTATTTTACCCGTTTGTCTTATGTACGGTTTAAACGGCGAGAAAAAGCGTATTGATTTTGCGGTAGGCGACATGATTCCGGCGAGCGAGCTTATAATTGAGGCTCAGGACAGAAAAGAGATAAGACGGGTTTCCGAACGAGTTATAGGGGTGATTAAAGAGTTACAGCAACAGATTTATGATTTGGTAGAATAAAAACAAACATAAAACCGTCTTTTCAGGGGAAAATACATGAAAGTCGAAATCATTACAGCCAAAACCGCCGGGATGTGCTACGGTGTAAAGCGTGCAGTCGAATGTGCCCGTAAGCTTGCGGGGAATGCGGTGGTTTATGGTGAGCTTATTCATAACAACGATGTTCTCGAAGAGCTTTACGCCCTCGGTGTCGGAAAGGTCGACAAAATCTCCGACTGCCCCCGCGATAAGACGCTGATTATCAGAAGCCACGGGACAGGCAGGTCACAATACGCTGAAATTTCCGCCTTAGGGCTGTCCTGCGAGGATATGACTTGCCCTAATGTAACGAGAATCCATAAAATTGTCACTGAGAAATCTAAAGAGGGTTACGACGTAATTATCGCGGGTGACAATAACCATCCTGAAGTCAAAGGAATTATCGGACACATTCATAAAGATGCCGCTCGATTTATCGGTAATTCAAGGGAAGATTTAGGAAGAATTGTAAAAAGTGAAACTTTTTATCGTCATAATGCACTAATACTTGTGGCTCAAACCACCTTCGATATGGCAATGTGGCAAGAATATAAACAAATTCTTAAAAACCACTGTACAAACCTGCAAATTTTTGATACAATATGTAATACAACTACTTCACGGCAAGAAGAAGCGGAAAAACTTTGCGGCGAATGTGACCTGATGATAGTTCTCGGTTCTCCTGAAAGCAGTAATTCAAAAAAGCTCGCAGATATATGCGAAGGACGTATCGAAACAATTTTTTCGGAAAATTCGCAAACGCTCGGAATTGATAAAATAAAAGCGTTTCTGTCAAAAATGAGCGAAGCAAAAAAAGAGCGCGTAAAAATAGGGATTATCGCGGGGGCTTCGACGCCTGCGAAAAAAATAGAGGAGGTTCATAGTATTATGAGCGAGGAATTAAAGTATGTCGGTAAAGACACAGACGACGCCGATAATACAGGCGGCGACATCGATTTTATGGCGGAGGTTGATAAAACTTTCAAAAGAGTATATATAGGGAACAGGGTCAAAGCCTTGGTTGTGTCTGTGAACAGAACCGAGGTTGTGGTAGACATCGGCACAAAACATTCGGGCTACATACCCGCGGATGAGTTGTCAAACGATTCGTCAAAGTTCCCTGCGGACATTGTAAGCCCCGGCGACGAAATTGAGTGTGTCGTAATTTCGATTAATGATGCGGAGGGTGTAGTCTATCTTTCAAAGAGAAAGGTTGATTCTGCACTCGGGCTTCAAAAAATCGCCGAAGCAGAGGCAAACAACTCGACCTTGACGGGTAATGTTGCGGCTGTGGTTAAGGGCGGTGTAATCGTGGTTTGTGAGGGTGCGAAGGTGTTCGTTCCCGCCTCACAGAGCGGAATTCCCAAAAGCGGCAAGCTTGAAGATTTGGCTAAAAAAGAAGTTAAATTTAAAATCATAGAGGTCAACGAAAGCAGGGGGCGTATGGTAGGCTCCATCCGCGCCGCTTTAAAAGAAGAAAATGACGCCAAGCGGGATAAGTTCTGGGGTGAAATAGAAGAAGGCAAAAAGTACAGGGGAGAAGTCAAGTCTATCGAGAGCTATGGCGTCTTCGTAGACCTCGGCGGTGTAGATGGTATGGTTCATCTCTCCGAGCTTACCTGGAGTCGTGTCAGACATCCGAAAGAAATAGTATCAATAGGCGATAAACTTGATGTTTATGTAAAGAGCTTTGACCTCGAAAGAAGAAGGGTTTCCTTGGGGGCAAAGGACCCCGATGCTAATCCGTGGGTGAACTTCGCCAAGGATTACAACATCGGCGACATTGTTAATGTAGAAATAGTGAGTATTACTCCATTCGGAGCCTTCGCACAGATTATGCAGGGCGTTGACGGGCTGATTCATATTTCTCAAATCGCCAGAGAGCGGGTCACAAATGTCGCACAGGTGCTTTCTGTCGGACAAAAGGTAGACGCTAAAATTACCGATATAGATGAGGAAAAGGGCAGGATAAGCCTTTCAATCAAAGAGCTTTTGGAGCCGATAGCGGACGATGAACAGCCCGCGGCACAAGACGATGCTCCCCGTGAACAGCTTGAGGTCGTTTATTCGGACGATGATGTTAAGCCCGATGAAAGCACGGGGGAGTTACCTGTTGAAGGTGGTGCGGCGTTACCGAATGCCGAACCCGCATCTGAGTCCGACGCTGACGAATCCGCAACAACGATTTAATGAAGGATTTTACACTTGCTTCGTTTTCTGTAGGCGGTAAACCGGTTGAGAATTTAAGCCGGTTTACCGCTCTTTGTCGTATTCTCGGCGAACCTCAAAACGACTTAAACTTTATTCATATAGCGGGGACGAACGGAAAAGGGAGCGTTTCAGAGTACATCAGCCGCGCTTTAGTAAACGAGGGTTATAAAACAGGAAAGTTCACCTCGCCGTATGTTTTAAATATTCGCGAACGTATCCAGTTTCAAAACCGTTTTATTTCAAATAAAGATTTTAACGAGGTGCTAAAGACGACAATAACAGCCGCTTTGCAGATTGAAAATAATAACGATTACTCACAGTTTGAAATACTTACGGCGGCGGCTTTTCTTTATTTTAAAAAGAAAAACACCGATGTTGTTGTACTTGAAACAGGAATCGGCGGACTTTTAGATTGTACTAACGTAGTAGAACCTAAGCTCAGCGTGATTACGGCAATCGGTTATGACCACTCCGACATTCTCGGCTCGGAACTTTCGGACATAGCCGCGCATAAGGCGGGGATAATAAAGGACGCACCCTGCGTAATGTACCCTGTTCAGGAGCGGGCGGCTTATGTCGAGATAAAAAAACGCACTGAAATAATCGGCACACAGCTCATTATTCCCGATTTAGACGCCGTAACAGACGAGAAAGTATCGATTTACGGTAATACGTTTAGTTATAAAGGCGACAGCTATGCGACGATTATGGGCGGACGGCATCAAGTTTTAAATGCCATAGTTGCGATAGAAGCTCTGCGCCTGTTTAACGTGTCTGAGCGGAATATAAAAAACGGGCTTAAAACCGCCGCACTCCCCGCACGTATGCAGATTATAAGAAAAAACCCGCTCGTTATACTTGACGGAGCGCATAATCGTCAAGGAATAGTCGCCGCTAAAGAGGTTTTCGCACCGTGGCATGTGAGAAAGGCTGTTGTTTTCGGTATTCTCGGCGGTAAGGATTATCTCGGCGCGTTACAGGAACTCTCAACCTTTGCACACTATCTCGTTTTGACCGACGGCTTTGCACCGAACGCCATAAGCTGTTCAGACCTATACCGTGCCTCGTCGCTTTTCGGTTTTGAGGGCGGCAGAGTTTTTACGGTCAGTGAACCTCGCCGTGCCGTGGAGATTGCAACGGAGCTGTGCGGCGGGGGGATGGTTTTGGTCACGGGTTCAATACGACTTGCGGCGAGTTATCTGACGGATTTATTCCCTATATAATAAAATCTGCTTTTGCATTTGACAAATTCCTCCCGTTTTTATATAATCATTATATGAACCTTACTTCAATAAAAACAATAAAAGAACTGCTCGCCCGTCACGGCTTCGCCTTCTCGAAGTCGCTGGGTCAGAACTTCTTGATTAATCCCTCCGTCTGCTTAAAAATCGCGTCTGAAGGCAGGGATGTCATTGACTATGCCCCATGTGTGTTTGAGATAGGCGCGGGAATCGGCGTGCTTACCAAAGAACTTTCAAGAACCTGTAAAAAAGTAGTCTGTGTCGAAATCGACAGGGCTTTAGAGCCGATTCTTGCTGAGACGCTTGCCGATTGCTCCAATGTCGAAATCGTTTGGGGCGATGTTATGAAAATAGATTTGGCAGAGCTTTTTGCACAGAAATTCGAGGGCGAAGAGGAAATAATATGTTGCGCGAATCTGCCATATTATATCACCTCGCCTGTTATAATGCGGCTTCTTGAGGAACGATTGCCTCTAAAGACAATAACCGTCATGGTTCAAAAGGAGGCGGCTTTGCGTCTTTGCTCCCCTGTAGGGTCGCGGGACTGCGGCGCGGTCAGCGTTGCGGTGCGGTATTACAGCGAGCCTAAAAAGCTTTTTAATGTATCGAGAGGTAGTTTTATTCCCGCTCCGAGCGTTGACAGCGCGGTTATCAGGCTTAAAGTTCACGGCGGTGAGCGGTATCGCGGAGATGTTTCTGACGAGAGGTTGTTCTTTCGGATTGTTCGTGCGGCGTTTTCGCAGAGGCGTAAACAACTCGCAAATCCCGTTTCGGAAGAATTAAATCTACCGAAGGAGAGAATAAAAGCCGCACTCTCTGCTTGCGATTTAAATACCTCGGCAAGGGCGGAGGACTTGACCCTTGAGGAGTTTATAAAACTTTATAATAATATTAACAGGGAAAATATATGAAAATTTTAGGAATCGAAACGTCCTGTGATGAGACCGCTTGTGCCGTTGTTGAAGATGGTCACAGAATACTGTCAAACTGCATAGCTTCGCAGATAGAAGAGCATAAGCTTTACGGCGGCGTAGTGCCGGAAATCGCCTCGCGCCGACATTCTGAAAATATAACGGGCGTTTGCGAAGAGGCTTTGGAGCAGTCGGGGTGCAGACTTGACGATATTGATGCGATTGCTGTTACTTATGCACCCGGTTTAATCGGCGCATTATTGGTCGGACTGAATTTTGCGAAGGGTTTGGCGTTGGCGGCGGATAAGCCTTTAATACCCGTGCATCACATAAAAGCTCATGCGGCGGCGAATTATTTAATATACCCCGAAGAAATGCACGGTATACAGGTCGGCGGCTCGCTTACCCCCCCGTATTTATGTCTTGCGGTTTCGGGCGGACATAGCCAAATCATGGAAGTTAAGAGCTACACTGACTTTTCTGTGATTGGACGCACTGTTGACGACGCGGCGGGTGAAGCGTTTGATAAGGTTGCGCGGGCGTTGGGTTTTCCCTACCCCGGCGGAATGTATATAGATAAAGCGGCAAAGTCGAGAAATGCCTCGAGCGATACAGTGCAGTACAAATTACCCTATCCAAAAACGGCGGGCAATTTTGATTTCAGCTTTTCGGGCTTAAAAACGGCAGTTATAAACATAATTCACAATATTGAGCAACGAGGTGAAAAGCTCGACAAAAACGCCTTGGCGGCGTCTTTTCAATACACTGTCTGCGACATTCTCTGCACAAAGGCTTTAAATGCGTTAAAGCTGACAGGGCATAAAACAATCGCCCTTACAGGCGGCGTGGCGGCAAATTCGGGTCTGCGAGAAATGCTGAAGGAAAGAGGAGCTGAAACAGGCGCGGATGTTTTTATTCCGCCTTTATCGCTTTGCGGGGATAACGGCGCAATGGTTGCAGGGCAGGGATATTATGAGTTTTTAGCCGGAAACACAGCCGATTCGAGCCTGAATGCTTATGCGAGTTTGGATATATAGCAAATGAAAACACGAAAACAAGAGCGGCTCAAAAAGAGCCGCCTTCGTTTTTTATTGGGGAAAAATCGTATGTTCAAATAGTATGTCGTTTTATTGCACCGCTTTTATAGCTCTTGCTGATACCACGGTTTCAATCTCTTCAATCTTCTTTGCTAACCCGTGCTGATAGCCTTTTACGTCAAGCACGGTATAGGCGTAATCCTTTTTCGATTTGCTTTCCATGTTCTCAATATTAACTTTTGCATCGGCTATAATCTTCGTGATTTGCGTTATTACGCCGTCTACGTTCTTATGAATAACGCATACCTTTGTATCGCCTGTCATAACCATTGACAAGTCAGGTAGGTTTACACTGTTTTTAATGTTACCGTTCTCAAGAAAATCAATTAACTGCTTCGCCGCCATGATAGCACAGTTGTCTTCACTTTCTGGGGTGGACGCGCCGAGATGAGGGATTGCTATTACGCCTTCGACGCCTATGAGTGCATCAGTCGGGAAGTCGGTAACATAACACGCCATACCGCCGCTCGCAAGCGCGGATAACACAGCATCATCGTCAACTAAATCGGCACGGGCAAAGTTTAAAATACGGACATTTTTCTTCATGAGTGCTATGGTTTCGGCGTTTATCATTTTCTTTGTTTCGGCGTTTGAGGGTGCATGAAGAGAAATATAATCGCAGTTTTCATAAATTTCACGCAGGTTCTTTACGTAATTTAACTTCCTTGATAGTGATAACGCACCATCCACGGATAAGAACGGGTCGCTCCCGTAGACCTCCATACCGAGGTCGGTAGCCGCGTTGGCTACGAGTGCGCCTATTGCACCGAGTCCGATTACACCGAGTTTTTTACCGGTTATTTCGGGACCGCCGAAGTCGCCTTTACCCTTCTCTACGAGTGCGGGTACATCGCTACCCTTACCCTTCAGGGATTTACACCAGTCTAAAGCGGCGGGGATTTTGCGGCTCGACAGCAGAAGCCCAGCTATGACAAGCTCCTTAACCGCATTTGCGTTTGCGCCGGGTGTGTTAAATACTACGATTCCCTTTTCACTGCATTTATCAATCGGGATATTATTTGTACCCGCGCCGGCTCTTGCTATTGCGCGGAGGCTTCCGTCAAGCGCGAACTCGTGCATCGAGGCAGAACGAACCATTACAGCCTTTGGGTCGGTCACTTCTGTTCCGACGTTATACCTGCTGTTATCGAATAACATAGTGCCGCATGCGGCGATTTTATTTAGGGTTAATATGTTGTACATATTCAGTATCTCCTTATAATTGTTTTTCTTTAATTATTTTTCTCAAACTCTGCCATGAACGCAACCAATTTTTCTACGCCCTCTATCGGCATAGCATTGTATATCGACGCCCTCATACCGCCTACTGAGCGATGTCCTGCGAGATTTACGAATCCTGCCGCCTTCGCCTCTTTTATGAACTTTTTATCAATTTCCTCGTTCCCTGTGACAAAAGGCACGTTCATCTGTGAGCGGAACCGTTTCTCTACGGTGCTTCTGAACAGCTTCGAGGTGTCGAGATAATCGTATAAAACCGCCGCCTTCTTTTCATTATGCTCTTTCATTGCACTGAGTCCGCCCTTAGACTTAACCCATTCAAGCACCAATTTACACATGTAAATTGAGTAAGTGGGCGGGGTGTTATAAAGCGAGTTGCTGTCGGCATAAGTCTTGTATTGAAGCATGGTCGGAACCTTTGAATCGCTTAAATCGCGGATTAAATCCTCGCGAATAATAACGATTGTCACCCCTGCGGGTGCGACATTTTTCTGCGCGCAGGCGTAAATCAGACCGAAGTCAGACACGTTAACAGGCTCGGAAAGTATATATGACGACATATCAGCCACCAACGGAACAGAACCCGTTTCAGGAAGTTCGGGAAATCTTGTACCGAAGATAGTGTTATTAAAACAGATGTGAAAATAATCCGCATTGGGGTCAAACTTTGAACTGTCAAGCTCAGGGATATAAGAAAAGGTTTTGTCCTTTGAAGAAGCGACGATATTCGCCTCTCCGTAGCGTTTTGCCTCGGACTGCGCCTTTCCCGCCCACTGCCCGGTGACGACAAAATCAGCCTTGCCGGTTTTAAGTAAATTGAGCGGAATCATGTCAAACTGCATATTTGCGCCGCCCTGTAAGAACAAGACCTTGTAATTGTCGGGAATCGCAAGGATTTCGCGCATTAAAGCCTCACACTCGTTATGTATTGCTTCGTATTCCTTAGAGCGATGCGACATTTCCATTACAGATTGCCCCGAATCGCCGTGTTCAAACATCTCCGAAGCGGCTTTCTTCAGAACCTCCTCCGGCAGAACGGCGGGACCCGCGCTGAAATTATAAACTCTCATTGAAAAACTCCTCCTTTTGTGCTTTGTTAATTTTTGTATGATTCTATTATACGTTAAAATTATATCAGTGTCAATATATTACTTTTTATTTTTTATTGTGCCGCTCTTAAAATATATACATTATGCACAAATAATCGAGCGAAACTTTGTGCAAAAAACCGCCCTTCCCAATGTATTCCATATATGCTACAATTAAAGAAGCCAATATACTTAAAGCTTATTTAGGAGGCGCATATGAACTACGGATATTTCGATGAGTCAAAAAAAGAATACGTCATTACGAGACCCGATACCCCCGCCCCGTGGGCAAATTATCTCGGTTCGCCGCTTTACGGTGCGATTATTTCAGGCAATGCGGGAGGCTACAGCTTTGTTAAGTCCGGCGCGAACGGCAGACTTACACGTTACCGCTTTAACGGTGTACCATATGACCAACCGGGGCGTTATGTCTATATTAAAGACAATGAGAGCGGTGATTTTTGGAGTGCGTCATGGGCTCCCGTCTGTAAGGATTTAAACGAGTTTAAGTCCGAGTGCAGACACGGAACGGCATATACGCAAATCAGCTCCGAATACAGCGGAATAAAAGCACAGGTTAATTACTTTGTCCCCAAAGACGCCGAGCATGAGGTCTGGCGTGTAAAGCTGACTAATAACAGCGGCAGGACGCGAAAATTATCGGCTACCGGTTATATCGAGTTCACAAATGAACCGAACTATGAACAGGACCAGGTAAATTTGCAGTATTCGATTTTTATTTCCCGCACCTATTACGAAAATAACGTCATAAAACAGGTTTATCACGAGAATTTTAAAGACCCGAACAAGGAAAGATTTTTCGGACTCGCCGGATTAAACATCAGCAACTACTGCGGCGACCGCGAGCGGTTCTTAGGTAAATATAAAGATTACAGAGAGCCTGCGGGAGTTACCGAGGGGCTTAAAGACGAACTCAACTATTGCGGAAACTCTTGCGGCGCACTCCAAAGCGATATTCTCCTTGCGGATGGCGAGAGTGCGGATTTTATTTACGTGCTGGGGCAAAAGCCCGAAGCGCAGGCAAGAGAGGTTGTCGAGCGTTACAAAGATATAAGCGTTGCCGACAGGGAACTTGAGGAGCTTAAAACATACTGGCACGCAAAACTTGAAAATTTAAGCGTGAAAACACCCGACGATAAGTTCAACAATATGCTTAACGTATGGAATGCGTATCAATGCTTTATCACGTTTATTTGGTCACGCGCCGCATCTTTCTTCTACTGCGGCTTACGCAACGGTTTCGGCTACCGTGATACTGTTCAGGATATTCAAGGTATAATTCACTTAGCCCCCGAAATGGCGAAAGAGCAAATCCGCTTTATGCTGTCGGCGCAGGTGACAAACGGTGCGGGCTTACCCCTTGTTAAATACAATCACAATGCGGGATTTGAAAACACACCCGATGACGCCGATTATGTAAAAGAGACAGGGCATCCGAGCTATCGCGCCGATGATGCGCTGTGGCTGTTCCCGACTGTCTATAAATATATTACCGAAACGGGTGATATGGCGTTTCTTGATGATATTATTCCATATGCCGACAAGAACGAGCAGGGTGAGGGCGGAACGGTCTACGGGCATTTAAAACGCGCTGTCGAGTTTTCCTTGAATAACTTAGGGGCGCATGGTATGCCCGCAGGGCTTCACGCCGACTGGAACGACTGTCTGAGGCTCGGTAAAAAGGGCGAAAGCACTTTTGTTGTATTCCAGTTTGTTTATGCGGTAAAGCTGTTGAGATTATTCGCGGAATATAAAAAAGATGAAAAATACATTGAGTATTTGGACGGAATAAACGCGAAGATGAAGCCTATTATTGACAACTGTTGGAACCAAGACCGCTGGATACGCGGTTATCGCGAAACGGGAGAGGTAATCGGGAAAAGAGACGACCCCGAAGCCTCTATGTGGCTGAATCCGCAGTCGTGGGCGGTGATTTCGGGATATTCCACTACAGAACAGGCTGTAGCGTCTATGGACAGCGTTTACCGTGAACTCAGCACCCCTTACGGCATACAGGTTATGAACCCGCCCTACGTTGACCACGCCTTTGACGGCGCACTCATGATTGTATTCAATAACTACACTAAGGAAAATGCGGGGATTTTCTCTCATCCGCAGGGGTGGGCGATTTTGGCGGAGGCTCTCATGGGTCGCGGAAACCGCGCCTTTGAATACTGGAAAAACGCCTCGCCGTCCACCATGAACGATGATGCTGATAAACGTGTAATCGAGCCGTATGCTCACGGGCAGTTTACCGAGGGAAAGGGCAGTCCGTTCGCAGGGCGTTCGCATAATCACTGGCTGACAGGAACAGCTTCTACCGTTATGGTTGCGTCTGTTGAGGGAATTTTGGGACTTCGTCCCGAAATAGGAGGAATAGTTGTAAATCCGTCTATTCCATCGGCATGGAAAGAGCTTGAAATTAAGAAAAGTTTCAGAGGAAAAACGCTGAACATAAAAATAAATAACCCCGGCGGCGCGGAAAGCGGGGTTAAATCCGTAACGGTTAACGGCGAAAAAATTACGGGGCTTTTGATTGAGGAAAAAATATTAAAGGATACAAACGAGATTTCAATAGATATGTAAAGCGCAGCACGCTTTTAACTGCCGTTAAGGGTCTTTATCTTCAAATAGGTGTTATAGTTGTCGATTCTGTACAAGAAATATTTGCATTATTATGATTATATAGTTATTATGTAAATTGATATTTTTTAGAGATAATAGTATAATTAAAACAGACTAATGTTTATATTAACAGGAGGAAATAAATTATGGCACCTGCAGCAAAGATACCCTTGGAAGACATTTTCGCGGACATTAAATCGAAAACAGCAGGCTTCGACGGGAGCAATTATCACGGTTTTTTAGCTGTTGAGGTAAATCTCAGCGATATTAAAAAGGTTTTCTACGTGGAAGTTAAAGACGGCAACCTCTCTATTGAACCGTATGAGTACAACGACAGACAAGCGAAAATGACGATTTCATCGTCGAACTTCGTGAAACTGATTAACGGTAAGCTCAACGGCACAACCGCCTTTTTGACAGGAAAGCTCAAAATCGACGGCAACATCGAAAAGGTAAAAGAGTTGGCGACTCTGCTCGGCGGAGAAGTTTAAAAAGCAAGTGAAAACGGGCGGAATTAAAAACCGCCCGTTTCAGTATTATAAAGAGTTTCATACCCCTTTTTTAAAACTTTTTCATAATTTTATTATAACTCGTATTATTTCTATTGACAACCCCTGTAATATATGGTAAAATGATAGAGTTATTCGGGGAAATCCCGAATGTATATCCTTGCTCGTGATATTCAATTCACGGGACTTATGTTCAAAAGGAGGTAAAAAAATGGCTAAATTAAGCGAAAAATACGAGGCTGTGGTGGTTTTATCCGTTAAAAACGGAGAAGAAGGAGTACCGGCACTTGTGACCAAGTTTTCCGACCTGTTAAAGGAAAACAAAGCTGAGATTGTAAGTATTGATGAATGGGGTAAGAGAAGACTTGCATACCCTATCAATTACGAGACAGAAGGTTATTATGTGCTTTACAACTTTGACTCGACGCCCGACGTACCGCTTGAGTTTGAGCGCGTAATTAACATTACTGACGGTGTGTTACGCTCTTTGGTTGTTTTACGGCAGGGAGCATAGACGGTATAAAGGAAAGGAACTTTTGGTATGTATAACCGAGTTATATTAATGGGCAGAATATGCCATGACCTTGAACTGAAAACAACGCCCAACGGCGTTCCCGTGTTATCTTTCCGATTGGCTGTGGAACGCAATTATCAAGTTAAAGGTGAGGACAGAAAGTCCGATTTCTTTAACGTCGTTGCCTGGCGTAACAACGCAGAGTTTATCAGCAGATATTTCTTCAAAGGAAGAATGATTCTGCTCGATGGCGAGTTGCAGACGCGGCAGTATGTTGATAAGAATAACGTCAACCGTGATATAGTTGAAATTATCGTTGACCACGCAAGCTTTACGGGCGAGCCGAAGCAACAGCCGCAAGGAGACCCTTACGGCGCAGGTTATCAGGGTAATCAAAATTATCAAAGCTACAACAGAAATAATCAGGGCGGCTATCAAGGCGGATACAGTTCTCCGCAAAGCGGAGCAGCAGTAGCGGCGCAGGCAATAGCACCCGCACCCGCGTTGTCGCAGGGCGATGCACAAGATTTCGTTGATAACGCCGCAACCGATGATGATTACCCATTCTAAATAATTTGTAGGAGGAAAACAGAATATGTCCGACAGGAAGGATTTTAACGACAGAGGCAATCGCCCCATGAAACGCACAAGGAAAAAGGTCTGCCAGTTCTGTGTAGACAGAGCTGAGTTTATTGATTATAAAGACGTCGCAAAACTGAAAAAGTGTATGACGGAACGCTCGAAGATTCTACCGAGGCGTGTCACAGGTTGTTGCGCTTATCATCAGAGAGAGCTTACTACGGCTATTAAAAGAGCACGGCAAATAGCTATTATTCCTTACGTTTCTGATTAATAAAATTTCGGGGCGTCTTTCTTCAGACGCCCCGACTTGACAGTTGACAGTTGACAGTCGATAATTGAAAAGAGTTGAAAGTATGTTTTATGAATTTAAACTAAGCACGGATAAGCAGGGCTTTTCAAACATAACAAAGTATCTGAATCAGGCGGTAGGGAAAAGCGGCGTGAAGGACGGTCTGTGCGTGGTTTTTTGCCCTCACACGACGGCGGGTATAACGATAAACGAAAATGCCGACCCCGATGTTGTACGGGATATGCTTCTGGGGTTAGATAAAGCCTACCCCGACCGCGCAGAGTTCCGCCACATGGAGGGAAATTCTGCGGCGCATTTAAAAGCCACGGCAGTCGGGAGCAGTGTAAATGTTATAATCTCCGATGGGAGGCTTCTGCTCGGAACCTGGCAGAGTGTGTATTTCTGCGAGTTTGACGGACCGCGGAATCGTACATTTTATGTGAAAGTGTTATAAAGGAGGCAGTGACCATGAACCCTATTGAAAAGCTTTATAAATGCCGTGAAAGTATTAAATTGAAAATACCTTTTAAACCTAAGGTCGCCATCATACTCGGCTCAGGTCTCGGCGCACTCGCCGACGAAATAGACGCTGTTTCTGTCATAAATTACAGCGAAATAAACGGCTTTCCGCAATCTACCGTGTTTGGTCATAAAGGGCGTTTCGTGTTCGGTTATATCGGAGAAGTTCCGGTAGTCGTCATGCAGGGACGTGTGCATTATTATGAGGGCTACAGCATGAGCGATGTGGTTTTACCCATCAGGCTGATGCGGATGATGGACGCACAGTCACTATTTTTAACTAACGCGGCGGGCGGGATTAACAGTGACATGAATGCGGGAGATTTCATGCTCATAACCGACCATATTTCAAACTTCGCGCCGAATCCCCTTATCGGTGAGAACTTTGAGGAACTCGGCGTGCGTTTTCCCGATATGAGTGCGGTTTATTGTACTCATCTGCGCCAAATAATTAAAGATACCGCTAAAGAACTCGGCATAAAACTCCATGAAGGTGTTTATCTCCAAACGACAGGTCCGAGTTTTGAAAGTCCCGCTGAAATAAAGATGTTCCGTTCTTTGGGAGCTAATGCGGTGGGTATGAGTACGGTATGCGAGGCGATAGCCGCCAATCATTGCGGCTTCGAGATATGCGGTATTTCATTTATTGCGAATCTTGCTTGCGGTATGACCGAAAATCCGCTGACCCACGACGAGGTTATGGAAGCGGGTGCAATCGGCGCACCGCTGTTTAAGAAGTTAGTGCGTGCATCTGTAGAAAAAATGTAGACGGATTCTGCTGAAAAGACAGCCGCACATGACCGAAACACATGAAAGTAATAAATAATTTATATCATCAAATTATTTCAAGGAGGATTTTAGAAAATGAAAATCAAAATTTTTACGGCGGCGACAGCCGGAGACCTTGAGGCAGATGTAAACAAATTCATCTCGCAAAAAGAAGTAAACATAATTAAAATGGACTTTTCAACTGCGGTAACAGGAAATGTTCATATGGCATATTCAGTAATGCTGTCGTATGAAATGCACGGCTTTATCGAAGAGTCCGAAGGTTTTTATTAATGCTCGATAATATCAGACTATCTACTGATGAAACGGCGGTCGTTATTCTCGACCAGACAAAGCTTCCCGGTAAAGTTGAGTATTTACGCCTGATGACGGCGGCTCAAATGCGTCATGCCATTATGACTCTTCAAGTCAGGGGCGCACCCGCAATCGGGATTTTCGCCGCTTACGCCCTCTATGTACTTGCTAAAAGTATTCCGGAGGATGCGGATTTTCGCGGCACTTTGAAAGAGCTTAAAAATTACCTTTCCTCTACGCGTCCGACAGCGGTTAACCTTAATTATGCTCTGGAACGCATGATGGACGCCGCCAAAAATAACGGCGGCGGGAAAGAGCGGAAAAAAATACTTACCGCTCTCGGCGAGGAATGTCGCCGTATACAGTATGAGGATGCGGCTGTTTGCAGAAGCATTTCCGAATATGCACTCTCCCTACTCAAGGATGGTTGGGGGATTTTGACCTACTGTAACGCCGGTCCTATCGCCACATCACGTTACGGAACTGCACTTGGTGGGATTATTCTCGGATTCGAGAGAGGTTATAAATTTAATGTCTATTGCTGTGAAACCCGTCCGCTTATGCAGGGTTCGCGGCTGACCGCTTTCGAGCTTACCGAAGAGGGTGTAAACACTACATTAATATGCGACAATATGGCGAGCAGGGTCATGAGTGAGGGAAAGATTCAAGCTTGCTTTGTCGGGTGTGACCGTGTTGCCGCTAACGGAGATACCGCAAATAAAATCGGTACAAGCATGGTCGCCGTATTAGCCAAACACTATAAAATTCCGTTTTATGTTTTCTGCCCGACCTCCACGCTCGATATGAAGTGTAAGAGCGGACGCGATATTGTTATTGAAACACGTTCGGAAGAGGAAGTTCATACCGGATTTTTTAAAGAACGAATCGCACCCGAAGACGTAAAGATTTATAACCCCGCATTTGACGTTACCCCCGCAAATTTGATTACTGCTATCGTCACAGAAAGAGGGATTTGCAAAGCTCCTTATGAGGATTCGTTAAGAATGATTAACAGGAAAAAGGAATAAGCTTATGTTTTTACCCGATAATGTTAAAAGTATTATAGAACGCCTTGAGACCGCAGGTCATGATGCCTTTGCGGTCGGCGGCGCAGTACGCGACTACCTCGACCATAGGATTACTGAGAAGCGAGAGCCGTTTGACTATGATATAGCGACAAGCGCGTTTCCCGCTGAAATAAAAGAGGTCTTCAGCGATTACAGGATTGTCGATATAGGAGAAAAACACGGAACAATCGCACTCGTTATTAATAAAAACGGCGAGAAAATCGAAATAACGACATTCCGGTCAGACGGTGAATATTCAGACAGCCGTCATCCCGACGAGGTGACTTTTACACGCGACTTGAAAACCGATTTGTCAAGACGTGACTTCACGGTTAACGCTATGGCGTACTCCGATAAAACAGGTCTGATAGACCCATACGGGGGCGAAAATGATTTAACTGACGGTATTTTAAGATGCGTCGGAGAACCCGAAAAGAGATTTAACGAAGACGCTTTGCGTATTATGCGGGCATTGAGATTTATGTCCGAACGCGGGTTTGTCTGTGAAGAGAATACCGAAAACGCGCTACGGGAATTAAAGGATAATCTGAAGAAAATCTCGCCGGAAAGAATCGCGGCAGAGTTTGACAGACTTTTGCTCGGAGATTATGCCGAGAGAATTATTATGCAGTATCATGATGTTTTAGGGGTCGTATTTCCCGAAATTATCGCTTGTGCCGGATTCGCACAGCAGAATAAATATCATATTCATGATGTTTTAACGCATACCGCAAAGGCAATAGCCATAGCACCCAAGGACAGGGTTATAAGGCTCGCGCTTTTCTTCCATGATATAGCTAAACCGCTCTGCTTTACCTTAGAGAACAATACAGGCACCTTTACGGGACATCAAGCAAAAAGTGCGGAAATCGCCGAAAAGACGATGCGCCGTTTATGTTACAACAAATCTACAATTTATAAGGTCGTACTGCTGATAGAAAAACACGACGATAAGCTTAAATCAGACAGAATAAGCGTAAAAAGCTTACTTAACAGATTGGGGCTTAAAACGCTCATTCAATTGTGCGAGCTTAAAATCGCAGACGACAGCGCGAAATCCGGATTCGTAATGCTAGATATAGAAAAGCATCGCCATGTTATTGAAAAAGCGCAGGAAATAGCGCAAAGCGGCGAATGTTATACGCTCGGTATGCTCGCTGTAAATGGCGGCGATTTACTCACACTCGGTTTCAAAGGTAAAGAAATAGGAAAAAAATTAAACCTTCTGCTTGATAAGGTAATAACGGGGCAGGTTGAAAACACAAAGGAATCACTACTCGCACTCGTCAATTCTAAGACAAAGTAAATATTACCGTCTGAATTTTAAATCGCTTTAACTATATAGTTTTAAAGAATATAACTCGTTATGCAGAGAAAGGTATGGTCTTTAAAATGTCGTCGGTAGATATAGGGATAGACCTCGGAACTGCGAATATAATCATAACTCTCGGCGGTAGGGGTATTGTACTCAATGAGCCGAGCGTTGTGGCGTATGACAAAAAGAAAAAGCAAGTTATAGCCGTAGGGCGTGAAGCGTATGATATGTTAGGCAGAACGCCCGAGTATATTGTTGCGGCGTATCCGCTCCGTGACGGCGTTATTTCCGACAACTATATGACAGAAATCATGACAAGGGAGTTTATACGTAAGGTCAGCGGCAGTATGCTCATAAAACCGCGGATTGTCCTGTGTGTTCCATCGTTTGTAACGGACGTTGAAAGACGTGCATTAGTGGAAACAGCTCTTCGTGCGGGTGCGCGGAAGGTATTTCTTATAGACGAGCCTGTAGCGGCTCTACTCGGTGCGGGGGTTGATATTACTAAACCGAGCGGTGTTATGGTAGTCGATATAGGCGGAGGAACGACCGATATAGCCGTTGCGTCTTTTAACGGTATAGTAAGTTCGGCTTCCATAAAAATGGGCGGCAATAAAATGGATACGGCTATTATCAAATACATACACGCTAAATACAAACTTATAATCGGTGAAAAGACAGCCGAAGCCGCCAAAAAGAATATAGCTAACGTATATGATCCTGATGGTACGGCTCGTATGGCGGTAAAAGGGCGTGACGTAATTAAGGGTCTGCCTGTCAGTGTGGATATAAACGATTATGACCTACAGGAGGCTCTTTCTGTTTGTGTTGATGAAATTATAAGCACTATACGCACCGTGCTTGAAAAAACGCCGCCTGAGCTTGTCGGAGACATTCACACTAACGGAGTGGTTCTGACGGGCGGCGGGGCGTTGCTCGGCGGTCTTGACAGGCTTGTGACCTCGTTCGTGGGTGCGCCGTGCCTAACGGCGAATAAGCCTGTAGAGTGCGTAGCGCGGGGCGTGGGTATGGCTTTCAGGCATACGGGGGAATTACTCGACGGCTTTGAAAAAATTTCGCTTTATAAATATAAATAAACCTATTGCGAGGAAGGGCGTTTATGAAGAAAAAAGCGTTAAAAGCGTTGTTTTATATCTATCTCGTTATAGGCGCGTTTTTCATGTGGTATACGCTTACCGAATGGGGGTATTCAGGCAAAAAAACTTTTTTTTACGAGAACTTTTATGAAGCGCAAAGCTTTTTATTATATGCTTATTTGGTTGTCGTCGTTATTTTCTTCATAACTCGCTTTGATTTCATAAAGTTGCCAAAACCGCTCAAATCCAAAATCAGATATACCGCTTGCTATGCGGTCACGGGAGCGATTATAATAACTTCCTGCGCGTTTAGCGCAATTAGTAGTTATCGCCAACAAGAAATGTGGAGAACCGAACGGTTAGAAGTCATAAGCCAAGACATCGGCTTAAATTCTTATATGCCGTTCGGAGAGAATACTAAAGCGGTCTCTCTTAATGAGAAATCTGCTCTGCAATTCACCAACGATGACCAACTCCCGCGGCTTGACGGTGCGACTGCGTTTTATCCGGTTTATTCTGCATTTGCAAGGGCGGTATACCCAACAGCCCATTACACCCCTTACATATACCTAACTGACCTAAGCAGTGGGGGTGCCACCGTCCTCTGCACTACCACGCCGACAGCCTATGAACGGCTTATAAACGGCGAAACCGACATTATATTTACGTTCGGTGCATCGAAGGAGCATTTAAAATCAGCCGAAGAAAAAGGCGTTAAGCTCAACTTTACGCCAATCGGAAAGGAAGCGTTCGTATTTTTTGTAAATTCGGAAAACTCCGTAAACTCGCTCACTTCCGAAGAAATAAGGCAAATCTATTCGGGGCAAATCACAAACTGGTCAGAGTTCGGCGGCTTCGATAAAGAAATCCGCGCTTACCAACGGGAGGTTAATTCGGGAAGCCAAACCGCTTTTATTGATTTTATGGGTGATACGCCGATTATTGAACCCGCCACGGACGAGCTTTTTCATGAGATGTTTGGAATAATTAATGAAACCGCCTATCGGAATCATGATCACGCAATCGGATATTCTTTTCGGTTCTTCGCTACAGAAATGGCGGATAATGACAAAATCACGCTTCTTGAAATAGACGGAATTTCCCCTACCCGCGAAAACATCGAGAATGGTACGTACCCGTTAATTTTTAATTTTTATGCAGTTACGGCAGGCAGTGAAAATCCGAATGTCGAGTTATTTATTGACTGGATTCAATCGGAGCAGGGGCGTTATTTAATTGAGAAAACGGGATATACGGCTTATTGAAAGGAAACCCTATGAAAAACCACCTAATCGACCTAAACGACTTTTCTAAATCACACTGGGATGAAATCATAGCCCTCGGCGAGAAAATAATGGACAACCCCCATATTTACGAAGGCTCGTGCAGGGGCAGTATAATGGGTACGCTGTTTTATGAGCCGAGTACACGAACCCAAATGAGTTTTCAAAGTGCGATGTTACGGCTCGGCGGCGGCATAATCGGCTTTGACAACCCCACAGCTTCAAGTATAGTCAAAGGCGAAAGCCTTAAAGACACCGTTAAAATCGTTTCGGGCTATTCGGACATAATGGTTATGCGGCACCCTGTCGCCGGTTCTGTAAAGGCGGCGGCTATGAGTGCCGATTGCCCTATTATAAACGCGGGCGACGGCGGACACTTGCACCCTACCCAAACCCTCACGGATATGTTGACGCTCAGAAAAGAAAAAGGTCGCCTGAATAACCTTAAAATAGGCATCTGCGGCGACTTAAAATATGGCAGAACTGTACATTCTTTAGTTAAGGCTTTATCGTGTTATGAAAATAACAGTTTTGTTTTTATCTCTACGGACGAGTTGCAAATGCCCTCGTATATAACCGCGCCGCTCGCGAATCACCGTAAGTCCGATTCTCTTGATGAAGTGATTGGCGAGCTTGATGTGCTTTATATGACGAGGATTCAAAGAGAACGGTTTCCGAGCGAGGCTGAATATGAAAAACAATCATCACGCTATATTTTAGATATGGAAAAGTTAGATAAAGGCAGGTCTGATTTAATCGTTTTGCACCCGCTTCCGCGGCTGAATGAAATAGCCGTTGAGGTTGACGACGACCCGCGTGCGCTTTATTTTAAACAAGCTAATTATGGTATGTACGTCAGAATGGCGTTGATACTGATTATATTAAATTATGACATAGAGCCGCCCGTGCTTATTAAAGGAAGGGTATACGAGGGGGTTAAATGTGAAAACGAGAAATGTATTCTGCAAACCGAACCGCATTTAAAACATAGCTTTATTGAAAACTCTGACAAAACACTGACCTGCGAATATTGCGAGGCGAGAAAATAGAATTATCGTATGCCCCTCAGTTTCGGGTAATCGTTTTCCGGCATAAACCAAACACTCATAAAATCCCAACCCTCATAGGTTTCTATACTCTGCATTTCGGCTGTAGTTTTAGGTGCGACGTTTATTCGGTCTGATGACGTTTCGGCAGTTTCCGAGTTAAAGTAGCAATTCACTTTGCTTCCGTAGATTGAGGGGGTAAATACATTGTTTCCTGTAGAATAACAATTAATTATACTGCTTTCGTTATCCTGCGTGCCTATAAACCCGCCATCCCAAAATGTGCCTTTGACATATCCTGTTGCGAAACAGTCACTGATAATTCCGTTATATTGCCGTCCGATAAAACCACCGCCATATGAACAAGCTCTTGAATCGCCTATGATGTTTCCTGCGGCAAAAGAGCTTTTTATTGTTCCGTTATCGGATACCCCCGCAAAGCCTCCGATTTTGCCGCCGCATAACCAATATTCATTATTTATACATGCGACATCGCCTGTTGCGTAACTGTTGGTTATTTCTGCCCATTTGTCAAGCTTGCCGACAAATCCGCCTATCTTGCCTTTTCCCTCAACCTTACAGCTTGAACTGCTGTTTTTGATAACAGTGCCTTCGCCCACGACATATCCGGCTAACCCCCCTGCATCCGAATCTACGTCCCCCGAAACAACTGTCACGATTCCTTCCGACCGACAGTTATCAATAACGTTCTCGCTGTATATTGAACCTACTAAACCGCCTGCGCTGACAATATTTTCCGCTTGAACCTTGATTGTAATGATTGAACTGCTGTTCCGAAGAACGCTTTTATCCGTCATTGTGCCGATAAGTCCGCCGACCCTGAGGTACATGGACGTTTCTGTGACAGCCGACAGGCTACCCGCTGAAGAACAGTTTTCAATTACAACACCGCCCGTAGCAAGACCTATCAGCATACCCTGAGATTTATAGTAGTCCTTGGCGTTCGTTAAAGCTTCGACGTTAGCCGCCGTACAGTTGATTATTTTTCCGCCCTGTATACGTCCCGCTAATGCGCCGGTTTCGTTCTTGGCGATGATGTTTACACTCTCTACATTCAGCCTGTAAATATCCGCATTTTTTATTAACCCGAAAAGCCCTGCCGTGGATAACTCGGGTCTGTTAATCCATATTCCGCTCACAGTATAGCCAACACCGTCAAACACACCGCTGAAAGCATTATGTTCAGTCGTACCTATGGGAAACCAGCCCGCGCCGTCGTTATATCCCGCACCGCCCTCCGAGAGAAACTCGCTCATATCTATATCATTCATAAGTACAAAATATTTTTCGGCATAACTTGAGCCGTTTTTTACTTTTTCGGAAAGATTTGCCAAATCTTCCGGGGTTTTTATTTGATAAGGTGATTGAACAGAGCCGTCACCGTCAAGGTCAAGCTCCTCAAAATTAAATCCGAAATTAATCTCGTCATACATATCCCGCATATACGGCACGTAAACAAGCCATATATAAAGCACACCGACAATCCCGACAGCCAAAATAACAAGCAGTACAATCAGCCGCGGGGTTAATATTTTACGGTATTTTACCTCTTCCACTTACGCCACCCTTTCATTTCCTGATGTAAAACAATTATAACATGTTTTTTACGAAAATGCAAGTGGGGTCAGGGGGAGCGGAAATATAAATATATTGACAAAAACGGCTTTTCGCGTTATAATTTAGTCACAATAATTCCATTAAGGCGGTGAGAAAATGAAATATATCTTAATGCACAGGAAAATAGCGGTTGCGGAGGTTGAAATTGACGAAGAAGTCTCTACAATATCAAGTATAGGCAAAGTGTTCGCACCCGAACATGTCCCTGTCGGAACAGGTTTTAAAGACGGAAAGGTGAACAGAGGTGAATTAAACGAGTGGTGGCATGGTCGCTCTATCCCCGCAAGCAGGCAAAATATTCGTGAAGCTATGGAAGATATGGGTATTTCTTCTTCAAACGAATTACTCACAAAATGTTTCGGACTTTCGCTTTCAGACCAATATTGGGTAAATCCTGTCGAAAATTCTCTAAAATGGGAAGACATAAACTTTTTTCACAACCCTTTTTCAGAAGATGTCGGTAATATTTTATTCGGTGAAGCACAGCACGACAAAGAAATTAACCTCACTTCTCCCGATAATACTTCTGACGGATGGCTTAAAAAGAAGTGGAAAATTATTGATAAAAAACGGTGTCTTATAAAAGGCGGGAGTTTGCCATTTCACCAAGAACCGCTTAATGAAGCTTTTGCCACGGCAGTTATGAAACGCCTTAATATTACACACATTCCATATTCGGTTTTTATAGAGGATGAGCTACCCTATAGTGTATGTGAAGATTTTATAAACTCCGAAACCGATTTAGTAAGTGCATTTTATATTGTAAATGCTTCAAAAAAAGAAAATAATGTGTCAGCTTATCAGCATTTTTTAAACTGTTGTGAAACGTCGGGCGTTCCCAACGCGCAGGACAGTATTAATAAAATGTTAACATTAGATTACCTCATATTCAATGAAGACAGGCATTATAATAATTTCGGAGCCGTCCGAAATGCCGAAACGCTTGAATGGCTCGGCATCGCCCCTGTTTTTGACAGCGGAACATCGTTGTGGTATAATCAAACAAAAATTATACTTAATCCAAATATTTTAAAGAAAATTAAAACTAAGCCTTTCCGAAGCACCCATGAAGAACAAATCAAGTTGGTAAAAGACTTTTCGTGGCTTGATTTATCCGCTCTCAAAGGCATTGAGGACGAATTTCATGAAATCTTTTCACACTCTCCGTATATAGACGAAAAACGCATACACGCTCTTTGTAAAGCATTTAAAAACAGGGTTGAAAGTCTTGAGGAGTATGTACACAGTCTTTGAACCTATCATTGATACTTTAACAAAATTTAAGGTAAATTTAGGTAAATTTACTCTTGACTTTTGCCGACATTGTAGTTTATAATGGTATAATGTAAAATATACGTCCCTGTGTTGGCGAGAGGAGTGGAGAACGTGACATACTGTTCAAAATGCGGTACCCAAAACGCAGATAACATGAATTTTTGCGGGAAATGCGGAAATTCCCTGAACGTCCAATCGATGCAAGCCGGTAATTCCGGTTATGCACAGCCGCAATTTCAATCACCGCCACGTAAAAAGAAAAAAACATGGCTGTTTATTTTAGTCGGAGTAATTATACTGATTATTTTAATCTCGCTTTTTTCGGATGATGAAAGCGTGAATGAAGGGTCGGGCTTGGGAAATGCTTTTGCGCCGCCTTCAGCGGAAATCGGTAATAGTCAGACTTTCCCGCAGGATGTTAACTCGTCCCGGTTTTCCGATGCGGTCAACAATATTCTTGCCGGAGGAGGCAATTTTGACGGCGAAGATTATAGCGGCGGGAGCGGTGAGACTGTCGATTCTTTCAGCGGGGATTATGGCATTAATTATGCGGAAGCCTATAATGAAATTATTTACTGGACGGATGAGGAGTGGGATGTGTTTTTCACTTTTATGCAAACAAATTTCGGCAATGAGGCCGTCTCGTGTTTGGCGTCAATGGACGCAGAGCAGTTAATCCATGTGACGGTGGAAATATGTCTGGTTTTACAAGAGGGCTTATATTAATAAGGAGTATCTATGTTTTGTCAAAATTGCGGAAGTCGAAATCCGGATAATGCGGTATTTTGCAACAAATGCGGCACTAAATTTGCAGGTCGGCAGACGGTTTATCAACCGCAACAACCCCAATTTCAACCGCAACAACCCCAATTTCAGCCGCAGCAACCTCAATTTCAACCGCAGCAACCTCAATTTCAACCGCAGCAAAAGAAAAAACGCAGTTGGCTGATTGTATTGGCGTCAGTTGTGGTTTTATTTCTTTTGATTGCTTTTTTTGCCGATGAGGGCGAGGATTCCGAACCGGTATCAGGAAATTTTTCGCCCGGTCTTACACAAACAACAGTGGGAGATATTCCCGCGAATAACCCTAACATCGCTGAACAGAGAGACAACTTCGATGGCACATGGGCAATTTATTGGTACTTATGCGGTAGCGACTTGGAAACGCAAAATGCGTTTGCTACCGGCGACCTTGAGGAAATGATGTTAGTAAATCTTCCCCCTAATGTCAGCGTAGTTATTGAGGCGGGTGGCGCCAACAGATGGCATAACGGCGCGGTGGACGGCAGTAACAGCCGCTATCTGTATGACAGCTCAGGACTTACATTTTTGGAACAACGACCGAGTGCAAACATGGGAGACAGCAAAACCCTGGAAGATTTTCTGAGATTTTGCAACACGAATTATCCCGCCGACCGACAGGTTGTTATTCTTTGGAATCATGGCGGCGGTAGCGTTGCCGGCGTTGCATATGATGAGCGGTACAACTTTGACGCATTGACCTTGCCTGAAATACGAAAGGCATTCGAGGCGACAAGCACACCCTCTAAGGAAAACCCACCCTATGAAATAGTTGGCTTTGACGCTTGCCTTATGGCGACTATTGATGTAGCAGATACGCTAAACGGCGTGGCGCGGTATATGGTCGCCTCGCAGGAAGTGGAGTCCGGCAATGGTTGGGATTATACAGGGTTACTTCAAGCACTTGCCGATGACCCCGGTATGTCCGGTGCGGAGTTTGGCAGGGCTATCTGCGACACTTATTATGCCGCCTGCGTTGCAGAATCTATATGGTTTCTGTCGATGCACGATGAAGTAACGCTCTCGGTAGTGGATTTGAGCCGCATAGACGCATTGATGTCCGCTTATTACGATATTGGTGCGGAATCCCTGTTTTACGCCGTCACCAATGAGACCTATTTCAGTGAGTACGGACGTGCAGCGCGTAAAGCGGTCAGTTACGGCGGTAATAACTTTTGGTATGGCTATACAAATATGGTTGACTTGGGAGACCTTGTGCGGCAAGGCGGTGAAAGTCTGCTGCCGGAATACGGCTACGCATTGTTAGACGCGCTGAACGACTGCGTGATATATCAGGTAAAAGGACCGTTGCGTCAAAGGGCGAGCGGTTTATCTAAATATTATAATTTCGACGGCGATTATGCCAATTTCAAGGAGTACACGGCACTTCGCGATGATGACCCGTTCCATTGGTTCTATGACTTTCTGCTTACGGGTAGACTCTCCGCCGAAGGGGAGCGATATGTTCTCAATTTGGCGGAAAAGTACTCCCGTTCGCAGGAAATCAAAACAAAGAGCTTACCCAATACCGCAGAAGACGACCTTGAGGACTTTCCTATCGAACACACCGATGATGGTTACGTGATATTGGATTTAGGTTCGGAAATCTCAGAAAAGCTGACCGGTGTTTATTGCTACGTTTCTTATTATGATGAGGAAAACGAGATTATAATTATGCTCGGTCGGGATAGCGACTTGTATGCGGATTGGGAAAACGGCGTTTTCATGGATAATTTTCGAGGAGTATGGGGTGCTATTGACGGCTGTCTTGTCTATATGGAACTGATAGATGAAGCGGATGACTTTCAGCTTTTCATAGTACCTGTTTTACTGAATGGTGAAGAATTTTCCCTCAGCGTCAGTTATACATACGAAACGGAGGAATATACAATACTCGGAGCAAGGCGCGGTATTGATGAGAATGGCATGGCAGATAAAAATCTTCGCCACCTTATATCCGGTGACGTAATTGAGCCTTTGCACTACGTCTTGTTTGACATGGACGATGATGACGAGGATTTTACAGTGATGGCTTTTGAAAGCTTGACCGTGACTGCTAATACGCACTTTGCAGAAACAGAATTAGCTGATGGCGTGTATATCTTCATGTTTGAGATGGTAGACGCGCAAAGTAACAGCTATTTATCTGAGGCGGCCGCATTTGCCATAGAGGACGGCGAGATATATTTGTTGGAATTTGATGAGTAAAGCATTATTCTCATCTCAAATTATTATTTTTTAAAGGAGTATCATTATGCATTACGAAGTATTTGGAGGAAATCTTCCGGCTGTGACAGTTCATTTGGAAAACGGCGAGGCTGTTTATACGCAGGCGGGCGGCATGACGTGGATGTCGGCGGACATCAACATGGAAACGAACATGAAAGGCGGCTTTTTGAGAGGGCTTGGTCGTATGATGAGCGGCGATTCGATGTTCATGGCAACCTATTCAGCGACCGGAAACGGGCAGTCCATAACCTTTGCGTCTACTTTTCCGGGCAACATCATTGTGCTTGATGTAGGGCAGGGACCTTATGTCATTCAAAAGAGTGCGTTTCTTTGCGCACAGCCCAATGTTGAACTAAAACTATATGCCGGAAACAGCATAAAATCCGGGTTGTTTGGCGGCGAAGGTTTAATTATGCAGGAGCTTTCGGGAAATGGCTTTGCGTTTCTTGAAATAGACGGTAGCGTAAAAGAAATAGAGCTTGCCCCCGGCGAAAAACTCAAGGTTGATACAGGCAACGTAGCCGCTTTTGAGCAACGGGTGAAGTATTCTGTTGAAATGGTCAAAGGATTTAAAAACATACTGTTCGGCGGCGAAGGTTTATTCTTGACTACAGTTGAAGGACCCGGTAAAGTTTGGCTGCAAACAATGACAGTACCCGGTTTGGCTTCAAAGCTTGTTCCGTTTCTGCCGTTTAAGAAGAACGATTAGCCTATGTTGACAAAGACAAGTTTTCGCGCTATAATGTAGTCACAATACTCCATAAGGGCGGTGAGAAAATGAACTATATCTTAATGCACAGGAAAATAGAAGTTGCGGAGATTGAGATAAGCGGTAAACGAATGAAAATATCCGCAATCGGAAAAGTATTTAACTATGAGCATTTACCGATTGGTATAACTGTTAATGCAGGCGTTCCCGACATAGAAGATTTAGATGACTGGTGGCGGGGACGCAGTATTCCTGCAAGCAGACCGAATTTTCTCGAAGCTATGGAGCATATGGGCGTTTCTTCTTCTGCCGAATTACTTATAAAATGCTTTGGCCTTTCGCTTTCAGACCAATATTGGGTAAACCCAAAGAGTAATCCGCTTGAATGGAAAGAAATTAATTTTTTTGATAATGCGTTCTCTGAAGACGTCGGCAACACACTTTTTCAAGAAACAACAAAAGGTAAGCCGCTTAATCTACTTGCCCCCGACAACAGTTCTGACGGCGTATTAAAAAAAAGGTGGAAAATTATTGAAGGTAAGAGGTTTTTGATAAAAGGCGGCAGTGACCCCTTTCATCAAGAGCCTTGCAATGAAGCAATCGCAACAGCTATTATGAAACGGCTATTAATTAATCATATCCCGTATAGTGTTATTTTAGAAAAAGGCACACCATACAGTGTATGCGAAAATTTTATTACATCAAACACAGAATTAGTCAGCGGTTTTTATATCCATAATATAAAAAGAATTAAAAGCGCGGATAATTTTTATGAGCATTTTTTGGATTGTTGTTCGGAATTAGAGATACCGAATGTGAGAGAAGATTTCGACAAAATGTTGACACTGGATTACCTTATAGCAAACAAAGACCGGCATATGAGTAATTTCGGTGCTGTACGTAATGCAGAAACACTCGAATGGCTCGGACTTGCACCTGTTTTTGACAGCGGAACTTCGTTGTGGCATAATAAGCTCGAAATTAATGCGGAAAACGCTCCCTGTAGTAGACCGTTTCTCGATACCCATGAAGCTCAGATTAAAGCTGTTAAAGACTTCTCGTGGCTTGATTTATCCGCTCTCAAAGGCATTGAGAACGAATTTCATGAAATCTTTTCACACTCTCCGTATATAGACGAAAAACGCATACACGCTCTTTGTAAAGCATTTAAAAGTAGGGTTAAGAGTCTTGAGGAGTATGTACAAAGTCTTTGAACCTATAAAAATTTCAAAAAGTAACCCCACCGACTTTATTTTATATGACCCTACCCCGCCGCCTTAATGTTAAACCATTCGGGCGGTGTTTTTGCGCTTTATGCAAATTCTTCCGCAAACTGCCTTGCAATCTCGAACGCTTTCTGATTAAATTTGTGGTTGACATTAAAGTGTTTTTGCTTTATAATGAACAGTGTAAACACCTTCTACGCTCGGCGGTTATGTGGGGTGTAGGTGTGAAATTTATATTATAAGGAGTAAATTCAATGAACGTAATCGCAATAAACGGAAGTCCAAGAAAAACCGGCAATACCGCAACATTATTGGAATATGCTGTCAAAGGCGCCGGGTCGCAAAATGCAACTGCGG
>WRKM01000023.1 GCA_009778065.1 Oscillospiraceae bacterium
TGTTATGCGACAGAAAATGTAACGGCAAGCGATTCCCGTGCCGGAGGATTTGCGGGAAGATTTAACGGCGGGTCTATCACTGTCAGAAACTGTTACTCTACGGGAACTGTTTCAAACGTCAGCTTTTCCGGCGGTTTCGTAGGTGAAATAACCTATTCCACTGCCAAAATCGAAAACTGTTACACAACATCAAATCACCCCAAAGGATTCAGCGGTGATACAATAGGGATTTATGAAAACTGTTTCTTCGATAACAACCGCTCGCTGTCCAAGGACGAAAGAGGACGCACAACCGCAGAAATGATGAATTCTGCGACCTATGTTGATTGGGATTTTGAGAATGTTTGGGAGATTGACGAAGGGAATAGTTATCCGACATTAAGAGCATTTCAAATAAATCATGTTACCGAATACATAGAAATTCACACAGTCGAACAATTTAACGCAATAAGAGACAACCTCGGAGGGAATTATCGCTTAACAGCAGATATAGATTTAAGCGGTTATGAATGGACACCTATAGGCACGAACGTATCACCGTTCATCGGAATCTTTGACGGTAACGGTCATAAAATCAGCAATCTTACCGTAAATCTTCCGACAACGGATTATGTCGGGCTTTTCGGACGGAATAACGGAGTGATTAAAAACTTGAAGTTAAGCGATGTTAGCGTATCGGGAAGAAACTATGTCGGCGGACTTGCGGGTTCTAACAGCGGATTGATTAATAACAGTTCTGTATCGGGTGTGGCGAACGTAACGGGGACTACAGACTATATCGGCGGCTTTGTCGGAAGAAACAGCGGATTTATCACAAACAGTTCCGTTTCTGGTGTGTCGAACGTAACAGGAACTACAGACTATATCGGCGGCTTTGTCGGAAGTAACAGCGGTCGTATATTAAATTCATTCTCGACTGCCACTACACAAGGCAAAAGATATGTCGGCGGTTTCGTGGGCAACATGACAGGCGGCTTGATTGACGGGTGTTACGCGACAGGAAACGCAAACGCAAGCGGCTCGTATACGGGAGGATTCGTAGGTCGCATTAGCGGAGCGAGTTCAATTATACGGAACTGCTACTCTATGGGAAATGTTTCTGACGGCTCTTATTCGGGCGGGTTCGTTGGCTATGTCGGCACAGCTACGGTAAGAATCGAAAATAGCTACACAACATCAACCCATTCAAATGGCTTTTCGGGAGGCTCTCCGGGAGTTTATTTAAACTGCTATTTTAACAAAGACCTCTCACTGTCAACAAACGCAAGAGGACGCACAACCGCACAACTACAAAACTCTGCTACTTTTGTGAATTGGGATTTTGAAAACATTTGGGAGATTGACGAGGGAAATAGTTATCCTACTTTAAGAGGGGTAACAGAGCTTTTAGAGTATCAATATCAACAAGCGGCTTAGTCTCTTACGGCTGAGAGTCGCCGTAAATTCTGCGGCGACTCTTTTTTCACCGCTGACCCGTAATTATCAAAATTACGGGTTTCACCCTTGACATTGAGCTTTAATTATGTTAGTATATTAAATAAGAGTTTAGAAATACTTTTATAGACAATTCAGGAGGGGAAAATGAAATTTAATAAGCTTGCTTCTAAGGTCGCCTTCATCGTTACGGCGTCTGTTGTTATCATTGGAGGTGCCGCCTGCGCGTACATGCAGACCCGCATAATTGATGAGATTGACAAAAACTCGAGGATTAGCGCGAGGTATTACCTAAAAGAGTTGGCGGAGGAATGTGATATTGCGATAACAGGAGGTATGCCGGACAGTTATCTTGAAAATATCGTAAAATCGGCGAAAATCTATGATACAGGGTTTGCCGCTTTGGCGAACGAGAACGATGTATTTTTTAACATCGGCGATTACATAAGTGCCTTTACGCCGAGTGAGAAAAACACACTGTCGGAGACGGCGAAAAGGAATCCGAAAACCGCCTTCGACTTTAGTGCGGGCGGCGTAAAGTACACCGTAGCACAAATCGAACTTTTAAACGATTATTCCCTATATGTTTTAGCTCCGAGAGGCGAGGTAATGGCAGATGTCTACGCATCAATTATGAGATTCGCGATAATTTTTTCCTCTGTGGTCGTCATTATAATTATAGTGAGCCGTATAATAGGAAAGAAAATGGCAGAACCCATGGTCGCTCTCGCCGAGATTTTAAAAAGAGCAGGTCAAACGGGAGAAATCGCACTTACTACCACGGACAGGGCGACTCTCAATAAATACTCTAACCAGACGGATGAAATCGGACAGTGTATCACGGCTTCCATAGGTCTTTTTGAGCATATAAATAATGTCGCTTCAGAATTAGAGTCGTTATCCGAGGGTGATTTAACCGTTGAACTCGATGTTATTTCAGAAAGAGACGTACTCGGTAAATCTCTCATGCACATGGTGAAAAGTCTAAACAATTTATTCTCTGATATTAACACATCCGCGAATCAAGTGACCTCAGGCGCTTCTCAAATAGCCGATGGCGCGCAGATGTTAGCGAGCGGCTCAACCGAGCAAGCGGCGACTTTAGAACAGCTCTCCGCTTCCATTTCCGACATATCCGATAAGACCTCGAAGAACGCCGAAAGAACCGGAAACGCCGCCGAACTCGCAGCTATAATAATGCAGAATGCCGAAAAAGGAAACAGGCAGATGCAACACATGATTGCCGCGGTTAACGAAATTAATGTGGCAAATCAGAATATCAGCAAGGTGATAAAAGCCATTGACGATATTGCCTTTCAGACTAATATTCTCGCACTTAACGCCGCTGTCGAGGCAGCAAGAGCCGGAAGCGCGGGAAAGGGGTTTGCGGTTGTCGCCGAGGAGGTTCGTAACCTTGCCGCAAAGAGTGCGGATTCGGCTAAGGAAACAAGCGACTTGATAGCGAACTCTATGGAAAAAGCACAGCTCGGTACACAAATTGCGAGCGAAACCGCCGAAAGTCTTAACGAAATTGTTACGGGAATCGGAGAAAGCAGTAGAATCATTGCCGACATAGCAAGGTCTTCAGATGAACAATCAGGTGCAGTAAACCAAATCAACAGCGCAGTAAATCAAGTAACACAGGTAGTTCAGCAAAACAGCGCGACAGCGCAGGAAAGCGCGGCGGCATCTCAAGAAATGAGCGGTCAGGCATGTGTGCTGCAAGACTTAGTTGCTAAATTTAAACTTAAAAGTTAACTTTAATTTTGAAAACCATGCTTTAAGGCATGGTTTTCAGTAAAGTTTCACCTTTCTATACGATAAAAAACATTGACGTTTTATAGAAACCTTGCTATAATGGAAAGGAAGTAGTTGGAGAGGAGTGAAAGTTTGAAAGAACCGGTGCAAATCGGGGAAAACGAAACTTTCAAATGCACCTTTGTGAGGGAAGGACATGGTGAATAAACATGCGCAGAATCTCAGCGGCTTTGATTCTCATTTTCTTTATTCTATCGGTTGCGTGTAAAGGCGGCGGAGCAAGAGGCGTCCCGCCGAGCGAAACCTTGCCCTTTAACGATATATCAGCTTTTGACCTAATAAGAAATATAAATGTAGGCTGGAATTTAGGTAACGCACTCGATGCAAGGTACGACTCCGGCACTGCTCATACCTCTACAGTCCGCGCTCTTGAAACTGCGTGGGGTAATCCGCAGACCACTAAGGCAAATATTGATGCAATAAAGACTGCGGGATTTAACGCTGTCCGTATACCCGTGACATGGCATAAGGTTATCGACTCTGAGTATAATATCCGTGCGGACTGGATGGAGCGGGTCACGGAGATTGTTAACTACGCATCACTCAACGATATGTACGTCATTTTAAATACTTACCACGATGAGAACTTGTTTGTACTGTCGGACAAAATGATGCCGCAGACCGAAAAAGCTTTTATAAGAATATGGCAGCAAATAGCCGAGAATTTTAAAAACTATGATGAAAAGCTGATGTTCGAGGCTATGTCTGCTCCCCGAATCTTCGATAGTCCCGATGAGTGGAACAGCGATAACACCGAAGGGATTAAAAACTTAAACACTCTTAATCAAATTTTTGTCGATACAATAAGAAACACGGGAGGAAGTAACGAAAAACGCATACTTATAATCACTACTTTCATATCGTCTTTAAGCGGACCTGCAGTAGATTCGTTTATATTGCCCAAAGACACGGCGGCTGATAAGCTCATAATCGCTGTTCGGGGTTTTATACCTTATAATTTCACGCATAACCCCGGCGGCGGATGGTCTTCAACCTGGAGCAAAAGTTTTTTGGGAGATACTGTTGAGATTGACGAGACTTTAAGCATTATTGAGAACCTATTCATAAGCAGAGGGGTTCCTGTAATTATTATAGAAATGGGTGCGATTAACAGAAATAATAATGATTCGAGAGCCGAGTGGGCTGAGTACTTTGTCAGCCGCGCTAAAGAAAGAAATATACCCTGCTTTTGGTGGGATAACGGGGTTACGGAGTTATCGACCGCTACGAGAGAAGGCTTCGGAATTTTCAACAGGTCGTCAAACAAGGTCGAGCATGAGGAAATAATTGACGCACTCTTACGCGGTGCGGGAGAGTAAAAAGTGCTTCAGTGCGTCAGTAAATCCCGTCTGCTGTAACCTATAAATCCGATTGTGGTGAGTAGTAGGGCTATTCCCGACATGACCGCTAAGCTCAAAATGCTTACCTCGTCAGATTGAAGGTGAGCCAAATCAGTAACACGTATAATCGGTATATGCGCCATCGGAGATATTTTTTCGAGCCAGTTCGGTAATATACCCATGCCGCCGACTAAAGTCGTAAAGCATATAAAACCGTAAAACCCCCATATTACACCCGTGGCTTTCGGAAAAAATCCGACCAATAAAACAGCAAAGCCTATGATAATCCAAAGAGCGGGTAGATAAGCCATACTCGCCTTAAACACTTTTTCCAAAACAAACGGATTCGATACACCGTTTGCAGATGTTACTGCGTCTGTAACATAATATAAGCCGAGTAAGGTGGCTAATTGCATAATTGCACTCAATGCAAATGCAATTGTTGTAAAACAGCATAAATATTTAGTTTTTGAGACCGAGCGGGAAAGAATGTTTTCCGCTCGTCCTTCTTTTTCTTCACTTCGGAGCTTTAAAGCCGCCATAAGTAGCGGAATCATAGCGATAAGCGTCATCATCGACGTCACGAACGTACCGAATCCGTCAACTATCATTTCGGCTTTTACCTCGTCTGAAGCGTGTTCTGCCATTTCTTCACTCACACCCATAAGCATTAAATATTCGGGACTTTCGCTCACAAAACCGGGTACATCGCCAATCACCGAGCCGTAAGACGCGCCGAGTGAAAACATAACAATTACCCAGACAAGAATCATCGTGCTTAAAAGCCTGAATGAGAACCCAAAAGGTGAAAGCATAGCGGGTAGGGCGGTTTTTCTACCCGGACGAGCGGGAATAAACCCTTGCCCCAAATCACGCACAGAGTTAAGCTTAAAAGCGAGCAGTGATATTAAAATAGCTGTAATAATCAGAAAAATAAGCGGTACAAAGTCGTTTTCTACAAAAACTTTTGAGCGTTGCGCTAATCCGAGGGGGCTTATATAAGATAAGAACTCGTTACTTTTATTCACGCCGTCATTACTTGTGTTCATCATACTTGCATCACCCGCGGCACGGAGCATATAACAAACTCCGAGACTTAAAAACGATAAGCCCATTGCACTGCCTGTATTAGACGAAAGTTGACAGAACACAGCCGTTATTGCCGCAAAAACTAACCCTACCGCGCCTGTCACCATTCCGTACAGCATACACGAGATAAAGTCCATGCTCTCAACTTGAGCCGCAAAAACTCCGAGACCCAAAGTCACAGCAAGAATAAAATTTAAAATCAATGCCAAAATCATAGCGGCATTAATATTTGCAAGTCTGCCCACGGGAAGCGAGCGGACGACCTCGGCACGCCATCGCTCTTCATCGGCTCGGGTGTGACGAGCTACGATAAACACGTTCATAATCGCGGCGGTCAACGAAATCCATAACAGCATCATTCCGCCGTACATTGCTCCCGCCGTATAATTGTCTGCGCCATATATAGGACCGAGCATACCGACCATTACCGGATTATTATATACCTCGGCGAACTGCTGTCTTGCATCGGCATCAAATAATCCTGCCATTCCGGGCGCTAAGGCGACTGAAAACAATACTATTGATACAATCCAGATTGTTGATACAATCCGCTCGCGGCGGAGCATAAAGCGAACAAGTCTGCCTGTATGAGCAAAATTCTCTCTCATTTTTTCACCATATCCTTTCTTATTTCTCGGTTCTTATGCCCCGTAATGGCGCATGAATAATTCTTCTAAAGTGGGCGGCATACTTTCGAGCTTTGTTATTCCGAACTTTGAAATATGTGATACTACGTTTCCTATATCGTCTGAGTCTACCCTGAAGGACAGCTCGCCGTGTTTCTCTTCAATTTCATGAACGCCTTTAACACCCGCAAGATTTTCAATCGGCTTTTCAGTGATTACGTTCATGAATATGCTCGTAAGATGGCGAAGCTCATTTAACGTACCCGTTTCTACAACCCGCCCCTCTCGGATAATACCTACCCTGTCACAGAGCCGCTCAACCTCTTGTAAGATATGGCTTGATAGAAATATACTTTTTCCTGCGGCTTTTATTTCAGCTACGCACTCCTGAAAAATCTGCTCCATAAGCGGGTCAAGCCCCGAAGTCGGCTCATCAAGAATATATAAATCCGCATCTGATGCAAACGCCGCCACAAGCGCGACCTTTTGCCTGTTCCCTTTTGAATATGTCCGACATTTTTTTGACGGGTCAAGCTCAAAACTTTTTATCAGTTTTTGACGTTTTTCTTTATTGCTTTTCTGCCGCAGACTTACGAAAAGGTCAATTACCTCTCCGCCTGTTAAATTAGGCCACAGATTTACGTCTCCGGGAACGTAGGCAACCCGCTTGTGAATTTCTACAGCGTCTTTCCATGCGTCTTTTCCAAAGACCGTCGCTTTTCCTTCTGTAGCTTGTAAAATTCCTAAAAGAACCCGAATCGTTGTGGTCTTCCCCGCCCCGTTAGGACCGATAAACCCGAAGACTTCGCCCTCGCGCAGTTGTAAATTAACCTTATCAAGAGCGGTGAATTTACCGAATTTCTTCGTAAGGTTTTGTGTTTCAAGCATGAACATAAAAAAGCCCTCCTTTAGTTTTTTATATACTACCTTCATCGGCTCGCCGATAAAAATTTTTCCTGAACAGTTCAATACATTCATCAAATTCCCGCATCAAAAGAACTATATCAAGACTTTTTCCGTGCGGCATTTCGTTCATTCTCCCTGTTGTATAATACAACAACAATCGGGTGACAAGCTCAGGATTAACACCTTCTTTAAATCTCGAAAAATCTATACCCTCAAAGTAAGGCTGTATGTTAAAACTAAGCTTACTTACCGACATAATCTTCTTAATTTCGGGTTCTACCTCAGGGTCGGCTTCAAAAAACATACTCTCCATAAATATCATCATATCGGGGTAGTTGCTGATTGCTTTAAGCTTTAATTCCGATATAGCTCTTATACGCTTGAAAAAATCGGTTTCAGATGTGTCAAGCTCTTTTATAACGCCGCTTGCAATCGCATCTGCACAAAAATGTATAAGATACAGGTATAACTCTTTTTTACATCCGAAATAATGAAAAATCATAGCTTTTGAAATACCCGCCCCTGCGGCTATATCTGCGACTGAAGCTTTTTTATAGCCGTTTTTTCCAAACGCATATAGCGCGGCGTTTATTATATTTTGCTGTTTTTCCGAAGCCAAATGTAAAAAATGTTCTAACGGTTTTGCTTTTTGCAAATTACCGCCCCCTTTTCGCTTATAATTATAAACCGAATCGGTTTATTTATTTCATTATAACACAATAAACCGATTCGGTCAATAGATTTTCAAAAAATTTTTCGCGAAAATATAAACAAAAAAACAAAGCGGTTTTTGTGATTTTGTTAAAAAGCAAAACCGCCGTGCATTTCGCGGCGACCCTTAAATCTTATGTCAAAAGGGTATCAACATTTAAGCGATACCCTTTTTCATGTTAAAAATTATGCTCTACCCCTCATCTGCATAAGCATATATCTTCCCCTGCAACGCCGCCCATGCTTCATCTGTCAAAATCCCCAAGGCTTCATATTTCGGGAGCATTTCTATGAGTTCTTCGGGGGTTATGCCTGCTTCAAGATAGGCGGCGTTTTTACTATAAATCCATCTGTTCAAGAACCTCTTTTATAATTTTAAATCTTTTTAATACAAGGTACGTTTTACCAATCTCCAGTTCATCGTAAACATAGCCCAGACAATGTACAAGATATTCCTTTTTGGATTCCCCATATTGTTTCATATAAACTACTATATAACGCTCTAAATCTCCCGATTCATGAACAAAATTACCGGATTTCGCTATCCATTTGTCGGTAATAGTTATTATTTTTTTTCTCCCCTTATAAAAAATTAATAATAAAAAATAAACTACCAACAAAAATAATATAATAAGAAATATATTACGTGCGATAACAAAACTGGTTGAATATATCGTATTTCCTGAAGTAAATTCTATTACATTATTCATAGTGTACTCCTTTATTTTAATGGATAATTAATAGATGAGTTTGGCGCAGATGTCATCAACTATGCTCAACATTCATAGTAAATTGCTCTTGAAATAATTGTGTAAAATCATCAAGTGAATTTATTTCAGGAAAAGTTCTATTATTTCGAGTATGTTTATCTTTGAAAATATTTACTATTAAATCAATATCTTCTAAATAAAAACGAATATTATAAGGGTTTAATCCGATTTGGAATACGTATATATAAATATCATATAAAATACTATAATTTATATCATTATTTTCTTGTGTAGGCGTTTTATATATTGATATTCCGCAAGTATAATTCTTTTTTAAATCAAAAGCCAACTGGGGATTTTCAGATAATTCATCGAATGAGAATTCATCTAAATTATTAGAATTAATATTTATGTAAACTCTTCTGTCACTACCAAAAATATCATACACATATTCTTTTAAGTCATTTGCTAAAATATATTCTGTTTTTTTCACCAAATAATTATCATAAAAATTATTATATTCAAAGCGTTTTGCAGAAACAAAAAACCAAAAATCTTCCGTCTCTGTTTCAACTCTAATGTGTACAGGATACGCCGAAATGAAATTCACAATTTGTAATTCTGTAGGTGTTATACCATATACATTGACTAAATACTTTTTTGCGTTTTTTATTATCATAGCACGCTCTCCGGGAAATCCGAATATCAGTCCATATATAATTCCCAAGAATAGAATTGATAAAAATAGAATTAAAATAGCTTTCTTCATGATTCTCCTACCCCTTTTTGATAATATAACTTGCCACCCCCACAACCAACCCCTTTTCATATGTTAGTCATGGGGGTTACAAGATTCAATATTAAATTATACTTCTTAGACCTTTTCGTTTTCGATATTGAATATTATTCAATCAAAGTACGATTACCCTCCTTGTCAATTTCATAAATCGTGATTTCCCAATATTGAACAGTAGGTTTAAATGTAATGAAATGAGGGCGTATAATGAAGTCAAAGGAGACCGAATATTTAGTGTCCGATGTTTCAACAAATCCAGCTGGTCCTCTTTTTACGCCATAATTTGTCATTTTTTCTTGGGAAGCACATTTGTAGTCAACATTATTGACATTAATGAAAAAAGGAATCATGGTTTCCGGATTTAAAGAGTAGAAATCTTCCATACTAATCAAGCGTTTATATCTTGAAGCAAGAGCATTGTAATCAAAGAAATTTAAATTATTGAAGCTTTCGCCATTAAGAAGAAGTGAATCAGTTTTATACATCAACTCGCGATTCCATTCCCTACAAGCGTTTTCATATGAATGAAGAAACATAACAATCCAAAGTAAGATTAATATAATTATTAATGGTATTGCTATTATAATTATAGTCTTACGTTTAATTTTTATTGACTTCATTCTATAGTTTCTCCAATCACTTCAATTTCTTGTGTTTCAACATTATAAGAGATTAAGTAAATGCTGTATAACAAAAATGCCAACCATTTTCAAAATTAATATTGTAAGAGCCGCGATAAAAATCAACGCTACTTCCGGTGTAGAATATTTCAATAACAACTTGATTCAATCTCTTAGGATTATAGGTAAACATAATAATATTATTTTGTTCAACGAACTCAAAATAATAAGTAATTCGGGTATAACCTAAATCATTAAAAATATAATTAAAACAAGTGATTTCCTCATGACTTAGAACAAATTCAAAAATGTTATCCTTGCTAATAGAAATATCATAATCGAATTCGCTTTTTATAAAAAAATCTTTTATAGTAATAAATACTTGCTCGTTTTCATTAAATTTTTCTATTTCTTTGTCAATTAGTTTTTGAATATTAACACTTGTGATAACTTTTATTATAAAAATTATTATTATCAGCGATATTAGTATTAATAAAAGTATCGATAAAAATTTCTTTTTTTTCATATATACCCCTTCCTTCAACTTAAGATTTATTAGTATATCTTCCTCTTATCAGAGGAAGATATACTATATATAAGCTTACCAAAATTCTTGCGGAAGGCGAATAGCCGGCGATAAAACTCTATTGTTATATTCAATATAGTATTGCCACTCATTCGTGCAAAATGCTTCAAGCATCATCTCAATATCATTAGAGTAAACCAAACCATTATTCCACATTATGTTTCCGGAAACACCAAACGTACCATAACTGATTACTCGTTATTTTCAGGCAGTTCTTCTTCGCGTGGTGGGCGGCAATTCTTTTTAAAACGTTCTTCACAGCACCCATAATTTTTGTAGTTCTTACGAGCTTCGTTAAGTGATAACATTCCGTTTGCCCCACCGCTTGGTTTATCCGGATAAACATGGGATGTCTCTTCATATTGCCAAGAGCAAATTTCGCAGATTTCAAAAAAAGCTTCGCCACAACTTGAAAATAGGTAGTATCCACAGCAAGTACATTTCATAGTTGGACTTCATTTAGGGCGTCCAATATTTTATTATGTTAATATTAATTAACCCACCGTTTTCGTCAAACTCCCATGTAACACCAATATAAGGAAAAACAAACTTACTATGAGACTTTATTGATTCGCCATCTTCTCTAACATTTAACCAATTTTCGCTATTTTTAAGAACTATGATAACTTCTTCTCTGCTCATTCCAAGAGGTGTAATTCTTAATATATCTCTTTCAATAAATTGGATTGGTTTTAGAAAAGGACACGTTGAATTTATTAAAATAACAGCAACGGAAACTATAACTAAAATAGTTGAAAAAATTACTATTTTTGCGATACCTGTGCGGGCATCAATCTTCCTCGTGATTTTATTTTTCACAATCATTGTCCAAAAGCACTCCTATCAATAATAGTATTCCAACCCGAGAGTATACCAATTGGATTTGGATAAAACCCATTAGCATTCAAGATACCCCTCGCATATGAATTGCTGTTATAACCTTGAATAGGAACTATACCAATGAAGAATATACTACCTAAAGGATTGTAAGGGAAGCGAAAATAATTATGATTATTAAAATACTCAGAGGATTCAAATAAAGCTTCGGCAATCTTGGATTTTGTTCTTATCTGTTGCATTGACGTTTTAATATTGAGGTTCATGTCGGATTCTCGATTTACTGTTCCCTGTAAAAACGGACTACTATTTGAACCGAAGGATTCCCCCCCTAATGTTGCATATTTTATATCGTTCCAACGATTACTTGGAATATTTTTAAATCTTTCATCGGAATAGAACTCATGATTAGATGTTACAAATATAATAACACTAGCGTGTCCTAAAACCGTCGGATTAACTTCTGCAAACGCCCTATGCTCACCTAAGAAAATCATTTCAGTAATGTTACGTGTACGCATAAACTCCGCGCCATCAATCGCACCCCAAATATCCCAAGCTATCGTTTTCTTAAAACTTTTATGTGAATATTGATAAGCCGTTTCACAGAATATGTTAAAATAATTATCGGGAATTAAATAGTGAAATTCTGATTCGTATACATCGTTTAACATCTTATCTACAATTGCTGTATTATATTCGAGAAGTAAATCGGTAAGGGATAAAAGGGGGTTATTATAGTACTTCTCATCAAATTTATCTTGTAAATTCAGAATATATTCATCTAAATCAGACATATACTCATCCATTCCCAAAGGAATAAAATTATTTCTTCGTAAAGGTTCAGGGTCTTTCGCACTGAATCCCCATTTATTTATATCATTACCATCCAACAACCCATCCCCGTCTGTATCAACATGACACGGATTAGAATACATATAAATCCATACTTTATGCCAACCGTCCGGTTGCTCCCGGGACATTATTACTATTTCTTTCCCGTCATTCAAACCGTCACCATCTGAATCTTTAATATTTTCGTCGTTCCACGAGAGTTTAACAGCCCCGTCATAGTCCCACAAAGCCCTGCCGTTTCCGTCACGTAGTTTTCCTTCATTTATAAGTTTTTCAAAATAATCAGGTATGCCATCTTTGTCTGTATCATGCTGTATATCTTCTACTGCTATTTTATCATAAATATTTGCTAAATCGCTTGCGCTTCTCGCGTTGTAATATTGACCGCCTGTGCTTTCTGCAATTAATCTCAACATGGCAGTGGGAACATTATTTCCAAGTCCGATAGTAAATATGGTAACGTCTTTCGATTTAGCTTGATTTATCAGAAATTCAAAATCTGCTTGGGTACGAGGACCGGTATTGTCAATACCATCGGTTAAAATAATAATGTACCTGCGTGCATCTCTTGAATTAGCGTTAAACTGCGCTAACGCCGTTTCAAGCCCTCGATAATTTGACGTTGAACCGCCTGAATTATTAACTAAATTAATCGCATTATTTAAAGCTGTTTTATCTGATGTAAGACCTTGCCTTAAAGTAGCCGAAGCCGCAAATGTTACAACTGCCCCACGGTCATTATCGCCTAACTTTTCAACAAATCCTTTTGCCGCTGTCCGTCTGAGCATTTGGGGGTCATTTGATGACATACTTGATGTTGCGTCTATAGAAAAAACTATGTCTATCGGCTTATAAAGGTCTGTGTTTGGAATTTTTGTTTCTTTATACCAATAATTTTCATGTACAGTTTTATCTAATACAATATAGTTTGAGAAATGTGTTACATTAACAGAAACCGTATTTCCTATTATTGTTTGATTAGGCAATAATTCTAAAAGCTGTATTTCCTCATTGAAATAATAAATTGCGGGTATAAAATCAGGGTCGTTAAACAATTCCTCATTCAGTTCAAATGTTATCGTAGCTGATGAAAAGTCGCCCGTGACATCAAATTTAAACGCATTGTCAATAAATCCGGGTGTTTTATCGCTCAAGAAAACACCATCTTCGGGGACATAATTAATATCCAACCCCTCAATATCCTTTGCTTGTAAAAATATATCAAGCGTAACAGAAGCTACTCCATATGGTGTTTCCGCGGTTCTGACAATAGGAAAAATTCTCTCGCCGTCCGGAGTTATGCTGTCTGTTATGGGGTTATTAGGGTCAAGACCTAATTCGATTTCTAATCTATCACGTACACCGTCATCGTCTGTATCGGGGTTATTCGGGTCTGTGAAATATATGTAGATTTCTTCGCCGTCAGTTAGTCCGTCTCTGTCTGTGTCGGGATTAAAAGGGTCAGTACCGTAAAGATATTCTTCATAGTTTGTAAGCCCGTCACCGTCAAAGTCGTATTCGCCGTCAGAAAGCCCTTCGCCTGATGTATCGTACAAAAGCGGGTCTGTGCCGAGTGTAAATACTTCGTAACCATCGGGCAGTCCATCACCGTCTGTATCGGGGTTATTCGGGTCTGTCCCTAAAAATAACTCATATACATCGGGTAGCTCATCGCCGTCAGTATCGCACAAGCAAATTTCTTCTTCGCAAATATCGCAAGGCTCAAGGTAAGCGCAGATACAGGATTTACTTCCTAAATCTTCGCAAATGTCACAAAACTCATCACCACCGGGCGGCGTAGCTGAAACAACTATTTCCGTGAGCGAGAAGACGCTTATTGCCGCATCGGGAGCAGAAGCCGCATTAAAATTAAGCGTAACGCTCGAATTTGCGGGAATGTTTCCGTTATGCTGAAAGCCTGTTATACTATAATAGTATGTGCCTGTATTTTCAAGTATCGCGAAATCACCCGCGCTTGTTATGGCGAAATTGGCGTTGAAGCCGAGTTCCCAAGCCATTATGGGAGCGTTAGTCGTATTCGTAATCGTTATCAAGCCCGTGAACCCATCGCCCCAATCGGGGTTAGTCGTCAAGCTGACGGTATAGCCGTCTTCTTTTTCCACGCGGTAGTTACAGAGTGTGAAGCTGTCGGGCGTTCCTGTCACATTCATTAAGGTATAGCCGAAGCTCACAGACGCGCCGACCGCTATATCCGAGTTGTGCATTACGCTCTTTACTATGTTTTCATTGATTCCCCCTGTGGGGACAACTTCACCGTTCCATATACCGACAATGTTTCCGTGGGGTTCGTACTGTAAGCCCCAGTTGCGAATAGGGGTTGCCCCTGTGTTGGTGAGCGTGACCTGTACGTTTTCATTATCAGCCCAGCCGCCGTTTACGGCGTAGGTAACGCTGAAGCCGTCATAGCTGTAGGTCAGGGTCTGCGCGGATGCGTTGAGCGGCGCGGTTGTTGCTATACTTAACATTATAGCAAAACAAATGGTAAAGCTCAAGACTTTTTTGAGATTTCTTTTCATTACTACGTCCTTTCTCCCGTATGGGATGGCAAAATGTCGCGGAAACCTAAATTTCACGCAGGGAATTAAAATTCGGATTAATATATTAGGGAAGGGTGGTTTTTGTTGGTTACTCTATCAGTTTATTTGCTTAATATCGAACATTGTGGGTTCTCCGCCCGGCGGAACAAGAACAAAAACGTAAGCGTCGAATGGTTTAGCTTCCGGTACAACTACTTCCGCACTGCAGAAGAAGCGGTAAACGATTCCGTTAACTACTTTCGTGGCGTAAGCAAGCGGTTCATAAGAAACACCGCTGAGACTCTCTAACGCCTTGTCAAAAACTTTTTGCGCGTCGTCGCTCATAGCGACGGATTTTGTAAAACTTCCTAAAAACATAGTGAAGCCCTCCTTAAATTTTTGGCCACCCTTCCACTAACAGCGAAAATAATATGCCTTTTCTCGAGAAAGTTTTTCTCGGCATTTTTTTATATTTTTAACATCACTCCTTTCTACTGCAAGGCTTTTTTACAGAACATTCGTGTTTATTCCCACATAGATGTCCGCGATTACGCTTTCGGGAGAATCCGCATACGCTTGGATATAAGAGAAATAGCATCCGGTGATGGGTTCAAGATTATTTTCATTTAAGTATTCGTCTAAAAGAAGCACGCCTTTCCTGATTTCGCATATATCGCCCTCATACCTCACTTTAACAGCGTTAAGAAGCTTAAACTGTGATTTATACTTATATTCGGCTGTACTTTCAGAATGTCTGTCAATAGGAACTAAGAGTTCTACTTCTATGACACCATCGTTAAATTCATTAAATTCGTTATTTTCCTTTTTTTCAGTTGATATAATCCGACCGCATATTTTATAGCCCGATACCTCTGTTTTTCGGCGGATTTGCTCTAATAACGCGCATATATCGTCTTTTCTTACCTTCGCTGTATAAGAGAGGACGTTAGAATACATCAAAATTTGGTTTCTGAGAATGTACATAATAAAAATCTCCTTGCTTTTTTTGTAATATTATGGTAAAATTAATCATGATTTAAGAGTTTACATATAAGGAGGACATTTGATGCGTATTGCAATATGTGATGATGAAAATTATTGTTGCAGAGTATTAAGAGCTAAACTTGAGGCTTATGCACAGAAAAGAGCGTTAATTTTCATTTATGATAATTTTTCGGACGGACGTAAGCTTTTAAAAAGTAATCTCTCCTACGACCTTATTTTCCTTGATTACAAGATGAGAGGCTTAAATGGTATCGATACTGCGAGAGAATTACGGAAAAGGAATGATAAAACCACTATCATCTTCTTGACCGGTATCTTTGATGCCGTCTACGACAGCTTTGAAGTTAAGGCTTTTCGCTTTTTAAGCAAACCGATAAATGATGTAAGGCTGTGCAAGGCTCTTGACGACTTTTTAGCATCATTCAACGACGGTGAGTGTTTATGCTTAACGGACTGCCCGAAAATCATCAAAGTCGAATATGACGATATTTTTTACATAGAAGCCAATGAGAAAAGCTGTACTATTCACACCCTAAGCAAATCAATAAAATATCCTCATCTTTTATTGCAGGTTGAGAAATTGTTACCCCAAGACCGCTTTTTCAGATGTCATAAGTCTTTTATAGTGGGATTTAAGCACGTTGTTTCTCTTGAACAGCGTACAATAACTCTTGGCAATGCAGTAACAGTCGACTTGAGCAGAAATAAAGTTATACCTTTTAAAAGCCTGTACATAGATTATTTAAGAAAGTATTCTTTTGAAAGGGTTTAGGGTAGAAAGGCGCATATGCGCCTTTGCGTACCCTGTAATAACACCCGGTTTTTATTTAGCCGCCAAAAATAAAGAATAAAAGTGTACTCCAAAACATTTTTCTTTCCCCCTCTCCATGCTTTTCTTCTATTTTATTCATAGTCGAGAGGCTTGTCTACGATTTCGGAATTAAATGACAAAAAAAAGGAATGAAATGCATGTATGAAATTTTAAATGCCTCTATATCCGCATTTGCCTATGTTTTGATTTTTATGAATATTGTGTGTATATGCAATATATTATGGAACTTTAGCAGAGTTAACATCAATATTTTCAGAGTTATAGTGTTATCGCTTTTAGTTTTTTCATCAGCACTCCTTCCGCTTCTTAAAAATTTCTTATATTGGTCTCCGTTTTCTTTTTTAAGTATGCCTTTTTACTATTTAATGCTTTTTATCGCTGTAAAAGTATTTACAAAAGTAAAAACAAGCAGGGTGGTCTACCTCTGCTTGTTTATTATTTCAATTGATTCTCTTGTGACTTCTTCATTTGTTATATTTTTCAATATTATTAATATAGGTGCGATTGATAAAAATATCATACATTGCGTAGTATCGTTGCTTTTTAATCTTTTGTGTATTTTTATCATGTATCTTTGTCATAAGCAGATAATCTTTAAAAATTTCCGAAAGAATATTGAACTGATACCGAAATCTATATATGTTATAATATTGATTATAATTTTTCTTATGGGCGGTCTAATAGCGTTTCAAACGCTTAATATCGAAAACCTTGAGTTAAAAATAATTTTTACTCAATTTTTTACCGTATTAATTATCCCATTACTTGTTTTAATTATTATAATCATGCTTATAAACAGTGTTTCCCGAAGGTATTACGAAAACTTTTCCTCACTTCTTGAAAATCAAGTTAAAAATCAGATAGCATATTATGAGCAGTTAGAAGAGAAAAGTAATGATTTAAGAGCGTTTAAACATGACTACGAGAATCACATACAATGTTTAAAATACACTCTCGAATCGGAATCAGAGGCAAAAGAAATGGCTCTTGAATACATTGAGGGTTTAAATTATCTTTTTGAAGAGACGCAAAACAAATTTAATACCGGAAACTTTATAACCGACGCGCTATTTAATGAAAAGAATGTTATCTGCGAAAAATCAGGCATAATTTTTGAGCACTTGGGCGTCGTCCCTATGACTTACATTAAGGCTGTTGACCTTTGTATACTGCTTTTTAATCTGCTCGATAATGCCATAGAAGCCTGTGGCAGAATTAACGAGGGCGAAAAATATATCAGAACCATTACGGATTATAAACACAATCACTTGAATATTATGGTTACAAATACGGTAAGCGAGCCTGTTAAGATTCAAAACAATTTCATTCCCACAACAAAAAGTAATAAAACAAATCACGGGTTCGGGCTTTTCAACATACACAGAATCGTTAATAAATACGGCGGAAAAATGAAAATGGGCTGTGAAAACGGAATCTTTTCGGTTGAGATTACGTTTTACGCGCCGAAAAATGATTAAAATACTGCCTAAGGTTCAAAATCCTTGACTTTCAACCTAAAATATGCTACAATAACCCTAATATATTCTGACGATAAAGGAGTTCGCAAAAAATGAAAAATTGTACAAAATGTAACGCCGAAATACCCGACAATATGCAGTTTTGCGGCAGCTGCGGTGTTGAGAACAGCATTTCTGATTCGGGGCAACAATACATGGTTCAACCCGCTATAATTACACCTCTTAAAAAGAAAAAGCCGTTGCCGCTACTTATCGGCGGCGGGGTGGCTTTTGCCGTCTTAATTGCTGTAGTTATTGCCTTAGGATTAAATTTAAGAGACGATTCGGGTGATTCTTTACCGTCGCGGGATAGGGACAATGACAGTGTTGTGGCTGTTGAGGACGAACCGGACTATGAAATGAATAATATTAATATGCTTAATGGCGAAGTAATTGATACAGAGTTATTTTCGATTACATTGCACGAAAATTGGAGAGTGAATTTAATTGATGATGAATACAATGAGTATCACATTTCAACAATACATGAAAACAGAGATGCAACAATTTTTATATATGCTGCCGGAGTCCGGGATAATGATTTAGATGTATTTGAGCAATTTAAAAAAGATTATCTTGAAATGAGTGCGGATGAATTTGCTTACGAATATTTTGGGAATGAAGTTAATGTTAATAAGGTCGAAAGAATTAAAGTAAACGAACATGATGCGCTTCGTATAGAGTTTTCTGATTATTTTGGTGGTCCGGAGCGGTTTAGTGTGCATGATGATAATCCCTCTGTGGTAGTTTCTGTTATTGGCGATAATACAGTTTGCAGTATAACTATTTATTTTAATTACGAAGACGAACTCAGTGAATTTGAAGATATGCTTGCGACTCTTAAACTGAAGCCCTATGACATTAATAAAGACAACAAAGCAGTGTCAGAAACACCTGTCGTCCCTGTAAACCATGAGAAACAAGACCTCAGAATCTGGTCATTCACAGATGAAATCCCGAACGCTGTTCTAAGATATGTTGAAATGAACCCCGATTCCATAGTAGCAGACTTCAACATTGTTACAACAATCCTTTATGACTGGAACGGCGACTATGAAAGTGCCATTAAACCTGCCCTCGAAGCGGGCGGAAGCAACGCCCCCGACTTTTATATGGCGGAACAGGCGTTCGCATTGACTTTTACAAAGGGGGCTTATTCTTCTTTCGCAATGCCTTACAACGAACTGATTGACGATTTTGACTTTAAATTAACAAACGCTCAATTGTCACAACACACGGTAAATACAGGGACAAGAGGAGAAGGCAAAATAATAGCCCTCAGTGAACATGACATGGCATCATGTTTAATTTATCGCCGTTCAATTGCAATGGAAGTTTGGGGAACTGACGACCCTGCCGTAATTGCCGCAAAGACAGGTCCCGGACTCGATAAGTTTACAGAAGCCGCCGCCGCTGTAAGTGACGCAGGTTATGCAATGATTTGTAGTGAAGACGACCTCTGGCAAGTCGCAAGAAACGGCGCGACACAGCCTTGGATAGATTCCGGTAATAGGCTTATAATCGACCCTGCGCGTGAAAGTTATTTTGAACTTGCAAAAACATTTTTTGACAACGGCTATATAAGCGATAACGCATGGGGTGCATGGAGTGACCAATGGTTTGCAGGTATATCAGGGACAAGGACTCCTGAGGTATTCAGCTATATAGGACCGTCATGGCTTTTAAACTACCAAATCAATGAGTTCGCTCTCGAAGGCAGTACTTTCGGTGACTGGGCTGTTACGGACTCTCCTATTCCGTGGGCGTGGGGCGGCAATTGGCTTTTCGCCAACAAAGACCTTGAAGGCGACAAAAAAGCCGCTGTAGCTGAATTGATTGAGTGGTTTACACTCGATACTTCAAACAACGGCTACCAATATCATTTTGCAAACGGTACACTTTATGAGGGCAGTATAATGTTCCCCAATGAGGCACGAGAAGCCGCTAACGGGACAACCCCGAAACTCGCCGTCCCGTCTAAAGTAGTTATGGAAAAATCCGCGGGTAATCTTGCAGTCGTCGGCGGACAGAATGTTTTTGAATACTACCTCCCGGCAGGACAAAGCGCGAGTTCCGACCACCTGCATGAGTTAGACATTGATTTAAACAACGAATTCCATAAGCAATGCCGTATGTACTACAACGGTGAAAAGTCCAAAGAAGAAGCTGTTCAAGACTTTAAAATTTGGGCTAATCAGAATTTTAGAGTAAGTATTGATTGAATATTTTTCACCCGCACGTTGTCAACTTTCTCAACGCAACAGACCTTTTTGTCTTTTCTTTTCGGTATACATCGCCTCGTCTGCTCGTTTAAAAACGTCGCGTAAATTTTTGTCAACGCCCTTTGTGAAAGTCGCCGCTCCGAAAGCGCAACTAAAAGGTTGATTTTTAAGAGTCATTCTTTTTTCATTACGCAGAGCCTCCAACAGCGATAGCTCTTCCTTTTCGCTCTTATATGTGATAAGCGAGGCAAATTCGTCACCGCCGATACGATAAAGCGATGCTCCGAGTTTTTCTATATTTTGGTGTAATATATCCGCCGTAATTTTCAGGTACATGTCGCCGGCTTTGTGACCCTGAGTGTCATTGACTGTTTTTAGGTTGTTCACATCACAGATAACGAGGGTAACACGTCCGTTTCTGTCAACTATATCTCCACATTCACGCAGACGGTGTTCAAATGCCATGCGGTTTTCAAATCCCGTTAGTATATCGGTATAGGCAAGTTTTTTATAAAACGGCTCACTGATTCTGCTCATAGACAAATAAGCGATTATTGAAAACAAAACTATCAAAGCCGCAGACAATACAATACTGTATATGGCTGCGGTTTGGTGCGAGCGATAAATAATATCAACGTCAAATTCCATGCAGACCACACCCAAAATCTCGTTATCGCTGTTAAAAACAGGCCAAAAAATGGTGTAGACCCCTTTACCTTCAGACGATTGGTAGATTCTGTTACCGAAAACCGCCACGCCTTCGTCAAGGCTTTTACGCAAATCGGCTTCAAGCACCCCCGTCGGGACATAGTCCGCATCATCGGAGTCTAAGGTTCTTAGGGTCGTGATGATTTCGTCCGCTTCATTTACTTTTGTTATGTATAAGCGTTCCAAGTTCCCAACGTCACGAAAGAGGGCGAGAATTTCCTGCATATTTTGGCTTGCTTTAATACCTGCCTCGCTGTTCTCGCCTATATCCACGAAGTCCTCTGCGCTGAGGTTATCCATGATTAAGCTCTTTACGCCGTCGGCACGTCTTTGAATATCCTCGGTCAAGGCATCACTTGTTGTTACATAAATGATGCTGTACACACTTGCGGCGACTGCAAAGACGTTTATAATTAAAATCACGAACATTCTTGTAATAAGGTTGTTCTTCATTTTTAAAGCAACTCCTTCTTTAAGTCCGCTGTTTTCCGCGGATTACTTGATAGTCCGAGCCGCGAGATTTAATCTGCTTGATAAGAATAACGGCGGCAAGCTCCGAAACAATGATGACCGCATGTACAAAAGTCCAAAAATCAAACAGTGCCAAAACCGTATCGGTTTTTTGTGTGAGCAGGAACAAAAATACCCCTGCTATTCCCATAACACTCGCTGTCATTAACCAAACTACCCTGCGCCTTCTGTCTTGCTCTAATTCCTCAAAGCGATAATAGGCTTCTATGTTATTTTCCCATTGCCCTGTCTTAAATTCTGCAAGCTCCAGTCTGTTTTTCCGAAACTCGCGGATTACAGCTACGGCGGCGAATATAACGCCGAAGACGCATAACGTCAAATTTATTAATGTCCAGGTTTCCGTACCTATCGGCGCGAATAACAGGATTTCTCTGCCCGCAAGGGACACATATATGCCGGGCGAACCCGGAACATCGGGGCTTAGTATTTTAAAGATACCGAAATCGGGAATATCGCCCGCCGTTGTAGTCGTAGTAGCAGTTACGGGTATAGTAGTCGTGGTAGGTGTAGTAGTCGTTGTAGTCGTTGTCGGAGACGTTGTAGTCGTTATGGGCGTTGTTGTGGTTGCAGTCGTCATCGAGGGCGTTGTTGTAGTCGTTACCGCGGGTGTTGTTGTAGTTGCAGTCGTAGGTGTTGTTGCAGTCGTTGCCGCAGGCGTTGTTGTGGTTGTAGTCGTAGTCGTCGTTATGGGTGTTGTTGTGGTGGTTACTGCGGGTGTTGTCGCAGTCGTAGCCGTGGGTGTTATTGTAGTCGTAGCCGTGGGTGTTGTTGTGGTCGTAGGCGTGGGCGTTGTTGTAGTCGTAGGCGTAGGTGTTGTTGTGGTCGTAGGCGTAGGTGTTGTTGTAGTCGTAGGTGTTGTTGACGTTGTAGTCGTAGTCACCGGAGGCGCAGAAGCAATCGATACAGTGAATTCTTTCTCTCCGTAACCATACTCGTTCTCCGCTTTGATTATAAAAGTAAAATCTCCCTCCAATGACGGCGTACCCGAAAAGGTTGCGGTGTCTTCGTCAAACTCCAGTCCGGGAGGCAAAGAGCCGCTCACGAAGCTCCACGCTATATCAGGGTCGCCGAGTGCGTTAAGACTTTCATAGTAATTTACGCCAACCTCCCCCGAAGGAAGAGCGGAAACTATTTCAACATAATTTACTATAACCGTTACGGGTAGGGTCTCAAAAACACCGTCTTTCCCCGGATTGGTAAATGTTGAAATCAAACTGCCGTTGTTCAGTTTTAACGTCAACACACATTTATACTCGTAAATTCCCGCCGCGAGACTTTCGGTGAAACGAGGTTCAGGCTCAATCGAAGAAAAAAGAGTTTTTATTAGCGTAAATTCGGCATCGCTTTTACCTTTTCTGTACCAATTGTACTCAATCGAGCCGAGGTCACTTAAAACATGCTCGCTGATGAGATAATCGGGAAAGATTTCAATACCGAGGTCTATTGAGGCTAAAGGAGAAACGCCGATGGTGTGAATTATATCATCGTTTAAAATTAAATCCTCTCCCTCGCTTACAATAAGCGGAAGGGTATGACTGTAAAAATCGGCGAAAACCGGCTTTCCTTCCCCGATTTCCCAAGTTTTTAAGGTGGTTAAGCTTTTAATGATTCCGTAGGTTGCCGTACCGTACATAAACGTATCTCTGTTGACTACGTCCGCAGTGACTTTGAATCCGCCGTTGTCAAAGTTTTCAAGGTCATTCAGTGCCTCAATAACGTCAGCGTAGCCAATTGACCCATCGTACAAATTATTTAACGGTTTAAACGCCTCGGCTACATCGGAGTATATGTAATTATGGCTTACGATATATGCGGGGTCTTTTACATCTTCAAAGCCGAATATGTCCGTAAGGTTTCCTATGTAAAGATTATTCACCGCCGAGTCTTCGTAAACCCAACCGCAAACCCCGCCGACATACCTTTCGGTTTCATTTGATGTGTTTCTTCGGCTGAAAGTCGATATATCGGGAATATCAATAACCGCCATTGAAAGATTGTTGAGTAGGCAGGAAACATCTCCGCGACGGGGTTCGGCAATAGCGGAGGTATAACCCGCAATCCCCCCGGCAGAGATGTAATCGACCATAACAAGCGGGTCGTCGTACCAGAACCCTTCATCAAGCTTGCTGTATTCGTCCGTAGTTGTTATTAAAGTACCGTAAACCGCCGCGTTGGCTATAACGCTGTCGTAATTCGCTCCCACCGCTCCGCCGAGATACGCCACAGTACGCCATGTGTGAAAGGTGTCAAAGTCTACAGCACCGTATCTGCCCGTAATTGCGACTTCGCCGCCGTTTACGGTAATTCCGTTTACAATACCCATGTTTAGCCCTGCGCTGTTCGGGGTATCGCTACTCCTGACAAAGCCCACCACTCCCCCTAAAAAGGCGGTGGGGTCTACGTCGTATATACGGACAATCGGGTTATTAAGAGTTATTTCTCTGATTTGCGCACCCTCGGAGTAACCCGCGACCGTCCCTATGCTGAAATGACGTCCGGAGTCTTGGTGACGCCCTATCCGACTTTTTATATTTACTACAGGGTTATCGAACGTCACATTCCGAATAACGGTACGTTCAAGTGTTCCGAACATTCCCGCGCAATAAACCGCGCCATGATGATAATAGCTTTCATTTATTACGTAAAGTCCGCTGATAGTGTGTCCCTGCCCATCGAAGACAAGCTCGGGCAGATTGAGCGGACTCCAGTAAAGCCCGCTCAAATCGATGTCGTTTTCAAGCAGTATTGTCCATCCCTCATAGACCCCGGAGTTTCCATGGATGATATAATAATCATATATTTCATGGGCGAACAGCGCAAACTCCGCCGCTGAATAAATACTTAAAGTTTGTTCTGTTTCGTTTTTCGCACCCGGAGTATAATCTGCGGCGTAATTCCCGCTGTCCGTCCAGTGGGGGAACTCCGCTAATTTCGTTGTTTCTTTATCGGTATACCACTCGCCGTTATAAAAATAAATTTCAGGGTTCTCTAAAAGGTCGATTCTCGGAATTTCGGCAGCGGTAATTACTTGATGCGCTTCTCCGCAATTGTCGCATTTACCGTCGCTGATTATGTCCACAAAGCCGCCGACATCGCAGTGGTACTCGCGGCTTATCCCGACCCCGTAGCCTTTTTCAAAGCAGTTATCGCATTGACCGTCGGGACCGTAGAATACTTGCTCGCAGTAAACATCAAGAAAATAATAATAGTCTCTAATGGATAAATTACAATCCTCACAAGGCACAGAGTTATCCCATTCATCCTTGAAGCCGATGCAAGTCGAATCCTCCTCGCCGTGATGGCTGAAAGAGTTGTGAAAACAAATATCGCAAACCCCGTCTGAGGACATGTCTACAAAGCTATCGCATATATAACATAAATCGCATAATAAGTCGGGGGTAGGAATACCGTTAAAGTTATAACCGCACTCGTGTGCCATTTGGTTTTGACCGCAATTATTACAGGAACCACCCGTAACATCCGCCCAGTCATAGCAGTGTGTGTGAGCGGAGTAAGATTCGTTACAGGTATCGCAAGAACCGTTCTCTGCCTCGTCTTTCCAATCGTAGCAGTGCTGTTCTTCCTGTTTACCGCAGTGGTCGCATTTGTCGTCTCCCGTATCTTCAAAAAAGCAATCGTTGAAATTCTCTTTAAACTCAATAAAATCAATATAAGCCGCATCGCCGCTGACGTCAATATATCCCCAGCCCGGGCTGTCGGGAAGGAAATATGAATGACTGCTGTAAAAGTTGAACCATTTATACCCATCGCTCGCAATGACGAGGGGCAGTCGTTCTTCGTTTATATCATCGAAGAATATAGGGCGAGCGACGTTTCCGTGTTTATCGGTTACGTTAGCGAAAAAATTTTTTATATCGCTCATACCGTGATAAAAATAAATTCTGTAGCCTGTGCCGTTCGGTCCGTTTACTGTCGCCGCATGTGAAAAAGTAATTGTCGTGTTCGTCGTCTCAATCGGCGACGAAGACAATGAGTTATGTATACCTAAAAGTGTGCATAAATAAACAGACGCGATTACCGCGGTTATCAGGCGGCGCGTTATATGCAGAGATTTTTTCATACAACACACCCCCCAAGTCCCGCATAATATTATTTCTCTATCACTATTATAGTACTACATTTTCTCTTATAAAACAAGTATTAATCAAGCTTTTCTTAATTTTGGTACAATGTGTATACTATAATGTAAGACTATTATGCAATTTAACGGAAGGTTCATTTTTCTAACTTGACTTATTAGTAAAAATATAGTAAACTAATATAATTAACAGAGCGGAAGGGACATTATGGCTGACAGAAGAAAATTGTTTTTTACTAATGATACATACAATCACGCAAAGACCGACACTCTTTTCGTCCTCGCGATGAAGGAGAATGTTTCATTTCATACCAAGCATTGTCCGCAGTACAAGCGGATTCTTTCCGATTTTAATTTTGATATTAGCTCGGTTAATACTGTCGAGGACTTATATAAAATTCCGCCTCTGCCTGCGTCATACTTGAAAAATCACACTATGCTAAGTAAGCCGTACAATAAATTGATTGTAAAGACAACCTCTTCGGGAACAGGCGGTAAAAAGACCTTAAGCGGGTTTGATACAGGCTCGGGGCTTTGTGCCATGTCGATGCTGTTAAAAATATTTAAGTATAATAAGCTACTGTCGCTTCGCCGCACAAACTATATAATCCTCGGATATAAACCGGATAAAAGTAATCAAACAGCTATGGCGAAGGCATTAAAGTGGGTGTCGGTGCTTGCACCGCCTGTCAAGATTGAATACGCATTGAAAATTAAAAACGGCGAGTACAATATCGATGTAGACGGTATTATGGATGCGATTGTAAAGTTTTCAAAGCAGAACAAACCCGTGCGAATTATCGGTTTTCCTGCATATTTTAAGATGTTCCTTGAAGAATTAAACGAGCGAAATATTAAAATACATCTTCATAAAAACTCAAAAATTCTACTTGGGGGCGGGTGGAAATCCATGTTCGCAGAGGCGATTTCTAAGGACGAGCTGTTCGAGATGGCAAATGCCGCACTTGGAATCCAACGCCGGAATTTTAAAGACCAGTTCAGTACCGCCGAACACCCGACTCCGTACATCGCCTGTGAGAATCATCGATTTCACATTCCTGCTTTCAGCCGTGTGATTGTTCGTGATATTGATTCCTTAAGCCCTGTCGGAGAGGGGGTTCCGGGTATATTAAATCTAATCTCACCGCTATTGACATCTATGCCTTACGGGAGTATATTAACCGATGATATTGTTATAAAGAAAAACGATTGCGGGTGCGGAAATCCCGCTCCCTATTTTGAAATTATGGGCAGAGTCGGGCTTGCAAATGTGAAAACCTGTACGCAAGCGGCTTCGGATTTTCTGAAAAAAATATAGGTTACATTATGAATTAAACAACCCCAAAACATATAATTTGTAATAAAATTGTAACCTGCCTGTTATTGATTTGTTACTATTTGTTTGATATAATATTAATATGGTAATTTATTCCAAATAAAACAGGGCTTAAAAAAGGGCTCTAAGGGGTGGCGTGATGAAAAATTTAATCGGGAGCGTTAAAAAAATCACAGCAAAGCTAATCGGCGGTGTTAAGAAGACTGCAAAAAAACTAATCGGAAGCGTTAAGAAAAAGCCCGCTGTTTGGGGATTAAGTACAGCGGCGGCTTTGGCTGTCTGCGTTTTTGCGTTTATTGCCGTCGATTTATTGAACGACGGTGATAACACCATAGCCCCTCCCGAAATTGAACAGCCTGTAATTACGACAGAGCCATCCCCGCCCGTCACAATGCCGCGACCCCATGAGGAGCCGCCGCCCTCTGAACCGACAGAAATAGTTTTGCATTACGGGCGGGATGAAATACCCGACATATCTTCTTTTCTCACCTCGGTTTCTGCAAGCAAGACTGTAGGCAGAGTTGTAGCAACCGATTCCGAATTTAATATAACCACCGCTCACGACATAACTATTGATGAGTTAAAAAGCAGATTAGTCTTAGAATATGCGGCGGCTTCAAATTTTTTAGACTTTGAGCTGTCAAGAAGCTCAGAAGCCGCGAAGAATAATTTTGTGCTGAAAAGTAATAGCTTATTGCCGGACGGGGAAATAATACGTTTGGCGTTACTTGACGACGACGGCACAGTCGAAAGACGCTGGACTTTTCAAACCGCACCGATTTTCAGAATCACATCGACCCACCCTCGCGACGAGGCAACTCACGTCCCCGTCGACAGCGGTATTGAAATATATTTCACAACTGATGTAAACATTGAAGCTATGAAGGATTATTTCACCATGACCGATACAAAAGGTGACGAAATTGACGGAGAATTTCAGCGTTACAGAAATACTGTTGTTTTTGTACCGACTCGTGGCTTGAAAGTTGATGCCGCGTACATAGTTACTTTAAAAGAAGGGCTACCCTCGGAGGATGGCTTAATCTTAGAGGAAGGGGTAAATTTCACATTTGAAACATCAAAAGACTCCAAAGGTTTCTTCTTTTATAAAACAGGCGGTATCACCGAAACCTTTTTGCCGGGCGACCCTGCCGTCCTTGAACTGCGTTGTTCTACAGAGCTTCAAAAATTAGATTACGAAATTAAATTATTTCAATTTGACAACTCTGACATTTACCGCGAAAAATTAAATGAATATATAGATAATAATAAATGGTATAAAGAACATGAATTTGATGTTTCGGGACTTAGGGAAGTTTATTCATCAACCGAAAAACTCATACAAGCCGACGATAAGTCATATTCATATTGGACACCTTCATTTTTACTTTTACCCGAAAACCTTTCGCCCGGATTTTACATAGCAGAGGTGAAAACCACACGCAGTAACACTGAATATAAAACACAGAAATTAATACAAATTAGCCCTATTTCGGTATACTCGTCAAGACTGCCGAATGAATCGTTGTTTTTTATTAATGACACAAGCACAGGTCTTGCCGCACAAAATGCAGGGGTCGGAATAACCATAGACGGTAAGCGTTTTTCGGCACAAACAAACGCTGAAGGCATCGCGAACGTCAATGTCGCCTCCGAAAAAAGCGGCAGGGGTATACTCGAAATCGAATACGGCGGAAGCTTATATCTTGATTTATTCGATTGCCGTGAGCAAGTCGAACGCACCCCCGAAGAAAATTACTTCCTACACCTTTATACCGACCGTGAAACCTACAAAACCACCGATGATATATACATTTGGGGAGTGATAATACCGCGTGAAAAAGGCATTTCTCTTCCTACGGACTTATACTTGCAAGCAGGTGAGGAGACCGAAAATGTTCGGACTCCTATAACCCTACGCCCCGACGGGACTTTTACCTCTCATATTAAGCTCACCGACTATATGGAAGCATGGTCTTATTCCATAACTCTTATGTCGGGTGATGAGCGTATGGCACGCAAAAATATATCCATAAAAGACTATGAAAATCCTTTATATGTCTTCGATACAAATGTGCCTTTTTACGCATGGATGCCGCATAAAGAACCCATAACGCTAAGCCTTACCGCAAGCTTTTATGAAGGTACACCCGCAAAAGACATAAATTTTGAAGTCGCGGAGGATAAGCTTGTAACAGACGAGAACGGTTTTGCCGAGACAACAGTACTCAGAAATAATTCAACAAACACATGGCGACCACAAGTGTATAATCCCGTCTATGTTTTGACGGGTACAGAAAATATGTATCAACGCAAAACCGAAAGGATTTACGAATTGTACAGGGATGTCATGCTTGAATCTGATTACAGCGCCGATGAAGGCAGAGGAACGCTGAATATTGTAACTTCTATGGTTGACCCGACTAACTTTCTGCCGATTGAACCCAAAGATACGAGTAGTTATTACGGGTTAAATTATAACAGCTACCGTGATTATCGGTATGATGATTGGTATGGCGGTTATTATTACAGTGATTATTATTACAGCGATTATTACTATTACGATTATCATTACGGTTATATCAACTATGATTTCAACGAGATTTTAAGAGGCGAGGCGGTTGATGTAAAAGTAACGGGAGAGCTTACACGGCACTGGAGCGAAAAAATATCCGAAGGCAGTTATTATAATTTTATCGAAAAGAAAAACGTGCAAACATACAGATATGAGAGCAGGTCAGCAAAAGTCGGCACATATGAAATAAATACATCGGACGGTAAAGGCGCATTTGAAAATCTGCCTGTCGGTATTGAAGGCAGTTCATATAAAATGATATTAACATGGACTGATACATATGGGCAACCGGTAGAGCAAACAATCTGGCTGTATCAAAGGAGCGAATATTATTATTACGACAGGGACACATCACTGCATAATTACGGACTCAGTACAGATTCGCGGAACTTTACCGAAGATGAAACAAAAACTTTTAAACTTATTGACAATGGCGATGACGTAACAAACATACCCCCAAACGCCAAGATTTTTATGGCGGTCAGCGGCTCTGAATTTATCACTGTAACAAGTTTTGATTCAGATACGTTCACTCACACCATGACCGACTCTTATGTCCCCAATGTCTATATCAGCGGCGCGTACTTTGACGGCAGACATATCTTCCCCCTTGCGGTGAATCAATACACGTTTGACAGTAGCGATAGAGAAATAACAGTAGGAATAACCGCCGACAAAGACAAATATCGCCCTTCTGAAAATGCAATAATTACAGTAACCGCAAAAGATATAAACGGTAGAAATGTCACCGGGGCGCGGGTTCATTTGAGCGTGGTTGACGAAGCGGCGTTTGCTATTAATGACCAGCGTATAAATACACTGCGTATGCTCTACGCCTACATAGGAGTGCCGACTGTTCGTTCTTATCACAGTTATGTACAGCACTCGTTGTTCGGTCAATCGCCGGGCGAAATGGGCGGTGGAGGTGACAGTGATACACCTGTTCGCCGCGACTTCAAGGATAATGCCGCATTTTTGTCGGGGACAACCGACTCAAGCGGCAGGGCTGTATTTAATGTCGCTCTGCCCGATAACCTTACGGCATGGCGATTAACGGCGCAAGTTATCGGCGATGACATCAACGGAACATTATGCGCAGGGAACACAAAAGAACCGCTCATTGTAACTATACCTTTTTTCCTGACGGTTAATTCACTACCTGCTTTTATTGTCGGTGACGATATAAGCGTAAGTGTCAGACTTAACGGAATCGCTTTTAATAACTCAGAAGATTCCGAAAAACCGCTCATAACGGGAAGGCTCACAGGAGAAGATGTAGATATAACAACGACCTCATATTCAAACGGTTCACTCAACTTCGGGAAATTGCCCGAAGGCTCGTATACTTTGCTTGTGAGAGCAAGTGACGGAACTAATTCCGATGCGATTGAGCTTCCGCTTGAAATTGTGTCAAGTCTGCTCGAAACGCCGATTTCTCGCTCTTTCAGTCTTAATGACGGCTTAGAAGCATTAAACCCGCTCCGCTATCCGGTATCGCTCAGATTCTATGACAATCGCAATTGTTTTTATACCGATATGACAGACTATCTTTTTAGTAACTGGAGTTCGCGAACCGATTCGAGGGTGGCAAGAGCCTATGCAATGTTACAACTCGAAAATATAGACGAGGATTATTACTCCCTGTTGTTGAAAGATGTTACATCAAGCGGCTCACTTGTAAGGCTTCTTCCCCACGGCGACGGAGATTTAACGCTTACCGCGCTTCTGTGCGTTTCCGCACCCGATGTTATTAACAAAGGAGCAGTAACTGCAAGCTTCAATAATATAATAACCGAAAAAGGCTCGGTACGAAGAACGGCGGAAGAAATCACCACTGCATATTTAGGGCTTGCGGCTTTGGGAGAGCCTGTGCTTCTTGATATAATAGGGCTTTTAGATGAGCCTAATGGATTAAAAGATGATGATAAATTAAGGCTTTGCGCCGCCCTTGCTCTTCTTGGCGATGAATATAACGCGCTTCGCCATTATCTCGAAATAACTGAAAATAACTTCGCTCATGTACGAATTATATCAAGCGATGAAATGACAATCAAGGTAAGCGACGACCGTCATACCGCTCTTGCACTTTTAACAGCAGGGACGTTGAATCTGCCCGAAGCTGAGGGAATGGCGAAATATCTGATGGCGCAAAAACTGACAGACCAGACATTTGTTTTAGAAATAATGAATTATATCAAGCATTATAACGGCGTTGTAGCCGAGCCTGCCGAGTTTAGCTATACACTTTTCGGCGAAACGCAGACAGTTTCGCTTAATCGCGGGTGGGGACGAACCATCAAGTTCGGGAAAGAACAGCTTGAAAATGTCACCTTTGAAGTATTAACAGGCGATGTCGGCGTGCGTGCATTTTATACCGGCACAGTATCCGAAATGCAAGAAGAACCAACGCTTAGTGTGGAAAAAACCTACCGACTTTTAGAAGGTACCGAGTGGGTACCGGGTGCGTTGGTGAGAGTTACAATAACGATTAAGGACCCTCCGCGCTACAGAAGCTACAGCATAGAGGACGTAATACCGTCGGGTGCGCGTTATGTCGGCAGAGACGGTGCTAACACCGGTTGGCTTTGGAATCGCTCATTACAACGAGTCAGCGGGAATATATGCTTTTGTTCATATTGCTATTCCCGTAATCGCTATTTCACCTATGAGATTCGACTAACCGCATCGGGAGAATTTATAACAGAAAGTGCGGTAGCGCGGAACAGTAACGAGCTTTGGGGCATGAGCGAGCGGGGAGTTATGATAATAGAATGAAAAAAATAATCTTAGGTTTTACGCTTTTGCTGTTGTTGTCGGTAACACTCGGCGGGTGCGGCGATGCTCGTGAATCAATGACATATGAGCAACCCCAAATACCGGAAATAACCTCGCCCGTCCCGCAAACCGCCGAACACACGCCCGAAAAAATACCCGCAGAAACACCGGAAAATACGCCGCAGACTTACGTTAATTCGCGCCTGTTGGAGTGCCTTTTTCATGAGCAAAAAGATTTCGACATATACGTTTCACAAGCCCAAATATATGAAATATACGAAACAAACTCCGCTATAAAAAGCGGAGTTGTACCTCATCACCTTCTTGCGGGGCGAATGATTGCGAGTTTTTTCAAAACAGCGGCATTGACTTCCCCCGACACGGAAACGGTTATAATAGTCGCCCCGATTCATGAGGCTAAGGGAACAGTCGCCGCTACTTCTTATTCAAGCTGGGCGACGCCGTATGGGGTTTTGTATAACGAGCAGGGATTCACGGAGCGGCTTGCGGACGAACTGTCTGCGAATATTTGCGAGTTCACCGCGGAAAACGACCACTCTGTTTCAGCTCTCATACCTTTTGTGAAGTATTATTTTCCCGATGTAACCGTGGCTTATGTCCTTGTTGAAGCAAATGCGGCAGACGATTTTCCTGAAAAAGCCGCCTCGTTATTTGCCGAATTTGCAAAAGAAAAGAACTGCCTGTTCGTGTTTTCTGTTGACTTCTCCCACTATTTAGGACCGGGGCAAATAGGCGACAGAGATAACGAAACCCGCAAAGCCATAATCGAAGACGACAGAGCCGCCATCGCGCGTATGACAAACGCCAACATCGATTCACCCAAGGCAATACTCACGTTCCTCGGTTTAAACTCTTTGTCGGAGCTTACCCTGCACGAACTCGAACACTCAAACTCACTTGAAATCTCCGGTATAGCCTTCCCGCATCCTACATACAACGAAGGCTTGACAAGCTATTTCGTCTGGGCGGGTACAAAGTAATTCCCCGCAAAAAAGGGGGGGTATGAAAAATATATAGGTGACATTATGAATTTAGTAAACGGAAAAGTAATTAACAGCGAAGAATGTGAGCGTGTGCTGGAAAACATCGACGAAATGCTGATTTCAACACTACGAAAAACACCGCTTGATGTTGAAAAAGTAATTCATGCCTGTGACTGCATGGTTCAAAATGCAGAACAACTTGATATAATAAAAAAGTTACCGGAACTCGGAATAAGCCCTGTTTTAACGAGCATGTATATCGGGCAGGTTAAGTCCATGCTCGGCGCAGATGCTATTAAGCGGCGACTTAAAATCGAGTTGGGTGAAAATTATAATAAGCCGCAAGAATTAGTCTATGCACACAGCGGAGCGAAAGCCGCTCAAACACTCGCACCGCTCGGCGTATTATTTCACATCACAGCCGGAAACGTGGACGGACTGCCGTTTATAAGCCTGCTTGACGGTTTATTCACAGGGAATATTAATATCGTGAAATTGCCGAAGCAAGAGGGCGGTATAACCGTTTCTTTGCTTTTAGAACTGTTCAAAATCGCACCCGAATTACAGGAATACGTATATGTGTTTGACTATTCATCGAAGGATTTACACGCTATGCGAAAACTTGCGAAGGTTGCAAATGCGATAGTCGTATGGGGCGGTGATGAAGCCGTCAGTGCGGTTCGGCGGCTTGCAGAGCCTAACACGAAAATCATCGAGTGGGGGCATAAAATCTCATTTGCTTATGTCACGAAAAGCGGTGCGAAAAACACGACCTTACTCGAAAAGCTGGCAATGAATATTTGTCTTACAAATCAGCTTTTTTGCAGTTCATGTCAAGGAATTTTTATTGACACCGATAATATGGATGAGGTATATAAGTTCTGCGAGGAATTTTTAGCTATCCTTGAGCGTATTTCTGCGGTTCATCCGTTCGCATTTGATGAAGCGGCGATGATTTTCATAAAAGCAGGAGCTACCTTGCAGTTTTACCATGAACGGATTGAAAGAAGTGAAAACAAGGTGTTTAAGGGAAACGATTGCAGTGTTACCGCCTGCCGAGACAGTAAATTAGAGCCTTCTATGCAGTATCGTAATGTTTGGGTAAAACCGCTCAACCGTGACGATATAATTAACCTGCGCGGCTATAAGAATTATTTGCAAACCGCGGCATTGATTTGTTCTGATGATGAATACACCGAATTAGCCGAAAAGCTGATTCGCGCAGGAATTATTAAAGTCTCAGACGGCTTTGAAATGTCGAGCTACGCACTCGGCGAAGGGCATGACGGCGAATTTACGCTTAGGTGTTATACAAGGGTTGTATCAGTACAGAATTAAAATAATTTACGAAATTACAAAAATTTCCCGGATTCAGCGATTTTTAGTTGACAATCTTAAAAAAATCGTGTATACTGACTAAGGTGGTTTAAATATACAGTACGCAAGCGTATAGAAGTAGTTATAACGAGTTAGGCTTCAAATCGCGTTATTGTGCATAGCAAATGAATATTTTTTGTGGAGAAGTATCGAAGTGGTCATAACGAGCTCGACTCGAAATCGAGTTGACGGTAAAACGTCACGTGGGTTCGAATCCCACCTTCTCCGGCGAATTGTGTCAAATCCGAACTCTGCCTTGTCGGCGATGGGTTCGGGTTTGTTCGTTTTGTGGGGTGGTAAAAGCGAGGAAGCACTAACCGTACACCCCTATAACAAGCGATAGAGCGGATTATACTCCGATAAATACCACTTGCTCTCACTCTCGTTCATGCACCGTGATTTCTGAAAATCAAGGGATTTGGGTAGAGTTGAGAAAAAAATCAAAAAAATTTTGAAAACGTATTGACTAATTTGCATATACTATGGTATAATGGTATAAATTATCAAATAAAACACTATATATAGTGTTATCAACAGGAGGTTATACCGTGAGATTTTACATCGGGATAGAGGATTTGGCAGCAAACGCCTTAATTGAGGTATTAAGTGAAAATTCTCAAAAACGCTTTGTGACGTATAGAGAATTGAATGAGTATGGAAACGCGGTAGTTCGCATTCTTTCTGAAGAAAAAAACGAAACCGCCGTTTTGATTATGTCGCATGAGCACACCTATGCCATGTTTAGAAACTATTCGGATATTTTTGTTGAAAAAGAGACCGAGGAAGGGTTAGGGATAGCTTTAAAAGACGAGATTGACGTGGTCAATCTTATCACAAAATTTCGAGGATATTTGGCGCTTGACGTTTTGCTTGCTTTCATGGACAAAAGGGCGATTGCAAAACTAAATATGGGAGTTAAATCTTAATGGATTTTAAGTTAATCAAAGACCCGCTCTACGGATATGTAAAAATACGGGAAGACTATGTGCATAAGATTATAGACACAGCCGTTTTTCAAAGGTTAAGGCGAATTGTTCAGACAAGCTATTCGCCTTTGTTTCCGTCTTCCGAACATAATCGGTTCGCACATTCGATTGGAGTGTTTCATTTAGGAGGAATCGCTGCCGAAACATTATTAAGCGAATTTTGCGGTGATGACGATGAAAAACGCAAAAAATTGGATAAGGTGAGGGATGTTTTCCTTTTATCTTGCCTTCTACACGACGTTGGACATGCCCCTTTTTCGCATACGGGAGAACAATTTTTTCCACCGGGAGAAGAACTCAACAAAACGCTCATGGGGTTTGTTAAAAGCGATAAATTTGAAAAAGATATAGTTAAAATCGCCGCAAAACACGAGATTATGAGTGCGATAGTGGGAATAAAATATTTCGGCAAGGATTTTTTAACAGAGCCGTTTTATATAGAGTTTTTTGCTCGTTGTATAACCGGATATACATATTCAAATAAAGAGACGGATTATGGCTTATATAATTGCTTTATTTCATTGCTAAAATCAGAGGTTATCGACGTTGACCGCTTAGATTATTTACTCAGAGATGCCTTTTTCACAGGATTCGACACCACAATCATCGACTATAGGCGCTTGCTCACTCATATTACGTTTTGCATTCCCGAGGGAAGCGACACTTATGAAATAGGGTACTACAAAGGGGCGCTAAGCGTAATAGAAAACTTTGTATACGCACATGATTCAGAGCGCAAGTGGATTCAGAACCACCCTTGTGTTCAATACGAAGCATACTTAATTCATCGAATCATAATGCAATTAGATGATAAACTATCAGGCATCGACAAAAAATTGTTTTCGCTTGAATCAATTGGTCTTGAATGGCAAAAGATGAAAAATGGAGATTGCATATCCTTGCTTTGCGATGATGATATTATAAGTTACATGAAAAGGCTTTGCGATGATCCTCTAAGTGCAGAATACTTTTCAAGGGAAAAACGAAGGCGGGCATTATGGAAAACAGAGGCGGAATATATAGCGTATCGTCCCGTTGACGCTGGCGATTTGTTGAAAAAATTTAATGAGTGCTTAACAGAAACCGCTAAATATTTACGAAACACCTCTGCGGAAGGATTTATAAATGACGATTCGATAGACAAGTTAAGCAAAGAAACTGAGCTGATTGAACAATTGAAATTTTCCGACAATATAAACACCAAAGTTGCCGATGATTCACGCAAAGCATTGTTAGAGACCCACAAGCTCACTTTAAAAACCATGAAATGGTTATCAGATTGTTCTAAGAAAAAAGGAGGAAGGTGTGATTTTGTAATCTTGGCAGGGAATCCGTTTTTAAGCGGATTTAACAAAAAAGACTTTTCAAATATTAATATTGTGTTTGGTAAAAGCGATGGTAAGAAAGTTGAAAAATTTACGAATGTGGTTTCTACATTAAAGGGCGGCGACAAACCAAATTCCGACAATAAGATATTTCATATATATTGTGAGCGTTTTTCAAAAGAAAAATTTGATGTAAAAGAGTTTATAAGCGATTTGTTAAGAACACTTCTGTAGAAAAACGAGTTATGATTTTTCTGGGCTTTACGATGCAAAAATATTTTACCGACAACGAAGATAGCGTGCCACAAATTATGGTAATAGTAATAAAATATCGACAAAGTATGTTTTCAAAAAGGGTTCGGGAATTTCCAAAGAGCGGAGCAAACCCCCGCACCGCAGTGCGTCCAATAAGCGAGCGGAGCGAACGTCCACTTTTGAAAAAGGCGAAAGCCATTGTCAAAAGTGGTATTGGGTGTAGTTCACGAATAAGCTTGCACGCTACAAAAGAATGAATTTCCGAAAATGTTTTCACAAAAATCTCAAGCTCTTTAAAACAATCTACATAAAAATAAACAAATCAACTTTCCATTTTTTCAACATCTTTTTTCTTTAATCAAGAAAAAGGGGAGCTTTGCGAGGTGGTTCGCCGCAGAAGCTTAAAGACGAGTTAAAAACACAAGCGAAGAAATTTTTAAACAGGCTATAAATATAAATCCGTTTTATCGGACACATCATTTGCTATACTTTAAGTAACAAAGGAAGTGTCCGATATTTTTTTACAAGGAGGAAGCGAATATGGGTGCTATTATACTTTTACTCTTTTTAGTGGCATTATTTTTTGGGGGCATAAATTTGTTTATCGAAGGTAATTTTGTAGCGGGATTGATGGCGTGGGGACTTTTGGCTGTCTTGGTCGCGCCTATGTTCTCCGGGCAAAAAAACGGCTCAAATCGCTCTTCGGGTGGTGGTAGAGGTTTCGGTGGGGGTAGAGGCTTCGGTGGCGGCGGCGGTTCAGCCGACCCTCACGAATATCAGATGTATGAAGATGCTTCCGATATGTTTGATTCAGACGGTTGGGGGGATGATTAAAACATTGAACATAGGAAAATTTTGCCAAATTACTTGACAGCTTTGTTCTGTTATGGTATAATTTGACTGTAAAATTAGAAAAATGTCGTTTTTTACAGAATAATAGAGATGGGAAAAACTATGATTAAACGCCTTATATGCAAACTTAATATTGAGGGTGATGATGCTCGTTGTATTCGAGGTGATATGCTTCAAGGTGTTTTAATGGAGCATATTAACGCTGATTACGCGCGTGAGCTTCATCTTCAAGGGCTTAATCCATATTCTCAATACTTAAACCTTGACCGCGACGGAGCATACTGGGTTATACAGACCCTAACTCAGCAAGCAGGGCAAGAAATAATCGAGCCGCTCTCGTCGCCCGACTTTACGGAATTTCATTTAGAGCGGCTAAATAAGCAAGTATTAATTTCCGAGAAAAAACAAAGTTTTATGTTGATGAAAGATATGGTGAACCGATTCTATTTCGATAAGGGCGAGAGAGTGCTATCAATTTGTTTTCTTACCTCAACCTCTTTTAAAAGTGGCGGGGAATATGTGTTTTACCCAAATCCTCGCTTGCTTTTCGGAAGCCTTATGCGAAAATACAGCACCATATGCGAGGGAATAACGGAGGAAGATTCTGACACCCTTGACAGTGTTGTTGAGAACACAAAAATTATCAGTTACAATTTAAGAAGCGTTTACAGTGAAATAGGGCGAATACGGCTACCTGCTTTTCGCGGTACTGTCACACTCAAGCTGTCAGGTGCGGATTCTCTTATAAACTATATAAATTTTTTACTGAGATTCGGCGAATACTCAGGGGTGGGAATTAAATGCTCAATGGGTATGGGTGCTATAAGAATTTTAGAGAAGAGGGAAAGGGGTGTATATAAAACATGATTGATATTACTAAAGCAACAGCAGGAGCTTTACTGCACGATATAGGCAAGGTCGTACAAAGAGCCGGAGGCGTTTCGGGTACTCATAGTGAAATCGGTGCGGAATATATGAAAAAAATGGGGTTTACCGATAAAGATATTCTTGATTGCATCAGTTATCACCATGCGCGGGAAATACGTTCTGCCGCCGCCCCCGTTAGTCCGTATGCCTATATTGCATATATAGCGGACAATATCGCTTCGCAGGAACGCCGCTCCACATCCGAAGAAAACCCCGAAAAAGGTTGGGATTCTAAAGCCCCGCTTCAGAGCGTTTTTAATCTTTTGCATGGTGAAAGCGAACCGCACTTTTACAGACCCGTCACATTAGATGAACGAGAAAAGATTAATTATCCGCAAAAAGAATCGCCTACATTTAAGGATTATTTTTACAGTCGGATTGTCGAAAGGCTAACCGAAAACCTGGATAAATTTGAGTTCAAGCAATCTTATGTTAACTCGCTTTTAGAATTAGCGGAGGCTTTACTCTCTTTTGTACCGTCCTCAACAAACAAAGGCGAGGTCGCGGATTTATCGCTGTATGACCACATGAAACTTACTGCCGCCGCCGCAGGTTGCATAGCCTTGTATATTTCAAAAGATGAAAAAGATGATGAACAGGATTACAAAAAACTGCTTTTTACCGAAGCGGACAAGTTTTATTCTCAAAAATTTGCGATACTGTACTCCGCCGATATATCGGGTATTCAGAAGTTTATATACACTATCCATAGTGAAAAAGCGTTAAAATCCTTGCGTTCGCGCTCGTTTTATCTTGAATTATTTATGGAAAATCTGATTGATGAAATCCTTAGTAATATAGGGCTTACGAGGGCAAATCTGCTTTACTGCGGCGGCGGGCATTTATATATGCTTTTGCCTAATACAGAAGATGTAATAACAAAACTCTCCGACATTATAAAGAAAACAAACAATTGGCTACTTGAGCGTTTTCGAGCGGATTTATATATAGCCGATGGTTTTTGCGCCTGCTCTGCCTATGACCTGCAAAACAAACCTACCGATTCATATAAAAGACTTTTCATAGAAGCCGCTCGCATGATTTCAAACAAGAAAATGAACAGATATTCGGGAGCGGAAATTTCGCGGCTTAATAATACCCATACAATCGGGACAGAATGTAAAATCTGCAAAGCCATCGGAGACAATAACGATGATAATGTTTGTGGCTTATGCGCCTCGCTCATAAATATGTCGGGACAGATTTCACATCAATATGATAAAGCAGGGGAAGAAAATAAAGACAAGAAAGAAACATTTTTTATAATATCAAGCAATAAAAACGGCGTTCCCGTTGCTGAAAACCAATATGTCAGTGCAGTAAAAAGTGATTTGCTTTTAAGGGAGCTGAAAAAAGACAACGGGGAAATAATCCGGTATTACGGCAAAAACACCTTCCATATGGGCGAAAACCTGTCAACAAGATTATGGGTCGGCGATTATTGCAAGGAAAAGGAGCTCTCGGCATATGCCGAAAAATCAGGTGGGGTAGAGCGTCTCGGGGTTCTCAGAATGGACGTTGACAATCTGGGAAATGCTTTTACTCAGGGCTTTGACTTTGACGAGGGAAATTTTAACACACTATCACGAACGGCAACACTTTCGAGGCATTTATCAATGTTTTTCAAGCGCGGTATTAATATGCTTTTGAAAGATTCTGAAAGAGAAGTCACCATTATATACTCCGGCGGCGATGATATGTTTTTAATCGGTGCGTGGGATGATATTATTGACACTGCAATTGAAGTCAACAATGCTTTCAAAAGATACAGTCAGGGCAGACTTACAATCTCGGCGGGGATTGGATTGTATCCGGGGAAATATCCTGTTCATGTTATGGCGAGAGAAACGGGCGATTTGGAAAGTTGCGCGAAAGATACGGGTAAAAATGCCGCCGCTTTATTCGCGCCGGAGTTATGCTTTGGCTGGGATGCGCTTGAAAATCAAGTAATAGGCGAAAAGCTAAAATTGCTTGAAGAATATTTCGGCAACAACACGGAGAAAGGCAACTCATTTCTCTATAAAATACTTGCTCACATTCAAGGTGTTGAAACGGAAGAAAAGGACGGTAAAGCCAAAATCAGCCTTGCGAGATATGCCTATCTGCTTGCCCGCGCTGAACCTGACTCCGATGATGAAAGCAAGAAAAAAGGATTCAGGCAGTTTTCGGAGCATATGTATGGTTGGTTGCAAACTGCAAGTGACAGGAAACAGTTAAAAGCGGCTATTTGCCTATATGTTTATTCAAAGAGAGGAGTTCAAAAAAATGATTAACAGTAAAAACTATGTTGATAAGGCTGAAGCGGTTATCAACGAACTGCGCAAACCGGACGAACGGGGCAAAACTCAGATTCTGACAACATCGCAAATACGTAAACAGCTTGCAATGACTGCGGAACTGTCTACGCTTGCGGAAAAAGAAACGAACGATACTTTAAATGATGAGCTTCAAAGCAGAATCGAATATTTAAGGGTTCAGTTTGTTTATCAGGCGGGGCGAGAACCGCAAGTTAAAAGCTTTGTGGAAAAGGCAAAAATTTTGGAGATTCTAAAAGACATAAACGGTAACAGGGAGAAATTTTTGGTTTTTTGCAAATACATGGAAGCCTTGGTCGCTTATCGTAAATTTTATGTAAAGGAGGATAAATAATCATGTACGCTAAAATAAAAATAGCAGGTGTTTTAGAAATTGCTACGGGGCTTCACATAGGGGCGAGCGGGGCTTTTTCGGCAATCGGGGCGGTAGATTCGCCTGTAATCCGTGACGCGCTTGAGCCGGACAAGCCGCTCATCCCGGGCAGTTCGCTTAAAGGGAAAATGCGGACTTTGCTTGCAAAACAGTATAACAGCAGAATCCCCACCGGTAAAAATGAAACCCCCGACACTATTGACGATGAGAAGATTCTGCGACTGTTCGGAAGTGCCAAGCACCCGGATTACAGGCAAGCAAGACTACTCTTTTCAGATATGATTCTTGCCAACGGAGAGGAGCTTCGCAGACGGGGTGCGGACACTTTTACCGAGGTTAAATTTGAAAACACGATTAACCGCTTAACAGCAGAGGCTAATCCTCGTCAGATTGAGCGTGTAATTCGCGGCTCTAAGTTTGATTTATCTCTGATTTATGAAGTAAATCGGCAGACAGCGGACGAAGTTTTGGAAGACTTTGGGCTCATCGGAGACGGCTTTCGACTGTTGAGTTATGACTATCTCGGCGGTAGCGGTTCTCGGGGTTACGGCAAAGTCGCCTTTTCCGATTTAGCGGCAAGCGTTGCGGCGGGCGAGGTTGAGGGTGGGCTTGTTGACAAGGTGAACGAAATCCTCTCAAAGGCAGTATGAGAAAGGTGCGAATATGAAGAATATGAAATATAAAATTTTTCGTTTCTCATTTTTAAGCGGCGTACATATCGGCGACGGGGCTTTAGATGATAATGGCATAAATCTTCATGCCGACACGCTTTTCTCTGCCCTTTGCATTGAGGCGTTGAAAGCGGGTAGTGAGGAAACGCTTGGGCGGCTAAAAACTCTTGTCTGCTCTGATGAGCTTGTATTCAGCGATGCTTTTCCGTTTATTGATGAGGAATATTATATTCCTAAGCCTGTTTTTCGCGTTGAATCCGAGGGCGATTCTGCCGACAAAAAACTCTTTAAAAATCTAAAGTACATTCCCCTCGATATGGCTGATGATTACTTAGCGGGAGGCTTTGTTTCCAAAACTGCTAAGTATATTTCAGACAAGCTTAGTAACCCTAAAAACCCACTCGGCTCTTCGGCGATTAACGCAAGGGTGGCGGTGCGTTCCGGTAATGATGACCCAAAGCCGTACCACGTCGGCGTTTACAAATTCGGAGCTAATGCGGGTCTATATATTATTGTCGGCGGGAGTGATGAAGCCTTAGACTTATTCAGAGAGCTGTTAACGGCGGTGTCGGAGGTCGGAATCGGCGGGAAGCGTTCATCGGGTTTAGGGCGGTTCGGCTTTGAAGAGGAAGACTTATCTGATGAATATCTCGAACATATTAACGGCGATTATCCCGCTTACATAACCCTCAGCGTTTCCCTACCACGCAATGATGAAATAGAAAAAACCATAGAAAACGCTTCATATACCCTGCTTAGGCGAAGCGGATTCGTGTTTTCCGAAACTTATTCTAAAGAACCTGTTCGGAAAAACGATTTATATGTTTTGGGGAGTGGCTCTGTGGTGAAAAACAGGTTTGTCGGAGATGTTTTCGATGTTTCGCACGAAGGTACGCATCCTGTTTACCGTTATGCTAAACCGTTATTATATGGGGTTAAAGGTTGAAAATAAATCTACAGAATCGGGGAAAATGAAACTTTTTCATTAACTCGTTGGTGTAGATGGACATGGAGAAAATATGAATAGTTATTTAAGAACTTATAGAATCAAACTGAAAACACTGTCGCCCGTTCATATCGGCGGCGGGGTTAAGGTCGGGAAAAAAGAGTATATTTACGATAAGGCAAGGCAGTTGGTATATTTCCCAAATACAGTGAAATTAATTGAAGCTTTAAAATCCCGAAGTTTGCTCGCCGAATATGAGGCATTTATACTCGGCAGGCAGGGGGATTTGCATAGGTTTTTGTTAGAAAACGGCGTTGAATACGGCGGATTTAGCGGTGAAGCTATTTCTGTTAAAGGTGTTACGGACGAAAGGTTCAATGAAATACATACTTTTATTAAAGACGCTTACGGCGAGCCTTACATTCCCGGAAGCAGTCTCAAAGGTGCGTTTCGCACGGTGATACTAAATGACATGGCTTATAATGAGCGGAATAATAAGAGTCTGTTTAGTTTACCTCGCCCTAATAACGGCAGGTATAACAAATTTGACAGCTTGAGGGCAAACAAAAGCAATGAACAGAAACTGTTAAATGTTCTCGGACGTAATAATAACAGCGGCAACGCCGTGAACGATATTATGGCGGCGTTTCGATTCAGCGACAGCGAGCCTGTTTCAAGAAACGCTCTCACAATCTGCCGAAAAATTGATTTAAGCATACAGGGGAACGAAAACCCCATTTCTACATTCAGGGAGTGCATAAAACCGGATGTAGAAATAAAGTTCTCGCTTACTGTCGATAGCAAACTCACCCAAAAAACCGTGCTTAGTGATTTATTTGAAATCGGCAAAGGCGGTTCAAGCCGATTTATGCAGATGTTGGATTGTTTTAATAATGATTATTTCAACGAGTTTGAGCGGTTTTTTGAAGAGGTCGCACCCTTTTACCCTAATATGCTTTTTATCGGCGGCGGCGTAGGCTTTTTGAACAAAACTATGCTTTTGGGGATGCTCGAAAAAGAAAAAAGGCTTGATTTTACTGCGGATTTTCTAACCAAGGCTTTTAGAAACGGGCATCACGAAGCGGATAAAAAACTCGGAGTATCCCCGCATATGCTGAAAACAACCATGTACAACGGCAATCGTTATGAAATCGGGCAATGTTTATTGGAGATTGAGGAGATTTAGGCGGTTTAACATATCAGTTCCCCGAGAGGGGACGGAAACCACCGCCCCTTTGAGGACAGATATCATGGATTGGACAAATTTAATAGAACAGTTCCCCGTGAGGGGACGGAAACGCTTTTGTTTGGTGGCGGCTAATTTCTTTTTTCGTCAATTTAACATATAGGTTCCCCGTGAGGGGACGGAAACGCGTGTAAGTCCATCATGTTTTCTAACCATTCCATTTAACATATCAGTTCCCCGAGAGGGGACGGAAACTGCAAGGCTGTACCCCTCGAAGTATACCGCTTTGAAATTTAACATATCAGTTCCCCGAGAGGGGACGGAAACTCTTCAAAAAATTTGTTCATTTTAAAATCCTCCATTTAACATATCAGTTCCCCGAGAGGGGACGGAAACTATTTTTTTGTTGAAATCTGCCTTGCTCACAATTATTCATTTAACATATCAGTTCCCCGAGAGGGGACGGAAACTTTGGAGGAAAACACAATGAAAAAAATTACAAAAATTTAACATATCAGTTCCCCGAGAGGGGACGGAAACTTAAAACCTCCGCCCTATAAGTAGATAATACTATTATTTAACATATCAGTTCCCCGAGAGGGGACGGAAACTGTTATACCATACTTATCGGCTATTTCTGACACCGTTAAAATTTAACATATCAGTTCCCCGAGAGGGGACGGAAACATTATCGCCTTTCTTGTTGTTGTCTTAAATTTCTGATTTAACATATCAGTTCCCCGAGAGGGGACGGAAACCGTGTTTGTCGTTCATGATATAGATTTTATTTTGCGCATTTAACATATCAGTTCCCCGAGAGGGGACGGAAACAATGATGTTTGCGTGAGTGTTTAAAGTATCAGTATTTAACATATCAGTTCCCCGAGAGGGGACGGAAACATTTCCGTTTCTTTATCGCTCGTGCTGAAACTCTCGAATTTAACATATCAGTTCCCCGAGAGGGGACGGAAACTGTCTTTCATATTGACACCTCCAAAAATTTATGATATACTAATTTAACATATCAGTTCCCCGAGAGGGGACGGAAACATAATAATTTTCAAGCAATAATTATTGCCGCCCAAGCCTTAAAAGCCGAAGCGAAAGAATACGGCATCGACTTAACGATTAATAACGATGGAACAATCACCTTTTACCACGGCACGAGCCAAAAGAAAGCAGATAAAATACTTTTTGTAGGCTTTGAGAGAAACACATTCTTCTCTCATAGTCTGGAAGTAACGGGATACGGTAATGAGCCGCCTGAGTATTATACAAAAGTTAAAAACAAAAATGGTGTTGTGTTAAGTGCTGATATCGACTGTAGACATATAGAATCCGTTAGTGGAATCGGGGGGGTGAGAACTATAAGCCTAATACCACAGTTTACATTAATTAGTATAAATGAAATAACTGATAAAAAGAAAGGGGGTGATATAATATGTCTAAAACAATAGACGAACAAAGCAAAGAAAAAGCGTATAAGCTATACGATAGCGGCGAAATTACAAAAATAGAAGTAGGGACAGTTAAAGGATTGTGCCAAATTCATCAATACATTTTTGATGGACTGTTTGGTTTTGCCGGAGAAATCAGAAGTAAAAATATATCAAAAGGAAACTTCAGATTCGCAAGTGCCTTATACCTTAAAGATGTTTTGTCGTCGGTAGAAGCTATGCCCGAAAGTGCATATGAAGAAATCATTGCAAAATACGTTGAGATGAATGTGGCACATCCTTTTATGGAGGGCAACGGCAGAAGTACTCGGATTTGGCTTGACTTGATTCTGAAAAAGAATCTGCGGCTTTGTGTAGACTGGTCACAGGTTGGCAAGAACGCATATTTGTCTGCTATGGAAAGAAGTCCGGTAAACGATTTAGAAATTCGGGAGTTGTTGCGTGGCGCGTTAACTGATAGAATTGATGATAGGGAAGTTTATATGAAGGGAGTTGACCGTTCGTACTATTATGAAGAAGATGGCAATGACAATGGCGAAGATTAAATATTGAGAGGGGTGATAATCGCATAAGCTCGCACTATACTTATCAGCGCAGAAGAACTTAACAAAAAATATTTGAAATTTGAAAGGGGTATTTAACAATGAGTAATAATAATAAGAATAAGAGTGATTTTTACAGCAGGCATAAACAACACCAAGCAGACAAGGACAGCTCGGCTAAAATAGCTTCAGCTGTGATAATAGCAATGTTTATATTAGCAGCACAGGTAGGCGGGGAGTTTATAGCGGGGTTGTTTGTAATTGTTGCAATAGTAGCAATCATATGGTTTTTGGTATCTTGTGCAAGTTCCGCTGACAAAAATGAGATTCCAAAAGCTTATAGAAACTCATCTAATATCGCAGAATGTTCTAAGAAGCGGATGCAAGTACAGGCAAAGCATGATTTCCCCAAACCGGGAGAAAACAAGCAGTGTGATGATGAGATTAGAAAAATCAATCAAGAATACTGGGGACATGATTGTTGCCGTTAACTAAGGATATCGGGGACACGATTGAGTACAAAAACACTCCCCCAACGCTTGTTGGGGGAGTATAAAAAAATATTCAATATGTCATAATAAATTATATCCGAGTGTTTGAGTACAACCTATTACTTCGCCAAAGGTATGCAGATAATCTTCTGTACAAATTTCAATACTGTTACAATCGGGATTATCGGATACAAGCCAGATTTTTCGACAGTCATAATTCATCTTAAGGCGTTTACAGTAACCATCTCCATTTAAACTAAAAAGTCCGAATTTAATAGAACAGTTCCCCGAGAGGGGACGGAGAAGTTCGTTCGCCTTCCTTAATCTCGTTCATGCACTCTATTATAATAGAACAGTTCCCCGTGAGGGGACGGAAACATCATAAAAAAACCTTTCAAAACTTATTAATGCCATTTAACATATCAGTTCCCCGAGAGGGGACGGAAACATGTTTCCGATTGCTGTTATCAAAGCCGCTGTTGCAATTATTTAACATATCAGTTCCCCGTGAGGGGACAATCAATAATTAACGAGGAGTTTTAGTGCATGAATAATTATGTGCTTTTTTCGCCGGTTGGTATGACCGACCCTATTCGAGATGGACATGACGGACCTTTGCTTCATATTGTCCGCTATTTTAAGCCCTCAAAGGTTTATATATTCCTCACCGCCGAGATGGAGAAAATAGATAGTTTAACAGATTGCTATTCAAAGGCTGTTAAATATCTATCGCCTGATTGTGAAGTTGAAAAGCTTCGTTCCGGCATTGAAGACCCATCTGATTTTGATGCGTTTCATCTTTTATTTGGGGAAAAAATAACTCGAATCAACAATGAAAACCCCGGTGCAGAAATACTGCTGAATGTCAGTTCGGGAACGCCGCAGATTATATCTGCCCTTTGTTTGGAAGCGATTACTCATAATGCGGATAACTTGACACCTATTCAAGTTCGCACTCACACTAAAGTGGCAAATGCGGAAATCAAGCATTTTGACCCTAAAAAAGACGATGTTATAAATGAAATGGAAAATTACCTGTTTGATGCAGACATAAAAGCGGATAACCGTTGTCATAAACCCGATTTACTTGCATTTAAGAGGAGCATGATTAAAAATCAACTCAAAGCCTTGGTATTAAGCTTTGAGTATAAAGGTGCATATGAGCTTGCAAATAAAAACACCCGTTTAATTAAAAACGAGCGTTTGGAGTTATTACTTCTACACGCTTATCGCCGCAGTCTCCCCGATGTGGCAGGCGCGGAAAAAGCGGCGCGTGAACTTAAAATGTATAATAAATTATACCCCGTTCAAAATAATGCCGCAAAAAAGGTTTGTGAATATTTTCTTGCAGCAAAATTACGTGCGTACAGAGGCGAATTGACGGATTTTATACTTAGAACGAGCGCACTCACGGAGCATTTATTAAGAGAAGATATTGCAAAAAAAGTTGGCGGGCTTGACAAAATTGCAAGCAAAAACAGAAAAGGCGTATGGAATTTAGATGAATATAAAAGTGAGGAAAAAATCCCGGGTTTAAGAGAGCATTTGAATAAAGAGTTTCGCAGTGAATTTAATTATGAACGCACGGGAATAACCGCATGGGAGATTATAGCAGAGTACATAGAACTGACGGGATATGAGAGCTTGTTAAAAATAAAAAATAATAGAAATTATGCCGCACACGACCTCGATTCAATCACGGAAAGCGATTTAGAAAGGCTCGGTATTAAAAAACCGGAAGCGTTATTAAACGATTTTGAAGTTTTAATTAAAAGGATTTATGGCGAGCATATAAAGCCGTCTGTTTTCAATATTTTTGAAACTCTTAATAAATGGGTTATTAATGAGTTGGATTTTGCCTAACTTAAAAAACTCCCCCTTTTTCATAGTGGGGGAGGCGTTTGCGTTTGTTTTTCCGCTGAACAAGTGATATAATCGTGAGTCTGAATAATCATCCGTGTAATTGCCAATAATCTCCATAAGGAAAAAACAAATTGGAGGTTATGAAAATGAAACAATCAAAAAAGATACTCACGGAAAAAGAAATGGAATTAGTACAACTTTTA
>WRKM01000024.1 GCA_009778065.1 Oscillospiraceae bacterium
ATTTTTGCATAAAAGTCAATCCTTTTAAAAACTTTAGTTCAATTGTAAATATTATAGCACATTTTAAGGAGATTTGTCAAGAGTTTTTTTCGTAGGGGGCGGTGTGGTGAAAATTTGCGGGACGCCGTGGGCGGCGTGTCGTACAATTTACGGTGCGATGGGGCGTTCTGTAGGGCGTGTATGTCTTGCGCAATGCGCCATCACGCCGCAATTAGCAGATGTTTCGTGTTTTTTCGGTGCGATGGCGCGTTCTGTAGGGCGTGTATGTCTTGCGCAATGCGCCATCACGCCGCAATTAGCAGATGTTTCGTGTTTTTTCGGTGCGATGGCGCGGTGCGATGAAGACATCGCACCCTACATGATTGCGGCGTCCCCTACGAAATCGAACAATAAAACAACAAAAAGCCGTTTGCTTTTAACCGCAGACGGTTTTTGTTTTAGGAAAGGTTGTCAAGGAATATTTTTTTTGGGCGGGCGATTTTTTGAAAAAGTTCTTGACAAACTGAAAATCATCGGTTATAATAATAAGTGATAAGACCCCCCGCACCTCTCCGTGTCCTCCAATTTTTGGTGGTGCGTGACGTGTCACAGGGGGGATGCTTTTTACTTAGGAGTAATCTAATGGAAACAAGAGATGTCAAACCGCCATTGAAATTCACCGAACAGCTTGATTTGCTTGTCGGCAGGGGCTGTGATGTGGGTGATGTGCAGGAAGCCATAGCGATTTTAGAAAAGGTCAATTATTACCGATTGTCAGCCTACTTTTTGCCGTTTAAGGACGGCGACAAGTACATCATGGGGACAAAACTTAAAACCGTTTACCAACGCCACGAATTTGACAGAGAACTGAGTTATCTGTTATTTGGTGTTATTGTCTCGCTCGAACTGCGATTGCGTACGCAAATATCCTACCGCCATGCTCATACATACGGAGCGTTAGGGTATCTCGAATCGGAGAATTTCTTGCAAACAAGGCACAATCACGACAAGTTTATGAAATCTATCAATCGGAACATACAGCACCATAAAAGGCAAATGTTTGTCCGCCACCACTTGACAAAGTACGGCGGTAATTTTCCGTTGTGGGTAATCGTGGAATTGTTCACGCTTGGTGACTTATCGCATTTTTACGCCGATATGAAAATGGCGGATAGAAAAGCCATCTCGAATCAGTACAATACCACACCTAAAAATCTTGCTTCATGGCTTATTTGTTTGACGAATCTCCGCAATTACTGCACTCATTACACGCGGCTGTATTTTAACAAGTTTGCCGCCGTTCCCGCGACTCCGAGAGGTTATCCGCACGTATTAGGGAAGTTTGTGTTCGACTACATTCTCGTGTTAAAGTTCCTGTCCGTTTCCAACCCCGATTGGAACAACTCGTTTGTGGTACAACTTGAAGCGTTGCTTGAAAAGTACCAAGACTACATCGACCTCGCGCATTTAGGCTTTCCGCAAAACTGGTTAGTGTTGCTTAAATCGTAAATAAAACAGAACAATTATGAGGGGCACTAAAATTCAATAAAAAAACTCTTGACAAACCGATTTATTTATGCTATACTGTAAAAAAAATTAAACGAAAGGTGGTGAAAGGTAAATGAAGCAATTATTTAAGAACTCCGAAACATTCCCCGGCAGCGTAATAACCAACAACCGGGCATTTAATACAGTCACGGCATGGGATAGCTATGCCCTTTTTGCGATTGCTGTGAACGTATTTAAAGCCGCTGAGACAGCGATTTTACGCTTATATGGGGTAGGTATGTCCATTTTTAGATTAAATGATTGTTTTGAACGCCTTTTGCCATGTAATACAGCCTGATACGCTGTTTATATAGTGCGAAACCCTGTGCGGACAAAGCAGTCCTCACAGGGCGTTTTTGCGTCCGAAAATAAATTTTAAGGAATGATTTTTATGTTTAATAAATATATTAAAACCGCAATAATCACTATGCGCGGTAAAACAAATGGCGGTATAATCTATCTGTTTCCTAATGTGATTATGAACCTGATGTACCTGCTCCCCTTGATGTTCTTGTGGCGGGTGTTAGCGGGGCAGGGGGTGGAGGTCGGTATGAGCCTTGAACAAATGCTGTCCTACACCTATATGAACGCCCTGCTTTACCCCATGCTCGTGGTACAGACTTTTTTGTCGCGCTGGAACTATGAGGGTCAGGCAATCAGCCTGTTCGCCCGACCCGTGCCTGTCTTCGGACAGGTAATCTCACAAACTGTCGGCGAATGGCTCCCGATGCTTGAGGTCTATTCTTTGCCGCTGCTTATAATCGCACCGTTTGCGGGGATTATTATTATTCCCGCTACACCGTGGTTTTTCCTGAGCTTATTCTTATGCGTTTCGCTCGGATTTGCTATTGATTTTATTTTTGCATGTGTAACTGTACGGCTGAGGGGCATGGCATGGCTCAGTCACGCCATAAAAATGGCGGTCATGTCGCTTTTTTCGGGGACTATTATCCCTTTTAAGCTATTGCCATTCGGATTGACCGCCTTCTTCGAGTATCAACCGTTCGGAAGTCTCGGCGGTGCGCCGTTATCGTTATTTGTCGGGACGACAGAGCCGCTCCGAATAATTTCGATTCAACTTTTCTGGAACGTAACATTGTGGTTTGTTGCAATCATATGGTTCAAAAAATCAAAAGAAAGGCAGGTGAGTTATGGTGGCTAACCGGCGTACCGCCGGACGCAATTCCGCCGTTTCTGCAACTTGCGAAAGTTTTCAAGGCAAGAAAAACGGCGGGACAAAACGTCCGCGATTTACAATGTTTTTGCATATCTTAAGTTTGTACAAGCTTTATCTAAAAATGGACTTAGCCTGGCTTTTCCGTGATGCAAAAACCGCAATACTTATGATTATTGCCGATGTACTCTCAAATTTATCTGCTGTGACAGGTATATTTCTGCTTGCATGGAGATTTGACGGAATCGGCGGCATGAGCCGTCATGAAGTGTTGTTTATGCTTGCCTATTCGACGATTTTGACGGGGATTTTTCAGACGTTTTTCTGCGGAGGTAACACCGCACACATCAGCCGCGTAATCGGCAGAGGGCAGCTTGAACATGCTTTTATACAGCCGTTACCCCTGCCTGTACAATGGCTGACAAGCGGATTTATTCCCCTATCGGGGAGCAGTAACCTCATCAGCGGAATCGTCATAATGGCGGTAGCAGTGAACCAACTCGACTTGGTTTTACCGTGGTGGTGGGTGTTTTCGCTCGTACTCAACTTGATTATAACCACGTCTTTAATTCTCGCGCAGTCTTACTTGTCGGCGAGCTTGGCATTCTACGCGCCTGTGCAAGCGGAAGAGATTTCAAGCATCGTCATTGACGAATTCGGGTATATTGGCACGTTTCCGCTTTCGGGTATGCCGAAGGCTTTACAAATCACGCTCATCACAATTATACCGACAGGACTGCTCGCATGGTTTCCGACACTTGCGTTATTCGGGAAGCCGCCGTTTGGCTTCTCCGCATGGTATCCGCTTTTATTCGCAATAATACTCTGGGTTATTGCATTATTTTTCTTCAAGAAAGGATTGAATCATTATGTTAAAAAAGGCATTAACAGGTATCACCCAATGGGACACCGCCGTTGAAATAAGCGGCGTTACGAAGACTTTTACACAGTGGCAAAGGGAGAATACAGGACAAGGCGTTCTGAAGAATCTATTTAAGCCGCAAAAGAAGATTATTACCGCCTTAGACGATGTTTCTTTTACCGTGAAACGCGGGGAGTTTGTCGCATATGCCGGTCCTAACGGCGCAGGAAAAAGCACGACAATGAAGCTGTTAGCGGGAATGTTACAACCGACGAGCGGCAGTGTAAGGGTTAAGGAAATGTCGCCCGACAAAGAACGCATAAAGCTCATGAAGCGGCTTGGCGTGCTGTTCGGTAATCGCACGGAGTTATGGTGGGACCACCCTGTTTCGCAGAGCTTTGAGTGGAAGAAGGTTGTCTGGGCGATTCCCGACGACGTTTACAGGAAAAACTTAGAAATGGTTACAGAACTGCTCGATATAGGCGATTTGCTTAAAACATTTGTAAGAGAGTTGTCGCTCGGTCAGCGTATGAAAGCCGATTTGGCGATGCTGTTACTGCACTCGCCGGAGATAATTCTGCTTGATGAGCCTACGCTCGGCTTAGATGTTGTTGCAAAGCGGCAGATGATTGACTTCCTCAAGAAAATCAACCGCGAGAGCGGCGTGACAATTATTGTTACCAGTCATGACATGGACGATTTAGAGGAAATGGCGGAGCGTATAATCATGATTGCGAACGGAAAAATTGCGTATGACGGCGGCTTTGACGGGCTTCGCAACATAACGAGAAACAACACAAAGGTTGTAGTCACGACCGATTCGGGGATTAGCGAGTATGAAGTTAACCTCGAAACTAATCCGATAAATTCGTTGCTTCGGCAGTTATCGGAAATGGAGGGGCTAAAAGATATTGAAATAAGAAAAGCCCCCATCGAACAGGTGATTGCGGAGTTGTACGGAACATGGAGGGGTAATATTTAATGAAAATGACGCAAAAATAAAGGGAAATTAAAAAAATTTACCAAAGAATGAAAAATATTTATATAAACACTTGACAAGTCGTTGATGAGAGTGTATAATATAATAGCTGTCGGTTATTTTCTAAGCGGCGGCGAAAGCGGAAAGCCTTTAACAAGGTTTAAAAAGCGGGAGTATAGCTCAGCTGGGAGAGCATCTGCCTTACAAGCAGGGGGTCACAGGTTCGAGCCCTGTTACTCCCAGCGCATAGGTCTTGCAGGATAATATCTCGTGGTCTCAGACATTCGTGGTATCTGCTTTACGGCTTATATTTAAACAATGTGATTTGGTTTCCGCTATACGGTCCGGTAGTTCAGTTGGTTAGAACGCTAGCCTGTCACGCTAGAGGTCGAGGGTTCGAGTCCCTTCCGGATCGGTTGGTTTTTCATGGTTTTTTGGTTTTTTTTTCGCAAGGAAGACGAGCATTGAGTTTACTCAAGCGCTTGTCTTTCTTGTTTTCTGCCCCCCATTTTATGACATATACCGGAGTAAAAAACAGTTGCTTTTCTGTTTTAAATATAGTACAATAGAATATAGAAAGGCGGTGGCATTATGGAGGCTTTTGAATTTCAAACTATTGTTAAGGACGGAATCATCAGAGTACCCGAAAAGTTCACGAAAAGACTTGCTAAGAACATCAAAGTAATAATACTGACGGAAAAAGAGAAAACGACGGCAGACAGCCCCGCTTTCCCTTATTTTGCGGTTGATACCGACGGATATGTATTCGACAGGGAGGAAGCCAATGAAAGGTAAAGTCTTTCTTGATACTAACGTATTTGTCTATACGCAAAGCGCGAGCGAAGAAGAAAAGCGTAAGATTAGCTTGAGTGTTCTTGAGAAATACGATTGCTGTGCGAGTACACAAGTACTATGTGAGTTTTGCAACGTAACGCTAAAGAAGCTAAAGATGCGTATAGAGGACGTAAGACAGATTGTCAATGCTATAAATGACTCCTGTGATATTTTACTCATAGATTTTGAAACGCTTCAAAAAGCATTGTCTATAAAAGAGCGTTATGGGTTTTCTTTCTATGATTCTGTGGTGTTGGCTTCGGCTGTATTGGGCGATTGTGCATATGTATTTAGCGAAGATTTACAAGACGGACAAGTCATTGATGGCAATCTTGAAATTGTTAATATATTTGCGCGGAAGAATTTTGAAATCTGATTATAACTAATACTCAATTTTATAGCTTAAAATCCAACAGCGAGAAGATTTGCCGTTCGGCGTCTATACCTGGATAGACCTCTTTTAACACAAGCCCGTTCGTGCCAAGCTCAAAAACGCACCGCTCCGTAACGTACAGAACCCGTTGACCTCTTTTTAATGCGTTTTTCCCCGAAAAGCTTATTGCGGAAATCTCTTTTTTAAATTTCGGTATTGTACCCTCCTGTTTAATTATCACCTTTCCGTTCTCTCTTGTCGTAATGAGACCTTTAGTGGTAAAGCTCATACAAAAAACAATCGTTTTTGTCGAGTGGGTGATATTAGCAAAACCGCCGATTCCTGAATAGTTTTCTTTTAGCTTGTGGGCGTTAACACTACCGTACATATCGACTTCAAGGCTGCCTAAAAAGCAGATGTCGAGTCCGCCCCCGTCATAAAAATCGAACTGCGTAGCCATATCGCATATCATATCTGCACCGATAGTCGCGCCGAAAGCCACGCCCGGAGCGGGCAGTCCCCCCACACCGCCGGCTTCTACCGTGATGTGTACGTCTTTTAAGATACCCTGCTTTGACGCATATTTGCCAACCATTTCAGAGGTTCCTATACCGATGTTGACAATATGACCCGGCTTTAATTCCCTTGCGGCGCGTTCGCCGATAATATCTGCCGTTTGGTCATCTGTTTTAGTTTTTTTATTTTTTGTTGTGGAGAGTTTATTAACGAAATAATCCATGTGTGATGCGGGAACATGGATGTCTCCCGATAAAGTCGGGTTATATTCTTCCGCGATTCCTTGACTTTCATGCACGACCACCGCGTCTACCAAAACACCGGGGACAATCACGTTACGGGGACGGGAGAACATATGGCTGACCCGCTCTACCTGAACAATTACCTTTCCGCCGTTTCGTTTTGTCGCTTGAGCTAAAGCCAAAGCGTCCACGGTCAGGTATTCTTTCTCGAATGAGATATTTCCGTTCGGGTCTACGGTAGTGCCTTTTATGAACGCAATGTCAATATTCGGTACGGGATAAAGAAGGTATTCTTCACCCTCGATTTCCCGAATTTTAACAAGTTCTTTCTTGGAATTACTGTTTAAAGCGTAGGTGTCAATACGCGGGTCGCAGTAGATACCTATTCCGACATCGCTTAGAATCCAGTCTTTGCCTGCCGCCGCCGCTCTTATGGTATGTGAAAGTACCCCGAGCGGCAGGCAATACGCCTCGATTTTTCCGCTCGCCGCCATTTGCTTTGCACAAGGCATACTGTTATAATGCCCCGCAATTATTTCCCGTACCGCACCCATTTTAATATAGCGGTCAGCGAAACGGTTTTCATCCCATGCGCCGAAGCCCGCCGCGCAGAACAGCCGTAGTTCTTTCGGCGAGCCGGTCTGCTTAAACCTCTCGTACAGTGCATCATGAAGTGCTTCGGGGTTCGACAGCGCCAAAAACGAATTAATGGCAATGCAGTCGCCGTCTTTGATTAACTCTGCCGCTTCATAAGCGGAAGTGATTTTAAACATATTTATCCGTCCCTTTAACAATATGCGGTTTATTTACTTTAATTTTCTTTCTTGCTCGCAGCCTTTAAAATGAGCATCATCACTATCCCTGCCGCCGCACAACACGAAGCAATTAAAAAAGCGGGGAACATGAGATTTATATCGTTAGCATCGGCGGCGACATTTCTGAAATATCCCGCGATTTGCGATGATATAACGGCTCCCCCGCCAAATCCGAGAAGAACTATACCGTAGTTGACAGACATATGCTTGGGACCGAACAAATCTGCGGTCAGAGAAGGGAAGTTGCTGATAAGTCCGCCGTAGAAAAATCCTATAAAGGCTATTAAAACAAAAATAAAATATCCTTGCGCCATGTTTACTAAAAGCGACAGAACAGCGTTACCCGCGAGCAGAATCAAGATAGTATTTATCCGTCCCAATCTGTCAGAAATCATACCCCAAAGAAGCCGCCCGAGCGAGTTAAACATAGTTATAGCCAAAACCCCGATTGTAGCAACGGATTCAAGTCCTTTTGCAATAGCTATGGGTTTGGCAAAGGCTATCATCATCAGACCGCCCATACATGCGAGCAAATAAGTAAACACTACTAAGTAGAATTTAGGTGTTTTAAGCATCTCAGAGGGCGAGTAGTTCCGTTTTTCGTTAGCTTGAGCGGTACTTGCGGTTGTGACCGCCATATAATCGGCGGATGGATTTTTCATAAAAATACTACCCGCTGTACATACTATCAGAAAAACTATACCGAGAACCGCAAACGTAGGAAATTCTCCTGTACCTATACCGCCGAAGCTTGTTATTAAAATCTCAACGATAGGTGTGAAAACAACGCCGCCGAAGCCGAGTGCGGCGACTATTATGCCTGTGACTAAGCCTTTTTTATGCGGATACCATTTTTGAGCGCAGGCGATGGTCGTAGAGTATGTGAAACCCATACCCACACCGCCCATTACACCGTAAGTCAGCCACAACACCCACGGATAATTCGCCGTGGCAAAAGATGCTAAAATAAAACCCGTGCCGAGTATGATACCGCCTATGAAAACGACGATTCGTATAGTATACCTAAGTGCTAATTTTCCGCCGATAACGCTACCCATAGTCAGCGCGACGAGTAAAAGTGAAAATGTAAGACCTGCCGCCGCATTGTCGCCGTTGAAAATGCTCTGTGCGACGCCATTTTGAAATACGCTCCATATATAAGCGACGCCGAGAGTGAGTTGAATCGCGATTGCCGCGAATACAACGAAAATCCCTTGATTTTTCTTTGTCATAAGTTGTCCTCTTTTGTTTAATTTATTTTAAAGGTCGAAATACATTTCATATTCGACAGGATGCGGCATGAGGCTGTATTTCAGAGCATCTTTCCTGCGTTTATTTATCCATATTTCTATCAGTTTTTCCGAGAAAACACCGCCCGCCGTCAGAAAATCTTTATCGCTCTCAAGGGAGTCGAGTGCCTCGTCAAGGGTTCGAGGCAGTGAGCGTATTTTCGCTTTTTCCTCATCGTTTAAATTATAGAGATTAAAGTCATACGGTCCGTAACCCTCCGCTTCGGGGTTTATTTTATTTTTAATACCGTCGATTCCCGCCATGAGAATCGCAGAATATGCGTAGTAGGGGTTACATGTACCATCGGGGTTACGAAGTTCAAAGCGTTTCTGGTCGGGCGCTTTAGCGTATGCGGGGATTCTTATTACAGAGCTTCTGTTCGAGGTCGCATAGCCGATAGTTACGGGGGCTTCATAGCCGGGAACGAGCCGCTTGTAGGAGTTTGTAGAGGGGTTTGTAAACGCGCATAAAGCCTTCGCGTGCTTTAGTATACCTCCGATAAAATGATGCGCTGTTTCGCTGAGCTGGGAGTAGCCGTTTGCGTCATAGAAAAGCGGTTTACCCTCTTTAAAAAGGTGCATATGAACGTGTAAGCCGTTTCCCGCTTCGCCATAGATGGGCTTCGGCATGAACGTAGCTGTTTTATTTTCGAGGATTGCTCTGTTTTTTATTATGTATTTACCGAGCATGGTCTTATCTGCCATCTCGCGCAGACCGCCGAACTCAACCTCTATTTCTATCTGCCCTGAGCCGCTGACTTCATGGTGATGATATTTTACGGCTATTCCGGCTTGTTCAAAAAGCATACAGACCCTGCTTCTGAAATCGTTGAGCTTGTCCAAAGGCGGAGCGGCGTGGTAGCCGTTATTTTTCGCTAATTTATAGCCGAGGTTAAATTCTTCTGCGCCTGTATTCCATTCGGCAGGCTCGGTATCGACTTTAAACCTTGTGTTATACGACATATTTGAATAGCTCACATAATTAAACACATGGAACTCAAACTCGGGACCAATCCGAAATTCATCTGCAATGCCCGTACTGAGCAGATACCGTTCTGCTTGTGTGGCGACGTTACGGGGACATTGGTCAAATCGCTTATTTTCGGGAAGCGAGATAACATAAACGTCACCGATTACAGAGAGCGTTTTGACCTCCGAAAACGAGTCAACATATGCCGTAGAGAGGTCGGGGATAAACACCATATCACTGTTTTCAACGGGTGCGTAGCCGTAGTTTGAGCCATCGAAGCCTATACCGTTTTTCATAGTGTCGGCAGTAAAGCGTTCAACGGGCATCGTGAGATGCTTCCACCGTCCGTCAAGGTCAAGCATCATAAAATCGACCATTTTTATTTCCTTCTCTTTACAAAAGGCGAGGGTTTCATCAAGCGTTTTAAACATTTTTATATCTCCTTGTTTTTTAATTTCGTAATTTTATCATAAATTCGCTGAAAAATCAACAACACGGTTTTATTTTTGAGCGGTTTATGGTTTATAGCTACTCTTTAGAGGTGCGGTTTTATTAAAAACGTCCGTATTCTTGCTGTCAACGCAGAAATACCCCGTCCGTACAAATTGAAACTTTTCACCCGCTTCTGTAGTCTTTAAAGACGGCTCGACCTTGGCGTTTTCCGCTTTTATAAGAGAATTGGGGTTAATATAATCTCCGAAATCGCTGTCGTCGGGAATATCGAAGACATTTTCAACGGAAAAAAGCTTATCATAAAGAGCAATTTCAGCGTTTTCGGCATGAGCGGCAGAAAGCCAGTGGATAGTCCCTTTAATTTTTCGCCCATCGGCGGGTACTTTATTTCCTGTTTCCAAGTCAGCCGTGCAGAGAAGCTCGACCACACTTCCGTTTTCGTCCTTGATTATCTCGTTGCACCTTATAATATACGAGTTCATTAACCTGACCTCACCGTCTTTTTTAAGCCTGTGAAACTTGGGAGGCGGTATATCGGCGAAATCGTCACGCTCAATGTACAGTCGGTTCGTAAAGGGAAGCTCACGTACTCCCATTTCGGGGTTGGCAGGATGATTTGAGAATGAAAAGTATTCGGTTTTATCCTCAGGGAAATTAGTGATAGTTACTAAAATCGGATTAACCACGGCGACCCGTCTCGGAGCGGTTTTATCAAGCTCCTCGCGCAAGCAGAATTCAAGCAATGCGCTGTCTACAACGCTATAAGTCTTCGCTACACCCGCCCTCTTAACAAATTCGAGAATCGACGACGGCGTATAACCGCGCCGCCTTAATCCGCTTAAAGTCGGCATACGCGGGTCATCCCAACCATCCACCAAGCCTTTTTTAACCAAATCGCCCAAATACCGCTTACTCATGGTCGTGTATGTCATATTAAGGCGGGCAAATTCGTACTGATGCGGTTTTTCTTCTTCGCGCAGTCCGATATTGTCCGCAACCCAGTCATAAAGCGGACGGTGGTTTTCAAATTCGAGAGAACAACAGGAATGGGTGATTTTCTCTATCGAGTCCTGAATCGTATGTGCAAAGTCATACATGGGATAGATTTTCCATTTGTCGCCTTGTCTATGGTGATGAGCGTGGAGAATCCTGTAAATAACGGGGTCTCGCATATTCATATTAGGTGAAGCCATATCTATTTTCGCGCGTAGGGTACAGGCACCGTTTTCAAATTCTCCGTTTTTCATACGCTCGAAAAGCTCAAGATTTTCTTCCACCGTTCTGTTTCTGTAGGGACTGTTTTGCCCGGGCAGGGTCAGCGAGCCGCGATACTCTCGGATTTCTTCACCCGATAAATCGCAGACATACGCCTTACCATCTTTTATCAGCTTAACCGCATACTCATAGGTTAGGACAAAATAGTCCGAGCCGTAAAAAATACCGCCGCTCGGCTCGCTACCTATAAGCCATTTTATATCCTCAATAATAGAGCGGACATAGCTCTCATCCTCTTTTACGGGGTTTGTGTCATCGAAACGCAGATTAAACAATCCGCCGTACTTTCGTGCGGCTTCAAAGTTTATATAAATTGCTTTCGCGCTCCCGATATGAATACAACCGTTAGGCTCCGGCGGGAAGCGGGTATGCACTGTCGTATGCCGCCCGGCGGCGAGGTCGGCGTCGATTATATCGTGTATAAAGTTCTCATTTGGGACGGGTTTTTCTTCAGGGTTCATTTTATAACTCCTCTCTTTTCTACAGTCTAATATAGATTATAACGAAAAATTCATCGTCTGTCAAGGAAAGATTTCTTTTCAGAGCTTAGATTTGCGTAGGGCGATAAAAAACTTGACAAATGCGAAAAAGAATGATACAATACCGAGATATAGGCAGCGAGACGCAGATAGTGCAATATAAAGCCCGATTCAGACAAGCAAAGAGGAGTGTGTCAGATGAAAAAGAAAAATACAAAAATCCCCATTATCTATGAGGACAGCTACATTATTGTAATTGACAAACCTGCGGGGATGTTATCGGTTTCAACCGATAAAGAAACCCAAAACACTGCTTATCGAACAATAAACGACTATGTTAAATCGAGGCACAAGGCTAATCGAATATGGATTGTACATCGGCTTGACCGCGACACCTCAGGGGTTATGCTGTTTGCAAAAAGCGAGCGTGTCAAGCTCGCATTACAGGATAATTGGGAAGAAATGGCGATTGGACGGGAGTATGTCGCAGTTGTCAGCGGGCATGTGAGACCGGTCGAACGGAAAATCACATCATGGCTGAAACAAACCAAAACGCTGTTAGTGTATTCGAGCAATCGAGAAGGCGACGGTAAAATCGCAATTACGAATTATAAAGTCAGGAAGTGTAAGGGAAAGTACTCGTTGCTTGACATATCGCTTGAAACAGGACGAAAGAATCAAATCCGCGTTCACATGAAGGACATCGGACATTCAATAGTGGGCGATAAAAAATACACAAACACAAACAGCACCGTCAATCCGTTTGGTAGATTGGGATTACATGCGTCGGCACTGACGGTCAAGCATCCTGCTTCCGGCGAAGAAATGCGGTTTGAATCGGCTATACCGAAAAGCTTTATGAATTTCTTCTACCCCTCGGAAGGGAAGTAGGCTTTAAGCCTTATTTTACTCATCGCCTTTGTTTAAATTAATAAACAGGCTCGGCTTGGATTGTTTAAAAATAGCGTCCATAACCCTCTTTGTTTTGTGAGAAACAGGTACTCCGTCTGAATCCGTGGGGATATTTTCATCTGCGAAGCCGTCTTTACGCTCAAAACCTCGAAGTATGTCTGTAAAGCCTATTTCCTGTGTTTCTTCTGCCTTTTGTGAGGCATAGACCCGCGGCGTCGAATAATCGGCGCGGCTTTTTTCGTTTTGCCGCGGTTGGTTTTCGCTCTTTGGGACACTCAGCGCAGGTACGGACGCAGGCGGCGGTGTTATAAATGCGGGGACTCTGGGTTTTTCAGGAACGGGTTGCCTTACATCGTTCGCCGTGCCGCGTTTTGATACAGACACAGGCGGACTTGCCGGCTCGTTTATGATAGGGTCGCTCACTCTGCCGTTAATGAAAGGGTTTATAATACGCGCAGGAGGGGCGGGCGGTTTAGGGCTTACTTTTTTAGGCATTTTTTTCGGGTTAAATACCTTTACATATTCTTCGCGTTCAGGCGTCTCTTTGCTTTTAACATTGTATATTCTTACTTCTTCATCATTTGTGCTGTTTAAATTATTTCCGGTGTTTAAATTATCGGCGGGTTTTTGCGGCTGAACCTTTAATTGTCTCGGTTGCGGAGATTGCCCGTGGGGTTCTGTATTTGTATGAGGAATTACCACGCCCGATGAGTACGGTTCGGGTCCCATTCCCCTGATTACTTTTGCCGAAACACGCGATGCGACAGGAACAACGGGCGGTTCTTCATCTTCGCTGTCATTATAAACTTCGACATTCTTTTTACTTTCAGGTTTTTCGAGGACTCTTCTGTCAACCCGTTCAAAAACAAACGGCTTTACATCTCTGCCCTTTTCGTCTTTTTCTCTGCCTCTCTCTTTTTCTTCGGTACGCCGTTTTCCTTCCTCTGAACCGGGTAAAAAAGACATGGTTCGCGAGTATTCGGCAAAGTTTTCAAAGTCCCTCATTGTGGCGAGTCCGTTTTGGATGTTATCGCGTATCGTGTTCATATATTTGCACCAGTCGGAAAAATCCCGCTGTGTGAATTCAACATTGATTCTCGCAGACATTTCTTTATAGAGGCGGTCACACCGCTCGTTTAGCAGGGCGGTATCCACGCTTTCGGTATTAAGATTCGCAGGGAGTCTTTTTTCCTTACCCGTCTTTTTCAGCATGACCTCGCGGCAACTTCTGCCGTTCTTCGACAGCTTGTCACAATAATCGAAGTCAAATTCTTCCGAACGCATATAATATTCTCTGCAAAGCTCACAACGCTGTAAATAAGCCTCATTTTCAATAATGACGTCTATTTCCAAATCAATCGCCGCTTTAAGACTTGTAGGCATATATACTTTTAAAGGGGTTTCCATGAGAGACTTTATCATAGTTTCGACTATATTGTCGCCGCGCGGAGGTAAAAAGAGCTTCATAGATGAAAAGGCATCCATGGCGGTTTGGTCGGAAACAATTTCGCTCTTAACTTTTTTAGACTTTCCTTTGTCATCGCCGTAACGCAAGTCGGTGAGCAGATTCCGCACTATTTCACGGCTCACACTGCTCATGATAAAGGGTGAGTTAGGCGTTCTGCCCATAGAAAAAACCTTATTTTCTGTGGCAAAGTTCAGGTCATAGCCTAATTCGTTCGCGACGACATTAAACATCAGGTCAAAGTAATTTGCGCGTGCGGCGGCTTCGGCGGAGTTTTTCAATTTTCCTTCAAATATGAAATCCACCTTTACATTTGCATATTCCTGTACTTTAAGAATATTGACCCACTGGTTTATTGCGTGTCCGTGTCTGTATTCTGAAAGGCGCATGAACACAGCTTTTTCAAAATCATTTCTGCATGGGATATAGTTGTTCCATAGGGTGATAACGCCTATTTCGTTTTGTCTGCAAATGTACTCTACCCAGCAGTCTATGACTATCTTCTCGAAGGCTCCGCGTAAATTCTGCTCAAAATACTTATGGCATCCGCTGATGGAGTTTCGTATTTCAGCCGCTTCTTCCTGTCTGTATTCTCCCGTTTTCATGTAAAGCTTGCATAAATCCACACATCTTTCCATAAAAAGGTTAAAGTCATATTTCATAAAATACAACAGGTTTTTCGGGTACGAAACCGTATATATGTCGTTTGAATTTCTTCCGGTCAGATTTATCCGTGTATTCAAGTTTTCACATCCTCTCCCGGGATTTTTTTACTCCGGAGTGTTATCTACGTCCGGCGGTGTTGTTTGGGCTCTGGTCACTTGAGCCGGCGGTTCATAGGGGACGGTTTCGCTTGAGAATTGAGCCGCTGTCGGCTGTCCGGCGGGCAGCTTAAATTCCGGAGCTTCAAAAACCGTCTGGTCTATAAGAATTTTATCGTTTGTCAGCCATTCGACGACTTTAAAACCTGCTAATACCCGTAAGCCCGTCTGTGGGTCTACATCGTATTCTCTGATATTGAGTTTACTGTCGCTGATTTGCTCAAGCTCGAAATCCCGCGGCAGACGCTGCCGCGTAATTTCTGTGCTTCCCATATACCTTTCACAAGAAAGAAACGGTAATTTCATATCCTCTCCGGTAAATTCGGCGTGATATGTTATGGTTCGGTTTTCTTTATTTTCCTTGTCAATATATAAAACCAACCTGTAAGAGTCGTCTTTTGAATAGATATAAACATCACTGCGAAGCTCAAGACTCACGGGGAATATATTGTTCGTTATGGAGAATATCTGAAGCGTGAGATAGCCGAGCGTCGTAAGTACGAAAAGTATCAGATAAATTGTTCCGAGTACGGTTTTAAGAGATTCCGGCGTAGCGGAAGTGAAAAACACAATCGTCGCAACCGCAAACACGGGTACTAACAAAAACCACTCCCCGAACGCAAACACGAGCATTATTAAAATACACGGGTGGAGCAAACAGACCGTAATCTTTGTGGCTATCTCCTTTCGCGTATAAATCATAGCCGCACCGAATAATACATTAATTAACAAATATAATGAAAATAACGACACAGCGTTCGACGGTACAAGGTAAAACGAAAACGTCAGCCACGCAAGCCACACCACGAAAAAGCCGTAACCGAGCGAAAGAGCCGAAAACCCTATTTTCGTCCATTTGTTCCCGAAAAAAGAAAAAACAGCGTTTAATGCTTTCATAATGTCTATCGGGTTTATTAAACCCGCCCTTCTTGCCCCTTCTGTATAAATTTCATGTAAGAGTAAAAACACCCTATCTTATATTTTATAACAAATTAACTTTTTTTTCAAGTTAAAAAGAGCAATTTTTCAACTTTTTAAAATAAAAAAATATTGACGCCTATATATTGGGGAACGCATGGCGTATGCTCACAATATACAGGCGAAATAGGTAATTTTATGTCATTTTTTGTTTTATTTTATCTTTTCTTGAAAATCTCGTCTAAATCTCTGAACGGGTCATCGTCAAAACTCTCGGACAAATTAGCTGTGATGAACTGGTCGAGGGTTTTTATCTTAGCCGATGGGAACTCCTCGGTTATCTCTTCTTCAAGGTCAACCGCAAAGGTCTTAACCCCTGCTGAATTTTTAGCCGCTTCCGCCGCGCTGACTGCGGCGGCTCTTACCTCTGCCGCCGAACTCGTCGTCGCACTCTCACCCATACCGAAGCAGGTAGCAATGATAGTCACCACCATTTCATCCTTCAGAGCCGGATTATAATCCGCACCGTATATAACTTTTACATCGGGGTGGGCTACGCCGGTAATCTTGTTCATAACCTCGTCAACCTCATAAAGTAACGTGTCCTCCGACATAACAACATTGACAAGGACCTTACCGGCATTGGCAATAGATGTTTCGAGCAGGGGTGAATTGACGATTTTCTGTACGGCTTCGTCCACCTTATTATCGCCTGTACCTACGCCTATTGCTATATGTGCGTCACCTGCCATTTCGAGCGTGGACTTCAGGTCGGCGAAATCTATGTTCATTACCGCCGTGTTGTTCAAGAGTTCGGAAATACTGCGCGTTACGTTGTACAAAACATCGTCAACCATAGCAAACGCCTGTCTGAAATTAAGTGCGCGTTCGTTGAGCTTTAAAAGCTTTTGGTTTGGTATAATCACTAAAGCGTCTACGTATTTACGCATTTCGGCGATGCCCTTGAGTGCGAGATTCATTTTATGCTCGCGTTCAAAATCGAAAGGCTTCGTGACTATACCTATAGTCAGTATGCCTAACTCTCGCGCTATGTCCGCAATTACGGGAGCCGCACCTGTTCCGGTACCGCCACCCATACCCGCCGAGATAAAGACCATAGACGCGCCTTTGAGTGCTTTTTCGATTTCTTCCCTGTCTTCACGCGCAGACTCCGCAGCTATATCGGGGTCTCCGCCCGCTCCGCGTCCTTTTGTGGTTTTCCTTCCGATTTGCAGACGCTTCATAAGGTTTTTGTCCTTTGAGCGTAAGGCGGGTACATCGGTATTGACCGCTATGTACTCCACTCCGGGTACCCCGTGCCGTGCCATATGCTCAAGAGCATTACAGCCGCCTCCACCGATTCCAAATACTTTTATATTTACGTCATATACCGAATTGGTGTCAAGCTCGTCTGATAATTCTTCTGCGAAGCCATCCTCATCGTAAAAAATTGCCATTTTTACCTCCCGGGTTTCGGACATTCGGCTTGTCCGTACTTTATAATTTAGAGCCTTTCATCTATTGTAACAGATTCAATAAAAAATTTCAATAGGTTTTTTTAAAAATTTTCAGAAAAAATCATTTATTTTGTGCTTTTTCGTTGCACTACCCCCGATATATGCGGTTTTTTATTATTATTCGGGGGCGAAAACCACCTCTAACGGGTCTAATAGGCGGAGCGTACCTCGCCAGTTTTGGTCGATTTCTTCAGTCAGGATATGCGCCGCCGCCTCAAACTTGTCCTTTAACTGTGTGGCGGGACCTATGTGCAGTACTATTCTGTCCATATAATTCATTCTTATGTTGAGATAATCCTCTATATCTACGTCAACAATCCCATCAAGCCCTGTTTCTCGCGCCGTATTCATTAAAAGAAAGATTAAATCGGTTTTCCGCTCCTCTGTAGAGCGGATATATGCGCCGATATAGGGGGAGTCCGCTTCATAACCGTAAATGACCGTTATATCCGAACCTCTTGGCGTTGTTTCTAAAACCCTGCCGTTACGGGATATTTTATAGAAAGTCCCTTCATGCTCCACACACGCCATTTCTATGGCTCCGGTTACGTGTATGGTCAGCCTTTTCGGGAAGTTCTTTCTGATTACGACATCATCTATATAAACGAGCTGTTCGATTATCCTTCGTCTGCTCTCCTCTGTATCAAACCGCAGGAGGTTGACACCTGCCTTTATATTCGCCGCCTCAATAATCTCTTCGCTTGTATAAATGCTTTCGCCTTCGGTTTCGACTACCTCTAAATTAAAAAGCACAGTCGCCGCTAAAATTGCAAAAACCGCTATCCCCACTACAAAAAACATTACATAGTAGATTGCCATGTTTTGTTTTCGCCGTTGCTTACCGTTGGTTTCGGACGGCTCTTGCGCTATTATCGCCTTTTGCCGCTCTTTAACCTGCGGCTTCGGTCTTTTCGGTTTTTTTTGAGTTTTAGGCGGCGGTTTTCGTCCCTTCGGTTTAGTGAACTCAGGCATTTTTAAAGTCCTCGCATTTCCATAACAGGGCGTACCTTTATGTGGCTGTTATGTTCGCGCCTGTCTTTTTAAGATTTCCTACTATATCGTCGTAACCTCTGTCTATGTGAGAGATTCCCGTGATTCCTGTCGTCCCTTCTGCAAAGAGTGCGGCGGTCACCAAAGCCGCTCCTCCCCGCAAATCGGTCGCCTCTAATTCCGCGCCTGTCAGCCTTTGCACACCCTCAACCACGGCTACGCGGTCATGCGTACTTATTTTCGCACCGAGGCGGGAAAGTTCCTGTGCATGACGGAAGCGGTTATCAAATATAGTTTCAACGAAAACCGTAGTACCTTTTAAGGTCGAGGCAAGAGCCATAAACATTGGCTGTGCGTCGGTCGGAAAACCGGGATGCGCCGATGTTCTGATTTTATGAGGCGCGTTTAAGGTTCTGGCGGCATTTATATAAATACGGTTATCTCCGTAAACATAAATACTGCATCCCATTTGTTCCAAAACAGGTATAATCGCACTTATATGACTGCTGTCGGCGTTTTTCAAAACCAACTCGCCCCTTGTTATCGCCGCTGAGCAAAGATAGGTCGCTGTGACGATTCTGTCGGGAATGACCTCATGTTCCGCTCCGTTCAGAGCCTGTACACCCTCTATAACGACTGCTCCCGTACCCGCACCCGATATTTTCGCGCCGCATTTGTTCAGAAAGTCTGCCAAATCCACAATTTCAGGTTCTCGCGCGGCGTTATGTATTTCTGTCGTTCCTTTTGCGGTTGCCGCCGCTAAAATAATATTCTCTGTCGCGCCGACAGACGGAAGTGAAAGCGAAATATATGCACCGTTTATCCCCTTGGGTGCGTTACAATTAAGGTAGCCGTGTTCTTCTTCTATATTGACGCCCATTTTACGGAGTGCCATCACGTGTAAATCTATAGGACGCGGACCAAGCTCGCATCCGCCGGGAAAGGACAGCCTACACTCTCTCGTCCTACCGAGAATCGCACCGAGAAAGACTATAGATGAACGCATTTCACGCATTAATTCCACGGGAACGTCGGTATTTAAAAGATGCCTGGAATTTACGGTTATACTCCCGCCCTCTCTGACACACTTGCAACCGAGGCAGGTAAGGATTCTGCAAGCCGCATCCGCATCCGTCAAGTTAGGGCAGTTATGTAAAACGGATTCCCCCTGACAAAGTACCGTGCCGGATAAAAGAGGAAGAATACTGTTTTTCGCGCCTTGTATGCTTAGTTCTCCCGAAAGTCGGTTTCCTCCCTGAACCACAATCCTCGGTACGCCTTTCTTAACCGCCACGCCAACACAACCTTTCAAATATGCATTTGGTACTAATTACTGCCCTGACAGCAATTAATATTCTTTTCATATTATGCCGGTTGAAAGATTTTGGTTATTTACGGGTTGATTAAATTTAATATCTCGCCGAGAATTTTATCCGCCGCGTGTTCGGATGACATTTCTTTTGCTTTTTTTCCCATTTCGTTCAGCTTTTGCGGGGTTTGACAGAGCCTCATGACGACTTCGGTGAGCTTTTCGGGGTTTAATTCTCTGTCTCCGATAAGTATAGCCGCGCCTTTTTGCTCCATTGCGAGTGCGTTGTAATACTGATGATTTTCAGCCGCCCCTGACCACGGAATCTGAACCGATGCGCGTCCTGCCGCTTTTATTTCAGTCTGGCTCATAGCGCCCGAACGCGAAATTACTAAATCAGCCGCAGAAAGGCAGACATACATATCGTCTATATATTCTTTTATAATAGTGCGTTCGGGATTCGGCTTTACACCGCCTTTTTCGAGCATTTTCTCAAAATCCGATTTTCTGGCGTGTCCGTAGGAGTGGATATGGTTAATACCGCCGACCTCGTTTTCACGCGCTATGAGTGCGATTACGGCTTCGGTGATTCTATTTGAGCCGTTACTGCCGCCTGATGATAAAATCGTCAGACCCGAAGGTAGTCCGAGCTTTTCGCGTGCTGTTTGTTTATCTTCCATTTTTAGGGTTCCGCGCAGGGGATTACCCGTTATTATACATTTTTCGGGGTTCGGCATACGTTTTAAACCGTTTTCGTCAGCGGTGAAAATTTTATCGGTGTGTTTTGAAAGCAACTTCATAGCCATGCCCGGATAGGAGTTGCTCTCATGCAGGGCGGTTTTTATACCCATTTTCACCGCCGCTTTAACGACAGGCACCGAAATATATGCACCCATGCCCACTACTATATCGGGTTTAAAAGCTTTTATAATAGCTTCGGCTTTTTTTCCCGCACCGAGATAAAGAAAAGCCGCCTTCGTGTTCTTAACTAAGTCTTTGGGATAAAAGCTTCGCTGTAAACCCGCCATTTTCAAAGGCGAAAAATCATAACCCGCATTTTTTACAAGCCGCGCCTCCATTCCGTCAGGTCTGCCTATGAATAAGACGGCGCTCTCGCCCTCGGGATAGACCTCTTTAACCTTATCGGCAATGGCAAGTCCGGGGTTAACATGACCTGCCGAACCGCCTGCGGCGATGATTATTCTCATAAACGCTCCTACTCAATTGCCGCTTTTCTCGATATATTAAGCACAACTCCGATTCCCGCCATCTGCATTACAAGTGCGGAGCCGCCATAACTGAAAAATGGCAGAGAAATACCCGTGTTAGGCAGACTGTTAGTGACTACGCCAATATTGAGCAGTGCCTGAATCCCAAGCTGTGACGTAATCCCCACCGCTAAAAGCATACCGAATTTATCTCTCGCACACACGGCTATATAATATCCCCTCGCAACAAACAGCACGAACAACAGTATAACCAAAATCGCACCCACAAAACCGAGTTCTTCACAAACAATCGAGAAGATGAAGTCGTTGTGCGAGGCGGGGAGATAAGCGTATTTTTGTCTTGAGTTACCGAGTCCGAGTCCGAAAATCCCGCCTGAGCCGATTGTAATCAGCGATTGGAAGGTTTGGAAGGTCGCTCCCCTTACGTCGGCTTCGGGATTTTGCCAACTTAAAATTCTCGCATTGAAATAATCATAACCGAGTGCGTCAAGAAGCAATACTCCCAATCCCGCGATTACGGCGAATGCGAGTAATACAAGCGTGATGTGTAAAACCTTGCAGTCTCCCACAAACATCATTATAAAACCGATTGAGAAGATAATGATTGCACCCGATAAATGCGGTTGTGCCAGTGTAATCCCGCACGCAAACAACAAGAAAATCAAAATGGGAAGAAAACCCCGTTTAAATTCTTTAAGGACGCTATATTTAGTGTGCATCCAATAAGCCATAACGACAATCACCGCAAATTTTAACATTTCAGAAGGCTGAAAGGTCGTTCCTCCTATTTCGAGCCAACGTACCGCACCGCCCGCCGCCGTACCCATAATCGCAACCAAGCACATCAGACCGAGTGAAATGGTCGCGCCTAATCGGATGATATGTTTATTCAGCATTATATGGTAGTCGATTCGTGAAAGTAAAAACATCACGGCGAGACCGAGACCGATAAACATAAGCTGTCTCGTTACATAAAAGTAGCTGTCGCCGTGTAATCGGAAAGAATAAGCATAACTCGCTGAAAACATAGTGACGATTCCGAGAGCCAGCATAATAATCACTATTGTAAAATAAGTGAAGTCGAATTTAGCGAGACGCTCACGCCGAACCTTTTGTTTCCTTTTTACCCTCGGGGCAGACATAGCGGGGGAGGCGACAGCGATACCGCCGCTTATCGCACCGCTTGCGGCATATTTTTGTTTTCTGCTCAAATTAGTATAATCGGGCGTCTCCCTTTTTGCGATAATGCGTTTTCTGTGAAAATTTTCAAAGTTTTCAAAAAAACTTTCGGTTTGAGCCGCTGATGAAACCTTTGCGTCAAAACCTGCCGTCCTCGCCTGTTTTGCAGGCGAGGTCGGCGGCATTGCACGCGTTTCATTTTTTCTCTTACCGTTTTGCATTTATCTCTAACCTCTCGGAAAATTTATGTTAATAATTAAAGTATTACGCTAAAGCCCTCTCGTTAACAGTACCGAACATATTCCCGCAATCGCGGCAATAACGCAAAACAAAAGCACAATCCTCGTTTCTTTCCAACCGCTCATTTCAAAACTGTGATGAATCGGGGTCATTTTAAACAGTCTCTTACCGCCCGTCAGTTTAAAATAAACCACCTGTATAAGCACGGTCAACGCTTCCCATATATACACCGCCGCCGCAACAGTCATTATGACCTCACTACCTGCGCCTATTCCGAGAGCGCAGACCATACCGCCGAGAAACATCGAGCCGGTATCACCCATGAAAACCTTTGCGGGATAAAAATTCCATATGAGAAAACCCAAACACCCCCCCGCAACTGCCACTGCAAGTACAGACAGTTCGGTGAAATGTAAAATCGAGCATATAAACATAAAAGCGATGCAGTAAATGAAAGTCACACTCCCGCATAACCCGTCAAGCCCGTCGGTAAGATTTACGGCGTTAACAATATACAATACGGCAAGTCCCACTACTATATAATAGAAGTACCAAAGGTCGAACTGTCCCAAGAAAGGAACCGCTATAATTGTAGAGGTATCTCCCGACATAACCCGTGCCGTGAAGTAAGCGGTCACTATCATAACCTGAAATATAATTTTCTGATTCGCCGTTAGTCCTTCATTGCGTTTTCTGCGTACTTTTATATAATCGTCGAGGAATCCGACAAACGCAAAGAACAACGCCATAATCATACCTGAAATACTTTTAAAGAAATTAAGTCTCCCGACATACTCTTCAAGGTCGATTAAACCCCTGCCCCAAAGAATAGCAAGTCCCGCACCGAAAGCGGTGAGCGAACCGATAATAAACATAACACCGCCCATAGTCGGCGTTCCCTGCTTTGCATCTTTGTGCCATGCGGGACCTATTTCGAGGATTGTTTGCCCGTATTTGAGGCGGCGCAGAGCGGGAATAATGAAAAATCCCAGCATAGCCGTCGTCACAACCGAGATTGCCGCAACGGCGATGTTTGTTGTTAAGTCCATATTGATTAATCCTTTTTCGGAATTGTTTCGGTATGTTCATTTTTCAGGGGTTATGCTTAAAAAGCACAGACATCTTTATACCGTAACGGCGTTTAAAACTATCTCGCGTTCGTCGAAGTGAAGATATTCATCGCCGATTACCTGATAGGTTTCGTGCCCTTTTCCGCAGAGGGCTATAATATCGCCCTTTTCTGCCATTTTTAAAGCCGCTTCAATCGCCTTGCGGCGGTCTGTGTATGTATCGTAGGGGGTATCTTTAATACCCTTTATGACCTGCTCTATTATTGATTCTTGCGATTCAAAACGCGGATTATCCGAGGTCACTATTATATAGTCTGCCTGCTTATCTACGGCTTCTCCCATTAACGGGCGTTTCATTACATCTCGTTCGCCCGGCGCTCCAAAAACACAAATCACTCTTCCCTGTGTAAGTTTTTTTACATCCGACAGGAATTTAGTCAATGCGTCCTCGGTATGTGCATAATCGCAGATTACTGTAAAATCACCGCTGTATATTAGCTCCGAGCGTCCTTTTACGCCTTTAAAGCTTGATAAAGCGTTTACCGCATCACCTATGCTGATTCCGAGATTTACGCATACGCTGATTGCTCCGATAGAATTTGCCGCATTATACAGCCCCGGCATTGACAGCTTCAACGGAAAAGACTGTTCCTCTAATTGCGAGGAAAACCAGTAAGAAACACCGGAGGCTGACGATTTTATATTGACCGCATAACAGTCTGCTATGTCGTTTGCCGAGTAGGTGACTAAGGGTATACTTTTTTCGGACTTTATATATTTAATCAGTTTTTCGCCGTATTTATTGTCTTTATTAACGACCGCAGATTTAGTCATATCGAACAAAGAGCGTTTCGATAAGTAGTAATTCTCCATTGTCTTGTGCCAGTCTAAATGGTCTTGGGTAAGATTAGTAAATATCGCACACTCAAAAATCTCATCCGCAAAACGATTCTGCGATAAAGCCTGTGATGAAGCCTCAATAACGCAATACTCTGCGCCGTTATCCGCCATTTCACCGAAAAGCCTGTACAATTCAAACTGATAAGGTACCGTTAAATGCGCTTCGTACATCTTTCCCGCTGTATCATAACCGACAGTTCCGACAGAACCCGTTTTACATCCCGCTGTTTCGAGTATATGTTTAATCATTGCGATAATGGTGCTTTTTCCGTTAGTACCCGTAGCGGCAACAAGCTTCAATCTCTCTGTGGGATTTCCGAAATAAGCCGAGGAGAGCTTTGCATAGTATTTACGGGTGTTCGGAACAATTATTTGCCCTTTGAGGTTTAAATCTCTTTCGGTAATAACAGCCGCCGCGCCTTTTTCGAGCATATCTTTTGCTAAAGTATGACTGTCGAAATTCTCGCCTTTAATACATACGAAAATATTGCCTGCCGAAAACTCTCTCGAATCAGCCGTGATGCCGTTTACGTGTTTATTTTCAACGCCTGTACTCCGAGCCTCTTCACTAATCTCAAAAAGTCTCAAATTTTCACCCCGTAACTCTCGTTATCCCGCATATCCGTCAACAAATCTAAACTCTACTTCAATAACAGTTCCCGCCGCGACCTCCGTACCCGGTTCAATGCTTTGCAAAAACGCCACTGCGTCACTGTTATAAATCGCACCCGCAGGTCTTATATTAAGCCCTGCATTGGTGATTATCTCGTTAGCGTCCGCGAGGTTGAGCTTTCGACCGACAATATCGGGGACAACGCATACGGTATAATCCTGCTCTGCCATATAGACCACAACCCTGCTGTTTCGGGCTACCATTTGACCATCACGCGGTTCGGTATAAAGCACCCTGTTTCCGACGGTATCCCCGACAAAGCTGTATTGCAGACCTGCGGCTTCAAGCTCTATGACTGCATCGTCTCTTGAGAGTTCGCGCAAATACGGAATCATCACGTTTTGGAGTTCTTGTTCTTCCTCGCTTAACTGCTGTTTATATATTTCGAGATACGGTAACGCTTCTTTAAATACTTCCGAAACCACGGGTGCGGCGACCATACTGCCGTAATAGTAACCGCCGCGAGGGTCGTCAACTATTACAAGCATTATTATTTCGGGTTCGTCAGCCGGTGTAAATGCACAAAATGAGCCAACATAGCGTTCGGGTTCGCCCTCTTTATACTCGTCGAGTTTTTGGCTCGTGCCGCTCTTTCCGCCTATTCTGTATCCGGCTATATAGGCGTTTGAACTCTGATTCACCTCGACCACGTCTTCGAGAATCCTGCGCATAAGCAGTGATGTTTCGCGGCTTATTACCTGTCTTTTTATTTGCGGCTGTGTACTGTGTACTACATTTCCGTCGTTATCTATTATCTTATCCACCACATAAGGCGTAACCAAATGTCCGCCGTTCACCGCCGCGGCATACGCCGTTATCATTTGAAGCGGCGTGATTTTATTCGCCTGACCGAAAGACGACACGGCGAGGTCAATAGCACCCATATTCTCACGTCTTATAAAGATAGGACCGCTTTCGCCGGGTAAATCTACCCCCGTTTTTCTCGTAAATCCGAACGCATCGAAATAGTCGCTGAATTTTACCGAACCGAGCAATCTGCCTATTTCCATAAAGGCGGGGTTACAAGATTTTGCGATTGCGGATGTAACGCCGCTTATTTGCCCGTGTCCCGCACCCCAACAGTGAACTCTTTCCTCTCCGACCAATACCACGCCTCCGCAATAGAAGTTACTGTTATAATCTACTGCGTGTTCTTCAAGTGCGGCGGCAAGGGTTATGACCTTAAAAACCGAACCCGGAAAATAAAGCTCGCTTAGTGCCTTATTTTTCCACTGTGTTTCACGCATTACACTGTGTTGTGCCGAAATATCGCCTTCTATTTTTTCAAGCTGCTCTGCTGTAAGAGCCGCTTCGGTTCCCATATCAGACAATACGTCGGCTATTTTCTCTGCCCTTAAATTGTCTAATTTCTCATAATCTTCATCTGAAAGAGCCGACGGCTCGTTAAGGTCGAAGCTCGGATAGGTTGCCATAGCGAGAACTGCACCGGTGTTGACATTCATAATTATGCCTGTTGCGCGGTTTTCGGGCTTGTGCTGAGAAACGGCTATTTCGAGGTTTTTTTCTAAATAATGCTGTAAAACCTCATCTATTGTGAGTATGAGACTGTTTCCGTTTTGCGCTTCAAAACGCTCCTCATAATCATAAGGCATCGCCTGATTGTTAGCATCGCGAGCCATAACAAATCGTCCGTCTACACCCTGTAGATAATCGTCATAATATGCCTCAACGCCGTAAACACCGATATTGTCAAAGTTAGTGAACCCTATGACGGCGGCGGCAAGAGTTCCGTTCGGGTAAACCCTTTTTGTATCTTCTATTGCATATACTGAGAAGATGCCTATACCTTTTTCGTTTTTAAATTCGTTAAGCCTGTCTACCTCGGCTTTTTCCGCTTGACGTGCCACGATTTCAAAACCAAGCTCAGATTCGGTACATCTCTTTAAAAGCGCGTCATAATCAAGACCGAATATATCGGCAAGGGCGGCACAGATTTCCTCTGCCTCGCTGTATATCATACCGTCTATAGGCATTAAAGCGGGTAGACCCTCGGCACGGTTTTTCTGATAATCCCTCCACGCCGCATTTGCCCGTTGTGTTTGATACACTTCGCTGTTTTTGCGTATAGTTTCGGGCGATATTACAATAGTCCATACGGTTTTACTTTGTGCTAAAATTTTACCGTTACGGTCGAAAATCGTACCTCTGTTTGCGGGGATGGTAAAATCCCTTAGCTGTTGTTCATTCGCAAGACTGCGGTAATACTCCGAGTTTACAACAGCCGTTTTAAACAGCTCTGTGAATATATATACCGTCATAGCGACGACAAGCACAAATACGAAGATAAGTTTTTTCTTCATAGAGCTTGCGGGTGATGTATTATTATCGGACCTTGCCATATTTTCTCCTGCTGTCTTTATATTTGAACATTGCTACAAGACAAATATATTTTACTTAAATCCTAAATATTCCAGCACGTCCGAAAACCATTCCGTTATATAAGTTACAGCGTTGTCGAAATTTTCGGCAACTTCGGTAGTTGAGCCGGTGCCTAAGGAAATACGGACGCTCTGAGAGGTTGTTATCTTTTGCATACCGAGTTCGTTTTCGGCGAATTCCTGTACCCGTGCTGTCGTCACTATGCTGTCAAGCTCCGCCTGAAGCCGTGCATTGTCGCTGCGAGCTTGAGCGAGTTCTTGCTCCACATTGCTTATCATTCCGGAAAGCTCGGATGATTGTACCTTACTCGAAAGAAAATAAATCGGGAACATGACCGCTAAAACCGCGACAATTAAAATCTTAAACGCGCTTCCGCTTCTTGAGTTTGAATGTCCGGTGCTTGTTTTAATCCCCATCGCAGGCTTGTCCTTTTCGTCTGCACGGGTTTCAAACAACTCAAAATCATATGCCGCACTGGTTCTGTTAGGTACTAACATTTTAAAAATCCCCCATTTTAAATTTTTTCAATAACCCTCAATTTCGCGCTTCTGCTTCTGTTATTGGCGCGGAGTTCGTCCTCACCCGCCGTAACAGGTTTTTTATTTATTAACCTGCCTTTTGGTTTATTCTCGCATACACAGACAGGAAATTCCGACGGACACACGCATCCCGTCGTTAGCTCTTTAAATATATTCTTTACAATTCTGTCTTCGAGTGAATGAAAAGAAATAACAGCCAATCTGCCGCCCCCGCAAAGTAAATCAAACGCATCGGGGAGTGCGGTTTTTAGGGCTTCGAGTTCGTTATTTACCTCTATTCTTATTGCCTGAAAGGTTTTTCTACAGGGATTTTTCTCCCGCCTGACCTTTAACGGTACATTGTTTCTTATAATCTCGGCAAGCTGTCCCGTGGTTCTTACAGGGGCGGTCTTGCGGGCTTTTATTATACCGTGTGTTATACCTCGTGCAAATTTTTCCTCTCCGTAATGGAATAAAATCCTTATTAAGTCCTCTTCCGAATAATTGTTAACAACGTCATACGCGCTGAGTTCACCTTTTTGGCTCATACGCATATCGAGTGCCGCATCCTCATGAAACGAAAACCCGCGTTCTGCGCTGTCTAACTGATGCGACGATGTCCCCAAATCCATTAATATACCGTTTACGTCGTTTATTGAATTTAAAAGAGCCTGTCTTTTTATATCTGAAAAGTCTTCGTTTATGAAGATAATCGGGTACGCACTCAATTTCTCGCGAGCCGCCTGTAAAGCTTGCTCGTCCTTGTCGAAACAGATGAGTCTGCCGCTTTTATCGTTTTGAGGGTTTTTAAAGTTCAGACGCTTGGCAATTTCGAGACTATGCCCTCCGCCTCCGACAGTACAGTCTATGTAAGTGCCTTGCGGCAGGAGTGCGAGTGCGTCAATGCTTTCTCGCAGAAGTACCGATGTGTGATTAAACTCCGACATAATTATAAGTCCGAATCGGTGACAATCCCCGCAAGCTCTGTGATATTATCAAGGCTGTTTACTCTTTCAGAACCCGGTTTATTCCAAATTTCCGCTCGTTTTCCGAGTCCTACAACGACCGCCTCTGAGTCAATTTCCGCATATTCCCGAAGCGGCGCAGGTAAAACAATTCTTCCCTGCTTGTCCGGTTTTGCGTCTAACGCATTTGTGGACAGGATTCTTATAATTTTTAATGCTTCCGCTTTGGTTCTGCCGTCTGACTGTAATTCAAATCCGAGGTTTTCAAAGTCCTCGTCCGAATAGACTTTTAAGCATTTATTATTTAAACTTGCGGTGACGACAAAATTCTCCCCAAGCTCCTCGCGGAACTTGAATGGAAAATTCATTCTGCCTTTTTCATCGACAGCAGTTTTATGTTGTCCGCGAATGACCCTCACCGCCTTTTAAGAGTGCCCTTTAAAGTTTTCAACACTTTCAACAGAGTTTTCAACCAAAATTGGACTTGCTCAACCTTTTTTCACCACTAAGCACATTATAACACGAATATAAAGACAATGCAATTAGTTTTTTGAATTTTAGAATAGAATTTTCGCGCCGCGTTTTGTGCATATTGTACAAAAAAAGAACCCTCTTTTAGAGAATTCTTAACAAATCTGAACACTATATATTGTGTTTTAATATTTTACATTTATACTACATGTTGTTGTTTTTCAAGTATTTATCCGCATTCCTCGACAAAAAAGGCACAATTAAAGGAAAAAGGTATTTGCTTGATTTTATTTAAACAACATCTGTAATTCCCGAAGCCATTTAGGCTTATAATCGCCCTTCGATAAAACACAGCCGTTTTTATATTCGCCGACTTCCGAGAAGCCATTTTCGTTGTCATATAAGAAAACCTCGTCGCAATAAGGTAAAATCTTAACAAGCGACTCGAAACGGGTAGCGAATCTACGGTCGACATCTTCTTCGCGAATATTATGTCCGCCTTTTTCGACACGATTCTTTATACGCTTTACGCTTTCCTCACAAGTATTTAACCCGATATAAAACAGTCGGACATAGTAACCTTTTTCCTTTGCGGTTTTAACTGTTTTTTCCGTTCTTTGTCCCGAAAGGGTTGTTTCTTGAGTAAACGACATATTCTTAAAAATAAATTCGTCTATCCTTTTTATAGCCGTTTTACCTGCATCTATCGCGCCGATATTATTTTCAATTGCGATTTTATCTATATCTATAATATAGCCTAAGTCATTTCTTTCGACTTTTAATACGCCCGATAAACTGGATTTACCGACGCCGTTTACTCCTGCAATAATAGTGTATGTTCTCAAAGCTTTTCACCATCCTGCATATATTATAGCCGCTTTTCTCCCTAAAGTCAAGTCAGTTAGATTCGATTCTTGTACTATACTATAAATATTAAGTAACCCGAATAACCCGAAGCAAGGTTCAAGGTTTATGCGACTGTTACATAAATAATGCCCGACAGCGGATATTTCTTGTAAATATTTTGTAAATAAAACCAAAAAATGAACTCCCAGAGCATTGCGCCGTGTCGAAAAATGGTCTATAATAGACAAAGATATATTTAAAGGAGAGCGGGTTACACAGAATTAAAATTCCTAAATGTTTTTAGTATTCTAACGTCAGAAAAGGGCAACGTAGATAAAACAACAAATTAATTTGGTAATATTGCACAATCTATAGCGGTTATATTTGTAGATTTGTATGATTTTTTGAATTTTTAGAAAATATTTGAAATTTTGCTTGTTTTTGTAATTATTTTTAACCGAAAACACTTGACAACATTAATATTTACTGATATAATAAAACAAAGAGCAAAAACTACTTGACTTTATTAATTGTATGTGGTATAATAAATGTTTTGTGTTTTGATATTTAATAGAAAATGACGAAAAAATAAAAACGCTAAAGTTTTTCTTTTTTTATCCGATACAATTAATGTAGCGTTCAATCGCTAAAAGAGGTGATTGAACAGTATTTTGTTCTAAAAAATGAAAGGGTTTGCTATGATACAAGATATTATAACTTCGGTCGAAGGGAAGGCTTCAATCGAAAAGAAGGAGACACTCAAATTTCAAACTGGAACACTAATACCTGACCGTTCAGACGTTAATTACTACGATGAGAAAGGCGATGTATTAGATTGTATGAGGGATGTTAAAGTTCCTGTGATTAAGCGTGTTCTCATTTGATTTCATATTGTAAGAGACTTGTTGCTTATTCGTAAAGAAATTAATAATTTCACGAATAAGTAACAAGTTTTTTATAAAAATTTATTCGACAACATTTTTGTTGAATAGACATTATATTTTGTACAAAGCAAAGGATACAACAGAATATGTATAATTATACAGAAACAGACAATTTTATTATCGGACATTCATTGAGGTTTTTTAAAAAAGCTTCAGATATTGATTTACCTCTCGATAACAATTTTTTTGATTTTATTACTTTTGGTGGTTTTGATGGTATTAAACTTTATCCTATAAAAACGCTTAATGACTTTTCAAAAGGGCGTGTTTGTTTTGGAACCGGTGATGATTTTGAATCTTCGCGGCAGTGTGCACACTGCGATAGACAAATATTAAATCTTTTGAAACTTAAAGAAAAAATAAAATCAGAAAAAGATGAGATAAAAGAGAGTGTTTTTTCTGCTCAGTGTGATTTATCTAAGCCGATAATTGCAATATTGATGATAACGAGCAATACAAAAAATAATATTATTGATATTGCAAGTATTAAAGATATACTAAAGCCTATCGACTCAATAGTTTATGAGATATTTAATGTGCTTTCTTCAGAAGATAGAATTATAGTTATAAGGGCAAAATCAATAAACGATGTGTATAATTCTATTAATAATTTAAAAAAAGCAAAAGGAAATAATTGCATTAATTTTCATACTGTAATAGGAGTTTTTCGTGACATATCAGATAATTGGATAGAAAGCGAGAAAATTTATGCCTCCATTCGTTTGCATATTCGTCCAATTGAATTAGCCGATAATTTTTTAGCGAAAATGAACGAAGATGAAATTTTTATAGCAAATTATAATGCTAATGGAAAGCAACCATGTTTCATGCAAACAAACGGGAAATACGACATTGCTGTTCGCTATCCATTAAATAACACAAGTAACTTTTTAGAATTGTTTGAAAAAGAAAAAACAGATAATTGTGGTAATATTATTTTTGATGAAAATGGAAAACCAATAAATAACGCTATACTTAGCCCACAAAACACCAATCCTTACGCAAATATTTTTATATCTTCAAACACCATTTTCTGCAACGAGAAAAGAGAATTAGGTAAATATAACGAAGAAGGAGTTTCGTTCGATACCGGAGTAGACGGATATACATGGGAAAAATTGCTGCATAAAACATTTAATATTGATAGCGGAATTATAAAACGCGCGGCAATTGTTCTTTCTGAAAGAGTACACCTAATAAAGCACTCCGTATTTTCGCACAAATATTTTAAAATCGTCTATGATTTTACGGAGAATTATCTTGATAAAATTGGTAAGTTTAGTGTAAGTAATGTTGATATAAGGAAGCAAGTATTGGAACAAATTGCTTCAATTAATTTATTTATTGATAATATTTATTCATATAGTTATCGTGATTTTGATAGTCCGCAGAAGGATATACGAATAGTTGTAGATGCAGGTAAATATTTGATTTTATATTCGGAATACGCTGAGAAATTATTAAAACATATTAACAATGAGTATAAAGCACTAGTGGTCCCCAACGTGAATGAAATTATTGAACATATATCAAGTGTTCAAACAAAAACATTTATAGCCAAAATTCCCGAAGATACAATTTTCGACATTAAATCGAATCTTCCTTTAATATATCATGAAGTCGGTCATTGTTTTAGTCATTCTGAGGATAAATATAGTGTCTATAAAGCTTTTGTAATATATTCGCTTATTCACATTAATTTTTATCCTTTTTATAAGAATAATCAATATAATAAACAACAAGACCTTAATCCTGATGAATTTTGTGAAAAATTATACAATCATTTATTTTCTAAAATAACCTCGCCTATATTTTATGACGATTTTGCTGTTAATATTAACGAATGGAATATTTTTGATGAAGAATTTATTTATAATTGTGTATCGGAATTAAATTCATACATAACAACTGAAAATGATAAACGAAAAAAAAGAAAAGGTTCTGTAATAATTTCAGAATTTAACTATCGAAAATCTCCTAGTATTGAAAATAAAGACCTTGTTATTGCTTACGAAGAAACGTTTGCTGATAGATTTACTATAATGCAGCTCGGAGTGAGCGAATTTAAAGAGTATTTTTTATTTTTGTCAGATAATTTAATTAAAGGTGAAACAAAAATAAATCCAGCTTTTATAATTCGTCTTTTAGCTCTTTACAAGTATTTTAATAAAGGTTCTTCAAATCGTAATTTCATCAATTTTCTCATGTGTCTACCCAAGGAATATGAGAATTATGTTAAACTATATAATAAAGCAAAGAGTTTCTTAGATGAAGGCTTAAATGATGACGAATCTCACTTTTCATACATTATTGAAATTATTAATCAATCGATTGAAAAGAATCTAAAACACATTGCTTGTGATAATGATATTATAGATTCGTATAAAACTATATCAAAATACCATGACAATAATAATTATAGCGATTTTGATGCGTGTGAATCTTATCTTGAATCCATAAATAAGATATTTGGTTTTTATTGATTGTTTATACTTAAACTAACACACTCTTTGTCTAAAAGTGCTTAGTTTGGTTCTATAGATATATCAAATTAGGGTTTATTTGAAATCACCCGTTTGTTGACGGCAACAAGAGAATCGGAATCCTCGTTATGATGTCCTTTTTAGAAGCTAACGGTATTTTTCTCAACTGTAGCGATGGCGATTTAGTCAAGTTGGGATTAGGTCTTGCCGACTGCTCCCTTGACGAGGGAGATGTGCTTGATTTCATTATCGAACACAGTTAATCTGCTTCCGCTAATAACCATATAACTCCTTTTACCCGGACTCCTTTTCGCAAAAAATCGAACCCCACAAAAAGCAGATGCTTTATTGAGTAATACTATATCATGTATGCGTGTGTGCTTTCCTGCATATAAACCGGAGCGATTCCGGTTTTTTTTATAATATGCAGTAAAATACAGTTCCAAACATTGACAACTTTATCATTTTATAGTATAATAGCATAAAACATAGCATAATAACACAAGCATTTGAATACTATCATTTTCTTATTCCTGCATATAGTCTCTCCACGGTATAAAAAGCATCGTTTCTTATTCTATAGTTTATAAAGGATTTTAATGTTTATGAAAATTCACAGTAAGATTTTAAGCGGTTTTTTAATTACAGCATTACTCGGTATTGCCTTAGGTATCGCCTCTATGTTCTGGACGAGCCGTCTGTTACGAGAGTCGGATGCCTTATCCGCTATTCAGGAAGAATCCGCCGATTTTAACGAGATATTAGGCTCGCATTATATGTGGAAAAGTAACCTGATTGAAACGGTTATGACCGGGAAAGAGTTCGCCGGTGTCCTCGATTCGGAAAGCTGTGTATTGGGTATATGGATGAGGAGCGAAGCGGCAAAGGAAATAAAAGACGATGAGATACTAACGCGGCTCGAAAACCTGAAAATCCCGCATAAGACCCTGCACCAAGAGGCGCAGGAGGTAGTCCGTTTAAAGTATAGCGGGGATATGAGCGGGGCGTTAGAGGTTTTAGAGCATAGTATTTTTCCGATGTTTTCTGTAATTGTCGATGAACTCACAGGTATTATGAATCGTCATAACAGGCTAATTGAGGATAAAAACTATGACATTCGCGCTATAGTCATGTCTGCGAACGCCGTCACAATGATTCTTCTCTTCATGGTCGCGATGGCGAGCGTGTTTTTTACCTATAATATAATAAAAACCCTTAACAGAATAATCACCGCTTTAAATGAATCCGTGGTGGCGGCGAAACTCAGCAAGAAAATGACCGATACATTAAATAATATGGCTATGACGTTTCTGTCGCGTACAGAACGCACCTTCGATGATATAATAATGGTCGGTATGGGTCTGATAGCGGATACAGCGGATTTAGATAAGATGTCTGTCTGGCGGAATTATTCTACAACAGACGGAATATACACCTTGCGGGTATATAGCTGGGACAAAAACCCAAACGCTGATGAATCCGAAGATGAGGTGTCGAGTATTTCTTATGACAGAATCATACCGCATCTGAAAGAAGTCCTTATAAAAGGCGATTCAATAAACAGCCCCGTAAACCTTCTGCCCGAAGCGAGCTTTTTGAGTGATAACGGCGCGGCGTCGGCTTTTATTACCCCTATTTTCTTAAAAGGAGATTTTTGGGGCTTTGTGCTTTTCTCCGATAGTAAGAATGAGCGTTATTTTAGCGGTGATTGTGCCGAAATGATGCGTTCGGCGGCGTTTCTGTGTGCAAACGCTATTGTACGTACTGAAATGGAACTTGATGTCGCCGGTACAAATGAAATGCTTCTATCAAGGCTGAGACAGCAGGAGCTTATCAGCGAGGTATCGAAAAGTTTTGTTTCGTCGGGCGAGTCAGAGGTTTTGATAAATCAATCAATAGAAAGATTCGGTCAACACTTAGAGGCATCGAGAATCTGCGTTTATGAAATAGATTACGAGAATAATAACACCATACTGTCATACAGTTGGGAGGAGGATGGCATACCGAAGCCTGAGAGTCATTCACCAAAGCTTTATGAATTCGCCCATGACCAATTTCCGGAAACCCTCAACGGTCACGATGAAGCACTTACGTTTTTCAGTTGTGACGTCAGCTCCGAGCCGATTTTAAAAGAGATTGTCGCAGAGGAAGTGAAGGCTGTCGCAGGCGCCGCGTTTTACATAGGCGGCAAGCTTCGAGGTGTTTTGAGCGTGGAGCAGTGCGACAAGACGCGCGAGTGGCAGGAAATAGAGGTATCGTTTACCGCTACGGTCGCGAGTATATTGGCGGGTGCGGTTATGCGGGCTCATATGGAGGCAAAGCTTAAATCCGCGCTTGAACACGCTACCGCCGCTTCACAGGCGAAGGGTGATTTCCTTTCTAATATGTCGCACGAAATGCGGACACCGCTCAATACTATAATGGGCATGGCTTCAATCGGAAAAAACGCTCTCGATGTAAAACGTAAGGATTACGCACTTGAGAAAATAGAAGAAGCGTCATCTCATCTGCTCGGAGTAATTAACGACGTACTCGATATGTCAAAAATAGAAGCCAATAAATTAGAGCTTATTATAGCTGACTTTTCATTTGAAAAGATGCTTAAAAAAGCCCTTAATGCTATCTCTTTCCGTAGCGAACAAAAACACCAGAACCTGACCATTACGGTGGACGGGCGGATTCCGCGTACCTTGAGCGGAGACGACCAGCGGCTGACACAGGTAATAATAAACCTATTGAGTAACGCGGTGAAATTCACCGAAGAACAGGGGAGTATAACCCTCACCGCTTCGCTTTCGGATAAAACGGACGATGTATATACAATTGAAATCAAGGTCGTCGATACAGGTATAGGAATCACAAAGGAGCAACAGGAAAAGCTTTTCCACGCTTTTGAACAGGCAGACGGCGGCAGGTCGCGCAGATTCGGCGGTACGGGACTCGGACTCGCAATTTCAAAGCGTATAGTAGAGCTTATGGATGGCGAAATCGGCGTCGAATCCGAATACGGAAAAGGCTCTGAGTTTAAGTTTACCTTTAAAGCTACCGAGGGGAGCGGTTCCGCCTTTACACCCCTCGATTCGAGCGTTAACTGGAATAGCGTCAGAATCTTAGCGGTTGATGACACGGAGGAAACACTGTCATATTTGGGTGAGGTATTTAAACGTCATAAGCTCGTATTTGAAACAGCCTTGAGCGGAGAAGAAGCCATTAAAAAAATTAAAGAGTCCGGCGGTTACGACATGTATTTTGTGGACTATAAAATGCCGGGAATGGATGGGTTTGAGTTAACGCGGTTAATTAAAAAACACGACGCCGACAGGAAGAGCGTGGTAATTATGATTTCCGCTACTGACTGGTCGATAATACAAGACCGCGCAGAGGATGCGGGAATTGATAAATACCTCACAAAACCGCTGTTTGCCTCTGATATTATAGATTGTATGAATACCTGTCTTGACATAAACAGCGTGAGTACGAAAAACCAAAAGCACACGGTAAAAGATGATGAACTGAAAGGTCACCGTCTCCTACTTGCGGAAGATGTGGATATAAACCGTGATATTTTCATATTGAGTATGGAGCATACCGGAGCGCAGATAGATTGTGCGTCAAATGGTCGTGAAGCACTCGAAATGGTTTTGAAAAATCCGGACGTATACGAGCTTATTCTAATGGATGTGCAGATGCCGGAAATGGACGGGCTTGAATCCACCCGCAGGATACGCGAAAACGGTATTAAAACCCCGATTATAGCCCTGACTGCCAACGTATTTAAAGAGGACATTGAAAAATGTCTTGCCGCAGGGATGGACGACCACCTCGGAAAACCGCTCGACATGGCTAAGGTTGCGGCTAAAATCCGCAAGCATATAAAACAGCGTGATTAAATTTAATAAACTTAAATTATAAGAAAGGGAAAAAACACCGTGCATTTATCAGAAAACGACAGCATAATGACAGGAAAAAACATGACATATTCGTCGGGGTCGTTAACGAACGATTATACCACGGCGGAAAAAAACAGCGTACTCGTAGTAGACGATGAAAAATCAAATATTATGATATTGACGGCTATTTTGAGCGAGGAGTATACCGTTTATGCGGCGAAAAGCGGTAAAGATGCTGTCGAGGTCGCAAAAAAATATCTGCCCGATGTAATATTACTTGATATTCTCATGCCGGACATGGACGGTCATCAGGTGCTTTCTTTACTGAAAAGCAGAGAAGAAACCTACCAAATTCCCGTTATTTTGGTGACAGGGCTTAGTGAACCCGATGAAGAGGAAAAGGGGTTACGAATGGGAGCCGCAGATTATATACGAAAGCCGTTCAGCCCCGCTATAATCAAGCTCAGGGTTTTTAACCAGATTCAAATGCGTAACCAGCTGAATATAATAAGAAAGTTAAGTATGACCGACCAACTCACGGGCGTACCTAACAGAAGAAATTTCGATTATCGCATAAATCTCGAATGGAGTCACGCAAGAAGAAATAAAATGCCGCTTTCTGTCTTCTTTGTCGATATTGACCATTTTAAAAAATATAATGACCGATTCGGACATATACAGGGCGATGTAGCTATACAGACTGTGGCAAAGGCGATTATATTGTCGCTTAAACGACCTAACGACTTTACCGCCCGGTGGGGCGGGGAAGAATTTGTCGTTCTGCTCCCTGCGACCCCTGAAGCGGGCGTGCTTGAAGTAGCTGAGATAATACGTAAAAATATAAACGATACATCTATCGCCGGTACAGACCCCGATGCAAAAAACGTAACCGTAAGTATCGGTACAAACACGATTATACCGGAACGCGAAAGCTTAATGGAAAGTTTTCTGTCGAACGCAGACAGCGCACTCTACAACGCAAAAAAAGCGGGAAGAAACAGGGTTTGCAAATATACGCCGAACCCCGCCGTTGAAGTGTAACAGGCGGGGAGCAATGCGTTTATATTCGCTCTTTATAATATTTAAAAAAGGGGTTGCTTTTTACAAGAATACAGTATATAATAAAAGTAAGGAATGTAATATTTGTAATGGGAGGTAAATATGGAAGTCGCTAAAATCACAAGTAAAGGTCAAATTACAATCCCTATTGACATTCGCAAGAAACTTGGTGTTCGCGAAGGTGATAAGGTTATATTTGTGGAAGACGCAGGGCGTATTGTTATCGGTAATGCGACAAAAATCGCATTTGCCGAACTGCGTGCCGCCTTTTCGGGCGAGGCTGAACGTCTTGGAATAAAGGATGAGCAAGATATTGTCGCAATGGTTGACGAAGTGCGGACGGAAATGTGGGAGAAGCGTTATGCGAATAATGATTGATACAAATGTTTTTATATCTGCGCTTGTTCTTTCATCGCCATATTTAACAAAGCTAATAAACGTCATCGCCGAGAATCACACAATAGTTTTATCGACATATTTAGTTGACGAAATAAAAGAAACAACGAGACAAAAATTTCCATTAAAATATGAAATTTTGGAAGAAAAATTAAAGGAAATTCCATTTATCCTTTTATACACGCCGGAGAAAATAAAACCCCAAAATTATCCGAATATAAGAGATATTAAAGATTTGCCGATACTCGTTTCAGCTCTAAACGAAGATGTTGACGTTATACTGACAAATGACAAGGACTTCGCTGAATTAGAGATTGATTATCCCGAAGTATTAAATCCAAAGCAATTTGTAGAAAAGTATTGTTAGTTGAAGAAACGTCGGGGCAAACATTCTAATATTTTATAAATAAAGCACTTCGCTTTGAGTAATGAAGTGCTTTTTATTAGTCGAATAATTTATTTACTGCAACCTTTAGGGGAGCAATAATTTTGATTGCGGTGGCAAAAGCCGCTGTTTAAAGTTGCTCGGCTTGCCGTTCGTACAGATTGTTTTCTATCTGCTCTTTAAGCGTGTCAACCGACCACCCTGACTCCCTGTTGCGTTTCGCGTACCATAAATAGATTTCGCGGTCTTTAATCTTATCCAAAAGCGTAGTGTTGTGTTTCCATGTTAATTGTGCGGTTAGCGACTGCACAGTTTCAAAATCGGGAAACATCTTTGCAAACTTCGACATATATTTCAGATTACGGATAGAATAACCCATGGTGTCGGGGAAGTCGTGCTTGATGTCACGCGCAAGATTCACAACAAATTTATGTCCCCATGCGCTGTTCTCGTTTATCACACACCCTATGTTCCAGTACAGCATGAGCAACTCGCTGTTGGTGGTAGTTATAACACGATACTGCGCTTGTTTTATTCTTGTGTTAATATCGTTCAGGATAAAAACGTAGTCGTTATTATTTATCTGCATTGTTTACCTCTCGAATATTTTATGTGGGACTTCCCTCGTATTATACAATTATTATATAAAATAAAAGGCGCGGTGTCAACCCCCAAAAGCGGCGACAATTCAAAAAAACTCGGTTGAAAAATAATGAGAGGTTCACTACTCCAACCCCCACCCATTATCCCCATGATAAATCATCAGCTTGCTCATGCCGCCGTCGATTATAAAGTTCTCGCCGGTGATGAAACCCGCCTTGTCACTACACAAAAATAAAACCATCTCGGCAATATCCGCCGGAGTTCCGACACGAGCGGCGGGGTGTTGCCGCTTGTCCTGCGCGGAGTGTTCGGGCGTGTCGGACGTTTCAATCCATCCGGGGCTGATGCAATTCACCCGCGCTTTTCCCGAAAGGCTCACCGCCATTGAGTGTGTCAGCGCAACGATTCCGCCTTTCGCCGATGTGTACGCCTCGGTGTCGGGGTGCGATTGAAACGCGCGAGTTGAGGCGATGTTAATAATCAAAGCGTTTGGCGTGAGCAGATTGTTACGCAATAATAGGCTTGTCAAAAAATACGGCGCAGTGACCCCGACACGCTGAACATACTCAAAGTCCTCGTAACTGCAATCCGATAAAATCCCGCGCCGACTTACGCAGGCATTATTAATCAAACAATCCACCGGGCGGTCTAACGACTTCACGAAATTTTCAAGCATGTTCTTGTCGGCAATGTCGCCGCAGAAGAACCGCAAGCACTCGTGGGAGTAGGTCGGCGCGGCGATGTCGATAACGGAAACACTTGCGCCGCCTTTTAAAAACATTTCGGTGACACAACGACCTATGCCGTTCGAGCCGCCGGTTACTATGATATGTTTGTTGTTACTCATAAGCCACTCCAATCAATTCTGCATCGGGGTTATTTTCCATGAAACGGACAACTTCATCGAGAGAGTTCTGTGCATGAGCCATGTCGCCCGACACAACAGCGACTCCGAGTGTCAGCGTTTGGTGAATGTCTTGCGTGGCGACTTCTGCGACAGACACATTGAATCGCCGCCGTGTTTTGTCGATAAGACTACGGCAAACCTGCCGCTTGTCCTTGAGAGAGGCGGCGTGAGAAATATGGAAAGTTAGCTTGGCTGATAAAGTGTGCATGGTTTTTTCTCCTCTTTCAAGCAATAGCGTGTTTGTGCTTATCGATTTTCGGGTTTTGGTATTTTTACCTGCTTTTAGCTCCTCGTAATCAATAAAAATTGCTCCCACACATTTTTATTTGTGCGGGAGTCCCCACTTTAACCTTTATTAACGAACGGCAAAGTAAACCTTACCGCTCTTTAACCACTATCAATATATATTACGGAAAATGAGTAATAATTAAATTGTTATCATCAGGGAAGCTATTAATTTTTGCATAGTAAAAAATGCGATTTGCGATAATGTCGGCGGCTCTCACTAAATGTACGGCTTTTGAATTACAATACTTCAAGTTCACGCTTTTCAATCCGGTAAATATTGGAGGGTAAAATGCATTGTAGTTTAAATTATATGTTCCGCGCTTGTATTCCTGCTCTAAAGCCTCCCTCAATTCATATAACCCGTTTGTCGCTGTTGTATGCTCGTCAACATAAGCATAAATATTTTCGACTTCTTTATTAATTATAATACCGCGACGCATAAGTTCTTCAAATGAACGCTTTAATGAGATTTTGAATATATAATCTAAATACCTCTGCTTGTCCTTCTTATGAGAAAATATATTCTTTAATACTTCCTTTTGTTGGACAACAGCTCCGAATTTTATACATTGATTCAATGAGCGGTAAAGTTTACCCTTTTCATCGTTTCTTAGTCTACTGGCTTTTAATTCAACGTCAAGCGCATATCCTCCTGACGTTCTTATGTCTTTCTCGGCTTTAATAAATTTTCGGGTATTAATATCCTTATCATCTTTGCTTAAAAATATCAAACCGCCAAATACAAAAAAATCGTTATGCACTTTATCAAGCGTTCCTGATTCATCGGAGAAAACAAAAATATTCATATTCCCTCTTTTATAAGTAAAAATCCGCCCGAAGGGCGGACCTCGTGACCGACGACTTTACAAGTCGCTTAAGCGTTAACTCGGTTACACGAGTATACAGCGCAATCTGCCTGCAATTATATTATACGGCAGAAATAATGAAAAGTAAACAGGTAATTTTTACAAATATTTTATCAAAACTTTGTTAAAAGTGGTCAAAAATAGCACGATTTACAAAGCCGTTAAGACTTTCGCCGCTTTTGGTGATAATACGGTTATCATTCCCCGCCCCCCCTGTCAATATAATAATAACATTCTTGCTATCGTTTGTCAATGACAAATGCGATAGGAAAACTTACGGAAAAAAGAAAAAATCCGCTCAAACTTAGTGTTTAAGCGGATTTGCGCCTATAAAATATGCTACACTGAATACGAACCATCGACACGACAACAATCACTACCTTTAGAGTAGCAGAAATATTGCCCGCGGTGGCTCACCGCTGGAGCCGGCGAGAATCGAACTCGCGTCCGAAAACCAATTCCCGTGCCTTTCTACATGCTTAGTCAATTGTAGCGCAGATTTTCATCCGCTATCTCCCTTTACGCCGGTACAAACGACAAAACCGGCGTTCGGCAGCCCTTTGATACATTTTAGGTTACAAGGCTCTCACCTAAGATGTTGACCGTTAATTGACGCCCAAGCCGAAGCCACGGTATTCTTCGGGAGGACGGCAGCTGCTCTTAGGCAGCTGCTGCTACAGTGTTATTGTTAGCGTTTAAAATTTAGTTGCCCTCGATTAAGGAGATTGGACACACTCCGCATGCTTAGCAGGGTTCATAATCCCCGTCGAGACCATTGCGGCCCCTTATTACATTATCATTTTATCATATTTTAAAATAAATGTCAAGAGATTTAAAAAAATATCTTGACAAAGGATTTTTCATGTGATATAATAATAAAGCTGTTCATATTAATAAGGCGGCATAGCTCAGTTGGCTAGAGCACTCGGTTCATACCCGGGGTGTCGTTGGTTCAAATCCGACTGCCGCTATTTGTCCGCTCTCGACATAAATTTAAGGAGGCCCGTTGGTCAAGCGGTTAAGACTCCGCCCTTTCACGGCGGCAACAGGGGTTCGAGTCCCCTACGGGTCATAAATTCGCAACCCGCCTATTCATCATGTTTAGGCGGGTTTTTTCGTCTGCGGATAATTCACGCCGCACCATCGCACCGAAAATTGTAGGGGACGCCGCCCACGGCGTCCCGAAAATTCGCACCCCCACCCCCCAAAAAAATCTTGACAACCCTTTAAAACCATGCCCGATGAGATTTAAAATCTTCTAAAATTTAAACGTAGAATAAAAAATCTCCGCCCCGATGTAAAAATCGGGGCGGATGCACGTTATGGAGAAGTTAAAGAAATAAGTAATTTGAGCGGTAAAACTCACCTATTGAGTGGGAGCAGAGTTTTTGTAAAACGCCTTGACTTTTTCCGTTAAAGGTGGTAGAATGGTGGTAATAGGAGATAAGGGAGCGAAAATATGCTTAATAAGGTCGAGTATTGGTTAAATATTGCCGATGAAGACGTTTCGGTTGCAAGGTTGTTGTTAGACGGCAAAAAATTCTTGCAGGCGGGGTTCTTCTGTCATTTGATAGCAGAAAAATCATTAAAGGCGGTTATTGCAAACATTACATCGGAAATACCGCCGAGAAAACATGATTTAGTTAAATTAGCCTCACTCGCGGGACTCACGAATAGTCTATCAGAAAAACAAATTGCTTTGTTAGTTGACCTAACGCCGCTTCAAGTAGAAGCACGCTACCCCGAATATAAAGCGGAAATCGCAAAAACGCTTAATTTTGAAATTTGCACACGATTATTAAAGGAAACGGAGGAATTCTTATGTTGGACAAAGGAAAAGTTAGAGAAATAGCAAACGAATACTCCGAGGCAGTAAAAAAGGTTTTAACGCCCGATAAAGTCATACTTTTCGGCTCTCATGTCAACGGGGAGCCAAACGCTGAGAGTGATATTGATATAGCAGTGTTAGTAAAAGGGGTCGGCGGCGAGGATTGGTATAATGCTCGTATACTTTTGCATAAAATCCGTTGGGGCATAGAAAACTTTCTTGATGTTGAACCTCATTTATTAGACGAAACACAAGACCAAAGCGGTTTTGTAGAACACGTTATTAAAACAGGTGAAATTATATATCAATCGGCATAGCGGGGTTGTAATACGGGAGGTTGCCGCGTGAATGAAGTATATCTTGCATTTCTTAAGAGAAAGATAATACAAAATCCGCTTTAAAGGCGGATTTTCGTGTGTTTGTCAAGATTTAATATATAAAACCACACACGCCCCAAAAAGTCAACCCCCATTTCGTATGGGACGCCGCCCACGGCGTCCCGAAAATCCGCACCCTACGTCCCTAAAATTTTTTCTTGACAACCCCTTAAAACTATGGTATAATTACTATGTAAGTAAAATCAACGTAAAATCAGCGTAAACATTAAAAAGGATTGACTTTTATGCAAAAATATGGTATAATAAAAAATAGCAATCAATCAATCAATCAATCAATCAATCAATCAATCAATCAATCAATCAATCAATCAATCAAGGCTTAACGCCGTTGTTTGCTCTGCAACATTTTACATATATTTTTTCAAGGCGACTGCCTCACAAACGTGAGGGTAGCCGCCTTTTCGTGTTTTAGGCTTAAATTTTCATAAAATCCGCCGGACTAATCATGCGGGGGTGTTTAATGCCCGATTCTAAAAAATCTCGGTCTCCGGTAATCAATATATCAGCTTTAGCCTTTATTGCGGCTCTGAGGATAGGACGGTCATTCAAATCGCGGATTACGGATTCGATTTCGAGAGATTCTTCTTCCGGCGGGGTATCAATAATTCTTACCGTCCGGAATAAAAGGTTCAAAAACGATTCCAACGTGTGGAGCTTGTTCTTGAACTTCCTGTTGTACACACGATGTAATTCATCAACCGAATAGTCACATACCATTGCCGTGTACGGCAAAGCAACCGCTTTAAAATACGCCTTTGCCGGTACGCTGTCGGGAAACAAGCTTGTAGAAATCAAAATATTACTGTCAATGATACATCTCATTTTCTTTCTTCTGCCCTCATTTCCATTATTAAGTCAACCACATCATCATCGCTGTAAAGCCCCGCTTTTTCCGCTTCGCCTTTCATTTCTTCTTGAAACATTTTCATGGCGTAAACAGCAGAGTTCATTATAACAACTCTGTCGCCCTCACTGATGAGCGTTACGCGGTCGCCCGTTCCGACACGAAGAATATCGCGAATATCTTTAGGCAACGTGATTTGACCTTTCGCCATTACTTTTGCGTTGTCAACTATAATATTTTGCATTTCTATATACCCCTTTTCAAAAAATCCCTACTTTCCATACTTATATTATACCCCCACACGCCCTAAAAGTCAACCACCCCCTACGAAAAAAACTCTTGACAAATCTCCTTAAAATGTGCTACAATATTTACAATCGAACTAAAGTTTTAAAAGGATTGACTTTCATGCAAAAATATGGTATAATAAAAAATAGCAATCAATCAATCAATCAATCAATCAATCAATCAATCAATCAATCAATCAATCAATCAATCAATCACTTCACGGCTTAACGCCGTTATTTGCTCTGCAACTTTTTACATATATTTTTTCAAGGCGACTGCCCCACAAACGTGAGGGTAGCCGCCTTTTCGTGTTTTAGGCTATTCACTGTTTCTACAACCCGCGTAATCCGCCAAAAATACAACCTTCCGTCAAGCATTTCACGGCGGTAGAGTTTCCTATTTCTCTATAGTCGATTTCGTT
>WRKM01000025.1 GCA_009778065.1 Oscillospiraceae bacterium
GTAGGGGAGCGCGCCCTCGACGCCCCATTACACCGACCGCAATTTTGCGGGACGTCGAGGCCGCCGTCCCCTACAGGAACATCACATTATAAGGATTGAACCCCGCCGCTTTTGCCTGTTATAACTCCATGTCGTTGGCTTTTGTCTTTTACCTTGTCCGTGTCTGCTCCTGCATAATATCAGTAATATTACGTATAATTTTTTTCAACCTGTCTCGTCATACTTTTCTTAAAAACTCTGCTACTTCTGCCGCTGTAGGAGGGCAACCTTTTATGTAATTCGTAAAGCCCGATGCGCAGTTTCCGCAACCTATTTTCCCTGTTTTTCCGCGAAAACCCTGCCCTACACTGACTTTCTCGCCCTTGTATCCGATTCTGTTAATCGCGCTGATTAACGCCGAATAGCACGCCGAACACGCCCCGTCCTCATCGGTATACCCCGCAAGCCGCCCTGCGATACCGCGTTCCGTATTGGAAGCGAGCGGTTTTTTATCTGCATTAAGCGTCTGTATTTCGGTATCTCCGCTATAGAGCCGCCCTATTTTAAGTTCGGCGGCGATAGGAATATACCCGATTTCATCTGCTCTATACCCGATTAACGCCGCGCAGTAAGAGTCGAGTAAGACAGGGTCTTCTCCGCAGATAATCATGTTTCGGGTTACGGGATTTCCCCCTTCTTCAAAAGACAAATCCCCGCATACTGCATCTATTACGCAAAAATGCGTCTTTATCGCTTTGTTAAGGTATGCAATCGGGCGATGAAGCCCCATATTATGAAAATTACGCTTTTCCCTGTCGGAGATACAACCCTTGAGGTTTTTCAGACAACAGGTCAATCGTGTTTGACAGTGAGCCTTTAAAACAGGGATATTTATTAGAAAGTCTGTTTCCAAAGCTCTTTCGCAAATCTCAAAGTTATAATCTGCCGTCTTTACTTTACGGATTTTATCGTCCTTTAAGTCGTGCAGAGCGATACCGTATTTTTCACTCAGTTTGTCATAACCGCAGACCCTGTATACACGCTTCGTATCATCGCCAATCCATGCACTCTCTATGATTTCAATATTACGAACGCCGAGTTCTTTCAAGAAAATAATTACCCCCTCGACGACCTCGGCATGGGTAGTCGCACCCTCAGACGGAGGTTTAGCCAAAACCATGTTCGGCTTCAGAGAAACGCGCATATTTGGCTTTACGAGGCTTTTGAGCCTACTCGCTTTTAGAGCTTCGAGCGTGGCGTTTAAAATATTCTCGCTATAATTAATGACAATGTCCGACATAAACCTTTACACCCTCCCGTTTTAATTATTACTATCACAAATAGTCCATAGAATCGTGCGATACGCCTGTGCCGTTAAATGTACGCCATCGTTCTGACCGTACCTTGTTTTAAGCAATCCGAGCGAGTTTTTCAGCTCTTCGTCTAAAGATAAAAACCTGACGTTTTCATCACGAAGCTCGGCAACCGCCGCATCTAATGCGTTATTGTATTCTCCTATTAGTTCATTGTTTAAACGCTCGTTCTCTATGTTTACGGGTGTTATGGACAGTACGGTTATCGCCGTTTCGGATGAATAGGTTTTTATCAGGGAAATAAGGCGGAGATAGTCTTCCGTGAACGCTCCGATTCCGTCTTGCCCATATAAAGCGGCGTTATTCGTGCCGAGCAATATGAACACGTTTTCGGGTTTTCTGTTGACAATCGCGGTCAGCAAGTCAACCTCACCGTCACCCGTAGGAAGCGGGAACATCCTTTCCATGATTTCGCCTACCGTAACCCCGCCCCATGCAAGGACGTTTTCATCCGATAAAAACCCGTTGTCGATGAGACCGCGAATGATACTGTCCCCGACAAAGACGCTTTCGGAAAGAAACAACTCGTCACTTTCGCTGAAGGTATAATTAATATAAGTTTCTGTCAGTTCGATTTCGGGCAGGGTGGCATCGGGCAACGATTCCGACTCTTCAACGCCGCTTATAGTCCCCTGCGGAATACTGCTGCAACCGCATAAAAACAGCAATATTATTAAAACCACACACTTTTTCGGCATATAAATCACCTTTCATTCTTTGTGATAATTATACAACAAAAACGAATTTTTGTCAAACATAACCATAATATATTATAGAATCGCCGCGGGAGGGGTTGACTTTACGGATTATTTGCAGTATAGTGGTAAGTATAGAGAATTTCCCCGAAAAGAAAGAAGGCGATTTCATGAGCGAAACGATTTTTGTAATCGGTTTGATTCTGTTTTTTACAAAGTTTTGCGGAATAATGACAAGGAGAATTCATCTTCCGCAGGTAGTAGGAGCATTGACGGCGGGTATAATCTTAGGTCCCGCTGTACTCGGAATAGCACAACCTAACGAAACAATAGACTTGATAGCGGAACTCGGTGTGATTGTCCTGTTATTCACGGCGGGGATGGAGATGAATTTCAAGGATTTGAAAAATCTGCTTCGCCCTTCATTTATAATAGCGTTTTTCGGTATTCTTTTATCCATTACGGGTGGTTTTATCGCCGCCGCCGCAATCGGGCGTCCTGCTTTGGAGTGCTTTTTTATAGGAGTCATCATAGCCTCTACATCCTCAAGTATTACAATAGAAGCCCTTCAGGAAATGGGTAAGCTTAAAACAAAATCAGGCGGCGCACTCCTCAGCGCGGCGGTAATTGATGATATATTAGGTATAATCATACTTTCGGTTATTTTAGGAACCTTTGGGGGCGACGCTGAATTTGATTTATTGCAGGTGGGATTAGTTCTTCTTAAGATTATTCTGTTCTTTGCGTTTGCGTTTGCGTGCGGCTTTATTATGAACAAGATGCTCACCTTTCTGCGAAACAGAATCGGGGAGAGCAGACGTATACCCATATACGCATTATCTTTCTGTTTCATCATGTCGTATATAGCCGAGCTGTTCGGTCTTGCGGACATTGCAGGTGCATTTATAGCGGGTATAGTTTTCAGTAACACCCGATACGTAGATTATCTTGAAAGAAATACGCATATACTTTCTTATATGTTCTTATCCCCCATATTTTTTGCGAGCATAGGGATAAATATGGCGATTGAGGGCTTTACCGCAGGCACAGTCTTATTCACGGGGCTTTTATTAGCGGCGGCAATATTGTCAAAGCTGATAGGATGCAGTCTCGGTGCTAAAGTTTGCAAATTCTCAAACGACGAGAGCTTCCGAATAGGCGCAGGAATGATTACAAGGGGGGAAGTGTCTATCATTGTAGCAAGCAAGGGTATAGCCGCAGGAATTATGGAACCCGACCTTTTCTCCGGTATAATAATCGTAGTATTTATAACAGTGCTTTTAGCTCCGTCTTTACTTAAATTAGTTTATACGGATAAATTCTCGAATCTTGTAAACAAAAAAAGCTGAAATTTTTTTGGAGGGGCTTTTTATGCTACGAGAAACAGAAATAAAAGTCATAGTGTCGAACCAACCGACAAAGCAAGAGAGCGAGAAGAAAATAAAGGAATTATGTCTTATTTTAGGGAACATTTGGAAACAGAAAAAAAATAAAAACAAGACCCTGCCGCGTGTGTAAACCCGCATTAACAGGGTCTTTCTTTTTGCAAAAACATTTTAGTAGATTTAGCTCAATCCCGGACCGGACGGTGAACTCGGAGCATCTTTACGCTATCTTTCTCAACGGTTCACTATGCCCGATAAAAGAGGGGTTGCTTTACTGACGGATATCGGCACGGAGGAACTCGGTCATTTAGAAATGATAGGTTCTATCGTGACCCAGCTAACGAAGGGCGAGGGTGCAAAATCCTTTGATAAGTGGGGACGTGGCGATTACTATGTTGACCACGCAAACGCAGTTTTCCCCGCCTCTGCGAGCGGAGTGCCGTGGACGGCGGCGGGTATGCAAAGCAAGGGCGACCCTATTGCGGATATTATGGAAAATATGGCGGCAGAACAAAAAGCCCGCGCAACTTATGATAATATTCTGCGGCTTTCGGATGACCCCGATGTTAATAAGGTCATAAAGTTTCTGCGCGAACGCGAGGTAGTTCATTTTCAGCGGTTCGGCGAACTCCTCAATTATTATCAAGAGATGATTCCCCCGCGCGAAGCCCGCGCTTAATACATTTACATACAAAAAATTGGGTGTTTCAGGTGTTGTGGAATCACTACCTGGAGTGGTTTCATCAACTGACTGCGAAGCTAACTTCACCAGCGCATTGTCCGGCGGGGCAAAGACCGCCGGACATTCGCCGATATACTTGTAAAGATAATCACGTACATAGATTGCTTTACATCGGAGGATTGTACAGTGCTGTCAGCACTATTTTGAAAAAAATCAGAATAAAAAACAAAGCGGAGATTACTCCTCGCCTTGTCAACTTTGTTCTTTAATTTAGTACGGCTCGAATAAAAGCGAAAGCACCCGATATTAACGAGTGCTTTCACAAGGATTGAAGGATGGGCGGTGTATCCATCATCTCAGGTTCCTCTTTCGAGGAGTGTCGGGAACCATTTCCGACCTCAACAACCCTATAGTATTAATTTTATACCTACTATATTTATATTATACTATAACAAAAGTCATTTGTCAATGATTTTCTGAAAAATTTTATTTTCAATCTTCTTAAATCTACCGCTATGCAATCTTCTTTGCAACTTTGATTCCTGCACATCATGAACCGTTGATACATACAGATAATCCGACTTTCCGTCTACCTTTACAGCAACAAGAACATTTAACTTAAACGCTTTAACGTATTCAACGCTAAATACACCGCCTTTTTCCTTATGCAAACCAACGTAATCGGGATTTGCGATAATTTCGGGAATGTTATCTATATATTTAAGACAATTAAAATGTTTTTGCTTAATTATATGAGTGGGCAAGCCTTTTGAGCGGTATATTGTTTGGGTTTCAATATTTATGTCCAATATGTCGTTAATGTTTGTATTATAGACTCCCATTACAATTAGGTTTTTATCAGCCATTTGTTGCTCCTAAAATTTAGTTTAGTTCAGTTCAGTTACGGGTCGAATCTGGCGGAAACCGGGGATATTCCCGAAAACCCTTGCCGCTTATCGGGTGAAAATTCTTTAGCCGCACCAAATTCGATTAGTTTAATCACACCGACCGACTGCTCCGTGCCGCCGAAGTAGGCGCGTTATACCCCAAAAATAAACGTGATGCCGTGATTATTCACGCACTCGAAAACACGCATACCGTCATTCAAACGGCTGTAAAATAGCGGTTTTTTGTTTGTATGTATGCTATCCATGATAACCATAACTCCCATTGCGTGTATCGTAAAATCTTCCCAATCCATTTATGGTAATCGTGCTTTCTTTTGGAATCCGCCAATGCTTATAATCAAAATCGTGTTCGGGTGAACGTAGAACATAATATCCGCCATGTTCAGATACGAGCAAACCATTGCGTTCCCAGCTGAACGAAATAACTACAAAAGAAAATGAAAATGCCGTCAAAGCAAAAATAATAGCGAGAAAAATTATGATAATATTATTTAATCTCACGGTTTTGGTTGAAAATTTTTCCTTAAAACTCAAAACAGCAAATAAAATTAATAAATAAAGCATAAAAGCGATGGATATTCCGGTTGCAAGAACTTTTATACCTCCGAGTTGACTTATATAAAAAATCAAGGTAACTGTAAAAAGAAGCGGAAGAAAAACCCTGAACGATTTTCTTTTTGCATTAACGGTAGTAAAAAAACCTAAAACAGCGAAATAAATTGCTGTTAATTTGCTATAAAAATGTGAAAACGGAATCCAAAGAAAACTAAAGCACATAATACTGAACGCAATCAGTATTCCGACCATAATTATACTAATCAGATATGTTGAATTTCTCAATTTTTCCAAAGCATACCCCCTATTTATAGAGCATTTCATATCAACCACACAGGAACAGTCCAGTTTTTCTTATCAATAGGGCGCAAGTCATTTGCAAGGCATACAACGCACCCCGCCCCGATTTCCATTTTAAGTTGCCGAGACATTTCGTCGAAGTTTTTGTCGTCTGCGACAGGGTTTAATACAGAAAAATGCTTTGTCGCTCCCGTTGGATTCCCACTTTTTTTAATTTCAATGGGATAAAGCGTGTTGCCCTGCTGAATAATCAGGTCGATTTCTTTCGTGTTGCTGTCGCGATAATAAAAGAGCGGCGGGAGTTTTCCCATGTTAATAAAACTCTTGTAAATTTCAGACACAACGAAAGTTTCAAAAAAAGCACCCGCCATCGCCCCGCTTTCTAAGACAACGGTGTTTGGCCATTTCATCAAGTGTACCGCGAGTCCTGTATCTAAAAAATACATCCTCGGAGCTTTCACAACCCGCTTTAAGACGTTGTTGTGATATGGTTCGAGCAAAGTAACGATGCCGCTTGACACTAACACAGACAGCCATTGCTTGGCAGTTGGGGCAGATATTTCCGCCTCATTTGCTAATGTTTCATAATTGACAAGGGTACTCGTCCGTGCCGCCGAAGTAGGCGCGTTATACCCCAAAAATAAACGTGATGCCGTGATTATTCACGCACTCGAAAACACGCATACCGTCATTCAAACAAACGAGGTTTTGGCGGCTATGGGGCTTGAGGTGTTGTAGGTTTGTCATTTTTCGACACCTTTATTATTATATAGGATAGGGCGTTGGTTGTCAAGGGTTGATTTTTTAAGATTCAACCCTTAAAATCCTACAAAAACATAGCCATATAAATCGGTAAATGGATAATACCGTCCTTAATCATAACATCCTTGTTGTAAAGGATATATGAATTAGAGAGTTTTGAGGAAAACTTCTTTTTGAATTTATCCAATGAAGAATGAGATTTATAATTGCCTGATTTGACTTCAATGGGGGCAATCTTTTTCTTTTCGGTAATGAGAAAATCTATCTCCATGTGATTTTCACGGTGTTCTTTGTCACTGCGAGAATAAAAGTATAGCTTATGACCGTTCATTCTCAGCATCCCCGCGGCTATATTCTCCATAATCATACCCTCGTTAATGCTGAGTTTATCAAAAAGAATCGCTTTATATAATTCGTTTTCAATGTATGGGCTGTCCATGAAAGCATGGGATATAAGAAGTCCTGTATCAGCCATATAGCATTTCTGAGTCGAATAATCCGCAGAGAGTGCAAGCCCGATATTCGGGTCGGTTGCGTTAAAACAGGTATTGACAACCATCGCTTCATTAAGCCAAACAAAAGAATCCTCGTAACTTCTGAAACGGGCTTGCTTTGAAATGGATGACAACTGATACTTTTTTTCTTTTTTTGAAAGCTGACCGGGAATCCCGTCAAATATTGCAAAGACTTTATCCTCATAACCGTTTGCAAACTTTGAAACATCGTCACGGTATAGTTTCAGAATCCGTCGTTTGACGGCATCAACCGCTTCAAACTCTTTTGTTTTTACATATTCAAGTACCGCTTGCGGCATTCCGCCAACAAGGATATATTGCCGGAAATCGTTCATGATTTTTCTGTGGAGTGCTTGACCTAACGCAGTTTTTGAATCAAAGCATTGCTTAATTAACGGGACGGTCGTATCATCTCCCAATGCCCACAAAAATTCTTCAAAATCAAGCGAGAACATTTCTATGTGTTCCTCTTCGGAAGGGATAATAATATTCTGAACATTTTTTTTGAGCCTTATCAAAGAACCTGTCTCGATAAAGTCATATCTGCCATCGGCAACGAGATATTTTATAAGCTGTCGGGCACGAGGAAACTGCTGTACTTCGTCAAATACAATGACAGACTCTCTTTTATAGAGCGGTTTTGAATAAAAAGCAGATAACTTTGCAAAGAACAGGTCAAGATTAGAACTGTCGTTTTCAAATAAACTCAAAATGTCCTTCGGCGCATTACCGAAATCAATAATGATATGACTTTTATATTCATTTTCTGCGAATTGTTCACATAGAAAGCTCTTTCCTACACGTCTTGCACCGTCGAGCATCAATGCAGTAGCACCGTTGCTTTTATTCTTCCATGACAGAAGATTATCGTATATTTTTCTTTTTAGTGTAACCACTATCCCATCCCCTTTGGTTAATAATGTTCCTGTCTAATGGGTATTATAGCACATCAATCACGAAATGTCAAGTATAAAAAGCCAAGTATTGCACGAAAAGACACTAATAAGATGATTATATGAAACATTTCATATCAACCACACGGGAACAGTCCAGTTATTAAGGTCAATGGGATGGACTTTATTATACATACAAACTACTGCTCCTTCGCCTACGAGTTTGCCGGAGTTTTGCAGTACATCAAAGTTCTTAATGCTGTCCTTGCCGGGGTTTCCGGTTTTCTTAATCTCTATCGGATAAACCGTCCCGCTGTACTCTAAAACAAGGTCTATTTCTTTCCCGTCTGTATCACGGTAATAGTAAACGGGCGGGCGAAGTTCTTTGATATAGTACGATTTCAGAATTTCGCTGACAACATAAGTTTCAAAGAACTTTCCGGACATAGCGGAAACTTCCAAAGTTTCAGGGGAGTCCCAACGTGTGAGATAAACCGCTAACCCTGTATCCATAAAATACATCTTCGGCGTCTTTATTGCTCTTTTCAATGTGTTGTTAAAATAAGGCTCAACCAACGCCACGATTCCACTTGACACTAATAATGACAGCCAATGCTTGGCGGTAGGCTCGCTGATACCAACATCTTTAGCAAGGTCGGCGTAGTTTACCATCTCGCTTGTCCGTGCGGCGCAAGCTGTCATAAACCTAAGAAAATCAAGCTCGTCCGCTACTTGTGTGAGGTCTCTGATGTCCCTTTGCAAATAAGTGTTGACATAGCCGGAATAGAATTCTTTTCTGTTAAAGTTCCCTAAATAAGCTTCCGGCATAGAGCCTCTGAAGATACGCTCGTATACATCGGTCAAACCTTGGGGCGTGCGTACTTTATTACGCTCGTCCATCACCGTATGGTCGCAGACGAAAGGTTCGCTCTCCACTCCCTCAATCTCACTATGCGACAATCCATACATCTCTATGACAGCAAGCCGCCCTGCAAGGCTTTCGGATACATTCTTCATCAAATGAAACTTTTGTGAGCCTGTCAGCCAAAAATCACCCTCGTTTTTGTGTTCGTCCACATACATCTTAATATACGGAAGAAGATTTGGAGCATACTGAATTTCGTCAATAATGACAGGCGGCTTGTGACGTGCCATAAATATCACCGGTTCTCTCACTGCCATTTCTCTTTCCACGGGGTCGTCAAGAGTAATGTACTCTCTATAACGGCTTCCCTCTTCGGCTAAGTGTTTAAGCAGTGTAGTTTTTCCCACCTGTCTGGGACCGGTTACTATTAAAGCCCTGAACTGCTTGTCAGCGGTTAGTATTCTTTTTTCTAAAGCTCTTTTTATATACATTCAAAGCACCTCCATTAAACCGTTAAATCTAAACTATAATTTTATTATAACCGAATAACATAAGGATGTCAACACTAATCCAAAAAATAAACCGCCGAATTTCCTCGTAATTCAGCGGTTTTTCTGTTCTATCAACTCATCAAAATTAAATTCCCTCACTCCTCCTCAAACCGATAAACAAAAATTAAATCACTATCGCTCATTTGTATACACAAATCTCCGTCCGCATCAAAGAAAATATAGGCGGACGTCATCGAGCCGTTTTCAAGAGTAAAAATAATTCTGTCGTTCGCGCCGACTGAAAAATCGCCTGCACTCATCTCCCCTGCGGCAGAATCTACTAACCCACTGCTGTCATAAAACCCGCCGCGCGATTGCGAAAATGATAAAAAGCCTATAAATTCATCAACCGAAATCCAGCTGTAGTCATCTGCCGAGTCATAAAAGCCTATTAATTCCCACATACCGTCAATGTCAGCGGCGGTTATCCCTACTATATCACTACTGCTTTGATTGTTATAATTCGGGTCACTTCTGCCGCCGCCAAAATTTGTAACAAATACAAAAACAACCAAAGCCAAAACCCCTGCCGCCCCGCCAATAATTAAAGGCAGGGTTTTCTTCTTTTTCACCGGGGCATGAATTACCTCCGACATCGGCTTACTTATTAAAAACTTATCGGTCAGCCTGTCAACAGCCGCATCAAAATACTCGTGACTGTTAGCGTTTACGCCGTTTTGAACACGGATTGCTTCTATATCTGCGGGTAGTTCGTCGGGAAATTCAAAATTTCGCAACATCACGGGGACTATGTTTTTACCTTTACTCAGCGCGTGTGCTATTTCCATTCGCACCCAATCGCCCTCATTATTGCAACGCTCAAAGCTGTCTTTGGAGCATATGAGCAGAAAATCCGTGCAGTTGTCGATTATATCGAGAAGCCGCGTGTTGAAGCTTCCGGAATTTAGGTTTTCTATGTCAAGGAAAACTTTATAGCCTCTTTGGGACAGGCGGTCGTGCAGGAGTATTGCCATAGCTTCGCCGCCGTCCCGCCGATAAGACAGGAAGATGTCGTACTTTTCTCCGTTTTTCATAGGCAAATACTCCTTCTGCGCATGTCCGTTGTACAGGGTTTCAAAGGCTTCGCTGTCGCCTTTTCGCGCCGCTTCTACGGTTTTCTCCATGTTTTGAAATATCTCCTTTTAAAGCCGCTAAGAGGCTTTTATGACTAATTTGTTGCCATGTACAGCAGGAAATTAGTAACGTATCAAACATTCGGGCAAAGCCGCTTGAAGTGCGGCTATATCGCTTTCGTCTATTGGGTTCTTGCTTATATTTAAACTTTCTAAATTCACAAGAGCCGAAAATGGCGATACATCTGTAATTTCGGTTTCTGCCAAATGTAACTGTTTTAAATTCACGAGGTTTAAAAGCGGCGGTATAGATGCGTCGGTTATAGGATTGTTCGTTAAAGCTAAATATGTTAAGTTCACGAGTCCCGAAAGCGGCGATAGGTCGCTTATTTGATTAGTCATCAAAGCTAAATTTGTTAAATTCGTCAGCCCCGAAAGCGGCGAAATATCTGTAATGTGGTGGTTGTGTGCTACAGATAAGTTTTCTAAATTCACAAGCCCTTCGAGCGGTGATATGTCTTCTATTTGATTCATAAACAGATTTAACCTTGTTAAATTTACGAGTCCCGAAAGTGGCGATATGTCGTTAATTTGATTATTATACAAATCTAAATCGGTTAAATTCACAAGCCCCGAAAGCGGCGATATATCAACGATGTAATGATTATAATGCAAATCTAAATGTGTTAAACCTTTCATTCCCGCGAGCGGCGATAAATCATCGATTTTATTATTGTTTAGATTTAGATTTCTTAAGTGTACGAGTTCCGAAAGCGGCGAAATATCGGTAATTAGGTTTTGTGATAAGTTTAAGTTCGTCACATCCTGCGGTATTTCCCCGCTTATTACCATTTCAGCAAGCATTTCATCGGTTATTTGTTGTTCTTTTAAATCAATGTTTAAATAACCGACGTATTCGTTTGTCGCCGGTTCAGGGGGAGGCGTGACTTCCCTGTCCCCGCCGCCGGACAAGACGACCGCCGTGACAATACCGGTTGTTACAACAACCCCGGCTACACAGGCGGCAATGATTTTCCCGGCGCCCATTGCAGAAGTAGTTACAGCAGTCGCGGTTCCCGCCGTTGCGGTTTCGGTCACTACAGCAGTTCCGACTGTAGCGGCTTCGGTGACAGCAGCAGTTCCGACTGTAGCGGCTTCGGTGACAGCAGCAGTTCCGGCTGTAGCGGCTTCTGCCGCTGTCGCCGCGCTTGCCGTGATGCTCAGACTTCCAACGATATTTGATAAAAGTGTCTGCGGTGCTTGTGTATTTTTCATGGCAAGCTTTAACACGGGTACAAGAAGAAACGGAAACGCAACCCATAACTTCAAGCCCTCGTCTTTTTCGAGCGCTTCCAACGCCTTACGGATTTTGTCACGGGCAAGCGCAAGACGGTTTCGCACAGTGGTTTCCTGTATAGCCAACTGCGCCGCGATTTCCCTGACCGACATCCCCTCGTAGTAATAATAATAGACGCAGATTTTCTGCGGTAGCGGTAAATTGTCGATGGTTTCGATTATAATCCGCACCGTTTCCTCGTCATCAAGCCTTGATTCGGGGAGCAGTTTTCGGTCGTTTTCCTCGATAAATTCCGTTTCCGCGACCTCCTCAAGCGTAACGGTGGTGAGCAGATTTGCCTTCTTGAGCGTATCGGTACAAAGGTTCACAGTAATTCGGTTGAGCCATGCCGAAAACGCTTCGGGTTCTTTCAAGTCCCCGATATTCCGAAATGCCGCTAAAAACGCCTCTTGGGTAATATCCTCTGCATCGGTTTTGCTTTTCATCAGCTTCAGTGCGAGGAAATAAACCGCCTGAGCGTGGTGGTTGTACAGGGCTTCAAAGGCTTCGCTGTCGCCTTTTCGTGCCGCTTCTACGATTTGGGTAAGGTTTTTGTTATCCATAGTTTGAAATATCTCCTTTAAAAAAATAATCCTCTATTAATTAAGACTGCAAAAAAGGGAAAATATCTAAAAAATTTTTAAATATTTTATTTTTTTACGATTTTTTTATTTCACCGCCGCAAAATGGTGGAAAGTCCGCGCTAATTCGCCGTCTTGGTCGGTGTAAATCTCAATGCTCTCAATCTCATACACGGAAAAGGCTTCGAGCTTGTAAGTACGAGTTATTTCATCGAGTTGAAATATACACTGCATATCCCATGTGTAGATTAGCTCGGTTTCTTTCTGCGGAATAATAACAACTGCACTTTCGCCGGGGATAAGCGGGTTTGTGCTGATTATATTATCGCCCCAATCGCCTGTATCAGAGCGTTTCATGTAAATACTTTGGATAGAATCATCTGTGTTGTTGAAAATCATAATTTCCGCTGTTTCTTCTTTGGAAACATAGAAAGTATTAAAGACAACGGCGATTATTACAATAACAACAAACGCAACGAAAATCGCCGTTACAGTCTTTGTTTTCCGCTTTTTCGGCTTGACGGAATCGGAAGGGCTTTGGCTGATAAGCTCCCTGAGCCGCTCCGACATTTCGGGGATACTCAAAAGTGGTACGGATTTCAAGAATTTTTCTGCTAATCTGTCAATCGCCGCATCAAAATACTCGTGGCTGTTAGCGTTTACGCCGTTTTGCACACGAATCGCTTCTATATCTGCGGGTAGTTCATCGGGAAATTCAAAATTTCGCAACATCACGGGGACTATATTTTTGCCCTTGTTCAGCGCATGTGCGATTTCCATTCGCACCCAGTCGTCCTCATTATTGCAACGCTCAAGGCTGTCTTTGGAGCATATGAGCAGAAAATCCGTGCAGTTGTCGATTATATCGAAAAGCCGCGTGTTGAAGCTTCCGGAATTTAGGTTTTCTATGTCGAGGAAAACTTTATAGCCTTTTTGGGTCAAGCGGTCGTGCAGTAGGATAGCCATAGCTTCGCCGCCGTCCCGCCGATAAGACAGGAAGATGTCGTACTTTTCGCCGTAGTTGACAACGGATTTTTCGGTATTGTTCATTAAAATTATCCTCTTTGAAACTAAGTTGTCCCCTTTTGCAAAATGGCAGGATTTGTCATTTTTTTACTTTTACAAGAATTATAGCATATAAAAATTACAATGTCAATTAAATATTAAACGTACACGGCGGCGACTAAAAAATATAAAAAATATAGTTTAAATAAAACCCTTGACATCTTTAAATTAGTCTGTTATAATGGAATTAAACTCCAAATTATCGGAATAATGAGGTCGCCATGTATTACTCAAGACACATCGAACCCGTCATAACCCGCATAGCAAAACGCAAACCCGTCATCGTCCTAACGGGTGCAAGGCAGGTAGGGAAATCAACCATGCTCAAAGAAGTCTACAAGGACATTAATTATATATCTCTCAGCCGACCTCTCGTGCGTGAGAGCGCGAAAGAAAATCCGTCGATTTTCTTTGATATGAACAAGCCGCCCGTGATTGTAGACGAGATACAAAAGGCGGCGGAGCTTTTTGATTATATAAAAGACATTGTCGATGAGGATAAGACTAAAGGGCAGTTTTACCTCACAGGCTCGCAGAGTATGAAGCTTATGAAGAACGTCAGCGAGAGTCTTGCGGGGCGTGCAGGAGTAATAAAAATGCTCGGATTATCTTTACGTGAGCTTGAACAACGCGAATACAGAAAACCTTTTATGCCTGCTTTTTCACCTGCCGAAAAACCTGTGTCAAGCCTTAATTTTGAGCAGGTTGTTTCATACATTCACAAAGGCTTTTTCCCCGAATTGCATGAAACAGAAAGTAGCCTGCACGATTGGTCGGATTTTTACAGTTCTTATTTCCAGACCTATATTGAGAAAGACATAAAAGACGCATTAAATATTAAAGACGAATCGGCGTTTATAAAGTTTGTCAGAGCCTGTGCCTCTCTGACGGGCGAGATGCTGAATAAAAACACCCTCGCCGAAACCTGCGGAAAAGACAACAAGACAATCAGCGCGTGGCTGTCTGTCTTGGAATCAAGCGGACTCATCTACCTCTTAGAGCCGTATTATAATAATTTTAACAAGCGATTAATTAAAGCCCCGAAGCTTTATTTTTTGGACACAGGGCTTGCGTGTTGGTTGCTTGGTTGGAATACACCCGAACAGTTATCAAACGGCGCGATGTGGGGGCATATCTTCGAGAGTTTTGTGTTTGCGGAAGTGCTTAAAAGCTATTATAACGACGGTATTGTAAAGCCGCCGCTGTATTATTACCGTGACACCGACAAAAATGAAATCGACCTGCTTGTAGAAAACGGCGATGAGCTTTATCCCGTTGAAATTAAAACAACGAGCGACCCAAACAAGTCTATGGTTAAAGCATTTCGCCTGATTAATAATATTCCGTCAAAAAAAGCCGGAATAGGCGCGGTTATCTGTCTCGCTAAGGAGGTGCTTCCGCTTACCGAGAATGTTTGGACTTTGCCGGCGCAAATGATTTGATTATTTTTGAATAATCAATCGTCTTCCGCAAGCTCTGCTATTTTCTCATACAGTAAAGGATAATTACTCATGCCATGAATTACGCGGTAGATAAAAATATCGTGGTCAATTATACGATAAAAAGCTATGTAGGGTTTAATTCCCAACATTCTGAAACCTAAAGTGTTCATTTTCTTATCCGGAACAAGACGCCCGCGCTTCGGAAAAGTAGTTAAGTCGTTGGCTTTTAATATAATTTTGTCGTGCATACGAAGCGCAGAAGCTTTGCTGTTTTGTGCTATAAATAAAACAATTTCTTCTAAATCGTCCAACGCTTCTTGAAGGAATTTTACATCATACACTTCCATCAATCAAACCCTTTAACCTTTCGCTGACTTCTGTTATTGTATAGGTTTTTGCACCGGAAAGCCTGCCTGCTTCGGCAGAGAGTAATTTTTCCCTTAAATCCAACATTTCTTCGCGGTATTTATACGCTTCAATGCTCATGAGAACTAAATCTCCCTCACCATTTTTGGTTAGAAAGACAGGCTCTTGCCTTTCCTTGCACAATGCGGAAATAGTATTGTATTCATTACGAAGCGCAGTTGATGGTTTAATTAACATATAAATTCTCCTTCCTGTTGATATTATTATAATCATATTATATCATTATTATTTGCAAAAAGCAAGCATTTTATAATAAAATATATAAATCCCTGTTGAATACAGGCTTTTTGCGGTTACCGCTTGACTTTTTATGCCCTTTTTGTTATAATGCTAAAAAAAGAAATGAGTAACGAGGTGGGAACATGATTAAAATAGCGATTTGTGATGATAATTCAACTGCATTAGAGAATATCAAAAAAATTCTTGAAGAGTTTTTCACACAACAAAACCACGAGGTTGGTATACATTCTTTCGCAAGCGGGGGTAGTTTAATTGATTCTCACGATAACGAAAAGTTTGACGTGATTTTTTTGGATATTGATATGCCGGAAATGACAGGCTTCAATGTAGCACAAAAACTCCGTGATAATTTTTGTAACAGCTTTATTATTTTTGTAACAAGTCACTGCGAAATGGTGTATGAAAGTTTCGACTTTCGCCCTTTTCACTTTATTCAAAAAAATGAGTATAACGAAATTTTTAAACAAAATATGCTTGGTGTAGTGAAAAAATTAATGCTCCATATGAGGCAAAATGACAAAATAATTCTTGAAGATGAAAATAAGATAAAACACGTAATATTCATCAGAGATATTTTTTACTTAGAGAGTAATAGGCATTACATCAAATATCATACATCGAAAAGGGTGTCGCCATTTCAAATTCGGGAAAATATGAGAGATGAAGAGTTAAAATATTCAGCATATCATTTTGCACGAATACACAAGCAATTTTTGGTTAATATGCGATATATAAAAGAAATAAGCATGAGTAAAGAAGAAATCGTGTTAGACATTGACAGACCTTTTCCTAAACTTCCTATGAGCAGAAAATATAAGAAAGAAGCAGAAGAAAAATATATTCTGTATTTGAGGACAAATCCATGAGTGTAGTTTTATGGAATATGTTTGAGATATTAGTCAATTTGTATCAAGGAATTATTATATCATATTTTACGTTTAGTTTTTTGAGGAGAGACGAAACGAAAGATTATCATAAATCTTCAGGGGTGGTTTGCGGTATTGTTTTGGCAATTATTATTACAATTATGAATTCTGTTATCGTATTTGAAAGTTTCGGTTTTATGATGTTTGTTGTCCTCGTCTTTTTATATACTCTTATATTTTTAGAGGGTTCATTATTGAGGAAGTTATTCGCATCGTTATTTCCATTTGTGATAATTGCAATAGTTTCAAGTTTCTTTATCAACTTCTTCTCGGTTTTATCTAATAAATCGTTATCAGAATTACTATTAGCCACGCCTAATTTCTATAGATTTGCTTGCTTACTTACCGTTCAGCTTTTTATAGCGTATTTTTTACTGACGACATTAAACTCGTTGAAGAAAAAATGTAATTTATACAAATCGGAATGGCTTTTAATATTCACAATTCTTATAATAAGTATAGTTATTGCATTATTCCTTAATCTTATTGCCTTGGACGATATAATTGACAGAGACCGAAAGTTCATAGTGCTGTCTATTATAGGGCTTGCGGTCATGAATCTTGTTACTTATTATTTAGTTGTAAATCTAAGTGCTAAGAACATTGCGGTGAAAGAAAATGAGTTGTTGAAATTTCAGCAAGCATATGAACAGCAGTATATTAGTAACGCAAAACTTGAATACGAAACAATTATGAAATTAAAACATGACTTCAAAAATAATTATGCCGTTATATATGCCTTATTGCTTGATAATAACACAGAAAAAGCACTACATCATATTGAACAGAATATAGATAGAATAAATTCCATAAACTCTTATATCGAAACAAATAATGATATTGTAAATGCAATTATTAACATAAAAGTTACTTTGGCAAAGACACTGGGAATACAGGTGTCATGCTTATCCGTTTCTGATTTTTCGGGTATAGATGACAGCGATTTATGTGATTTGTTAAGCAATATGTTTGAAAATGCCATAACTGCTTGTGTCAAGATGAAAAACGAAAACGTCAGAAAGCAAATTTATCTTAAAATTTCTTCTAACGACTTACGATACACTTTTAGCATGAAAAATACTGTATTTGATTCGGTTTTTACAAGCAATCCCGATTTGATGACAACAAAAAGCGACAAAGAAAATCATGGCTACGGAACGAAAATTATTCGTTCTGTAGCAACAAAATACGATGGACAATGTGACTTTTATGAAGAGGATAATTTTTTCTGCTGTACAGTCACTTTGAGTAAAAAGTAAACTAAACTATATAGGTTTAACAGCAACTCTGACATTATTTCGGGTTGCTTTTGCATTTCGTGCCTAAGATTAGCATCTTGTGCCAAATCACTTGACATCATAAAGCCAAGTTGTTAAACTTAATAATGAGCATGGAAAGAGGTAATTGTCATGATTTCTTCGGATGACTTGACTTTTTATTTTTTACCTGTTATAATGTTAAAAAGAAATGAGTAACGAGGTGGGACATGATTAAAATAGCAATTTGTGACGATTGCGAGTCTGACGTCAAGCTTATCAGCAAAAGTGTTAAAATCATTTTTGATAAAATGAATATCAGTTATAACATTAAAACTTTTATCGATGCCGAAGCGTTGCTGCGGGAAAACAAAAAATTTCCTTTTGATGTTATTTTCCTCGACATAGATATGCCGCAAATTAACGGAATGGAGGCGGCAACTAAAATAAATGAGCAAAACTGCATTTCGGAAATTGTGTTCGTCACAAACCATGATGAACTTGTTTACAAAGCTTTCAGGTTCAAAGCTTTGGGTTTTGTACGAAAAAAGCATATTGAGGAAGAAATCGAAGAAATAATCGAAGTTTTTGTTGAACATCTCAATCAGAAGCGTAATTTTTTGTTCATTCGTGATTCGGGGGTCGAAAAGAGGATTAGTATAAATGATGTCATATATATGCAAAGTGATGACCATTATGTTAATATTTACACTCAGAACAGTAGAGAGTTGGTTCGTAAAAGCCTATCCGATATTGAATCAGAATATGCAGTTTACGGATTTATTCGTGTACATGTACGGTATCTTGTTAACTATAAATACATACACTCTATTGAAAAAAGCGCAGTAATCTTACACAATTGCAAACAATTACCTTTAAGCAGGGGTAAAATTCAATCTGTCAAGAACAGTTTTCAATTTTTCTCAAGGATGGTGTGATGGATATAATCAAATATTTTACAGAGTTATCGGCAACTATTATAGAGAATGTCATTATCCTTGAGTTTTTAGGTAAGTTATTCCGATACAAATATCAGGGTTTTAAAAAACATCTTTTCTTCCTTATTGCTTTAGTGCTTTCCACTGCTTATGTTTCATTTCTTAATTATTTTATGATTTTTGAGGGTTGGTTGGCTTTCATAACAATAGGAGTCTTTGTTTTATATGGAATACAATGTTTAAAGGGCGTAAGGCTTTACAAGCTATTAACAACATTTTTGCTTTTTACTATAATGATTTGTATAAATGTCTCAACTGCATACTTTTTCTCTATCCTTTTTCAGGAGAACCATACCGAATTTATGTCACCTGAAAGTTCTGTCAGAATTTTAGCTTTATTTATAACAAAATTTTCTTTCTTTATTCTTACAAGAATCTTTTTATATATATTTAAAAAAGATGAACTCGATTTAAGAAAATCTGAATTGATTGCGGTTAGCACTCTGTTTGTTTTATCAACTTCTATTATTATTGTAAACATTGAGATTCAAATCGGAAGAAATCAAACACTACTTAATTTAATCTCCACTATTTGTGTAATTGCTATAAATATTTTTATTTTTAGTATGACAAGACGAATTTCAAGAGAAAATAAAAATAAATTAAAAATAGCTTTACAAGAAATGCAAATTTCTGAACAAAAGGATATGATTAAAGATGCCGGCGATTTAAGCAAGGAAATAAAAAAAGCAGAACACGATATAAAACACCATTTTATAAGCCTTTTAGGAACATTGGAAGAGAAAAAATACGATGAGGCGAAAGCTTATATTCTTAAATTACTCAAAGAATACGAAACAAGTATTTTTAAATATATTTCAATTGAAAACAGTGCAATCAACGGTGTTTTAAATTTCAAAATCGGTCGTTGCCGCGCTAATAATATTGATATAAAATTAGAAATCGAAACGGGATTCAACGAATTTGATACGATTGATATTTGTGTCCTGCTATCGAATCTTCTTGATAACGCTATTGAAGCGAGTCTTAATATTAACAATCCTAAAATTAGCCTAATAATCAAAGAAGCAGAGAATTATCTTTGCTTTTCGGTGAAAAACAGAATATCTCAATCGATTCTCGAAACCAATAAGCAACTCAAAACAACTAAGAAAGACAAAACAAACCACGGAATAGGGCTTTATTCCGTATCACGGATAGTAAATAAATATGACGGATTACAAAATTTCAGCGAGAGAAAAGGCTTTTTTATCGCTGATATCCGATTAAAAAAGAAATTATATGACCTCCAAGAACACATAAAAAAGGAATCCGATTACCAAACTCGACAAAAATGACACCAAACTCGACATTGTTATTGACTTTATGAATAAGCCTGTTATATAATAAGCATAAAAAGAAGTGACTGCTATAATCCTCTCGGATGCCACTTGACTTTTTATGCTTTTTGTTATTATGCTAAAAAAGGAAATGAGTAACGAGGTGGGTAGGTGATTTTAGAATGTTGCATATGATGTCGGAAATGTTGTCGTTATTTATTAAACTGAGGTAAGAGACGTGGTTATTCAAAACAATCTAAACGCCATTAACGCTAACAATAGATTAGTAAAGAATACAAAAGGCGTAAAGAAATCAACCGAAAAGCTTTCTTCGGGTTTCCGAATAAACCGCTCGTCTGATGATGCGGCGGGACTCGTTGTTTCCGAAAAAATGCGTTCACAAATCAGGGGATTAGGGCAGGCAATTCGCAATGCTAATGACGGAATCACTCTTATTCAAACGGCTGAAGGCGCGTTAGATGAAATCCATGCAATGTTAGGTCGACTCAAAGAAATAAGCGTGCAAGCGGCAAACGCCACATACACAGATGAAGAACGCAGATATTTACAAATGGAAGTCGATAATATTAAAACCGAAATCGACAGAATCGCAGAAGCAACAGAGTTTAACGGAATAAAACTGCTTGACGGCAGTGCGGGATTCGGTAATTCCGCCAATTTAAGCGGCTCGCTCTATGGAGAATACGGCGCAACATATGGCTCATATCAATTCAACGCTACTTTTAATCAATATATTTCCGTTGCTTCGAGTGTTGTGGGCGTTTCCTTACGTTTTACAACTAATTCAAGCGGTTTAGGCGGAGAAAATGCGTTTTGGGATTCAACAGGAAAGCAATTAACAATTAACCTCGCTCAAAACGGTAGATATACCGATAATCAAATAAACGAAATTATTAAAAACGCAAATGTTACAGAGCAAAATCAAAACGCAACGGCAAGCGTTGATTATAGGTCAGATACCGGTGTTATTCGTGCGGCAAACACCACAATCACATCCACCGTTGCGGGAGTACGCCAGAACATTATTGTTGATTTATTACCGCTTTGTTTTTCTAATCCGAACGAAACAGAGGGTTACGCCGAAAAAATGCGTCTTACAGCCAATCAATACGGCTCTCATAAAGACACTTTCGGGTTATTTTCGGAAATAAAAATAGTGACAGACACAGAACCCGGCAAAGAAAAAGTAGTCGTCGATACCCCTGCCAACAGAGGGACATCGGGGGCGAAAATCTCATTACACCTTGCTACGGGAACAGAGTACACAAATCAAGATATTGAACATTTACTTCGTCAAGCGGGCTTTGATTATACTGTTGAAATGTATGATACCACTGCCCCAAATGGCTTTACAACTGCTTATTTCACAAAAACAGCAGTTACAACAGGGAGCGGCACAAGCGGCGCAGTAACAGATGGCAGTGACGGTAATTACAAGGAAATGGAAGTTATAACCGGACCGCCTATTCGTGTGCCGCCGTTTGTTTCGTCTAACTCAACATATGGTTTTTACGATGGTTTCCATCAGATAAGCATATTAGGCGGTGAAGATGTTTTAATCGGATATATGAATTTTATAAACAGACCATGGATAGACAGTAATAATCTATCCGCATATTATTTTGATTTTGTCGAAAAAAACCCTTACACATCGCATTTTACCGCAACATTTGTTGCACCGAACGGTCAAGAATTTCATATATCGACTAACGATACAAGATTTCCCGTTAACTGGAAGCCCGGCGAGCCGGAGTATGTTTTAAATATCGCGGGGTTTGGATGTGTTACACTTATACGGCATGACAACAGTGCCGGATACGGAGTACAATTTCTTATATCACCGGGCGTGTATTATAACGCTTTAGCGGGAACATACAATTATAATAACTTTACTCGTGATTCAGCTTTTGACGGGGAATGGTTAATTTATGTGAATTCCAATTCCGCAACTGAATTAACATATAATTTCTATGGTGGTATTTACGATTCACAAACACATTTTGATGCAGGATTTTTCGACTATTCTACCGAAACCATAAAGATAGGGACGTCAGACGGTAAAGGCGTCGGTTTTGAGTCGGGTTTAGGGCATAATAATATTCGTTATGATAGAGGGATTGTTCTTCAAGTCGGTGCGAATAATTCTGTTGAGCAGAGGGTATATGTTCATATCAACGATATGAGTTCTGCGTCAATCGGGGTGTCCGATATTAATATTACAACAATTGAAAACGCTCAAAATTCTATTAATAAAATTGAGGGAGCAATTAGTGTTGTTTCACAGCAGAGGGCTTCGCTTGGTTCGATGCAGAATCGTCTTGAATATACGGTAAATAATTTAACTACAACAAGCGAGAATTTGCTTGCTTCCGAAAGCCAAATACGTGATACCGATATGGCGGCAATGAAGGTTGAACATATTAAACACAGTATTCTGCAACAAGTAGCGCAAACAATGTTAGCACAAGCGAATCATGCTCCGCAGAATGTTTTGCAGTTGCTGCAATAAGAGAATTAAAATATAAATGCCGTCTCGATAAATTTTACTCACCAAAATTTTTCTCCAAGCTCTTTGCTTTTAAAAAGGCATTTATAAATCCGTCTAAATCCCCGTCCATGACCGCATTTACATTTCCGACTTCAAACCCCGTCCTGTGGTCTTTCGCCATTGTGTACGGCATAAAGACATATGAACGGATTTGCGCCCCCCATGCGATTTGAAGCTGTTCACCTTTTATATCCGAAACTTTGTCTAAATGTTCGCGCTCTTTTATTTCTATCAGCTTTGATTTTAACATGCGCATGGCGTATTCGCGGTTTTGAGCCTGGCTTCTTTGCGTCTGGCAGGAACAAACTATACCGGTTGGTTTATGTGTAATTCGCACGGCGGAGCTTGTTTTATTTACCTTTTGACCGCCTGCGCCGCTTGCGCGGTAGGCAACGACCTCTATATCGTCCTCGTTTATTTCAACATGTACGTCTTCATCTATTTCGGGCATAACCTCAAGGCTCGCAAAACTCGTATGCCGCCGCCCCGAAGAATCGAAAGGCGAAACCCGTACAAGCCTGTGAACCCCGTGCTCGGATTTAAGAAGACCGTAAACATTTGTACCCTGTATCAGCATAGACGCGCTTTTTATACCCGCTTCTTCTCCGTCAAGATAATCAAGCAACTCGTATTTAAAGTCATGCCGCTCTGCCCAACGGGTGTACATACGATACAACATTTCTACCCAGTCCATTGCCTCCGTTCCGCCTGCACCCGCGTGTAGAGTTAAAATCGCATTTTTACCGTCATATTCGCCGGAAAGCAGTGTTGTGAGCTTTTGAGTTAACAGCGCGGCTTTTACTTTTTCGGCGGTTTCTTTAATCTCCGACAGCAGTGAAGCATCCCCTTCTTCCTCCGCAAGCTCAATCATCGTCTGCACATCCTCATAGTCGCCTTTAAGTTTTAAAAAGGACTCGCGGGTATTTTTGAGACTGCCGAGCCTTATGTTTACCGCGCGTGCGTTCTCAGCATCGCCCCAAAAATCAGGCGATATAGTAAGCTCGTCAAGCTCGGCTATTTCTTTTTCCATTTTAGACAGCCCTAAAGCCTCCGAAAGCTCGTTTATTTCGGGCTTTAAGCTTAAAAGCTCGGCTCTTATTTCATCATATTCAAGCATGAAATCACCTCGTTTTATTATTTATTATCGAACCTAAACCACTCAAAATTAAAATCACTGCCCGGCAGAAAAATAAAACTCGCGTCACAGACGTCTGGGAGAGCCTCAATGTCAAATCTCTGTGTTATATAATTGTCGCTCTTGTCGAATTCAAGCAGTATTGTTCTCTCGTTCAACTTCAATGAAATTGAGTTCCCTTTAGGCGCGAAGCCGCTGATAATGATTCCTCCGACGCTTTTGCCGCCGAGATTAAGCGCGTTGAATTTCATTATGACATTATTACCGATGTTCTCGATTTTTTTGTCATTTACTTCGTAATTGTCGCCGTATATTTCATCATTTTCACAGGCATATATTATATTAAACGCCCGTTCATTTAAGAACTCAAAACCGCCGAAAACGCACCTTCTGTCTACTGTGAAGCAGATGTCTTTTTTGCCCGAAATCTTTTCACAAAGTTTAAAGTCAAATGGCGAAAAATCATAATGAAGATTGTTTCTCGGAAAACTCAAAACTTCAAGCAGACGGGAATTTTCTTCTTTTAAATTGCCTATATGAAGTTCGACTAAAACCTCATCGAAATATGAGGTAGTACCGAGATAGAGACGCAGAGAATCCGCCCCCGTTCTGCCGAAATCTAAGTTTTTAAAGCCTATTAAAGTCTTCGCGTTATTAACACCCGAGACAGAACCGCGTTCGATTATTTTAAGAGGGGCATAACTTATGTCGTAACGCCCCGCATGAATAAATTCATACGGATTTTTGAACGCATCTCCAAGCCCTGCCACAGTAAAATCAAGCTCGCTTATTATTTCAGGATGGGGTTTACCGTTATTACAGACGGCGCGAACCTTGAATTTTCCGTCTCCCGTTGCGGTTACGACTGCCCCCGATTCGTCACCTTTAACAGAAGCGTTCCCGGCAACCGCGCCTGTATCAAGTACACATTTCCATGCAAGCTCTCGATAATCGGTATTTTCGGGCAGGAGTTTTACGTCTATTCTCACCGTATTATTGTCTTTATTAATTATTAAATTTGCCGCTGAGAGTTCCGCCTTTCTAAGCGGAATCTCGTCTTTAGACATATTAAATTTTATTCTCTCTATATCACCTTTAACTATCGCCAACAGTAACCCGCCGAAAAGCCGTTTTGAGGTTCCCTTATAGCTGTCATAATCAGTACTGTCGCCATTGTCAAGACCAATAAGCTCCGTGTTCTCGCCTGTTATTTCAACAAACACCCTATTTCTTGCGTTTTCAACAAACTCTCCATCCTCATCAACGGCATAAATCCTTATAAAATGCAGAACTCCGAAAGTCTGTGTGTCGTATAACAGGTGTGAAACTTCACCGAAACTGACTTTTTTATCGTGTGCGGTAATATTACCGTCCTTGTCATAGGCGTTTATTAAAAGCTCGCCTTTTTCGTATATAACCTTCCACGAAAAATGCAGTGTCTGTCCTTTTTTGAGGTCTATTTTCTGTCTGCCGAGCGATTTATTATTTAAAAATAACTCGGCTTCTTCCATATTAGAATAGGCAATTACATCAATTATTTGTCCCTCATTCCAGTCCCAGTGGGGAAAGAGTTTAATAAAAGGCGGTGCGGTTTTGTTCCATACCGCTCTGTAGAAATAAAAAGCGGCTTTGGGGAATCCTGCGGTATCGACTGCACCGAAGTATGAGTTTTTCGCAGGATATGGCGTCGGCTCTCCGATATAATCCATACCCGTCCAGATAAACTGACCGCCGCAATAACCTCTGTCCCTGTCCATAATCCACGCACTTTCGGAAGTTCTGCCCCAACCCACTACAGAATTACCCAAATCCGAACACTGCATATCCTCAAAACTCAGCACGGGCATCTCGGCAGGGAAACGGTAAATCCCTCGTGAACGCACGGCGGAGGCGGTTTCGCTCCCGTATATAAACCAGTCGGGATGCTCTTCATGGTGTAAGTCGTACAAGTTTTCTGCATAATTGTAGCCTGCTGATTTAATCTCGTCTGCGACTTTTTGTGCGTTTGGGAAGGGCATAAAATTAGAGGCTATTGTGACCTGCGCGTTCATTCTCGGGTCATGCTTTAAAACCTCATCACGTAGGATTTCAGCGATTTTGAGACCCTTCTCGTCTTTGTGTGTGTCGTATATTTCGTTACCTATGCTCCACATTATTACCGAGGGGTGATTTCTGTCACGGCGAACCCAAGAAGCGGTATCTTTTATATGCCAGTCCTTAAAAAATCGGGCGTAGTCATTTTTGTTTTTGGGTAGCTCCCACATATCGAAAGCCTCGTCAATCACTAATAAACCCATTTCATCGCAAATATCGATGTACTCGCGAGCCGGAGGATTATGGCTTATGCGTATGGCGTTTACTCCCATTTCGCGCATTATTTCGAGTTGCCTGCGTGCCGCATCCTTGTCAAAAGCCGCTCCGAACGCACCCAAATCATGATGAAGGCAAACGCCGTGCATTTTCATTTTTCTGCCGTTTAGAATAAATCCCTCTGACGGCGAAAATACAACCTCGCGAAAACCTACGGGGTTTATTTCTGTGTCTACGGTTTTATTGTTCTCAATAAGCTCTGTTTTTAATCTGTAAACATGAGGGTTTTCAATGTCCCATAAATACGGGTTCTCAATTATTACAGATACGGTTTCAAAAACATTTATTATTTTTCCGTCAGCATCGGTCAGCGTATGGCGGACGGAATCAGGTACACCTTCATACTCGGTTTGAACATGAAGTATCCAAAATCCCGGCTCAAGTTTTTCAGAACTTATGTATATACCGTCATTAATTATGTGCGTCTTTTCTTGCTTATTCAACCATACGTTTCGATAAATTCCCGCACCGCTGTACCAACGTGTGTTTGGGGCGGCGTGGTTAACCCGTACTTCAATTTCATTAAATCCGATTTTTAAGAGTGTAGAAATATCAATGCAAAAAGCTGTGTAACCGTATTTCCACTCACCCGCAAATTTACCGTTCACGAAAACAGAACTATCCATATATACGCCATCGAAAATTAATGAAAAAACGAGTTCTTGTTCTCCTTCTTTTACCTCAAAATCTTTTTTATAGCAGCCCACGCCTGAAGCGTAAAGTTCGCAAGCATTATAAATCAGCCAGTCATGCGGGATTTTTACATCCCGAAAGTCTGACTCATCGCTCATTTTAAATTTCCAACCGTCGTTAAAAAGCTGTTTCATTACAGACGTCCTTGTTTCGGTATAGTCACCCTAAGAAGCGTAGAAGGGTCTATTATAACTACTTTTTTATTTCCTCTTTTTGCATATTCCACAGTCTGCATAGTCCCGCCTCTTTTCCCGTCATAAACGGCGAGCAGAAGCTCACAGGTGTCAACAAGGTATCGGTTGCGCTTTTGCATACAGCCGTCAAAATACTCCGTATCGCTTACGTATATAACCTCATCGGCGTTTTCAAGAATATGACGGTATTTAATTTGCTGCGATTCTTTCCACGCTTTTTCCTGCCCGATACAAGGAATCACGGCTATAAATTTAACGAGCGAGTACTTTTTTTTAAGTTCAAGCACCGCATCGGCAAAAATCATATCCGCACCTAACGCCATTCCGCATTGAAAGGTGGTAAAATCCCTATTTATCAATTCAGTTATCTGAACGCATATAGCATCCTTTAGTTCATCGAGCTCGGTCTGTTCAAAAGAGCCAAGTGATTCACACAGCTTTTTTGAGCGATAGCCCGTGAATGAACAGACTTTGTTTATAAAATTCAAAGCAATACCTCTTTATATTCAAAACTATCATACAATTTTTGAGTTATTTATAACTATTCTGAAATTTATGCCGAGAGCTTGCGCCGAGCGACGGCAGAGCGACATTCTTTGCAGAAAAATTTCAAAATACTCCATAATAGAGCTTATTTTCTTATCAATTACTAAATCTAAAAATAACTCATCCTTATCATCGGAAAAATAATACCGTGACTGTACACAAGCGTAATTTACTCTGTCGTGTATGTCCCATGTCCCGTCGGGATGTCTTACCCGCGAGCGGCGTACATCCATTTTATCGGCTAAAATCACGGCGGCGGCTATCGGATTTACAGGCGTTGCACTTTTCTCATCATGATTGCCGATGGCTGAAATAATAACAGCTATTTCTTCTGCGGGCATCGCAAGTTTATCAAGCAGATTTAACGCCATGATTGCGCCTGTTTGCGCGTGGTGAGCGCGATTTACACAGTTACCTATATCGTGCATATAACCTGCGATTTGCGCAAGTTCACACTCGCGTTCGGAATAATCAAGCGTTTTTAATATATCATAGGCGGCATCGGCGGTTATAGCGGCGTGGGGACCCGAATGTTCGGTGTAACCCATTGACTCCAAAGCCTTATCCGCATGATTGATATATGTCTGTACATCACTGTTTTGTTTTATATACTTGTATGTTACGTTGCTCATTTATCCTCCGTTAAGATTTTTTTTGAGTTTAAAATATACACCATAGGCGTAGATATAATTCCGTTTTTTTCTTGTTGTTCTCCCGTTTTTTCAAAACCTAAGCGTCTATATATTTCAACCGCATATGGAGAAGAATTAACTGTTATTTGCTTGGCAGAAGTTTCATTTTTAAATTCATTAAGTAAATGATTAAATAAATATTTCGCAATTCCTTTTTTATGATATTTTTTGTCTGTAAATAAAAGAGAAATATGGGTTCTGTCTCTTGTCGCAATCACACCTACGATTTTCCCGGCTTGATAGCAAGCCCACATTTTTCTGCTCTTCAATCCGGAAAGAGTTTCTGTTGAAAGTTTTTCTAAGTCGTTTATAAACGTGTCTTTTCCTTGCGTAGAATAATCCGGAGCAACAAAAGTTAAAAACACATCGCGGACAAGGTCTAAAGCCATTTCTATGTCATTACTGTCAATTTCTTTTATTAACTTCAGAGCTGAAATATCCTTAAATACAACTGATGAAATTATTTCCATGTCTACTATATCATAATCATGAAAAATTATATTTCGAGATTTCCCTAATCTTCGCCAGTTGACGTCAGGGTTTGATAGTTTGATATTTTCATCTGCCTTTTTAGATAACTCGCCAATATAACCAACGGTCATAAGAATGGCTTTTTGGAAGATTAAATCCGATTCGGCGACTGAAACAAAATTATTTCTATTTGAGATTTTATACTTTCCCAGTATTATATAAAGTTCTTCAATGTGTTTAATTAAAATTCGCATTACATCATGTTTCATATAAAATTATTCCCTCTGCTAAAACACGGTCGCGAATACATGAGTTTTTTAATCCGCGTACTGTCATTAAATCCACTTTTTTGCAAAGTGAATCTTCCAATTCAAATAAAAAATCCCAATATGATTCCGATAAATCTTTACCGTCAATAACCAAGTCAATGTCGCTCTGCTCTGTTGCAACTCCCCGTGCGTATGAACCCACTAAAGTAACCTTTGATATGTCCGACATAGCGGCGATTCTTTTGACCGTTGCTTGTATTTCCTTCATATCATACATATAAAATTACCCCAACAACTCCCGAACCCTTTTCATAGCTTCCTGCGTGTTTTCTTTTGTGCCGAACGCGGTTAATCTAAACCACCCGTCTCCGTTTTTCCCGAATCCTACCCCCGGTGTTCCGACAATTTGTTTTTCGGAAAGTAATAAATCGAAAAAATCCCAACTCGGCATATTACATTTAAACCAAATATACGGAGAGTTCTTACCGCCTGTGTAACTGATTCCGAGAGAACTGAACGTCTCCGACATAATCCGTGCGTTTTCCATGTAATAATTAATTGCCTCGCGGGTTTGTTTAATACCGGCGGGAGTAAAAACCGCCTCTGCACCGCGTTGAATTATATACGGTACGCCGTTAAATTTACTGCCCTGCCGCCTTGCCCAGATTTTATGGACATTGTATTTTTCGCCGCCATCGTCATAAAATTCGAGTTCTTTCGGTATAACAGTATATCCGAGCCGTGTACCCGTAAAGCCGGCTGTTTTTGAAAGCGAGCATATTTCAATCGCGCATTTCCTCGAACCCTCAATTGCGAAAATACTACGCGGCAAATCCGGGTCAGATATAAACGCTTCATACGCGGCATCATATATAATTATAGCTTTGTTGAGAATTGCATAGTCAACCCACTCTTTAAGCTGTGATTTCGTGAATACCGCGCCTGTGGGGTTATTCGGTGAGCATAAGTATATTAAATCTGCTCTTATACCGCTCGGAACTACGGGAGAAAACCCTGTAAGTTCTGTTGCATCGGCGAATATGACTTGCTTATTGTTCATTACATTGCTGTCAACATAAACGGGATATGCGGGGTCACTGACGAGTACGGTATTATCCTCGCCGAAGATGTCGTTAATGTTTCCGCTGTCTGATTTCGCGCCATCGCTTATGAAAATCTCATCGGAATCTATGTTAGTACCGAAACTGCTGTAATACCCGGCTATGGCGTTTTTCAAAAAATCATAACCGCGTCCCGAGTCTTCATAACCTTTGAATGTTTCCTTAACACCCATTTCGGCGGCGGCTTTCTGCATAGCCGTTACGACAACAGGCGCAAGCGGCAGAGTGACATCGCCGATGCCCATTCTTATAATAGGCTTGTCAGGATTTTTGTCCGTATACTCACGGATTTTCCTGCCTATTTCAATAAAAAGATAGTTTTCTTTTAGGTTTAAAAAACCCTTGTTAATAGTCGCCATATGGTATATACCCTCCTGTTTGGTTTATTTAAAAATCGTAAAATACTCAAAACTATTACCGTCTTCGGTTATTTTCTCGCTCCAATCACCCGGACCGCGACAGAGTAAATTGCTCAGTTCCTCTTTTTCTATTTCGAGAATGACGCTCGCCTCGTAATCTCTTATATAATCAACAAAATCCTGCGGCATATTATCCATTAAGCTCTTTATTTGGTTTTCGATTGCCGACTCAAGAGTATATTTATCCTCGTCAATGTTATATACAAGGATGTAAAAATATGCTTCATTATACTTAAAGTTGAAAATGTTCGTTGGATTAAACCAATTGCCATAAGGGTGAAAAGTAATAACTCCTTCCCATATATGCACGGGATTAGACATTATTAAATCAACATCGTGAGCAAGAAAATTAACACTCGAATCAAAAATTAAGGTTAAGAAATCTCGCGCTCCCGTGTGGTTTATATAGTCTGAGCCGCGCAGTACATAATCGGTATAGTTATAATACACCAAAAGATTTCCTTGTCCGTCCGTGTCGTAAAACTCGCTTTTTTCTTCGTTGTAGAAATTAATGGGAACTTCATAATCATATTCGATAAAATAACGCAGTTCACTATTTAACACATTCCTGTCGTGGATTTTATTAAGCGTTACATAGCCCGAATCGCTTATTAACTTTTGCCCCTCGTCGCTCATAAGATAGGCATACAGATTTTCTGCAAATTCTTTTACCCGAGCATTATTCTCGTCATAATAGAGATAGTTGTAAATAACGAGCGGATATGAATCGTCAAATATGGAATCGTCGCTCGGAGTTACGCCATCTATGTTAAGCAATATTACCTCGTCGTTCTCATATTGCTTTTCGGTAAAGGTGTACATATTATAAGCGATTGAATATTTACCCTCGTCATAACTCGCGATTCGCATAACAATTTCGCCCATACCCTGAACGTACTCAACGTCTGTTTCCATAAGCGGTGTATCGCCCATGAACTTTACCATTCTTATTTGCGAGCCGGAATCGCTGTTTCTTTGAAACGCCGAAATAGGTGCATCGTCGCCGCCGACCTCGCTCCAATTTGTTATTTCGCCGCTGTAGATACCTTTTATTTGCTCTGTCGTCAGGCTCTTTACGGGGTTATTTTTATTAATCAAAAATACGAAGGCTTCCCGCGTTATTGCCGTTTGTACGAGTTTAATACCGCTTGCTTCGGCTTTTTCAAGAAGTTCGTCATCAAAATCAACGCTGAGCAGTACATGATTCTCCCCGCTGATAAGCATATCAAAAGCGTCTACTGTCCTGCTGTGCCGTGCCTCACTGCCTACGGAACCGAATTTAATCCTAAGCGATTCGTGTAACGGAGTCATCGATGTTGAGCCGTCAATGTTAAAATTACGGAAATTTTCCCACAGATAGTCTTTTATTTCTTTTAAGTTCTCGGCGTCCTGCGGCGGGTTAATATCGTCCTGCGGCAGGTTAATATCGTCCTGCGGCGGGTTAATATCGTCCTGCCGAACAGGTTCATCGGGATTGTCCGTACATGATGCAAAAAACAACATTATAAATGAGACGAATAGAATTACAATGGGTTTAATTTTCATTTATCCCCCTCTAAAAAATACGATGCTTCCATGTCCGCCACAGACAGCGCGAATGACAGCGGATATTTTTCAAGCGCGTTGCCTATTGTGTTTTTATCCTCGATTCCGGAAAACCCCATGTGCCAACGTATAGCCATAGCTTCTTCACGCGACAGCTTCATAAAACCGCTAATCATGTATACAGACTTCTCCCCGTGTCCGTAAGGCAGGTTGTCTTCATAATTGTAACAGGGAACCTTTTCCCATACGCCTGTCGCCTCATTTTTGACATTGCGGGTACTTTTTTTATACACGTCGATTTTACAAATGTCATGCAAAAGCGCGACAATCGCCACGCTTTCCTCAGAATAATCCATTCTGTAAATATCTTTTACGCGACCTCTCTCAAGATAGTCTGTTAAACAATGATAAACATTAATGCTGTGCAACACCAATCCGCCTTCAAAAGAGCCGTGATAGCGGGTGCTTGCGGGTGCTGTAAAAAAATCACTGTTTTTAAGATAATCAAGGAGCGAAGACGCACCGGGTCGAGTTATGTTTTCGTTGTAAACTTTTATGAACTCGTTCTTGTAATTATTAACCATAACTTTTAAATCCCGTTATTTTTTTATTATTAGGTCAGAGTATATAAGCTCGGTCTGCGGTTCGGAAAAGTTCTTCTCCGTAACAATATTATTTGTAAGCCATTTTATGGAAAATACCTGCTGTACATGCAGAGATGTACCCTTTTCCACCCTGATAACATTGTCTCTGTCGCGTATCTCTCCGCCGAAAACAGTCGAACGCTCGGTCATTATATGCTCCATAAGCCCGTCCGCTATGTCTTTTGTACCCGGAGCGGCGATATTCTCGTTAAGCCTGATTAATCCGACTGTACCGTGTAGAAGACCCCTGCGTGTGGTTTCGCCGAACGCGGCGATGTTACCGTACATATAGTTGCGCACTTTGTCAATCATGTAGGTATTAAGGTTCATATACATTCCCGTCAGATAGTTTTCAGGGGCTATGTCGGAGACGCTATACCCGAATCCTACTGCCGTAACACCGAGTTCTTCGCAGAGTCTGAGTCCGAATTCGTCTGTTTGATAAATGAAGATTATATCGCATCCCTGTTCAATAAGGTCAATTACTCCCGCTCGTGTGTCGCTGTAATTGGTGGACAAAGCCCAGGCAATCGAAAGTTCAATCTGTGAGGGCTGGAGTTCTCTCGCTCCTAATGCGAAAGCGTTGGCTATACCGTGAGCATTGTACATACCGCTGTCAACCACTAAACCTATTTTATTATTGTAGGTATTGTACGCAGAAATAAAGCCGCAGACATTAGCCGCCTGATACAACAGCGGTTGTATTGAAGCCAGGTTCGGAGCCTGGTCTGCGCCGCCAAAACTGATGAAATACACATCAGTGTATTTTCTCGCCAATAACACAACGGCAGAATTAAACTTGCTCGATGCGGCGATAATTATATTGTAGCCGTTATCAATACACTTTTCAACCGCCTCTTCAAACTGTAAAAGCAGTACATTTTCCATATATGCTGTTTCAGCTCCAAGCGTTTTTTCAATCTCCTTGCGTGCGATTTCAAAAATTGCGACAAGCGGGTCTGACTCTACATTCCCGTTATAAATGACGGCGACTTTGGTGTCGAGAGGGTACGGGTTTTCTTCTTCCGCTCCCGCAAAAGCATCGCCGAAGTCCATTCCGGAATCGCCGCATGACGAGAACAGCAGTGAAATTCCGAGCAACCCGCATAAGAACACTGCGGTGATTTTTCTCATTTTCATTTTTACCTCCGTAATCGAATATCATTTTTATTATTAGCTGTTAATTGTTGATTACTCTTATGTTTTTTACGCCGAAACGAAGAAGCAATGCGGCTTCTCCCTCACCGATGAGTTCCCCGGGCATAACCAAAGGCGTACCCGGCGGACACGGCGCAACGATTTGAGCGCAAATGTTCCCGATGGAATCTTCGGGCTTTTTCAGAACACATTCTTTATCGGGTGTAAATAGCGCGTCCCTTACGCTCATAACTCGTTCAGGCTTTAAAACGGGGTAATTTGACGCGGATAACGGTTCTTTCCGAGCGATTTTACAGAGAGCGGCTTCAACAGCTTTTATTTCGGCTCTTCCCGTAATCGTCGAGAACAATAAAACTAAATAATTATCATCCGCATATTCGCACTCAACCTTATTCTTTCTGAATTCAGCGGCGAGTTCATTTCCTGTATAACCATAATTACGCGCATTTATCGTAATCCTGAGTAGGTCACTTTTTCTCAGAGAAAAGCCCGCCCGCTCAAAGGTTCGTTTCAACCCGAAAACAAGTCCGAAAGCCTTAACCACGTCCATCGCCTTCAACTTAGCAATATGTTTATTACATAAATCGAGACTCTCTAAAATTAAATACGACGGACTGGATGTTCCGAAAAGCATAGTTGCGGCTTTTGCATTTACAGCATATTTAAGCTCTCCTATGTGGAGATATGCCGCGCCTGTTAATGCAGGTAATGTTTTATGTGCGCTGTCCGCACTCATTGCCGCGCCGGATTTTAAAGGGTGGTCGTTATCGGTAAGCGCGAGATAAGCTCCGTGTGCGTTATCAACTAAAAGCGGTATCTCTGCCTGTTTGCAAATATCCGCGACACTTTTTAAAGCATCGGAGCCGAACATTCCGCCGTAATAATCAATACTATTTACGAAAACTGCGGCAGTTTCGGGCTTTATTGCCGCTTTAACCTCGCAGGGATTCAACTCCGCACTCAAAAACTCATCAGGATAAATCCAATCGACGTCAAAATCCAACAAAGCCGAAGCCGAAACGAAGCTACTATGCGCGTATCTGAAAGCTGAGATTCGGCTTTTTTTATTTTTACCGTGTACTGTTGTTTTTAAAATTGTCAGCATCGCCTGAATCGCAAGCGTAGCCCCCGAACAGGAATAGAGCGTTTTCGCCGCTCCGAATAACCCCGCCGCCGTGCGTTCGCTCAGGGCGATTATGCCGTTGCTTTCGCAGAGACTGTCCGCACCGTCTATTTCGGTTATATCATGCGGAAATTCGCGTCCTTTGCTCCCCGGCATATGACAGCGGACACAACCTTGTCTGTCATAATTTAATAAAAAATCATGAATAGGAGTTTTTACCTTCATAAGCAATCGTTAAGGACTTGGTCTTGTAAACGGCAGATATGCGAGATTACCCGCATCGTCTTTACCTATCATAACCTTTGTCAAGTGTCGGTCAACGATTAAAATCTCGCCGCCGATACGAACAGTGACGCCGGGCCATAGATTCTTATGCACCACGATATATTGCTCGCCCGCAGAATCAAGCTCGGTTTCGATTTCCTTTATACGTCCCGTGAGAACCTTTATTTCACGCTGGAAGGTAAACCGTGAGCGTATGGCGGTGGTGAGCATTGCCTCCCTGTCCGCCGAGAGCTGCCCTGTGTTCTTTTTCTGCTCCTGAAGAACCTCCGCGACCTGGAGAAGCTTTTTAGTACGTTCTTCAAGGTCTTTTATTTTATTGCTCAGTTCAAGCTTTTCCTCGGCGAGAACCGCGCTGTTTCCGAGCGTTACCTGCGTCTTGGTATAATTTTCCGAGCCTATTATGTTAGCGACAAAGCCGTTGAGTGCGATATGCTTACCCCCGTAGACTACCCCTCTGTTTTGGGTAGCGTTAAACGAGCCGCCGCAAAATACCTCTCCCGCGATAACGGACTGACTGCTGAAATTGCCTTTACACTCCACTTTTGAGCTTTCGCAGAACCCTAATTTTACATCCCCTTGTGAAACAATATCCGAATTAATACTGCCTAAGGCGATATTGACATTACCATCAGCTATGATAGTCGCACCTGTCACCGTCCCGTTTACCGTTATGTTTCTTTTGGACTTTATGGTAAAATTCTCCGCCACATTTCCCTTTACGAGAACATCGCCGATGAAATCTATATTGCCGGTGGACACGTCTACGTCTTCTTTAATCACCAATGTTTGTTCGATGACGAAACTATTCTTTGCCCAGACGAGGTTTCCGCTCACTATTGCTTTAATTTCGGTTCCCTCATCGTTTATGGCAGTACCCGCTCCCACAACGTAATTGGCAGGCTTACCTGCGACAGGAATAATATCCTGCCCTATGGCGTTTACGCCGGGTGTGCCTTCTGTGGGATGGGTGATTACGGCTATAATCTCACCTTCCGTAATATTACGAACAAGCCCTAAATCCTTATAATCAACCTCACCTAATTTTCCTTTTTTAGGGACAAGCTCACTTGTGGTCTCAAAAAGATATTGAATCGTTCCGTCTTTTCCGTTTTTCGCAGGGTTTCCTTTCGCAATTCTTATCTTCTTACCGTAGTGCTTTTCATTAAGAAGCACGGATGCCGCATCAACATCAGGATTAACTAAACCGTAATTGCTTATAATAGAGGTTATATCGCCGTATGTAACGGGATTTCCGCCGTCACGCTCTTCGGTTATACTGAGATAAGCCTCCATTTTATCATCTGAAAGTTGTATTGAAGCTGTTCCGTCTATAGGTTTGCTCATTATTTTTATAGAGTTTTCTGTATCTGTAGGGTTTTTATCTACGATATTCTCACTCATAGCTGTCCTCCTTTCCCGTTTTTCTCATTTACTCTTTACTTTCTGAATCTGTAAAGTATCATTTTTATTTAATTATAACACATTATTGCAAAAAATGCCATACTTTTTTTATTATTTTTTGCGATTAATGAAAAAGTTTTCTATACTGATTTATGAAATATAACCAAAAAAATAAAATTTTATCGGCAATAACGGCTAAAACAGCGAAAACTATTGACTTTTTCTGAACTATGCACTATAATAAAGGAAAACGGGTGATTTTTTTGCTTATTTATATACTATTACCTGCGGTCGCTGTAGTTACGGGCGTTTTTCTCTGCCGCGAAAGGTTTAAAAACAAGGGACGGGCGGTTTACTGTATTTTTATCGGTACTTTGTTGTTTATTATTGCCGCCGTGAGGTATGCGGTAGGCTATGATTACGTCCTTTACGCTAACTGGTTCGCGTCTTTGCGTTTTATGTCCGGATTCGAGGTTATGCATTGGTCGCGGGAAAAAGGCTTCGCTGTTCCCGTAAAACTTTTGTCGGACATGTTCGTTAATCCGCAAATCATGTTTGCTTTGATTGCCCTCGTTATAACGGTAGGCGTGATGCTGCTAATCTATAAGCGTTCTGCTGTCCCTTGGGTCAGCGTTACGGCGTTTTTGACATCGGGCTTGTTTTTCATATCGATGAATTTTATGCGGCAATTTATCGCCGCGGTAATCATATCTTTCGCACTTCGTTATGTCGCAAAAAAGCGGTTTTTCCGTTATGCGGGGTTAGTCTTATTCGCTTCGACATTCCATTATTCGGCTCTTTTTCTACTGCCTTTTTATTTTATTTTTAAAATAAAATTGAATTATATAACGCTTTTGCTTATGCTGGCGGGTTCAGCTGTCGCTTATATTTTCGTCACTCCGCTCATGAATTTCGCGACAAATTTCTTTTATACGGGATACGACCCCGTAAGCAGGGTTGAAGCCGCAGGCGGTCTCTCAATTATTTATACGATAGCTTTTGCCTCTTTTTTCGTGGTGGCGTTTGTACTCAGAAAAATGATTGCCAAACGTAACAGGCATACGAACACTCTGCTCATGGCGATGTTTTTTGCAGTGTTTTTCGGTCTTCTCGGAACATCGCACGCTATCCTTTCTCGGCTCGCGTTGTTGTTTATTATCGCGCCTGTGTTAATTTTGAGTGCGGAAATCTACTCGGTTTTAACGGATTTAATTCGCCTTACATTTAAGGATTCAAAAAAAGTATTTATAGTGTTTGCGGCAGTGATGAATTTATTCTTTTTCGGTTTTAGCGGAGCCTATTACTGTTATTTAATTTCAGATTCGGTGAATTTTAACGGAGTTGTGCCGTACCAAACGATATTTAGTCGACATTCAACGCAGGCGGAGGAGGCAGGATAATGACATTTTCCACACTCCGAACGAAAACATTGCTTAAAGTTTTCCGCTCTGATTTTGTTGAAGATATGCTGTTTTTAATTGCGGTCACACTTGCGGCAGGGTTTTATTCTTTTGAAAAAAGACTACCCTTTTCCGAGTATATATCGTTTATCCTGTCTTTTTCGGTAATAATCGCATGGCTCTGGCTCTCATTTACATCGGGTTTTTTAAGGCGCGGTCGTTTCGTTGTCTTTTCGCTCGTTTACTGGCTTTTACCGCAACTTACAATAATTGCTCATACAAATCGCATATCTGCACAAGGCTATAACGCATGGCTTCATACCTTTTCAAGATTCTCGGAAATTTTCGTCCGTGTGCCGCTTGACCGCGTTTCAATGATGTTTAACTTAAACAACCTTATAATGGGTACAATTTTGGTCGTACTGTGTGAGTTCGCTTTCTTTCTTGGTTTTATATACAGAGGAAGATGTAAAAACAGGCAATGGTACCTTGCTTTCAGGGAGCGGTACAAAATATAGATATGTTTTTAAACACATTAAACGAAAGGAATCGTAAAAATGAAAAAACTTTGCACTTTGCTTGTAGCGGTTATTTTCTGTATCACGAGCGTGTTTTCGGTCGCCGCTATAACAGACTACCGCACAAACCCGAATTATCAGCCGAGTAATGATAATGCTTTGGCTGTCGTTGACCCGAACTCTATCGGGCAAGGACCCATAAACCTTGACGATGGCGCAACATTGCTTCTGCCGTTCTTTCAAGCGTTAATCAATTCGGGTGACACGGTTGAGTTTTACAGCGACAGCTTAGGTTTTGCAGTAATAATTGACCCCAATTCTATTAAAGACCTCGGTAAAATCCGTCCGTTTGTCCTTGATTTTAACTTTGCCCCGCCTAATGAGCTTTCAGGTGATATACCCGAAGGAGCATTTTACATAGGCATGGACCCGAAAGGCGATTTCGGGTTTGAGTTAGAGTTAACGATAGATGCGACCAAACTCCCGAACAATTTTACTCCGGGCAGTGTTTTATTTGTTCTTCATGTCGACGACGATGGTAAAACAACGGTCGTTGGCTTTACTGTGGTAAATCCGGATGGCTCGGTTTCTGTTACACTTGACTCCGCTTCTTACCATTTACTTGTCGAGTTTTCAAATCCCGGAGACCAGGGACCTCCGGGAGAACAAGGACCGCCGGGAGAGCAAGGACCGCCGGGAGAACAAGGACCTCCGGGAATACAGGGTCCTCCCGGAATACAGGGACCGCCCGGAACACCCGGGACGCCGGGAACACCCGGAACACCGGGAACACCCGGGACGCCGGGAACATCCGGAGCAACGGGGACACCCGGAGTACCGGGAACACCCGGGGCAACGGGGACACCGGGAGTACCGGGGACGCCGGGAGTACCGGGAACACCCGGAGCTGACGGCAGAGACGGACAAGACGGCAGAGACGGACAGGACGGACGCGACGGTGCATCGAATGTCACAACAGGAGGTCCGGGCAACAACTGGTGGAATTATAATAACGATGGCAACCCGGGTACGAATGTAGCTGTCGGAATTGCGGGACTCTCTGCTATTGCGGGCGCGGGCGTTGTGATGTTTCTTTTCAAGAGGCGCGGAGCGAAGGTATATGATGATTACGTTGACGAAGACGACGAAGATTAATTTATAAATGACAAAGGCGGCTTGCTTTTTAAAAGTGAGCCGCCTTTTTATTTTACCACCAGCCGCGACGCCAACGGCGGCATCCGGGTCCGTACGGACCGAATCCTGCCACCCACCACGGAATAAAACGATTTCCACGGAAAAAAGGCATAATATGTTCCTCCTTATGATTAATTGACGTTTTATGTCGTATTACAGATTATGCAATATAGCGAAGATTTGACACCGACTATTTTAAAAAAGCATAATATAATGTAATGTAATCACGAAAGGAGAAATCTCATGCATAATAAATCGCATTGGGGAGAAGCCGAGTTTACGCCGCGGGTCGGGTACGCTTTTGTCGTGCCGCAAAGACTCGGTAAAGTATATCCGCCGAGACGCGCCCTTGCTGAGGGGACAATATTCCCTGAATTAAACATAAGCATACATGATTATACAAGGGGGATTTGGAATGGAAAATAGAAGTTTCGGCAACCCGAATTGCCGACCGATTCCGCAAAACTGTTCCGCGCTTATGGACAGTTTGTGTGAAGCGCATTTCTTCGCGCATGATTTGAAGCTGTACTTAAACACGCATCCCGACGACCAAACCGCACTCAATATGTTCAGAGAGGCGTGTGAGCAGTATTGCGCCTGTTTTGACGCTTTTGAGAGCTGTTGCTATCCTCTGCGCGAGTGCGGAGCGGGTAGAGTCGGCGATGAATGGGATTGGCTTTGCGGCGCGTGGCCATCGGAAAGGATATAGGTGCGTTATATGTTTATTTTTGAAAAAAGAACGCAGATGCCTGTCAGAATACATAACAAGAATCCGAAGCTTGCCGGGTTTATTCTTACTCAATACGGCGGAGCTTTTTTCATAATCTATGAAAGCGGTTTTACCCCCTCGAAATCCGAAACACTTGAATTATAGAATCCCTTAAAAGCAAAGTAAACGCCCTGCTTTATACCGTCCAGTCCTCAACCGCAAGACCCTCTACACGCCCGAACTCTTTGACATTATTTGTCACGCACACAAGTCCCGCCGCCTTTGCGTGAGCCGCAATCAGCATGTCCATATTACCGATGGGTTTACCTTTACGTTCCAAGTCGGCGCGAATTTTTCCGTACTCTTCAGAAGCTGCACAATCAAAAGGAATTACGCTCATTGTTGACAAAAATTTCATTAAAGCCAAAGCATTTTGAGTAATGTTTTGGCTTTTAGCAACACCGTATTCCAATTCTGATTGCACAATTGTTGATATAAAAATTTGATTTTCCGGCACAGATGCGATTTTCTTCGCAAGCTCAAGAGATTTATTCTTGATGAGAAAAATACAAATATTCGTGTCAAGCATATACATCAGTCAAAAGCCTCTCTCTCAATCGGAAAATCTTGCGTTGGTCTGCCGTGTTCTAAAAAATCCGGTGTGAACTCGTTTAGACTTTCGGCGAGAACAGAAAAACGCTCGCTCGGTTGAAATAAAATTAAGGCAGAACCGATTCTTTTGATAGCTACTTCATTGCAGTTGAAGCGGTACTCTTTCGGAATCCGTATTGCTTGACTGTTGCCGTTATTGAAAATCCTTGCTGTTTGCATAATAAACCTCCACCCCTTTTTATTATAGTATATACCATTGTGTGTACTTTGTCAATACATTTTGGGAATTTAATGAATTTTATATTAAGCAAAGCAAGGTAAACGCCCTGCCTTATACCGTCCAGTCCTCAACCGCAAGACCCTCTACACGCCCGAACTCTCTGACATTATTTGTCACGCACACAAGTCCCGCCGCCTTTGCGTGAGCCGCAATCAGCGTATCCATTAACCCGATAGGCGTCCCGGCGCGTTTGAGAGCCGCACGGATACGTCCGTATTCCATTGCGGCAAGCGTATCAAAAGGCAATATCTCCACGGTAGCTAAAAACGAGCGTAAAGACACAGCATTTTTCATGGGACGCATACTGTTCTCAACACCAAACCATAATTCCGCTTCTACCACCGTAGATATGGCAATGTCGCCATGCTCAAGAATAAAGCGAGAGCGTACTGAAGTATTTCCGTTGATTGCGAAAACACAAGTATTAGTGTCGAGCATATACTTCATATACTTTGCTCCCTTTTACTCTCGTAATCAGCATCATCGCGCCTTGCTTCAAGAATGGAATCATATACATCATCGGTAAAAGGTTCGCACTCTAAGAAATTTTTAAGTCCGTCACTCTTCGGGTACAACATAACGATTGCTCCCACCTTTTTTACAGCAACTTCATCACATTCAAAACGGCACGATTTAGGCAATCGAACCGCTTGACTGCCACCGTGTCTGAATAATTTTGCAATTTCCAAAATAATCACCTCATTTACAGTATACATCAATGTATATACTTTGTCAATACATTTTGAGAATTTAATGAATTTTATATTAAGCAAAGCAAGGTAAACGCCTTGCTTTTTTTGAACCCCCGAAACCTGAAAGCCGTACCCGAAATTATTGGGTACGGCTGTGTTTATCTACGCTTTTATATATCGCTGGTGATGACTGCTTGGTTTATCCGGCAATGTCATTTTTAATTGCCCTTTTTCAAGCAAAGGTTTTAAATATGCTGTACGAAAATGCCCTCGGTGAGTAACGCCTACAAACGACTGCATTTCATCGCGACTACGAGAAACGGCGCAAAAATCAATCAACTTTCTTATTTTATCATCTTTATTTTCATCATGGTCGGTATCATGGACGGCATCATGGACGGTTTCATTAACAGTAGTGTCAGTTTTATTATAATTCATGTTCTTAAAAATAACGCGAAAAGCCGTATGAGTAGATTCAAATATAGGCGCATATTCATCGGTATATCCGTGAAGATACGATGTTTCTGAACGCATTTTCTACAAAGCCCTTGTCAAGAAGAATTTTCAACGACTATAAAAAAGCACACCTTTTTATAGTTCGATTCCATTCATGATTATAAACTAAAATATTACAGCTGTCAAGTAAGTTTTTGGTTCCTCAATATGTTGTATAATCAATGAGAAGTTTCACTTTCGGGCTTCTCACTTTTAATGAAAGGAATAACAGTTTTATGAATACATACGCCTACATTCGCGTATCTTCCGCCGACCAGTGCGAAGATAGACAAATATTATCAATTCAAGCCCTAAAAATCCCGCCCGAAAACATCTACACCGACAAGCAATCGGGTAAAGACTTCGACCGCATTTTCTACAAAGCCCTCGTAAAAAAGCTGAAAAGCGGTGATTTACTTTATATTAAATCCATTGATAGGCTCGGACGAAACTACGAGGAAATTCAGAACCAATGGCGGGTACTAACAAAGGATAAAGGTGTCGATATTGCTGTTCTTGATATGCCGTTGCTTGATACGCGGCTGAACAAAGACCTTATGGGGACATTTATCGCTGATTTGGTTTTGCAAATCTTGTCTTTCGTGGCGCAGAATGAGCGTGACAGCATACGCCAACGCCAAGCCGAGGGCATTTCTGCCGCTCGGAAGCGCGGGGTTCACCTCGGTCGTCCTCCGAAAAGGTGTCCCGAAAACTTCGCCGAAACGGTGAAGCTGTGGGAGCGTGGAAATATCCGTTTTGAGATGGTTTTGGAGAAAACGGGCTTGAAGAAGACCACGTTTTATCGGCTTTTGAGGGAGCATCGAGCAAAGAAGGGCAAAAAATAAGGTTCGCAAAGGTGTACCTTTACGAACTTTGTTATTATGGAATAATTTTACATAA
>WRKM01000026.1 GCA_009778065.1 Oscillospiraceae bacterium
AGTTGTCATAGCGGGTTTTGGAAACCTCCCTGTTGCTTTTTTGTTTAGCAACTATAACTGTAACACAGGTTTCCTTTTTCCGCTACTCTTTTTTTGCTAAGTGTAACACTTCTATTGTAATCCTACAGCTTCTCTTTGTGTTTTTATCCGCTACTCTTGACATTTTAAAAGTTACGGGTTATAATAATATTATTAGGATTTTTATTAGGGGGAGGTATCATGGAGGCTTACAAATTTAAAGGAGTAGCGGAAAATGGTGTTATTGCGTTACCGCAGGAATTTATGAATAAATTTGTTGAAATAACCGTATGTGAAATAGTTGATAAGCCTATTAGCAAAAGGGCTTTGTTATCTCCTGTTCAGATTGATACAAGCTGTTGGAAATGGAACAGGGAGGAAGCGAATGAACGCAGATAGGGTTTTCTTTGACACGAACATTTTCATTTATATGTATGCGGTTTCAGAACCGTACAAGAAAGAAACTTGTTTATCCCTGCTTGATAGATGCGATTGCGTTACAAGCACACAAGCCATAAACGAAATCTGTAATGTGTTGACAAGGAAAATTCATACACCTTTTGAGGATATAAAGAAAATCGTAAATGATATTTATAACATCTGTGAAGTTCGGCTTATTCAAAAGCAGACGGTATTAAATGCTCTCGACCTTAAAGACCGTTATGGCTTCTCGTTTTTCGATTGTCTTATGCTTTCATCAGCGTTGGAAAGTAATTGCAGTGTTCTATATTCAGAAGATATGGCAGATGGACAAATGATTGAGGCAAAATTGAAAATTGCAAATCCGTTTAATGAGTAATGCTTCTGCAAATTTCTCTCTCGTCAAACGCTTTTATACTAAAAAACCCCTCCGAATTTACGTTTGAATTTTTGCGGATTATGGGTTATAATGGGATAGTAACATTATCCGTACTTCGCTTGTGAAGTACTACGCTCAAGGCGGCTATTCGGGACGTGGGTTGAGAAATTTATATTTTCGGGTGTCATTATGGAAAAACTCTTAATAATTGACGGGCACAACCTTTTGTTTCAAATGTTTTTCGGTATGCCGTCAAGAATAGTGAACAAACAGGGGAAAGCAATTCACGGCACGCTCGGATTTGTCGGCGCGCTGAACAAAATTATGAAACTTACTGTGCCTACCCATGTTGTTGTGGTTTTCGACGGCGAGCATCAAAACAGCCGAGCCGAAATTTTACCCGAATATAAGGCGAATCGCATTGATTATTCTGAAATTCCCGATAACGAAAATCCGTTTTCTCAGCTTGAAGATATTTATTCAGCCCTTGATTTTATGGGAATAAGACATTATGAGGAACAGGAATTTGAGGCTGACGATACTATTGCGAGCTACGTCATTACATACAGCCGGAATATGCGGGTAATTATTTCCTCGTTTGACAGCGATTTTTTTCAGCTAATCAACGACAATGTTTCTGTTTTGAGGTATCGAGGAGATAAAACAATTATTTGCGATACGGCGTATATACAAAACAAATTCGGGATTTTTCCCGAACAATACGCGGATTTTAAGTCATTGACGGGCGACGGTTCAGACAACATAAAAGGCGCTGAAAAAGTCGGAGTAAAAACGGCGGCGGATTTGATTAAACAATTCGGAAATATACAAAACGTCATAAGAAAAGCAGATGAAATAGTAAAACCGCGTATAAGAGAATCTGTTAAAAGCAGCGCTAATCAATTAGAAAAAAATCTTGATTTGATAAAACTGAAAAACAATTGCCGACTCAGATTTGAGATAACCGCCCTTTTGTATGAAAGTAGCGGATTTGCCACTAATGAAATCCTAAAAGCAATAGGGCTTTATGAATAAAATAAGCATTTATCAAGGTCAAATCTTGGCTTTTTCAATATGGCGGGTATCTACATTATCTAATCCTCAAACAAAGCAGACCAATAAAAAGGCACTTCATTAAACTTGAAGTGCTTTTTATACAATATTAGAATGCTTGTTGCCTAAACCGTGAATTTTAGCGGGTTTTGCGGGATTTTGCCGTTTGCTTCTCTACCACCCCTTGTCACTTATATCGAGGGATTAAGCACCGTAATTTTACCTCAAAATTATAATGAAGATCAGTGGGTGTGGTTTTGGTGGGAATGGTAATCAAGCTATACGGTTTCTTTTGCGTAAGCAATAATATTCTCACGCTCTTCCGGCAAATATGTAAACATATCAAAACTCAAACCATTCTTTTGCAATAAAGAGACAAGCCTTCCCGCCGATTTTACTAACTTTTCGCTTTCTTCGTCTCCGAGGAAATATTTTATACCGGTATCGCGGGATAACGTTAAATGCCCTGTTTTTAATATTTTCATTATTTCAACCACAAAAGTAAAATCATCAGCAGTGTCATTTATTCCGGGTAGAATAATGTATTTTAAAGTTATTTGTCCTGGTCTTGAAGAGCTTGTAAAATATTTGACTAAATTTTCAGTTACAACAGCAAAATTATCTACTCCTTTAATTTTCTTCCATGTTTGAGACGTACCCGAATCAATGGATAAGTTTATAGCGGCATAAGGATTACTTTTTAGAATCTGCGCTATTTCTTCATCAAAAATAAAACAGTTTGTATAAAAATGAACATGTTTATATCTTACTAAATTAAATATTCTTTCCTTAAACGGATGTATTGTTATTTCACCGCTTGAAATTTGCCATAATGCCTCAGGTGAAATCAAATTTTTATTTTTTGCATATTCTAATACATCGAAAACTTTTTCATAATAAAGCTGATGTTTTTGCGCCTGATAAATTCTTAGTTCAGAATTTTGTGCTATACCGCAATACATACACTTACACTGACATGGAGCGGGATATGTCGATAGATTTATATAATTGATAAGAGCTTCCGACTTACCCCAATCCATCATTTTAAAATGCGCGCATTTTTTACATTTATCCGTAAGGTTAGCACTCTCTCCGGCAAGCTGAGTCCCGAATAAGGAGATTTTCTTACTTTCTTCAATAAATGATTTGCGTACTTTAAAAAAGTTTTTGATTGATTCTTCGGGCGAGCCGGCAAGAGCCGCCCCCGGAACATCACCAAGAACCTCACAACAAAAAGTCATATGTTTTCTGTTGTCAACGTCAATTCGTCCGTTGAAATTCAAATAACAACGTTCGAGTAACATGCAGCTGTAGTATTTCATTTAAAAACCCTCAACCTTTAAATTTAATCGTTTACTTACCTCTATTTTCAATTATAGTGAATTTTTACATTTTTGTCAAGCTCTGCCCCGCCCCACTCAATCACGCTGAATCCTGTCCGCTCAAAGCTCTCTAATTTCTGCTCCGGTATATTTATGGGATTTTGGAGCGGCTGATATACCATAAACACCCTCAAAACGCTGTCGGGCTTCGGTGAAACGAAGAGCGGCGCGTTTTTTTCGTATTCATCGGTCTGGAAGGTGATTAAGTTATAAGGGTTATTTTGCATAATCGGCAGCCAGTAGACTATAAATTCATTATACTCGCGTGGACGAAGCCCTAAGTATTCTAATTTTTCCTGTAAAAACGCCGCTGTATCTGAGCCTTTTACGACAAAGCCGCTTGAGAAATCCCAGTTAGCGGGACCTTCGCCTTCCCAGTATAAATAGGAGTATTCGCGTTCATCGGCTTTGTTAATCAATGTACCATCGGGGTAAGCCGTAACGCTCCAACCATCACCGTAATCGGGATAAGTACAGGTGAATCTTCCGCCTGTCGGGAAAGTAACACGGACTTCAATATCGGTAGTTTCTTCGGGGTAAAGGTAGATGACGGGTTTTGCCCATGCGCCTTCGTCAAATGCCCCATAACCGTGTAAATAACTCTCGTCTTGTTCGATAAACGCATTTACTGTCCTTTTCAATGATTCAAGTACCGCAGTTTCATCAAGGTCGTACCAATACGGCGGGTCATAATATCCACTGTCATTAGGGTTAAGCACATAGGCAGAGTTGAATGAACGTTCAAAAGCCCCCTTTATTTCATAAAATCTGTAAACGGGAGGGTAGGAAGGTTCAAGCGGTTCGGAAAACGGACCACTTAATCTTCCTTCGGGGTCATCGGGATTTTCTTCATGATACTTTAAACCTTCTAAATATCCTTCCATCTGTTTTTCATATTCTTGTAATTCTTCCGCAGTCGCCGTAAGCACTTCTCCGTCTATAGTGAAAACACACGTATCGGCAGGACTTACATTTGGTGTATATTTTTCCGAAAACTTGACATATTCGGTTACTTGGTTATCTGTAAAATCAAATAAACTGAAACGAAACTCCCATGGCTCGCTGTCGGAGGGCATACCGTCTAAATAGTCGGCAAACAATGCCCAGGCACTTCCGTGGTTGGCGCGTTCGCCTATTATGTAGGGGATAGCCCAGCTTTTATTTCCGCTTTCATCAGTGTAAAGGAAAATACTGCGATTCCCTGTTACGCCTGTACGCCAGTTATAAGTCACCTTTGCAAATTCTGTGAGTTCATCGCCGCCTATTTTATATATGTTTATTGTATCGCCCGAAACATACTCATAATACTCGCTTACATAGTCTTGCACCTCGCTGTCCCATATGCCTCGAAATGTTTTGATAAGTTCTCCGCTGTATGTCAAAAACTCCGGAGTACCGTCAAAGTCCAAATCAATCAAAGTACCTCCCCATATATTCTCCTGCTCCCACACGTCCTTGTTATCTATAAGCAAATTAAACAATTCCTCCGCTTCTTCGTTTACGAGTTCGAGCGGTGGTGGCGGTGGTGTTGTTGTCACCGGCGGTTCGGTTGTTACAGGCGGCGTGGTTATAAGCCCTTCGCCCTCGCCGTCTTCGGGGTACGGTTGTTGTTCAATAATCGGTTCGTCTGCCTGTTCGTTTTCGGTTGACGTCTGCCCGTCACCGCACGCCGAGAACAAAATTAATCCTGTAAGTAATATTGCAATAAGTCTTTTCATGACGGCTCTCCTTAGCTTTTATACTCTGTTGTTTGGCATTATACCATAAATTATTTATTAAGTCAAGATTTTCACAATCCCCGGCGGCAATAAAAAAATTTTTTCAAAATTAATAATCATAATTGCGTAAAACAGCATGATAATTACACTAAATATATTGCAAACAGTACAATCATTATGTTATAATCATAGTATACTATGTCGTTTAAGGTCGTTTAAAAACAAAAAATCGTCATAACGCACAAAGAACGGCAATAAAAACCGAGCTTTATCACCCATTATCCACAATCGCAACCGATGAGGATATGGAGAAAAGCCCTGCTGTTTGCCGTGAGCGGTTTTAAGTTGTTCTCGTCTGCCCGACATATCAACCCGAAAGCCGAGCAGACGAAACCCACCCCGATTTTATTCAAAGCGCGTAAAATCGTGAGAATCTGTACTCATAACAGGCGTACAACCGATAGAACTAAATCCCAAAATGCTGTCCACATACTGCTTTTCCTCCCTTCTGTATTCTTCGATATATTAAGAATAACACAGGAGCTTTGAGAAAAGTGTATGAACTTGGCGTCGAAAAACGTCTTTTTTTAAAGGAGTAACAGAATGATTTTTTTTGATTTAATAAAAGCGTTGTCTTTATCCTTGTTTACCTACTTGATTTATATAAAGCTTCGATATAAAAAAAGAGTCCCTCTTTCCCGAAGGCTCTTTGTCGGTTTTATTTACACTGCTGTTTCCGTTTTGACGCTTATGTGTTTATCAATGTATATTACCGAACCGTTTAAATCTATACTCGCTATTTTTATATCGGGCTTTGTACTTAAAATAGTTGAGAATACAGACATTAAACGCAGTGTGTTTTTTATCGGTATATCATATGCCCTCAGCAAGATTTTTTATCTTGCTTCGACTGTTATATCAAGCTTTTTGTTTATGGCGTTTTTCGGGGTTGACGAATTAAATATATGGCTTTTAATCTTAATTTCTGTTATCCAAGCGATTCTTGCAGCATTGTTTTATGAAATTAAATTCAAAACGACAATAAAGTATAATAAGAACACGGTCGGCGCGGGTACGGCATTATCGGGGGTCGCGTTAATTATATACGGCGTCTTACGCACGGACAGGCTGTCGGACAGTCAACTGACCCTGCTGTCCGCAGGGGTGGTTTTATGCGGGATAGGCTTGTACTGGCTGTTGAAAAGGGAATCTATCGCCGCCTATAATGAAAAAATACATAAGCTCATGAATTTAAAATTACAAGCGGAATTATTACAGTTAGATGAAGCAAAATATTTTCTCGAAAAAAATCTTCATACACAAAGCAAAAAGCTCCCGGCATACGAGGAAGCTGTGAAAGAGCTTATTTACAGCACTGAAAACCCTGAGGTCATGAAAAAAGCGAGCAGACTTTTCGGAGAAATTCAAAATGTCCGTACAGAGCGGGCAAAAGAAATATGGGAGCCGCAGGAAAGAAAACCTCTTCCCCCAACAGGGGTCGCACTCATAGACAGGGCATTTAGGTACTATAACGGTATGAGTGCGAAGGTGGGCATTAATTTTGAATTGAGCATTAACGGCGATTTAACCGATATATTTGATTATATCACACAATCACAGCTTGAAACCCTGATAACAAATATGCTCGATAACGCCAATAACGCATTGAAAAGGGCGGAACAAAACTTTGAAAGGTGTATTGCCGTCCGCTTGTGGGGAACAGAGAATGGTTGCGGATTAAGCGTAGTAGATACCGGTGAGCCTTTTTGCGCTGTGGTTTTAGCAGACTTAGAGCGGTGTAAAGCGACGCTTAGACCGTGCAGTAAAGGGTTTGGCGGCGATATAGGATTGGCTACGGTTTTTGAAATAATGCAGGGGTGCAGGGGGAGCATTATTATATCGGATTTACCCGGATTTAAGACTGTCTCTTTAAAATTCGATAACAAGGACAGGCTAATCATCGAAAAACATGACAGCCGAGTTTACGAGACAGCCGTTACAGCGAGATGAGCTTTAGGAGATATTAGGCAAGGTATTAAAGCCCTTTTGTAAATCTTCATCAGTCGGCACCGAATCGGACATTTTTCCCTCATGGTAGCTTTGATATGCCGTCATATCAAAATACCCCGTACCTGTTAACCCGAATAGAATGACCTTTTCTTCACCTGTTTCTTTACACTTTAAAGCCTCGTCAAACGCGCCTTTAATAGCGTGTGCGCTTTCGGGAGCGGGCAGAATACCCTCGCATCTCGCAAATTTTTCGGCGGCGGCGAAAACATCCGACTGGATATAGGATTTTGCCGTCATATAGCCATCGTGGTACAGCTTTGATAATGCAGGGTTCATACCGTGATAGCGCAGACCTCCCGCGTGGTTCGGAGACGGGATAAAACCGCTGCCTACGGTATACATTTTGATTAGAGGTGTGGTCTGTCCCGTATCGCCGAAGTCGAGTGCGTATTTACCTCTCGTAAAGCTCGGACAGCTTGCGGGTTCTACCGCGATAAACTCAATATTATTGTTCCCTCTTATTTTATCCGCCATATATGGGGAGATAAGCCCGCCTAAATTAGAGCCGCCGCCCGCGCAACCGATAATAACATCGGGTTTTAAGCCGTATTTATCCATAGCGAGCTTTGTTTCGAGTCCTATTACAGATTGATGCAGTAAAACATGGTTCAGCACGCTCCCTAAAACATATCGGCATTTCTGAGACTTTACCGCTATTTCAATCGCCTCAGACACCGCACAGCCGAGCGAACCGCCCGTACCCGGATTTTCGGATAAAATCTTCTTTCCTATTTCCGTTGTGTCTGAGGGCGAGGGTACGACCTTCGCGCCGTAGGTTTCCATTAAAACCTTTCTGTAGGGTTTTTGCTCACTTGATACTTTAACCATATAAACAGTGAGTTCAAGCCCGAAATATGCACATGCCATTGATAACGCGCTTCCCCATTGCCCCGCGCCTGTTTCGGTGGTTAAATGGGTGAGACCTTGCTTCTTGGCGTAATATGCCTGCGCCGCCGCTGAATTTAATTTATGAGAACCCGATGTATTGTTACCCTCAAACTTATAATAAATTTTTGCGGGCGTATCTAATACTTTTTCAAGACAATAGGCTCTCACAAGCGGAGAGGGACGGAACATTTTATAAAAGCTCAAAATTTCGTCGGGTATATTAATATACTCGTCTGTAACATTAAGCTCCTGCTCCACAAGTTCCTCGCAGAAAACGGGGAGTAAATCGTCTTTTACGCAGGGTTTTCCTGTTGCGGGGTGAATAAAGGGTTCGGGTTTTTCTTTCATGGCGGCTCTGATATTGTGCCACTTATCGGGCATCTCGTGTTCTCCCAGATAAATTTTATAGGGTACGTCAAAAGCTGTGTCCTTCATTTTGTTTTTCCTTTCCGCATTTTATGAGTTTAAAAATATGATTTATATAACTATATCATATTTTTTATTATTTTTCAAGCATTTTTTATATTTTCTTTACAAAACACAAAAGAAAAGCCGTGACATATTGACAAGAAAGGATAAATCAATTATAATATAACAAGGGGGGCAAGCCGCCTCTATTGTTACAAAAGGAGACTGATTAATGTCATTAATTATACCTCTCTGTAGCTCAAGCAACGGTAATTCGGTCTTTGCGGGTTCAAGAAACGCAGGGATTTTGATTGACGTGGGCTGTAGCTTCAGAAAACTACGATTTTTACTTGATTCATGCGGGGTAGAATTCAGCGCGGTAAAAGCCGTACTCATCACCCATGAACACGACGACCACGTAAAGGGGCTGTACCAGCTGACAAGGCATACAGAAATTCCCGTATATGCCTCTGAAGGAACAATACAAGGACTCATCGCCGAGAACAAGGTCTCGTCCCGCACCCGTATATGCGATTTGTCCGAACTCGGTGATGCTCCGACAGACTATAAAATAAACGCCTTCGCCACACCGCACGATTCGGCGGAAAGTATCGGCTTTACCCTCGAAAAAGGTGACTGTAAGATTGCTTACTGTACGGACTTAGGCTCTATTACACAGGAGGTCAGGAGCGGTATGGAGGGTGCGAATTTCGTGTTTTTAGAATCGAATTACGAGCCCGAGCTGTTACAAAAAAATATGCGTTACCCCAATTACATAAAAAACCGTGTGGCTTCAGACAATGGGCATCTGTCTAACCGCGATTGCTCGGAATTTTTAACAGAGCTTGTCGAAGGCGGCGCAACGAGATTTATTTTAGGGCATCTCAGCAGAGAAAATAACACACCTGCCATCGCCCGTGAGCGAGCGGCGAGGCGGCTCGCCGAGCATGGTGCGGTATATAACCGGGATTACACGCTGGAAATCGCGCCGAGTGAAACAATAGGAGAGGTAGTAGCGGTTTAAAAACGTAGCACGCCTAAAAGAAAAGAGCGGCAATTAAAGCCGCTCAAAATTTTTTATTTTAAATAATTTATTTTTTTCGCGAAACCCGCTATCAGTTAATATCTATAAGATTTATGTCCCCGTTGAACGTCATTGTATAATCAATATTACGCGGCGAGTTTTGCACCCAACTATTACCCGAAACGCCCTCTTCGCCTATTTGAAGATACCGAATAACATCAGCGCGGGAAATCCAATCGACATACAAAGCAGAAGCTAAGGGTTCTCTGTTTGATGAGGGGAAGAAAATTATTCTGTCGGGTACGGGATTAGATTCTAAATCGTAGAGAATACCTCTGATATAATTATATTCCCCGCTCTCCGATGTGTGGGCTTCGTGTATGCCATCAGAACCGAGTAGTCCCCATACATTCGGTAAAATCTCTTTATGCCCGTCAAAATAAGGTTCAAGATTGAGAAGAACCATCTCGCCGTACTCTGTCACAGCGTTTTGATTATACGTATAGCAGACATCGGGTGCAGAACCTGATGCCAACATCGCGATAATTATGTCTTCTTCTTCCCAGCGCGGTACAACAACCCACTCAATTTCTATATTCAGTTCTTCGAGTACGCTCTTTTTAATCCACTCAGACCAAACATTTTTATCCGCAGGAGTACCCTCGTCTTTCTGACGGTCAAAAACCTCAACGGTTATCTTTTTCGTTGCCACAAAGCGACCGTCAATTATTTCGTCCGACGCTCCCGAAATATTAGGATTCGGTAGTGCGGGGGTTGCTTGGCTTCCTGCCGGATTTGCGTCTGCGCCGTCAACTAATAAAATATATCCTGTTTCGGTTTTTTGAGTTGATATTTCTTCGCCCGGACCAATAACGACAGTGTGTTCTGCCCCGTCAATAATGAATTTGACATATAATAAAGTGCCGTCAACAATCGAAACATCATTGATGTGAAGCGAAGCAAGCCCCGTAAATGTTACCTCTTTAACGGTAGCGTTTTCAAACCAATTATTCCAGTCTGGCGGCATATTTATATCAACACCATTTTCAGAAAAACCAATGTGCGTAACTGATTCAAGATTAACAGGCACAAAGCTGTCAAAAAATATATTACCGGCATTACCTCCGACAAACTCTGTAGCGGTTACTGTTAAAATCGTGATTTCGACTTTGTCTGCCGTATTAGACGGTTCATTTGCCCCCGTGGTCGGCTTCCTTTCAGCGGTAAATATAATATCATGCTCGCCCAAATCAACTGGCAGAGAAACATTATTATATTCATGTTCATAGACGAATTTTAAGCTTCCCTTGATTGAATCTGAATCCCCGCCAAGAGTTAATGCGAGCCAATTTTCACCGCCTGTTTGCAGTCTTGCCAAAATAAATGCAATCTTGCCGAAATCTTCAACTGTTGTGTCAACTGTCTTTATGTATGTCTGCGAAAAACTGTCGAAATTCGCTTGCTGTCCTTGACCGTCTTTGCCTACGATAAACTCCATGTCTTTAATGCTGATTTTTACGTCACGAACCTCGTTGCCGTCAGCTGCCAAAATAAAACTCACGGTAATTTTCCCACAAGAAATATCAACAACATCGTAGCCGTTATACTCGTAACCATCGGATTTATAGCCCCTGCTCACAGTTCCTGTATAAAGAATCTCGCCGTCGTTCAGTATGATTTCTTCTGTTGGTGGTGTTGTTGTGTCTGATGTTCTGTCTCTTTCGGGAAGACTCTCGCCGTTATTGCCGCCACACCCCGCAAGAAGCCCTGTCGCTAAGGCGACCGCTAAAGCGGCAGTTATGAGTATTGCAATTATTTTTTTGATTTTCATGGTAGTAAATCCTTTCTGAATTTTTTTCTTCCCCGTTTAGCGAGCTGATAATTTCGAGCGTTTCGCTTTAAAAGTGATGTTTTAATACCCCCAAGGCATATCGGGCGGCAGTATTTTTTTAGCTTTTTCTCCAATTTCCTCTAACGTCAAACCCTTAGCTTCTTGTTTCATTTCTTCGCGCTTTTCTTCGGGAGCATACTTTTCAATTACAATATCATTATAAGCTTTACGAGCAACGTATTCAGCAAAACCAAAAGTAATTAAAACCTTACATCTCGCGCATTTTCTGTATCCTGCGCTTTCGGTTGTTCTGTCGTGTTCGTAATAAAAATCGCACTCCCATTCATGGTTTCCCTGTCGGGTTTCGCCGCAAACATCACATTTTTCTAAGCAATTTTCGGGAACAGGCGAAAAATTTCCGTGCTTAATTATGACCTTATCGCAAACAGAACATTTTTGTTTGCATTGACCTTCAAGCTGAATAAAATTATGTTGCTCGTCACGGATTTTTCCGCACTTTGAACACTTGCAACCGTCCCATTTGTGAAATAAACATGCCATTTTAAATCCTCCAAAAATATATTTTCCCTTTTGCGCTGATTACCAATTAAGAAGCTCTTTTCTTTTAGCCCTAAGTTCTTCCTCTGTGATTTTGCCGTCCTCAAAAAGCTTCTTGTAACCGTCGAATTCGGCTTGATTTCGCAAGCTTTCTTTCTTTAAATTTTTCACACATAATACCGCTATCAAGCCCGGCATAAAGCCACACATTCCCAAAAAGAAGAAGCCCCAAAAGCTACGCCCTTTCGCTTTAGCGATAAATCCGGGGATAAGACCAACTAAAGCCATTCCTATAAGAAAACCTAAAATTTGTGCAAATTCCATACCTATTTCCTCCAAAAATATTTTCCCGCTTTCGTGGGTTTATTTTTTCGGGTAAATCGCCCCCAAAGTCCGAAAACGCGGCAGTTATGCCGTTTTTTCGTGGTTGAAAATACCCGCACTTAATAATTATATCACAAGTATTTTTAAAAGTGGTGTGCTGACAGCACACATACGAAAAATATTTTTGTTGTATATTAATTGAAGATATGTTAAAATGGCTTTAAGATATATATGAGGAGGTGGCTCTTATGGCGAAAAAAAAGAGCGAGCAAGGCAAAGTGCCTACTGCAACGCTTTTGACAAGAATATTTTCCACAAAAAATATTAAAAGTTTTGTTTTCAGGAATAAAGAACATTTGAAATTGCCGACTCTTGCGGAGCATTTGTCGGAGTTGTGTACTCAAAAGAGCGTTAAACCGAGTGATGTTATAAAAAATGCCGACATGGATAGATTTTACGGCGCGCAGATTTTTTCGGGCAAGCGGACTAACCCCTCGCGGGAATACCTGATAAGGCTTGCTTTTGGCTTGAGTTTAAGCTACAAAGAGTGCCAGCGGCTACTTACCGTAGCGGGAAAAAGTCTGCTTTATCCGAGAGTCGAGAGCGATGCGGTGATTATAAAATGTCTGCACAGCGGTCTATGCTATCATGAAGCGGAAAATTTACTTTTTGAAATGGGGCTGCCCACATTAGGGGGAGAACATGATAATAACAGAAAATAATGTAGCGAAAGAAAAAGAGCCTGCGCCGTTCCCACTCGAATTTTCGGAGCGTTACAGGGCGGTGGAGTGCTTATCACATAACGAAATTTCGGAAACCTATCTTGTAAAGTCGCTTGAAAACGGCTCTACATACGTTGCGAAGATTTACGAAAGATTCTTTGCCGAGGGCGGTACGGACGAGCGGAAAATTTTGGCAGAGCTTAATCACCCTGCCGTTCCTAAGCTTATTGACAGCATCGAAACTGCCGAACACATTTATGTCATTCGTGAGTATATTGAGGGGCAGACCCTTGAGAAAGTGCAAATCCCTGTCGGGGAGCGTTTCGCGCTGAACGTCGGGGTACAGCTTTGCGATATTCTCACCTATTTGCATACACAAACTCCGCCGATTATTCACAGGGATATAAAGCCGCAGAACGTCATAATTGACGGCGAGAATAAAATCAGTTTGATTGATTTCGGTATTGCGCGGCGGTATAGCGACACACAGGAAAAAGACACCCACCTTGTCGCCTCGGACGGGTATTCGCCGCCGGAGCAGTACGGGTATAAGCAAACGGACAGCCTTTCTGATATTTATTCGCTCGGAATTATGCTGTGCTGGATTTTGACAGGCTCGTCTGACATTTTAGAGACCGAGAACCTTAACAACCGCGCATTAGCGCGTGTGGTTCAAAAATGCGCCGCTTTCGACCCGAAGAACCGTTACAAGACCGCCGAATCCGTCAAGACGGCATTGCTTCGCGCTTGTAATAAAAACAAGTATTGGAAAGCCGCGGCTTTGTCGGCGGCAGTTGTGCTGATGCTTGCGGGGAGTTTTATTCTCGGCAGAATTACCGCGCCTAATGTAGGGCGCGTATATCTTGCGCAGTGCGCCATCGCGCCGCAAGCTCAAGAAAACACTCCGCACGTTTACGAAAACGAAACGCTCAACGAAACACCCGACCCCGAACCCCCGATTATTCAAGAGACCGTTATATTTAAAGAGCCGCTTATAGAAGCGGCGGTCAGACTTATATTAGATTTAGACGATGGTGAGGAAATCACAACAACGCAATTACACCTAATTAGGGACATAAACATTGATTCTAACCGAATTTTCAAGGACAGTGACGACTATCATCAAAACTATTTCGACCGCGGCTACAGCTTAGTGCAGTCCGCACCTATTACTTCGCTTGAAGATTTAGAACTCATGCCCTATTTAGATACCGTAAGGATTCAAAATCAACATATTGAAGACATAGAGCCGCTATTCGGGTTGCATTATTTGAGCAATCTATCTCTTGCCGATAATCCGATTACAGATTTTTCTCCGCTTGAGTATTTGCAGAATTTACACGATGTTGATATATCGAGTACTTTAATAAATGATATTTCGCCGTTTTATAATTTGCCGAAACTTAGGCGGCTCATATTGAATAACAGCCCATATTTTGACGGCGAGCAACTGAGCGGTTTAAAGAGCGTTCAAGACCTCAGTGTATCACAACACAACGACGCGCATAAATATTTGCCGAACATTCCTTTAACGCACCTGCATTTAACTGATAGCGATTTCGACTCTCTCGATTGGGTTTTGCATCTTAAAGAAAATTTAGAGTTTTTAGCGGTATTCAATACTGATTTGGTTAATCTTTCGGGTATTGAAGAATTTACAAAACTTAGTATTTTAAAGATACATCATTGTAATATAAGAGACTTAACACCGCTGTTATCTTTGCCTAATCTGAGAGAAATAGAAGTAGACGAGAGTATGCGCGGCGCGGTTGAGATGATAGAGGGAACGGCAGGGTTTGAAATTATTTTTGTGGGGCAGTCTAAGGAGCCAATTTCATTCAAAGAGCCGCTTATAGAAGCGGCGGTGAGATATATGCTTGATTTAGACGAGAACGAGGAAATAACCGAAGAACAACTGCATTTAATCAGAGAAATACATATTGAAAGCAACCGCATTTTTAAAGACATCGCCGATTACCACCAAAACCACGCCGACCAAAATTATAACGTAGTATTAAAACCGCCTATAACATCGCTTGAAGACTTAAAACTCATGCCGAATTTAGATACTGTAAGAATTGGATTTCAAGATATAACTAATATTGAGCCTTTATCTGAATTAACTCATTTGCGCGTATTAGAATTTTTGCATAACCCTGTTTCGGATTTTTCGCCGCTTCAATCGCTGAATTATTTGCACAGTGTAAATATAACAAGCGCGCCGATAACCGACCTTTCGCCTTTTTATGAGCTTCCAAATCTTGAAATCTTGGTTTTAAACGGCTGTACCCAATACGAACCCTCACAACTTTTGAGTTTACCCGGCAATGTAAAAAGTCTCCACATACTCGGACACCCGGAAGCGTATAAATACCTGCCCGACAATCAGTTTTTTTCGCTCACTCTGTGCAACAGTGATTTCGATTCGCTTGAATATATTTCGTCTTTTAAATCAAGCTTGCGCGACCTTTGGATTTATAATACAAAGTTGACATCGCTTGACGGTATAGAGGAATTTACAAGTCTTGAAGTTTTGAGTATGACACAGACGGGCATTTCTGACTTATCGCCGCTGTTGTCTTTACCGAATTTGCGGTATGTTGAGGTCAGCGAGAGTATGCGTGGGGCGGTTGAGGCGATTGAAGAAGCGGCGGGGTTTGAGGTTAGGTTTGGGGGGTAAGAAGAATACCCGAAAAAACATTTTGGATTCTGTATACTATTCAACCGAGAGCAGATAGCTCAGAAGTTTTTCAAATGTTCCTTCTTCAGCGTATGTCTTAAAAACACCCAAATAATCGCCTTCCGTAAATGTAAACGCAGTTACGTAAACCGCATCCCACGGGAAGATGTCTATAGACAGACCTTGACTCTCATTGTAAATCGTTATATTTATACTACCATACGGTTGAGGGTAGGTATAATTATTGATGTCGGGTATATCAGCGGGGGTATTATCTGCCCATTTTGAGAGAAGGCTGTATATCACATCTGATATTTCGGTATTTTCTTCACCGAACTCGAAATATCCGTATCCGTCGTCCGCGCTGTCAAAAACGCCGCCGGAATTATTAAAAGCGTAAAAGTATCCGACTAAGCGTATTCTGTGCTGTTCAGAGAGAAACATATCATAAAATTCAGAGAGCGTTGCGGCGTTAGTGAGTAGTCGCTCATTGTCAACCGAATCGACAAAAGTATATCCCTCCCCGGTCGCCGCCGCGATTTCCGGAGTATAATTTGTTATCGAGTATTCTCTGACGGGTAATGTGTCGCTGATGCTGTCCCACAGGCTTCCGTCAGGCCAGTCCTTATAGGTCGGATAATCGTAATAAGAATAATATAGTTCGTTTACCGCAAAGTGGTCTGCGGCATGGTCAGTATCGGGTGCGACTTCTGCGGCTGATTCCCCCGAATCCGGTGCGGCAGAGGGTGCGGGTGCGGGCGCGGGCGGGGCGGCGGCTACGTGTGCGGCGGATTCAGGCGCAGTTGCGGGTGCGGGTGCAAAGTCGGGTTCAGGTATGACGTCATATCCGTCATAAGCACTATCATTATCGGCGCCGTAGTCGTATTCTGCGGATTCCTGCTGAATATTATTTTCTTCGGGTATAATGAGCGAATCTTCAATTGACGGACTATTATCTGCCCTAAGTTCAGCTGAATACGAATCACGGGGCGTATTTAATTCCGAGAGCATCGGCACACCGCGAAGCAGTGCGGGTATAACGACCGCCGCCGCTACGAGTATGAAGATTCCCGCCGCCGCCATCGCGTATTGCGTCACGGGGATTCTTTTAAACAGATGTGCGGATTTATCAGACTCACTCCGCATTTTTAAAAGAATGTCGTTAACAACGGCTTCATCGGCGCGTATTGATTTCATATCATTTATATATGCTTCACGAAAAGTCATTAAAATCAACTCCTATCTCTTTAAAATCTCCAAGATTGTTTAATTTCTCTTTCAACATATTCCGAGCTCTGTGAAGATGAGATTTAACGGTATTGAGCGTCTGTCCGGTAGCTTGGCATATTGCGGTCAGCGGTAAATCTTCATAATAAAACAGGTGTATGACCGTGCGGTATTTTTTCGGTAAATCCATGACAGCCGAAAGAACAACGCTTTTAGTTTCAAATCTTTCTATCTCATTGTTGGAGAAGGCGTCTGCGCCGGACAAAGCCTCATCAGTGAACTCGACAGACGAACGCCTCCGGTTCCATGAAGATAAAACTAAGGTTTTAGAGGTATTTACAGTAGTTTTGATTAGCCACGCCTTCCTGTGTTCTTCATCGTTATAGGTTTTATCTGCCCGTATGTACTTTAAGAAAACATCCTGCGTTATATCATTTGCGTCATGCGTATTTTTCACGCGGGAGAAAGCCAGACGGTAAACCATATCGGAATATATGCGTAAAACATCTTCAAAACTATCCTTCGTGCACAAGGATAATTCCATTCTCATTTTCCCTTCCCTAAATGTTATAAAAGCATTTCACATTAAACACTACGCAACCATGTAAAAGGTTGCAAAACTTATTTTCATTTTATAACCTGACCGTTAATCACGACCAATTTCGGCTCTTTCATAAAATCATAAAATTTGCCCTCAAACAGCACTAAATCAGCATCTTTTCCTATTTCTATACTGCCTGTCCTGTCGGCAATTCCGCTGATTTGAGCCGCGTTAATTGTTATAGCCCTGAGTGCCTCCTCTTCGTCTAAGCCGCCCTTTACAGCTAACCCCGCCGTGAGCGGCAGGTATTGTATCGGCGTTACAGGATGGTCGGTACAGAGGGCAATTTTTACGCCCGCCGCGTGGAGCTTTGCCGCTGTATCAATACGCAGATTCACAAGTTCGGGTTTACTCCGCTCACAGATAATAGGTCCGACTACACATGCCGTGTTCTCGTTGTGAAGCTCTTCGGCAATTATTCCGCCTTCGGTAGCGTGAACAATTACATAGCCGAAGCCAAACTCTTTAGCGAGCCGTAAGCCCGTGAAAATATCATCTGTGCGATGGCAGTGAATGTGAGCGTTTATTTCTCCTTTTAAAAGCGGAATTAACGCTTCGTTTTTAATATCATAGTCAGGCGGCTCTGTTGCATCAGGCGTGTTCTTTGTGGTTTCGTACCTATCGAGCTGTTCCATGTAGCGTTTCGCCTTATAGAGTTGTTCGCGGATTACGGCGGCGACAGCCATGCGGGTAGTGGGCGTTTCATCGCGGTCGTTGTAGCAGGTTTTCGGATTTTCTCCGAGAGCCATTTTTAAAGCGACAGGCGATTTTATAACCAGCTTGTCAATCTGTTTCGAGCCGTATGTCTTCATGGCGAGTAGTTCTCCGCCGAGAGGGTTAGCACTGCCCACTCCCGAAACAACGCAGGTGACGCCCGCTTTTGCCGCCTCGGTAAAGGAAAAATCGCGCGGGTTAATCATGTCTATTGCACGCAAATGAGGCGCGACAGGGTCAGTAATCTCATTTGCATCCGTTCCCTCGAAGCCCAGTCCGTTTTCAAAGACCCCCAAATGACAGTGACTGTCAATGAATCCGGGACAGAGGGTAAGCCCGTTTGCGTCTATGTCGTTTTCGGTTAAAACGGGCGGCTTTCCTGCGGCGACCGTTGTGATTTTCCCGTCATGAAATTCTACGAAGCCGTTGTCTATATTGCCGTTTGCCATAGTTTTAATTGAAGCGTTATAAATAATCATGTTTTTTTCTCCCGATTAAATCAATTATTTCGCGTTCGTCAGTGAGTATATAATCCGCAGTTTTTTTATAATGCTCCTCACGCACCTTATAGAGTGTGAAAAGCTCTTCTTTACTTTTACCTGCGGCATTTGGTCGCTTATCATCGCCATCGTTTTTTATGCGTTCAAAGCAGATGTCGAAGGGCGTATTTAAGAATATGACAATGGCATGTTCTTTTGCGTATAAGGCGGTTTCCGGATTTGTCAACGCCCCTCCGCCAAGAGAAATTATATCGGACTCTACCTCCTGCAAGGCTTTAAGTTCAACAGAGCGAAAAAATTTCTCTCCGCGGGTTTTAAAAATCTCAGGAATATTTATACCCTCGCGCTTTGTTATATATTCGTCAAGGTCAACAAAACAAAGCCCCGTTTCACTCGCGGCTTTTCGTCCTGTGTAAGACTTTCCCGAACCCATAAATCCGTATAAATAAACAGGCTTCATATCAACTTTTTTTCAACCGCCTTTATAATTTCTTCTGCCCCGTCTTCATCTGCTTTTCCCCCGTACCAAATCTCATGAGACTTAATTGCCTGCCAAACAAGCATGGTAAGACCGTTTAAAACTTTCGCGCCTTTTTGTTTGGCGAGCCGAAGCAATTTCGTTTCAGAAGGGTTATAGACTATATCGAGGACAAATTCCGCACTGACTCTTTCAAAATCAATGGGAGAAGCATCAGTGTTCGGATGCATACCCACAGGCGTTGAGTTAATCAGCAGGTCGAACTCGCCCTTCAGCTCATTTATTTGTACTGTTTTTGTATTTTCGGGGCAATTTTTTAACCTCGATACATCAATCTCAGCGACTGTAAGTTTTCCGCCCGCTTTTCCGACAGCGTGAGCGACCATTTTACCCGCGCCGCCGTAGCCGAGGAGGCAGACCCTTGAGCCTTGTTTAAAACTTGCGCCGAGAATTTCAATGGACTTTTTAAAGCCGTAAACATCGGTATTATAGCCGACCTTTTCTTTCACACAGTTGACTGCGCCGCATGACGAGCTGTCATCTAAACTTTCGCAGTATGGAATAATAAGCTCTTTAAGCGGAATAGTGACATTAAAACCATCAAGCAAGGACAGCAATTCATATTTTTTTTCAAGCTCAGCGGGTGAAATCTCATAAAGCGAATAATCGTGTCCGAGATTGTTTCTTTTAAATATTTCCCCATGAATAAAGGGCGAAAGCGAATGTCCGAGCGGATATCCCACTAAGCCGTAATTCTTTTTTTTCATTTTAACACTTCCTTTGCCGTTTCGAGCGATTTTAAATCTTCAATATTGCATATTTTAACCTCTGTCAGCGTTTTCCCGACTAATCCCGACAAAACCTTACCGGGACCAAATTCCGCAAAAGTATTAAAACCGTCTCTTCTCATGGCGTGAAGTTGGTCGGTGAACCTTACGGGCGAGTAGATATGTCTTGCGAGATATTCGGGGAAATCGGAAAAGTCATTAAGCATGTTCCCTGTTACATTTGAATAAAAAGGGATTTCAGGCGTTTTGAAGCTAATACCCGCGATTCTTTCCTTAAATTCTTCCGCCGCCTCTTTCATAAGCGCGGAGTGGAACGCCGCCGCTACTTTAAGACGTATTACTTTTTTTACGCCTTCGGCTTTGAGGAGTTCTTCGGCTTTGGAGAGACCTTCGTCTGTTCCGGCGATTACGGTCTGTTTGGGCGAGTTGTAGTTCACAGCTTCGACATATTCATCAAGCTTTTTAACCGCAAGGCAGACCTTTTCGACGACGGCGGACTCACAGCCTAAAACCGCCGCCATACCGCCCTTTGAGTTTTGTGCCGCCTTGTGCATGACCTCGCTTCTTATCTTGAGCAGGTTAAAGCCGTTTTCGAGCGTAACCGCTCCGCAGACGACTAAAGCGGCGTATTCACCGAGAGAATGACCCGCTACGGAAAGATGTTCCGAGACGACTATTCCCGACTCTCTTGCGGCGTACAGAGCGGCGACAGACATCGCGAATACTGCGGGTTGAACAACTAACGTACTTTCAAGTTCGCCGTTATCAATTTTCTCTCGCAAATTAAAACCTATGATTTCGCTCCCAAGTGTGAAAACCTCCCTTACACAGGTAAATCTTTCGACAAGCTCTTTGCCCATTTCGGCATATTGTGAGCCTTGCCCTGAAAATAAAAGCGCGGTTTTAGTCATAATGTTTACCATTGACCTTTCTCTTTTGTTGTTATATAAAAATAATGTTGACAAATTATTCAAAAACAGTTAAAATGGAAGATAGTGGTATCGCACTATTTTTATTATATATGATTTCGCGGCTAAAATCAAGGAGTAATATTTAAAAGTTTTAAGGCAAATTTTATAATTGAAGAGAATATATTTACGGCTCCCGTATGCCGATAAAGGAATGGTGAGAAATGGACTCGGTAATAAGTCGCGGTATAAAAATAATCGGTACGGGTAGCTATGCACCGCCGCTCTCCGTGTCTAACAACGACCTCGCAGAAACTTTGGATACGAGCGATGAATGGATAAAATCCCGCACAGGGATTGAAAGAAGATACTTTAATGAGGGTCGCCCGAATCACCCAATGGCGATACAAGCGTCGAAAAACGCACTCGCATGTGCGGGTGTTAATGCTGAGGATATAGATTATATCATACTTTCTACCTGTACACCGGATTTTATGTACCCTACGACTGCATGTCTTATTCAAAACGGTATAGGGGCGTATAATGCTGTTTGTGTTGATATAAACGCCGCATGTACGGGATTTGTTATGGGGCTTGAAATGGCGCGGGCTTTGCTCTACGCAGGGTATGACAGGATTCTGCTTGCCGCGAGCGAAAACCTTACCTCGCAGGTCGATTTTTATGACAGGACGACAAGCGTACTTTTCGGAGACGGCGCGGGAGCGGTGATTCTCGAACGTGCTGAAAAAACATTTGCTTCATATATGAGGGCTAAAGGCGTACCTGCGGACAACCCTCTTCTTTATTATAAGTTAAAATACGAGATTAACACGCCTTTTAAGTGCGAAGAAGCCGATTCTTACCACGGAGCGTACAAAGAAAAATTGCAAATGGATGGCAAGGAGGTCTATAAATTTGCGGTTGAGGCGATGCCCGAAGCGGCGGCGGCGGCGTGTAAAAGGGCGGGACTGTCGTTAGATGAAATCGATTTATTTATACCCCATCAGGCAAACATAAGAATTGTGCAGACTGCCGTGAAATCTCTCGGCGTGCCTATGGAAAAGGTCTATACAAACATCGGAAAGCACGGAAACACCTCAAGCGCGTGTATGGCGGTCTGTCTTGACGAGCTTAACGCCGCAGGACGGTTAAAGGAGGGCATGAAGCTCTGCTTGGTAGGCTTCGGCGCGGGGCTGACCTACGGCGCGGTGGTCTTAGAAATTTAATACAGGAGAGTTAAAAATGAAAACTAAAACTATAAAAGCCATAACACTGCTCATCGTACTTTCCGTTTTTATCGGGTTGTTCGCCGCTTGTAATAGCAACGGCGGTAATGAAAATTCGCTGATAGGCAAGTGGAGAATAACTGACGCAATTATTCCGTTTACACGCGAATTTAAAGATGATGCAACATGGGTTGAAATAATCGAGTTTTCAAGTGAACCAATGCGTGTTGATGGTACCTACACAGTTGACGGCGACAAACTTTCTCTCTTTATAACGAAAATTGCAGGGAAGATTCCGCCGGATGAAACCCCATTGGAGTTTTCTTATACCTTTAAGGGCGATGAACTTGTATTAATTTCACTAAATGATTTAGTCGGCAGTGAACAAATATACATAAGAGAGTGAAAAATCTAATAAAATGCAAAGGATAAATAATATGAAAACAAAAATAACGGAGCTTCTCGGTATAAAATACCCTCTTCTGCAAGGCGGAATGGCGTGGGTGTCCGAACATAATCTTGCGGCGGCGGTATCAAATGCGGGCGGCGCGGGAATCATTGCGGGCGGTAACGCCCCTGCCGAGCTTATTCGTGAGGAAATAAAAAAAGCGCGAGCCTTAACGGACAAGCCTTTCGGCGTTAATATAATGCTCATGTCGCCGTACGCCGATGATTTGGCACGGGTCGTCGCAGAGGAAAAGGTTGCGTTTGTTACCACGGGTGCGGGGAATCCGGGTAAGTTCATGGAACAGTGGAAAAACGCGGGAATTAAAGTAATCCCCGTAGTACCGGGCGTCGCACTCGCAAAGCGCATGGAGCGTTCGGGTGCGGACGCAGTAATAGCCGAAGGGACGGAAAGCGGCGGACATATAGGCGAGAACACGACTATGTGCCTTGTTCCGCAGGTGGTTGACGCTGTCTCGATTCCCGTTATTGCGGCGGGTGGAATAGCAGACGGCAGGGGAGTAGCGGCATGTCTTATGCTCGGAGCTGAAGGCGTTCAAATCGGGACAAGGTTTCTCGCCGCTGAAGAATGTAAAATCCACGAAAATTATAAAGAACTCGTCCTAAAGGCTAAAGATACTGATTCGATAGTAACAGGCAGATTTACAGGGCATCCGTGCAGAGGTGTAAAAACAAAGTTCTCGCGCGGTTTGCTTCAGGCAGAGAAGGATGGGATTTCGCCCGAAGAATTCGAGAATCTGACAGTCGGCGCACTCAAAAAAGCCGCAATTGACGGAAACATAGCGGAGGGCAGTTTTCTTTGCGGCGCGGCGGCGGGAATGGTTGAAAAGATACAACCCGCTGAAGAAATAGTCAAAGAAATATTTGAAAGAGTGCAGGAATTATTAAAAGCTTATTAAAAGGCAGGGCTTTGTGAAAAAGAGTATTTGTTCACTCGTTATCAGTTTTTCATTTCTACCGCAGGTTATTTGGGCGGCGGGGTTATATCGGATTATAACATCCGACAGCTATGTGTTGTTAGATACGGGGCTTCAAACGGCTTTTCTTGTTGTATTCATCGAAATAACATTGTTTGCCGTACTGACCTCGTTTAAGCGGTTTTATGTAATGCGTGTACTGCTTTTGGGTTCGTATATACAGCTTATGTTTACCGCACTGCCGTATGAGTTTAAGCACTCTGAGGCTCTGCGCGACAATATCCTTATTTTCGCGGCGGTAGGGGCGATTATTGCGGCTTTAAATATGAGTTCGCTCTATATTTATAAGAATATAAAAAATACGAAAGAAACAGGGGAACAGACATGAACAGCGAAATCACAGTAAAAACCGCAATAATAACAGGCGCAGGAAGAGGGATAGGCGCGGAAATCGCACTGCGATTAGCCGGTGACGGCTTTAATGTCGCGCTGAACGACTTAAATGCGGACGCACTCGCCGAAACTGCGGCGAAATGCAGAGAGCAGGGAGTTGCTGCTGAGTGTTTCCCCGCAGATGTATCAAAGCATGACGAGTGTGAAGCGATGATTAAAAAAATTAAAGAGCGGTTCGGAACGATTGACGTATTGGTCAACAATGCGGGGATTACACGCGACGGATTATTGGCGCGTATGAGCGAGGAGAATTATGACCTCGTAATCGCGGTAAATCAAAAAAGCGTATTTAATATGATGAAGCATTGCTCGGCGGTCATGATAAAGCAGAGAAGCGGTAATATAATAAATGTATCGTCCGTTGCGGGACTTCACGGAAATGCGGGACAATTTAACTACAGCGCGTCAAAAGCGGCAGTAATCGGAATGACTAAAAGCGCGGCGAAGGAACTCGGCGCAAGGGGTATAACCGTAAACGCCGTAGCACCGGGTTTTATACAGACCCCCATGACCGATGCACTGACAGAAGAGCAAAAACAAGCGATTTTAAATCTTATTTCTATGAAACGCTATGGAACAGTCGATGAAATAGCGGGTGTGGTGTCCTTTTTGGCAAGCAAAGATGCGTCGTATGTAACAGGACAAACAATCGAAATCAGCGGCGGGCTGACGATGTGAATTTTTACCTAAACAGGGAGGGAATTATTTGAAACGTGTAGTAATAACAGGACTTGGTATTTTAAGCCCTATCGGGAACGATATCGAAACTTTTAAAGGCAATTTAAAAGCGGGACGGCACGGCTTTTCGCTCGTGGAGTGGTTTCCCGGTCAGACTGATGAAAAGTGGGTCGGTGCGCGGGTTCAGGGCTTCGAGCCTTTAGAGTATTTCGAGAAAAAAGAGCTTCGCAGAACCGATAAGCTCACACAGTACGGCGTTTATGCGGCGAAAAAGGCTCTCGAAGATGCGGGGAGCGATTTCTCCGACCTCGATTCGTACAGATGCGGGATAATTATAGCGTCGGGAATCGGCGGAATAGAAACCTGCGAAGAACAAATCATGGCATATCATAATAAAGGGCATAAACGTGTTTCGGTTTTCACCATACCAATGATGATAAGTAATATGGCGGCAGGAATAATCGCAATAAAAACAGGCTTTAAAGGTTCAAATTTCTGCCCCGTTTCTGCGTGTGCGAGTTCAAATCACGCGCTTGGCGAGGCGTTTAGAGCAATCAAACACGGCTATCTCGATATGGCTGTTTCGGGCGGCGTTGAGGCTTGCACTATCGGCTTTGCCAATGCGGGATTTAATAACATGACCGCGCTTACTACATCAAAAGAGCCTGACAGAGCCTCTATACCCTTTGATAAAGAAAGGAACGGCTTTGTGCTTGGAGAGGGTGCAGGGGTTTTAGTTTTAGAGGAATACGAACACGCGAAGGCAAGAGGTGCGAGGATTTATGCCGAACTTGCGGGATATGGTTCAACCTGCGATGCATACCATGAAACAAGCCCGAATCCCGACGGTTGCGGCGGCGCAAAGGCTATGGAGCTTGCGATAAACGAGGCGGGTATAAAACCTGAGGACGTGAATTATATAAACGCCCACGGTACATCCACCCCCCCGAATGACAAAACCGAAACAGCGGCGATTAAAACTACCTTCGGGGAGTACGCTTTTAAGGTAGCGGTTAACTCAACAAAGTCACTGACCGGGCATTTGCTCGGAGCGGCGGGCGGCGTGGAAGCAATAGCGACAGTATTGCAGATGAAGCACGGTTTTATTCACCAAACAGCAGGCTATAAAGTTCCCGACCCCGAATGTGACCTTGATTATGTCATAGAAGGCGTAAGGAGTGCCGAAATAAATGCGGCGGTATCAAATTCACTCGGATTCGGGGGGCATAACGTGTCGCTCTGCTTTAAATCAGTTTAAAAAACTCGTAGAATAAAAAGTGTAAAACGAAAACTAAAGGAGAACAAAAATGGATTTAATCAAGACCACAAAAGACTTAGCCGATATTTTAAAAGAAAAGAAATTATCGAGTATCGGGGTGAAGCTTCAAGATTTTGAAATCTTTCTTGAAGATAAGCCGCAACATTTTGTTGTAAATAACACCGCAAATGGAGGGGGTATTCAGGCAGTTATACCGCCTGCGGTGACATCGGCGGTCGCCGCGCCTTCCGTGCAGGTCTCGGGCGGGGCGGGTAACTTCGTAACATCACCTATAGTAGGCACTTTTTACGCTTCACCGTCACCTGATAAGCCGCCTTTCGTAAAAGTGGGAGACAAGGTCGAAAAAGGGCAGGTCGTCTGCATTGTCGAAAGTATGAAATTGATGAATGAAATAAACTCCGAATTCGCGGGAACGGTTGCGGAAATCTTAGTCAAAGACGGTCAAGCCATCGAGTTTGAGCAGGAATTAATAAGGTTAGATTAAATCAAGTAAGAATAATAAGCACTTAAAAAATTATAGGAAGGTATGTTGCCGCGCCGCAATTTTCTTTGAAGTTTATGCAAGGCGAGGCGGCGAGGAGTTGAAAATGAATCAAGAGCAAATTAAAGAAATAATCCCCCATCGTGAGCCTTTTCTGCTGATTGACGAAATCGTTGAAATGGAAGAAGGGCGTCGCGTAGTCGCCATAAAACATATAAAAGAAGACGATTTTTGGTTTAAGGGACATTTTCCGAACCACCCTGTTACGCCGGGCGTCCTTATGCTCGAAATGCTCGCACAGGCGGGTGCGTGTGCTATGCTTTCACTCCCCGAAAACAAAGGTAAAATCGGATTTTTCGGCGGTGTAAAGGACGCTAAGTTCAGACGGCAGGTAGTTCCGGGCGATGAGTTAAGGCTTGAAGTAGAGATTATTAAGATTAAAGGTCCTGTCGGAATCGGTAAAGGAATCGCAACCGTAAACGGCGAAAAAGCCGTCAGCGCGGAAATCAGTTTTGCGATTAAATAATATTGAGAGGCGTAATATGAAAATCCGTATATTTGCAATTTTAATCGTTCTTTTTCTATTTTGTTCGTGTGGTGAAACCCCAATATCTAACACGGCTGATGAGGGGGATTTCGGTGCAGCACTAACAGACGAGACGGAAGAACCCGCAGAAGAAGAGCCTGACCCGGAGCTTGAACCGGATAACGAGCCGAAGGCGGAAAACAAAACGGAAACCTACTTTAACACTTTAGAGAACGGCTTTATCGAAATTAATTTGACAAAGCTGACAAACGGTTCTGTAACGTATTACGCCGACCCCATTGATGACAGATATATTGCAGTTTGCACTTCCGGAAGTGAAATATTTATTATAGACATATTTGAAAAATGCGTTGTCTATTCCGAAAAACTGAAAGGACTGCCCGGCGGGTGGTTTGAGCCGTTTTCGATTAATGGTGTAAACGGCGTTTCTATGGAATCTTATATAGAAACGACTACGGAGCATCCTTTTGAAAACGAGTATTATATAAATTATTTTACCCCCGAAAACAGTTGGTTTGAGAAGCGCGGACAAGACTCTCGAAATATAGAATTCGGCGATAAGATTTTAAGAGAAATTGACTTTGGTATTTTTGAGGACAGAAACGGTGAATTGACAGAGCTTCTTCCGCCGATACCCGAAGAAAATAAATTTTATTACGGCGAAAACAACGAGGCTTGGGAAGTGGCTTGGGAAGCAATGAAAAGCACTGTTGTTCACAGATTTGAAACCCAAATTGACGAAAACCGATTCCTGTATACAATGATAGGTTATGAATCGGCTCCCGGCTTTGGAATATATGATTTTACGACCGAAACTTACGCACATATTCCCGATACACAGCAATTATTTTTCATGCAGTCTATCGATAATAATTTGTATTTTTTTTATCAAGAATACGGTTCGGAAACCGATTCGTTTTATAGGTTAGATTCCGATACTCTTGAGCTTGAAAAAATCCTCGATATGAAAGAATTTATCGCTGAACAAAACCTGCCTTTTTCATATCCGACATTCCGAATTGACAAGATATATGCGGCGTTTTCAGAAGACGGAAAATTTATTACCTTCGCGATTTATAACGGCGACAGATTTGACCATGATTTTGAAACGAAATATCAGATTTATGTCTTAGATTTATCGGACAATACGGTAATAAATACTTATTATTTTGAGTCAAGAAATTCGACAGATGCAAGTCCGCAGTTCATGGGTGATTCTCTGCTTCTCTACGGTCAGAAAATTTCGGGACGAGATGAGTATATGTATATTATACCATTATAAAGGAAGGCATAAATATGTTTAAGAAGATTCTAATCGCAAACCGCGGGGAGATAGCAGTACGTGTTATCCGTGCCTGCCGCGAACTCGGTATAAAGACCGTCGCTGTCTACAGCACCGCAGACAAAGCCGCTCTGCATACTTTAATCGCGGATGAGTCGCTCTGTATCGGTCCTCCCGCATCTAAAGACAGCTATCTCAATATGAACGCGCTTATTGCCGCCTGCGAAATCACAGGTGCAGAGGCGATTCATCCGGGGTATGGCTTTTTGTCCGAGAATGCGGCCTTTGTAAGGCTTTGCGAGAAATGCGGTATAAAATGGATAGGACCGTCGGCGGACGCAATAGAGGCTATGGGAGATAAAGCCAACGCCAAGGACAGCATGAAGAAAGCGGGCGTTCCCGTTGTACCCGGTTCGGACGGCGCAATTAAAACAATAGAAGAAGCGGAAAAAATCGCAGATGAAATCGGCTATCCGATTTTAATAAAGGCTTCCGCAGGCGGCGGAGGAAGGGGCATACGTCCCGTCAATAAAAAAGAAGAGCTGAAAGACCAGATTCAAGCCGCGAAAACCGAAGCCAAGGCTTTTTTCAGTGATGATGCGGTGTATATAGAAAAGTTCATCGAGAATCCCCGCCATGTTGAAATACAACTTTTAGCAGACGAACACGGGAACGTGGTACATCTCGGAGAACGCGACTGTTCCTGTCAGCGGCGCAACCAGAAATTGATTGAAGAATCACCCTGCCCGAGTGCGGTTATGACAGAAGAGCTTCGCGCAAGAATGGGAGCGGCGGCTATAAAGGGTGCAAAGGCATGTAACTATGCAAATGCGGGAACTGTTGAATTTTTGCTTGACAAGCATGGCGAGTTTTATTTCATGGAAATGAACACGAGGATTCAGGTTGAACACCCCGTAACGGAAATGGCTGTCGATATTGATTTAATCAAAGCGCAGATTAAAGTCGCGGCGGGTGAAACCTTAGACGCAATAGGGATAAAACAAGAAAATATTAAATTCGGCGGTCATGCGATTGAATGTCGTATAAATGCGGAAGACCCCAAAAACGAGTTTCGCCCTTCGCCGGGGAAAATCTCGGCTCTGCATATACCGGGGGGCTTGGGCGTAAGATTAGATACCGCAGTTTTTCAAGGATGCGAAATCCCGCCCTATTATGACAGCATGGTCGCTAAGGTGATAGTTCGCGGAAATGACAGGGCAGAGGCTATTCAAAAAATGAGGGTCGCACTCGCAGAGTTTTTAATAGAAGGAATCGCGGCAAACATAGATTTTCAACTTGAACTGCTCAAGGAAGAAGAATTTATAAGCGGGAATTATGACATAGGATTTTTGGGGAGGATAAGGAATGGGACTTGAAGATTTACTCAAAAAGGTAAAACACCGCTTTAACGATGAGAAGTCGGAGGCTACCGCTAAGACTGAGTCGGCTCAAAAGCAGGAAGAAAAAGGGGACACAAAAAGCGTTAAAATCCCGGAAGACCTGTTTTTTAAGTGTCCGCGTTGCCGCGCAACTTCCTACAAGGAAGATTTCGAGAAAGACAGAAAGGTCTGCTCAAACTGTAATTATCACGCCCGCCTGACATGGAAAGAGCGGCTTGATTTGACTGCGGATAAAGACAGCTTTGTCGAGTTTGACGCAGGTATGGAATCACTGAACCCCATAAATTATCCCGACTACGCCGACAAATTGCAAAAACTACATAAACAATGTAATATGCGTGACGCGGTAATCACAGGCGAATGTACAATAAGGGGCTATAAAACCGTCGTCGGAATCATGGACAGTAATTTCATGATGGCGAGCATGGGGAGCGTTGTGGGCGAGAAAATAACCCGCGCTTTTGAGTATGCGACAAGGGAGAAGTTGCCCGTCATTATGTTTACCGCTTCGGGCGGAGCGAGAATGCAGGAGGGTATAATCTCACTCATGCAAATGGCGAAAACAAGCGGTGCGATTGCTAAATTCTCCGAAGCGGGACAACTGTATATCGCTGTTATGACCGACCCGACTACAGGCGGTGTAACCGCCTCATTCGCTTCACTCGGCGACATAATTATAGCCGAACCCAAGGTGCTGATAGGATTTGCGGGACGACGTGTAATTCAGGACACGATAAAACAAAAGTTACCCGATGAGTTTCAGTCGGCGGAATTTTTACTCGAAAACGGTTTTGTGGACATGATTTGTGAGCGGAATAAAATGCGTTCATGCTTGGCAAGACTGCTTAAAACGCATAATTACGAAAAGATTATGGGATAAGGTTTCGGCGTTAAGAACGATTCAATAGAAAGGACACAGGTCATAAATATGTCAAAGCTAACCGCCACAGAGCGATTGTCACTTATCAGAATCAAAAACCGCCCCACCGTGAACGATTATATCCCGCTTATTTTTAATCGCTTCATGGAAATGCACGGCGACCGACATTACGGCGATGATGCGGCTATTATGGGCGGAATAGCCGAATTTCACTCAATACCCGTGACTGTAATCGCACAGGTAAAAGGTCGTGATATTGAGGAAAATAAACGCACTAACTTTGCAATGCCCCACCCCGAAGGCTACAGAAAAGCTCTCAGACTTGCGAAACAGGCTGAAAAATTTGGCAGACCCATAATTTGCCTTGTAGATACTCCCGGTGCGTTCTGCGGAATTGAAGCAGAGGAAAGAGGTCAAGGGGAGGCGATTGCGCGAAACCTTATGGAGTTCATGACGCTTAAGACCCCTATCATCTCTATAATCCTCGGCGAAGGGGGGAGCGGCGGCGCACTCGCTTTATCCGTTTGCGACGAGCTTGCCATTTTGGAAAACGCGCTTTACTCAGTGATTTCACCGCGCGGCTTTGCTTCGATACTCTGGAAGGACCCGAGCCGCGAAAAAGAAGCCGCCGAGCTGATGAAAATTACGGCTGACGACCTGCTTAATTTCGGTGTATGTGAGAAAATTATCGCCGAGCCATCGGGCGGCGCACACAACGACTGTCAGCTTATGGCGGACAATATATCCGAGTACCTGATTGACGCTGTGAAAAGACTTCGTTCTGCGGAACATGACGTTTTACTTGTGAACAGATACGAAAAATTTAGAAAAATAGGAATGTTTACTGAATAATCATCGTAAAATATAAATATTTTTGTGTTATATTCTATTGATTATTTGGGCGATATGCCTTATAATAATAAAAAACAACATATACGGAGGACTAAAAAATGATATTTGAAAAAGTAAGGGCAATAGTAGTCGACCAACTCGATGTAGACGAGGAAAAGGTAACACTGACAGCGAATATTCAAGACGACTTAGGTGCGGATTCGCTCGACATCGTTGACCTCGTTATGAGTTTCGAGGAAGAATTCGACACAGAAATCCCCGACGACCAGGTCGAAACGATTAAAACAATAGGCGACATCGTCAAATACATTGAAGAAAAAATAGAGTGAGAAGAATAAAATGTCTTTAGGGCGGGCGCACTGCGTCCGCCCGCCGTGTGTATCGTAAAGCCTAATGAAAATCCCCTTTGCATAGAATTAAGTTGGTAGGGGGGATTTTAATGAATCCGTGTCAAATGAATGCGATGATTGCCGCACTCACGAATTATCTTTATTGCACGCTGTCAAAAAGGGATTTTATCTTCTGGAACGTGTTTTTTTCAGAGCTTTCAAAATCCATGTTCGGAATGGAAATCCTTCGGAGTGTTTGTTTTTTTGAGAAGGAAGAAGGTCACGGAGCGCGTCATGAACACGCCCATGAACACGATAATAAAAAAAATGAGTACAAAAATGATGAATAATGTTGCACTGTTGTATTATATATGTTATACTACAATTATGTCGTGTTAAAAGTCAGGATAAGGCGGAAGGGTAAATGGTTGATTTAAGCGGAAAAAAACGTGTGGTAATAAAGGTCGGTACGTCAAATATAGCCTATAAAACAGGTAATATTAATATAAGGCGGGTCGAAAGCTTAGCTCGGATTATTTCGGACATACGAAATTCAGGCAGAGAAGTAATCTTTGTAACAAGCGGTGCAATAAGCGTAGGTATGGCAAGAATGAATCTTTCAAAGCGACCGTCGGACACGCCCGGTAAGCAAGCCTGTGCGGCAATCGGGCAAAGTGAGCTTATGAACATATATGATACCGAATTTACCAAACATAATCGGGTAGTAGCGCAAATACTGATGACACGCGATGTTATTTCCAACAAGGAACGCAGACAAAACGCTCGAAATACTATAGAGAGACTGCTCGAAATGGGCGTGATTCCCATTATTAACGCCAATGATACGATTTCTCTCGAAAATTTAGATTTTGACGAGAACGACACGCTTTCAGCGTTGGTAGCAAAGCTTGCTGATGCAGATTTGCTTATAATGTTTACCGATGTTGACGGGCTGTACGATAAAAACCCCGCCGAACCCGATGCAAAGCTGATTCCTGTTGTTGAAAAAATTACGCAAGACATGATTCATGCGGCAGGCGGGAAAGGCTCGGAGCTATCGAGCGGCGGTATGCTCACAAAGCTTGAAGCCGCGATGCTCGCAAAAGAAGACGACATTCCGTCGGTCATTATAAACGGCGAGAGACTTGAAATTTTGTACGATTTATTTGAAAATAACGCAGTCTGCACGGTGTTCGTGTGAGATTTTTAAAGGTAAGTATTGCGTATAAGAACGCATAATGATACAGGAAACTATAATCAGAGGGGTAAAAAAATGAGCTACATTGAAGAACTCGGTATTCGCGCCAAAAATGCCGAAAATAACATCAGGAACATAACCACAGACCAGAAGAACCGAGCGTTAACGGCGATTGCCGAAGCGTTAAAAAACAGCGTTAATAAGTCTTTAATTATCACAGAAAATAAAAAAGACCTTGAAAACGCTAAGAAAAACGGTATGACAAAGGCGTTCATCGACCGATTAACGCTTACGGAAGAGCGGATTGAAAAAATCAGCGAAAGTGTTATGGAAATCGTCGCACTCGCCGACCCGATTGATGAAATCTTAGGCGGCGGTCAGGTCAGAGATGGCTTTAATATCGTTAAAAAGCGGGTTCCGCTCGGCGTCATAGGCGTTATTTATGAATCACGCCCCAATGTCACGGTAGACGCAGCCGCACTCTGCTTAAAGTCGGGCAATGTCTGTATGCTTCGAGGAGGCAGCGATGCAATCTACTCAAATATGTGTCTTGCCCTGTTCATGAGACGGGCTCTCGAAGACTGCGGTGTTACGGCAGACTGTATTATTCTGGTGGAGGACACGAGCAGGGAGGTCGCCGCCGATATGATGAAATTAAACAATTATATTGACGTGCTTATTCCTCGGGGCGGTTCGGGCTTAATCCGTTCGGTCGTTAAAAACTCCACCGTTCCTGTTTTACAAACGGGCGAGGGTAACTGCCACTTGTATGTTGACGCCAACGCGGATATAGGCATGGCTGTGAGAATCGCCGATAACGCCAAGACACAACGTCCCTCGGTCTGTAACGCTATTGAAACGCTGTTGGTACATAAGAATGCCGCCGAGGAAACGCTGAGGGGGCTTTATGAACTCTGGAAAGGCGTAGTGACTATATATGGCGATAAAAAGACCTCGGCGATTATCCCGGTGGAGCGTATAGCGACAGAAGAGGATTATTACACCGAATTTAACGATTATATCATAGCGATAAAGGTAGTAAAGAATGTAGGAGAAGCAATCGCACATGTAAACAAATACGGGACAAATCATAGCGAATGTATTATTACGCAGAATTATGAAAACGCTCGTAGGTTTCAACAGGAAGTAGACGCGGCGGCGGTTTATGTAAACGCTTCGACGCGCTTTACAGACGGAAATGTCTTCGGACTCGGTGCGGAAATAGGTATTTCTAACCAAAAGCTTCATGCGAGGGGACCGCTCGGTCTGCGTGAACTGACCTCGTATAAGTATTTAATTTACGGTAACGGGCAAATAAGAACGTAACGGAGTATAAAATGTTAAAATCCGGCAAAAAAGAAAAATCTAAAAAAACGGTAACGCAGGTGTTGGCGGCGGAAATTAATACACAAGAACCGGACGAGGGGGAAGCGGAGGACTCTGTTAAAACAGATACAAAGCCGAACACCGCCTCAAAACGGAAAAAACAACCGCCCGCCCCGAAAGAGCATAAAGTCATAAATACCCTTGTGGGTAATTTAAGCCTTGCGCTTGAAGAAAACGTCGTCGAAATAGATGAAATGCTTGACGATGACACAAAGCAACAGCCTAAGGAGTATCAAAACAGGGATAAAAAACCGGCAAAATATCGATTTTTCCTTATTTTCGGTTTAATTGTGTTTTGGCTCGCTATAATGGGCGCGCTTTCTGTCGGGCAAACAATCGGAGAGCTTGCATACGATATTTCAAACCAAACCGCGCTTAAAGAGGAGTTCGAGCGTTTTCTTTTCCCTGTCGTGGTAAATGACCCGCCGGAGTTTGACGGTGCGGAGAATATGCCTATATCGGTAATTATTTCGTCTGCAATTTGGCAAATCATACTTACCGGCGACACATCGAATTATGAACGGGATTTTCAGACTCTGATGATACCCGAAAACGATGTAGAAGCCGCGGCACGGAGCATTTTCGGTCAGAACTTCGATATGCGGCACAGTACCGTCGATAATATAATCATCGCTTTTATTTACGATGCCGATATAAAATCGTATATAGTACCTGAGAACCCCACCTTTAATACCTTCTCGCCGAAGGTGTCCGAGATTTTAAATAATGGGGAAAGCTACAGGATTATAGTAGAGTATATTACGCCGACTCCTCATCTAATCGCCGGTATCGAATTTGAATCGCAGTCGGTAAAAACCATGATTTACACGATTACCCGTGCCGCCGACAGAACTAAAACCATACAGTCGATAGAACTTAACAGAGGAGACGAGGATTACATACACTTTTAATTAATAATATACCGGCTCAACGCGATTCACAAAGGAAAGGAGGATATAAATGCATCCCATAATAATCACCACTCTGGGAGAATTTTCAATATCCTACGGAAACAAAGTTATAACCGAAAAGGAAAGACGCTCAAAGAATATGTGGGTACTCCTTAAGTACCTGACCACTTTCGCGGACAGAGCGGTACCCCAGGAAGAGCTTATTGAGCTGCTTTGGAGTAATGATGGGCTGATTGGACCGGCAAGCGCGCTCAAAACGCTATTAAGCCGTATTAGGAACTCTCTCAGCGTTTTGGGATTTCCGCCCAACACAGACCTTGTGGTGAGTTATTCCGGAATCTACACTCTTAATAAATCGTTTGAGTACATTATAGACACTGTACAATTTGAAAAAAATGCTAAAGAATCTATGCGTGATGATATATCGGAAAAAGAGCAGATTCAGTATGCGAAAAGGGCACTCGCGATGTACGGCGGCGATTTTTTAAAAAATACTGCTTACGAAAAGTGGTTAATACCTGCGAGGGTCTATTATCATTCAATTTTTGTACGTGTAATCCACAGGCTTTCAGACACGCTTTTTGAGCATAAGCAGTATACGGATATAATTAACGTATGCCGAAAAGCACTGCTTATAGAAAGCTCCGACCAAATAATTCATATGAATCTTATAAAGGCGCTCGCGGCTCTCGGCGACCGCGATAACGCCAAAAAACACTATAGATACGTTATGGATTTGCTTTACAACAAAATCGGGGTTAATCCGATTCCGGAGTTGAAAAACCTGTACCGAGAAACTATAGAAACCGACGCCGAGCAGGGTGAGAGCCTCGAAACAATACAAAAAAAGCTGAGAGAAACGAACAGCGAAACAGAAAGCGGAGCGTTCTACTGTGAGCCGGAGGTGTTTAAAAGCATATACAGGCTTAAAATGCGCGATTCTGCACGCAGTATGCAAAGAACCCAAATCTGCTTAATAACAGTCACTGACCCTACCGGAGGAGAAGTAGAGCCTAAACAAATTATAGATGAAATGAAGCGTCTGCATGACTGTGTGTCTGCCTCTCTGCGTAAAAGCGATATTTTTGCACGCTACAGTCTTTCGCAGTATGTGCTTATGTTATCCTATGCCAACTACGATACAAGCGAAGTCGTATTGAACAGAATCGAAAAAAAGTATAAAGAAAAAACCGTCGGTTTTATGCTCGATATTAATTTTAAATATACTATGGTTCTGTAGAAAAGGAGAAGCGAAAATATGGTGAAAAAAATAGTCAGTTCTTTAATGTGCGGAATGTACATATCAATCGGTGCGACAGTTTATATCTCAATCGGTCACGGCGTTGCGGGTGCAATCTTCTTTGCGGCGGGAATTTTAATGGTAACCACGTACTATAATATGCTTGTTACAAGGGTTTTCGCACATTACGCATTCAGAAAGAGCGATAAAGAAGGATATAAAATATCCGATATGGTTATCTCGCTAATCGGAAACGGCGTAGGCTGTATAATTTATTCCTTTTTCCTGAGTTTTACGCGATACGGCACGGAACAAAAGGTCGAAAACCTGAAGGGAATAGTCGGGCTGAGGCTTGAAGATACCTATTTCAGCATATTCATACTCGCTGTAATATGCGGATTTTTAGTAGCCTGCGCCTGCCTCACGGGCAAGATTTATCCCGATAATAAGGTAGCATCGTTAGGACTTTCCATCATTTTCATAGCTGTTTTCGTTTTATGCGTACCGGAGCATATTGTCGCAGACTTCTTTTTCTTCTCATATTATTCGTTTATGGTCGGATTTGAGGTAAGGATGGTTCCGATTCTCTTAGTAGTGGCGGCAGGAAATTTCGTAGGCGGCGTCGGAACCGGATATTTAGAATATTACCGGACTAAATCCGACAGTTAACGAAGCAGGGCGAAAATGCGATGATTACTGACTTTACGTATGAATTTCTGTCCGATATGTGTTAATTTTCTGAAATTTCCAAAAATTTTTTGTAAAAAAGCTAAATTTCTTGTTGCATTTTGTAAAAAAATGTGATATGATTAGCTTATAATGCTTATCCAATACCCGATTTGTATTCTTTTTCAAAACTATGAAGAGGGTAGCAGAAATTTAATTATATTTAAAAAAGGGGATTTACTTATGAACTGGTTCAACAATCTAAAAGTAGGAAGCAAGCTGTTATTATCATTTATGCTTGTGTTGGTTCTTGCCATAGCGTTGGGGGCGTTCGCGATTATTGAAATGAGCGGCATCAACAGCAGCTATGCAGATGCGATGGATATCGCCACTCAGCGAATACAAGAGGTTTTAGATGCGCAGAGTGAGTATTCGTCAGTGCGTATGGCTGTACGCGAGATTTTTTACCCTAACAATACCCGCGCCGACCTAGAGAGCATCAGAAACGATATGAGCAATGCTCTAAACGATTTGGACGAGGGGCTTAACAACTTGTACGCTATATCAGTGGTCGGAGGTGCTGTACAAGAGAGAATCTATGAGGTTCAGCCGCTTGTTGAACGCTACCGCCGAGAGATGGTGGGGATAGTCGATGATTTACTGTCGCATACTAACGTAGATATTGACGACCCCGATTATATGAAGGCGTTGCATGATGCACAGTATGCGGTAGATGCGGCGGGTCCCGCTTACGCAGGGAGGATGAGCGAGCTTCTCGGAGAAATTCCCGGACTCGTGCTTGGCGTAATGAATGATGCCGCAGATGAAAACGAGGTGGCGGCAACATTTGCGATTACGTTGACGGTCGTAATTCTGGTTGTTATGGCGGCGTTTATAGTGATTATATCCGTAATCGTGCCTAAGACTATTTCCGCACCGTTAAAACCGCTGACCGCCTTTTTAATCAAAGCGGGTACTACAGGAGACCTTACGCTTACGAAGCAGGACATCGAAACTATTGAACACTATGCAAAATATAAAGATGAAACAGGTCAGTGTATCAATGGTGCGTCATCGTTTGTCAAGCGTATTACCGAAGTTTCGGAGGTTTTGGACAAAATCGCCCACGGAGACCTTACGGTTACTATTTCTCTTTTATCGCCTTCCGATGTTATGGGTAACTCGGTAAGTATGATGATTGACAGCATGAACAATATGTTCGGTGAGATTAACAGCTCGTCCTCACAGGTAGATTCGGGTGCGAAGCAAATCGCCGACGGCGCACAGGCACTTTCACAGGGTTCGACCGAACAGGCGGCGTCTATTGAACAACTTTCAAGCTCCATATCCGAAATAGCCAGTCAGACCAAAGTCAATGCGGAAATGGCAGAGAAAGCCGCTTCACTCTCGGATGTTATTAAGAATAACGCCGAAAAGGGCAATCGTCAGATGGACGAAATGATGGCGGCGGTAAGGGATATAAATACCGCAAGTCAGAATATAAGCAAGGTTATCAAGGTCATCGACGACATAGCATTCCAGACCAATATACTCGCGCTTAACGCCGCAGTTGAAGCCGCCAGAGCAGGTCAGCACGGTAAAGGCTTTGCGGTCGTAGCGGAAGAAGTCCGTAACTTAGCCGCGAAGAGTGCGGAAGCCGCAAAAGAGACGGGCGACATGATTCAAAACTCAATGGAAAAAGCTGAACTCGGCTCACGTATAGCCAGCGAAACCGCCGTAAGCTTCACAGAAATAGCGTCAGGCATACAAGAATCCAGTCAGCTCGTTGAAGAAATCGCCAAATCCTCTAAAGAACAGGCTATGGGTATATCTCAGGTCAATATAGGTATAGACCAGGTGGCGCAGGTCGTTCAGCAAAACAGCGCGACAGCGCAGGAAAGCGCGGCGGCGTCCGAGGAAATGAGCGGTCAGTCCGCTATGTTGCAGGAGCTTATCTCACAGTTTAAACTTAAAAACTTATAAGAATCCGGATTCCCCCGCCACAGGCGGGGGAATCTAAACAAACAGCAACTATAGTATTCGACACGCAGGAGACACAAAATGAAAAACTTAAAGGTTTCGCAAAAAATGACAGTAGGGTTCGCAAGTATTTTATTGTTGGCAATGCTTATAGGCGCAGTGGGTATTGTATCGTCTTCTATTTTCTTATCCAATATCGAAAAGCTTCATAAATTTAACGGGGAACACGAGGGCATAATAGGTATTACGAAGGCGCATTATACCTGGCGGCACAATCTGATGATGGCGATTGCTACGGGAGACGAATTTAAGGGTTCTGTAGACCCCGCGACCTGCGCTCTCGGAAGCTGGCTTGGCGGCGAGGTCGCTAAAAATATTGATGACCCCGAAACGCTTAAAATGTTATCCGACCTTAAAGCACCTCATGACTTTATTCATTATGAAGCGGCGAATGTCGTGAAGTATTTAGATGAAGGAAACCTCGAAGAGGCACAGAGGATTACTTTTGAAGAAATTCTCCCTAAAACTCAGGAAGTTTTAGACCTGCTTTCAACTTCTGAGGATAGGTACGGGTATCTTATAGAGGAGCTTGATGCGGAGATAGCCAGTATCAGCACCATAGTGATAATACTCATTTCCGCTATCACTTTGCTTGCTGTAATTGTCGCCTTTGTCTTAGCGCGTTACATATCCGGTATGATTTCAAAACCCTTACAACCCTTGACCGCGTTTTTGAACAAGGCAGGAAACACGGGAGACATTTCACTTTCCAAGGAAGATGTAGAAACTATTTCACGCTATTCGCAGTATCGTGACGAGACAGGTCAGTGTATAAAAGGTGCGGCGGCGTTTGTAGGTCGTGTCACTGAGGTTTCGGAGGTCTTAAATAAAATAGCCAACGGAGACCTTACAGGTGAAATCGCACTTTTATCACAGGATGACGTAATGGGTCAATCTGTTTATAAGATGCTTGATAACATGAATAATATGTTTGGCGAAATAAACAGCTCGTCCTCACAAGTGGATACCGGTGCGAGACAAATCGCCGATGGCGCGCAAGCACTTTCACAGGGTTCGACCGAGCAGGCGGCGTCTGTTGAACAGCTTTCAAGCTCCATATCCGAAATAGCCACTCAGACCAAGGTTAACGCAGATATGGCAGAAAAGGCGTATCGGTTATCCGAGTCAATCAGACATAACGCCGAAAAAGGTAATCGCCAGATGGACGAAATGATGGTTGCGGTGAGGGATATAAATACCGCAAGCCAGAATATAAGCAAGGTTATAAAAGTTATAGACGACATAGCGTTCCAGACCAATATACTCGCGCTTAACGCCGCTGTCGAAGCCGCCAGAGCAGGTCAGCACGGTAAAGGCTTCGCGGTCGTAGCGGAAGAAGTCCGTAACTTAGCCGCGAAGAGTGCGGAAGCCGCAAAAGAGACGGGCGACATGATTCAAAACTCAATGGAAAAAGCCGAACTCGGCTCACGTATAGCCGGCGAAACCGCTGTAAGCTTCACAGAAATAGCATCGGGCATACAAGAATCCAGTAAGCTCGTCGAAGAAATCGCCAAATCCTCTAAAGAACAGGCTGTAGGTATCTCGCAGGTCAACATAGGTATAGACCAGGTGGCGCAGGTCGTTCAGCAAAACAGCGCGACAGCACAGGAAAGTGCGGCGGCGTCCGAAGAAATGAGCGGTCAGTCCGCTATGTTGCAGGAGCTTATTTCGCAGTTCAGATTGAAGGGCTAAAAAGATTAATACTAAAAAATACTCTGTCAGTTTTGGAAGACAGAGTATTTTTTGTATGTTAAAATTTACTCGAAACTTTCTGCATAAGCATATATCTTCCCTTGCAACGCCGCCCATGCTTCGTCAGTCAAAATCCCGAGAGCTTCATATCGCGGCAACATTTCTATGAGTTCTTCGGGGGTTATTCCGGCTTCTATGTAGGCGGCGGGCTTGTTGTAGTAGACCCAGTGGGGGGAGAAGGTAGTTTCGTTTTTGATAACATTAAAACCGTTATCATCGTCCCTGTTTAAGTTGAAAAAGTCAATATAGCTCTCATAAAGCGACCAATAATAGC
>WRKM01000027.1 GCA_009778065.1 Oscillospiraceae bacterium
ACGGCGGCTGGGCTGATAATGAAAACGTACAAGTCACTCTCACCAACACAGGCACGGAGCCTATTCGCAACTGGGGCTTGCAGTACGAACCCCACGGTAACATTGTCGGTATATGGAACGGCGAAGTTGTCCCCACAGGGGGAATCAATGAAAACATAGTAAAGAGCGTAATGCACAACTCGGATATACCGGTCGGTGCGTCTGTGAGCTTCGGCTATACCTTAATGGGCGTGACAGGAACGCCCGACAGCTTCACACTCTGTAACTACCGCGTGGAAAAAGAAGACGGCTATACCGTCAGCTTGACGACGAACCCCGATTGGGGCGATGGGTTCACAGGCTTGATAACGATTGCGAATACGACCAACACGCCCATTATGGCTTGGGAACTCGGCTTTTCTGCCAATTTCGCCATAACAAGCGCGGGTGATTTCATAATTTTAGACAGTGTCGGTACATATTATAAGATAACGGGCTTTCAGCATAACGGAAACATTCCCGCTAATTCGAGCATCACGCTTAATTTTAACGCGGCTTCCGCTCCCGATGCGGCAATAAACAACTTCTCGCTGACGGAAATAGTTGTTTTGGCTACGCCGCCTGTTCCCGATGAACCCGAAACCTGCGAGGACTGTGGGGAAGAGCCTTGCGTATGTCTTGATGAATCCGAAATCTGCGAGGACTGCGGCGAGTTTCCATGCATATGCTTCGACTTTGTTTGGTACTCCGTAAACGCCGAAGCGTTCTACGATTCATACAATGCAGTCACAACCATTTCATGGGAAGCGACAGACCCCACGGGAACATTTGAGGTGTTCTATTCCTCGGATAATGACGAGTACTATACATTAACAACTGTCGAAGACCTGTTTTCCTACGAATATCAAACAAGCGGTGAGGATTTCATCATAAACTATTTCAAAGTTAATCAAGTCATTGACGAAGAAATTGCAGCGGTCAGTAATATCTGCTATGTTATCTGGAGTCCTGCGGGTATTTTACCGAGCGAATATATGCGCGAATGGGAAATTGAAGCGAACGATGAGGTTCTGTCCGAAATAAACGACAACAACCCTCATTTTCAGCTTTCGATTGAACTCGAAGCGGCGGGAGTTCCCTCTGTGCAACTAAACGCGGCACAAAGCGGTTATTCCTATGCGATGCAAAATGATATGACTCTCGGTATAATTCCCGAACTGATTTATCCCGAAGATTTCAATGTCGGGAACGTGACCCTGAAATTCGAGATTGCAGACGAATATTTAGATAACGTACTCGGTATTTACAGCGAACACCCCGAACTTGAGGGCATAAAAAGGCTCAATGTCTTTAAATGGTTCGACGAACTGAATATGTCGCTACCTATTGAGACGAAGTTTGACGTAGCAAATAATGTGTTGTACACCGAGGTTGACAGGCTCGGCACGTATGCCATAATGGATATGGAGATGTGGTTTGAGTTTTTGGAATCAAATGTTGAATACGAGGAAGAATACGAAGAATACGAGGACGAAGAAGAATACGAAGAAGACGAAGAAGAAGACGAATACGAAGGAACGACAGAGGTACAGTTATCTATACCGCTTATGGGAGCGGGGAACAGTACTAACCCTGACAACCCTATTACATATTCATTTCCGCAGATTGAGTTTGTTGGGCAAGATGTACCACCGGGTTCATGGCAAAGTGTTGCCTACGGCAACGGATTATATGTTGCGGTGGGCTTATTAGGAATTTTAACAAGCACCGATGGACTCAATTGGAATGAAGTAAAATTTGAAACGAATTGGCGTGATATAACTTATGCAAACGGCTTGTTCGTGGCGGTTGGCGGCGGTTACTACGATGTTGCGATTTCTGCCGACGGTATAGCGTGGACTCTATATCGAACAGGTTTTGGAAGTTGGCACGGCATAACATATGGCGATGGTTTGTTTGTAGTGGTTGGCTTTGGCTTTAGTTCTAATTCCGGTGAAAGCATAATGACTTCGCCTGACGGTATTAACTGGACTCCACGGCAAACTCCCGGTTATAAAGATGGTTTACGGGGTGTGGCATACGGAAATAATATGTTTGTGGCAGCGGGGCATCCCCATGACAACATCAATATAATGATTTCTTCAAACGGAATAGACTGGTCGCCTGTAAAAATAAAAGGCAACCCTGCTAATATAAACTGGTACGGAATAACATTCGGAAACGGAATTTTTGTGGCGGCAGGGCATCCGTATAACATCAGCGAAGAAAGGTCATTCAACATTGCGACTTCTGCAAATGGCAGAGACTGGACATTTATAAATCCATTACCCAACGATACTACATACTTGATGGACATAGCATACGGTGATGGTCTGTTTGTGGCGGTTGGTTATCCTTATAACGCAGAAAGAGCGTGTATAATGGTTTCAACAAATGGTAAAAACTGGACAATAAGGCGTAGCTCTACGCGTACTTATTACAATCAAACCGGATATTTAGAAGGCGTAGATTATGGAAACGGAGCTTTCATTGTATGTGGCGTGAATACTATCCTAAAAGGGGAGTATGAAGCGAAGTACAAAGCCATAACCGCTTCGGGGTGGAAAGAAATAAACCTCACTGCGCCGCTGAACGGGCATAACGGAAATCACACCGATAATGACGGGCTTACCGATTGGGAAGAAATTGCGACAGAGTTTGCCGTAAACGCGAGTGAGTTTAATTCGTCTAATTTATCGGGCTGGTGGAATTTTGAGCCTATTTCTATAAACGGGTTTGAACTGTCTTCATGCGGATACTATATCAACTCCCTGCCGACTATTCAAGATTGTATGAATTACGTGAGCCAAAGCGGAAATTTAGTTTATGTAGAAGAGGCGTTAACGAGGTATAAAAGCGAAACGCTGTATGGATTCGGGCAGACTGTGCATAATTCAAGAATTTTACCTATTAATTCCGACCCGACTGAAGACGATACAGATGGGGATGGGTTGTGGGACGGTAACGATTTATACCCGCTTAAGACTTATAATGAGAGTGTTTACTTCTGGAGAACAGCGAAAGACGCAACTATATTTGATGTGTTTCCTAATATGCGCTACATTGATAACTATAATATAGACAAAAACCACACAGGATATATATTCGGTCAGAGTAATGCTCCTATAAGCAATATGACTTTTGGCGGCGCAAGTGTAGCCAATACGGGTTGTGGCGTAATATCAATCTATAATTCTATTCAAGCACTTGGAAAACATAAGTTTTTATCGGAGATTATTTATGAATTTGACCTTAATCCACACGCAACAACGGCAAACTTTTTATCACTATCATCACCTTTGGGTTTTCTTATAGGGCAAAACCCTTGGAATAATGGATTTATTGGAGCCAATCCATTTGCCATAAACGACTATCTTATATACCATGGTTTTAAACCCGAAATGACGTTAGATGAAACTGAGTTTGCATCATGGGCAAAGGAAGACCGAGTTTTTATTATTTTGTATTTGAATGATATTTACGAAATTACAGCAGGCGCGCATTATGCTATGATACAAGCTGATAAAAATGGCACTTATACAACGTATAATCTTTTTAGTAACCATACAGAAACGGATGCCAGGCGATTTAACAGAGACCTTCACTCCAGTATTTTAAAAAACGGAAATACACAACGCGGATTTATTTGTGGTTTTTATATCCCTGTGCAAGGAGGTTCACGATGAAAAAAATATTTATATCAATCTCGCTTTTATTTATATTATGTGCTTGCGACCCCTATGCAGGAAAACGTCCAACTGACCAAGAAGGAACATTTTGGTTGTCTGAAAACCCTCAGATTTATTTTGCAATTACAAATGGCAAAAATATTGGTCACCTAAAAACTGATAATGATATAATTGAAATAAAATTTCACTTTGCTCCCGGTGGTGCAGGAACAGAAATGATTAATAATGGTATAAATTTTTATTCTGGTTTCGGACCTGTTCCTGATGTTTTGTTATTAATAGGTGATGATAGATATAGTAAAAACCAATATATATTTACTGTTTCTTATTCCGAAATAGAGTCTATCGAAGTCGGAGACAAGATAACCTTTAACCGTGTCGAAGAATTTCCCGATTGGGCGTTGGAAATGGACTCGGATGCTTCTTTAAAAGAAGCATCCGAGGAATAAAAAAATTCTTATAAGAATTTGTAATGATATTACATAAAGGTAAACAATATGAAGAAAACTAAAAAATCACTTATAATTATTCTATTAATCATAGTATTACCTGTAATACTCTATATTTCGTTAGGTCACATAGTTTCCTATTTTGCATATAGATATAAACATGATTACACAGATTGGCAAAATGTCTCTGTTGAAAGAATCGGCACGTTCAAAGTCCCCATAGATTGGATTGTTACATTGAGAGACGATATTATATATATAACAGATAAGGGAATAGATGTTGACGGATACAAAACATATTTAGTCGGTTCAATATATTTAGCCAGTTGGGAAAATGCAGATATGCTTAAACAACTATATGACGCAGAATATATTAGAACGGTAGAGAGTCGAATTAATTCATACGGTTCAACTTATGGTATGCATGAGTTTAGAATTAATGGTGATTATCAAACAAAGAATTTCATCTGTATGGCTGCTGACAGTGAAAATGGCGTTATAGACATTGTTCTTTATGCTTGGGACGACTTGGTGGATAAGGACATGATTATTAAAATAGCGGAGTCTTATAGAACGGAACATTTATTAAGAAAGAAGCCTTGGTTTTTACAACGATAAAGCCCCCACAAAAAGGTTGCGCCATGAAAACAAAAAGAAACAAACCCGCCGCCTATCTTGAAGCCGGGATAACCCTCAAAGAACTCGATGAATAAAACTAAACGGATTAAGTATCAGATACTTAATCCGTTCTTGTTTAATTTTTTAATAAGCGCGGACAGAGGAATTATTAATCCACCCATTGCGAAATTACTTATTGCATGAATAAAATCATAGGGCAGACCCGCTATGACCCACGCAACCGCACCCTCAAAGCTTTTCAGTCCGAAGAATAACGCATTTACGGGGGCGCAAAGAACCCCGAAAGACAAGCCGTGAAATCCGCATAACAGCATATACAACAAAGCTTTACGCCTTCTCCGTGATTCATTGCCGAGAGGCGGCTCGCCTGCTAACATAAACATTCCCCAAAGCGGAAGCCAAGCATACAAGTACGAAAACCACATTGTCCCGTAGCTCCCGTAAACACCTTCAATAAAGATATAAATATATAGCGGTATAAGGGCTCGTTTTCGGTAGGTTAATGTGAGCGAAGCCGTGAAGAGTCCGAGCAAATGTATATTCGGAAGCCCCTGCATTGCTACCCTCGTCGCAAACATCAATGCGCCGAACATAGCGAATACCGCCATATCCCTAAGCCGACGTGTGGACGAACGCATAGATGTTATCCGTTTCTATTTCGGTTTCGGCTACCCCCGACACAGCCATCTCCCCGTTAATGTAAAAAGCCCACCAGTATCCGTCTTTAACGAAGTCGGCTTGCACCCCGTTTATGGTTGTGACAAAATCCGTGTCGTCGGTCAAGCCGACCGCGAATAACGCGCTTCCTATCGTTGCTTCGTCGGTGCTGACGTCCCACACCTCTGTCGCATTAAAGGAGTGAACAACCTCAAACCTGAATGTCGTTTCACCCTGCCCTATAGGTTGGGGCGTTATTTCCGATGTCTCGGCGGAGGTTATGTCCGGGGCGGTGTTTCCATTGCAACTCGTTGTGACTGCCGCAATCAGCACAATCAGAGCCAATGAGAAAATGAATCTTAATTTTTTCTTGCTCATTTTTGCATTTCTCCTTAAATTTTTATTAAATTGTCTTTGAGTGACATAGCCGGTGTCGCGGCTTGTACTTGTCTGAGGGGCAAAGTCTTCCGGCTTTATGCTTTGCGTTCTTTCGCCTTCTCGGTATATTACCAATGGCTTTCAGGATATTTGCGGAATATCCTGCTGAAAGAACAAACGCATTTACGGCGGCGAACCCGCATAGGCTTTTAACCTATTTCCTTTTTCCCTTACTCATTATAAAATCATAGCATAAATACATTGACTTGTCAACAATTTTGGGTTATACTTAAAAAAAGATTATTTTTGAGGGCTAATATATGACAGGTTCTGTTATACTTATTTCCGCTATGCTTGTGATTTCCGCATTTTTTTCGCTCAGCGAGACGGCGTTTACCTCTGTTTCGCGTATTAAGTTAAAGTATAAGGTGGACGGCGGCTCGCGTAAAGCCAAAAAAGCGTTGGCTGTGCTTGAAAAATACGATAAGGCACTCACTACCATTCTGATAGGAAACAACGTGGTAAACATACTGATTACGGCAGTGGTGACTGTGATGATAATCAGAATTTTACCGAGCGAGTTAGCGGAGCATTACGGGGTTTTAATAACCACAGTGACGGTGGCTTTGTTAACTCTTACGTTCGGCGAAGTTCTGCCTAAGACTATAGCACGTGTGAAGGCAGAGGCTTTCTGCCTCGCTTTCAGCGGATTTTTACAGATGTTTATAATTATCCTTACACCGTTTTCTGTTGTTTTCTTGTTTTTTCAAAAGCGGCTAACGCGGGTGTTGTCAAAAGGTGAAAGAACAGTCAGCGTTACCGAGAAGGAGCTTTTACACTTCATAGAAGAAATTGAGGATGAGGGTGTTTTAGAGGAACAGGAGTCGAACTTAGTACAAAGCGCTCTTAATTTTGATGAACGGGCGGCAGGCGAGATATTGACGCCGCGTGTGAATATCGTAGCCGTTTCGGTAAACGAAGATATAAACAAGGTTCGAGACGTGTTTTTCTCTGAAGGGTATTCCCGAATCCCTGTTTTTGAAAAGTCGATAGACAATGTATGCGGAACGCTCCACAGTAAGGATTTTATGCGTGCTTTTATTTCGGGTGAGAGCTTTAATGTACGCGACATAATGAAACACGCGCTTTATGTTACATCGCTGATGAAGATTTCCGAGGTTTTAAAACTTATGCAAAAAGAAAAGCTCCATCTTGCCATCGTGGTTGACCAATACGGCGGCACAGAGGGGCTTGTCACTCTTGAGGATATTATTGAAGAGCTTGTAGGCGAAATTTGGGACGAGGGCGATGAGGTTCATTCGCCGATAGTTTTTACAAGAGACAGCGTTTTCGAGGTTTCGGGCGAGCTGTCTGTTAACGATTTTAACCGCTACTTTAAAAAGCGGGAAATGAGTTTTGAGATAACATCTGACTCAAACACGGTAGGCGGCTGGGTTTTTGAGCTTTTCGGCAGAATACCCGAAGAGCAGGACGCACTCGAAACAGACTGTTTTACTATAACTGTTTTGTCGCTTGCGGAACGCCGCATTAAAAAGCTCAGGTTTGAAATAACGGGAGAAGTATAGAATGTTCTACTTCTATTTATGTTTAACAATACTGTCCGCGGTACTCCTTATAACCGACATAGTTTTACGCTCTATGGAAAAAATAAAAAGCTTCGGCTTTGAAAAGCGGCTTTTTAAATTTAAAAGCGAAACAGTCCCCATCGAAAAGTTTTTCCCCGAAACGCTGACGACACTGCTCATTTGTCTGCCGATACTCGGCGCGGCGGGTATGATTTTAGATTCAATAGGGTTTGTGTGGTATTTATCTTTACCTTTTTCGGTCATGACGGGTATGTTAGTTTGCTTTGCCTTACAGTACAGATTGAGGGCGGCTATTAATAAGCACAAGGATAAAATTCTTCCGCGAAACGATAAAGCGGCAGGGATTCAGGGCTTCGCCGCCGAACGTATAGACGGTGATGATTACGGATTAATCGAGTTTGAATACAATGATGATGTTTTTCACGCTCCCGCAGTTTCTGTTTACGGTACAACGATTTCCAAATTTGAAAAGGTGGTTATACTTTTTGAAGAGAATGAATTCTATTTTGTACAAAGTATAAAAGAAGTTTATGAAGGGCTTGAGGATTAAAATCATGAAGAAAATACTGTTTATATTCATTTTCACGTTTATTTCTGCGATTACTCTAACCTCGTGCGGTAAACAAGCCCCGCCCGATACAGGACTTGACGGCATTGACGCGCCGCCCGAAACAGTACCCGAAATATTAACGGAAGCTCCGATGCCGCTCACGACACCCGTTTCCGAAAAGCCGCCCGTAAAAACCGAAGAAGCTGTTTCAAAACCCCCGCCCCCACCCTATATTTCCATAGAGGAAGCCGCAGATTTCATAAAAATGATAGTTGACCCGAATGACGAGATTAATTTTGAGTTTCGCGCAACACGAACAGAGGAGCGTGACGAGGTTTTTTATTATGTCGGTTTCGGGTTTGAACTGCCAAAATTTACAATCGAAGATGAAGAAGAAGAAGAAGCATACTTAGGACTTTTTTATGTTGATAAATTAACAGGTGAGGTGTTTTTAAGTATCAGAGAAGATTTATTTACTTACCCTGTTGATGAAGAAGTTTTTGAAATGTTTGAATTATTAGATTTAGCAGCTTTTGTAGAAAATTTTAACGGTGGGTATTTTAATTTAATGCCTGTTTTCAATGATATAAATGAAATACCGTTAAAATATTTTATCACATTATATCATTATGTTAATGGATATCGAGGTGATTACGAATATACATATGAGGAAATTGAAGAATTTAAAATAAAAAACAGTTATTTAGATGATGAACGGTTGTATTATAATGCTCACGGAGTAGAAACAACCACAATTGAAAATTATATGCAGAATAATTATAATTCGGATTTTAATACCCGGCATTATGACTGGAGCAGTATTAATGGTGTGGGGGTGAATATTCACTGCACTGCCATATGGGAGGAGGAGCGAAACGCCGTATTATATGTATATGACGGAATGGTTTCGGGAGGAAACGGAACGGAGTGCATGGTAATTAAAACCGAGAAAAAAGATGAAATATATTATGCTGTTGCGGTAGATTACAAGACAATAAATTACCAAGGCTATATTGAAGGGTATTATTTAAACACAGTTAAGAAAAATGATAACGGCGATTTTAATATTATATCTAAACAACCGGTGGATATTAAAACCGTATATTTCACTGAGGAAGAGTTAAATTACTTAAAAAGTATTGACGTATTAATGATTGAGGACGAGTTTATTATATCAACTACAGAAGCAAAAAATATAGTAAAAAGAATACGAAACGATGAAAACTCCGACTATTATATTAATTATTTTTTTGATAATATAGAAGATAATTATTATATTGTCAGCGTTTATGAAAATGACAATTTTGATAAGCCTGCTAATATATACTCTGTAGAAATAATAACCGGCGAAGTAAGTGTTTATGAGGATTCTGAATAATTTACCATAAAATTATCATAGAATTTCATAATGGTCACAGGTTTAAATGAAAGAGGCGGGAGCGGAGGTTTTGTAAAATACCTTGACTTTTTTCGATAAAAGTGGTAAAATGGTGATAATAAGAGATAAGGGGGCGAAAGTATGCTTAATAAAGTTGAGTATTGGCTCGATTTATGCGATGAGGATATAATTACAGTTAATTGCTTGTTAAACGGCAATCGCTTGTTACCTGCGGCTTATTTTTGCCATCAGATAACAGAAAAGGCATTAAAAGCTGTTGTTTCGAGTGTCTCGAAAGAAATTCCGCCAAGAACACATGATTTGACAAGATTGGCGAAACTCGGCGGTATTGACAAGCAACTAACAGATGAGCAAAAACTATTTTTGAATAATATTGCCCGGTATCAGATAGAGGCGCGTTATCCCGAACATAAAGCGGAAATCGCAAAATTTTTAACTGCCGAAAAATGTAAGCAATACTTGATTGAAACGGAGGATTTTTTATGTTGGATAAAGAAACTGTTAGACAGATAGTCTGTGATTATTCCGTTGAGGTGCAGAAATATCTTAATCCTGAAAAAATAATCCTTTTCGGTTCTTATGTCAACGGAATCCCACATGAATGGAGTGACATAGATGTTGCGGTGTTAGTTAAAAACTACAGCGGAGACTGGATTGATACGCACTCCAAGTTGTACGGGTTAAAGTGGGAGGATAGATTTACCGAAATCGAACCACACCTTTTAGATGTGACTGATGACCCAAGCGGTTTTGTCGAACACGTCATTAAAACCGGTGAGGTTATTTACAGTTCAGTTTGACTATACCCCCAAAATAAACAAAGCGTCTGCACAAACAGACGCTTTTGTTTACCCTAAAGGGATAAATAAATACTTAATTACCTCTGACTACGCGCCTACGACAAGCTTCAGAATGTTCAGTGCATCTGTTGCCGTAAATTCACTATCGCCTCTTGAGCTTGTAAGGAATTTTTGAAGCGGGTTAAGCTCGGCTTCGCCCGTGAGAGCTTTAAGAAGCAAGAGTGCGTCTGCCGCTGTAACATTTCCCGTGCCTGTGAGGTCGCCTGTTTGGGCTACAACGACAATATAATCACCCGCACCCGGTATACGCAGAGATGCGAGACCTTCGTCGTTTACTGTAGCCGCTGAAACTACTTCAAACGCACCTGTTTCTTCATTGAAAACTAACAGAACTGCATTTTGCCCTGCGTTTGAAGCAGAGGTCGTAATAACCTGCGAACCTGCGGCTGTCGCCGCGATTTGGGTCACGGGCAGATTTCCTGCGATTTCTTCAATCACTGCTTTTGGGACGTCAATAATAATTTCGGCTGTGCCTGTTTGGGTTTCGATAGTTGTGGGTGTACTTGAATCGTTTGTTGTCGGGCGATTTGAGGGGCGGGAGGGGGGATTATAATTATTATCTTGTCCACCGCCTGAACCGCCGCCGTTGTCGGGTTCGGGGTCATTGTCTTCTAAGAAAACTCGGATTCCTTTTATGATATAATCGTTTTTAGCATTTTCTGCTTCTCCCGTTGTTTGCAGACGGAATCTTTGCTGAAAACTAAAAGTATCATCGGCAACAATACATGCCATGCTTATACCGCCGATTGTTTTTACTTCAAAAGCGTAAGACAATGTCAAATCCGAACCTTTTTTTGACGTCAGCATCTTATAGGGAAGGTGTCCTGTTTCGATTGAAAAATCCATAGATGAACCGTCAAGAGAAGCTAAATCGGCTTCTAAAATATATTTTCCGGGGATAAGCGTGCCGACTTTTACGTCAAGAGCATCATAGTTATTTACCCTACCGCCCATAATTAAGCCGCCATCTCTGTAAGAAACAACAGGACTACCCGAGGTCATCATCAGTTCATTCTCCGGCCAAGGAACAATTTCGTAAAACGTCTTTAGTTCGGACGCTCCAATCGTAAACGAGCTTTGATTGGCTACGATATCTGCTTCATAGTGATGAGCTTCCTCGATTTTTATCCATGCAACCGAATAACTGCTTATATCGTCATACGCATCTAAGCGAATCGTCGAATGTTTGCTTGTTGTATTGGTATCAAATGCGTAAAAAGTCGCAGTTCCGTCATCATTCAAGTAAAAGTTATATGATAATATAGCAAATGTTCTGTAATCGGATTCAATCATACGCCCCCAAGGAGATGATGGTTTTTCAAAAGCAAAAACTGTAGGGGTATCGGACAAAAATGCGGCTTCTATGTTGTATCTTTTACCTGTCTTGAGACCATCTAATTTAACATCAATTCCGTCCCAGCCATTTACTCTGTCTAAGATTTTCAAAGCCCCGGTTTCTTCATCTACAGTATAATTCGGGTTGCCGGTTTGCGATAACCAACCGGATGAATCTCTGTCTTTTACGAATCTTCTGAACTCCTCGGTGTCGATATATATCGAACTTCTTTTATTGTCGCTAACATCGGCACTTCTCGAAGCAAGTTCAATTCCCGCATCATCATATATGGTGAGTTTGCTTACTACGAAATCGCCTGAACCCCAATAACCGAAAACGCCGATTACATTAGATGTGAATTCACTATTTGAGAAAGGCTCAAAAGTAAAGTCTACGGTGAATGTATGCGTGCCGCCTGCACGGCTTTCATCGGGTAAAAAGTTTGCAGGGATTTGAAAATCTTTAAATCCGGTGACACCTTCCGGCGCGCCGTCAAGGTCGGCATTGTCGGATTCACAGGTTAAAATGCCGGCAGGGTCAAAATTAGCATACCTTACACGCAAACCGCCATTATAACCACTATCCATTAAAACGTCAACTTCCATTGTATACGATTTGCCAACCTCAAAGAAGGAGTTTTCAACCCACGCACCGCCCCACTCCCACGGGTTAATTGTGATAGGGTAATTACTGCCGAGCGTGCCGCCCGACCCCACAGACACCCCTGTGCCGGTTACGGTTACGCTGAAGTCTTCAGCAGTGGCTATGAAAGTTAGAGAAGCGAGTACATCACCTTCTTTTGCATCAAGCATAACCAACACACTTTTACCGTTGCCGCTCGTACTCACTATTGTGTACGTAATGCCTTCAATATCATAAAAAAATGTACCGATTGAGGAAAGGTTAAACTCAGCCGCAATATCGCCATCCGCACTTGCGATTATATCAACAACAAACTCATCGCTAAATGAGGAAGGCATTTGTTTTACCGATAAAGCGAATCCGTTTTGAATTTGTTCCTCACTCGTTACGCCCTCACTTAGCCTTAAAATCATTAAAGCATCCAAGACATCAATTAAACCATCGCCGTTCATGTCGCCAACAGTAACATCAAAAACTGAAGTCGGTAGAATATCTGCGGATATATAAGTAGCAAGCATAACGTCAGACATGTCTACTACGCCGTCATTATCTAAGTCGCCTTGAACATAAGTACTCGGAATCTCCGTTGACCAAGAGATTAATTCTAAAACCGTTAAAGCATCCGCAGCACTAATTCTACCATCCCCGTTCATGTCGCCTCTGGCAATATCAGTTTCGGTAGCGGAAACTAAGCCATTAGTAATTCTTAAGATAAGAAGAGCGTCAATAGCAGAAAGAAAACCATCGCCGTTCATGTCCCCTTTAATAATATCGCCGTCAGATGCTGAAATCCAGAGCGGTAGCCCTACCGCTAATGAGAAAATTACCGCCGCCGCGATAATAGTTGATAAAATACGTTTTTTCATTTCGTTTCCTCCCAAGTGTTAATTATTTATCCGTAAAGGTGTACCTTTACGGAAAGGTCATATACACCAAAGTCAATTAAGATTATTTATGTAAATGTTACAAATTTATCCTGAAAAGCTTGACAAAATGAATGTTTTAATGTAAAATTATTCCATAATAACAGAGTTCGTAAAGGTACACCTTTACGAACTTTACTTTTTACCCCATTTAGCCCGATGTTCTTTCAAAAGCCGATAAAACGTAGTTCTCTTCAAGCCTGTACGCTCCAAAGCTACCTCGAAACGGATATTTCCACGCTCCCACAGCTTCACCGTTTCGGCGAAGTTTTCGGGACACCTTTTCGGAGGACGACCGAGATGAACGCCCCTCAACCGTGCGGCGTTTATGCCCTCAGCTTGCCGTTGGCGTATGCTGTCGCGTTCATTCTGCGCCACGAAAGACAGGATTTGCAGCACCAAATCGGCGATGAACGTCCCCATGAGGTCTTTGTTCAGCCGCGTATCAAGCAACGGCATATCAAGAACAGCAATATCGACACCTTTTTCCTTTGTTAGTATGCGCCATTGGTTCTGAATTTCCTCGTAGTTCCGTCCGAGCCTGTCAATGGATTTAATATAGAGTAAATCGCCGCTTTTCAGCTTTTTTACGAGGGCTTTGTAGGAAATGCGGTCGAAGTCTTTGCCGGATTGCTTATCGGTGTAGATGTTTTCGGGTGGGATTTTTAGGTCTTGCATTGATAATATTTGTCTATCTTCGCATTGGTCGGCGGAAGATACACGAATGTAGGCGTATGTTTTCATAAGATAATCCTTTCTTGCAACAAAAAAGAAGCCCTTTGATAGGCTTTTTATCTTTTTTTGATTATAGCACAGATTTCATGGGACGAGCGAAATTTTCCGTTTGACATTTCGGAAAAATATTTCCGTAAAATCAAAAAAGCAAGGTGTTTACCCTACTTTTAAAAATGTTATGAAACTTAGCGAAAAAGGCTTGACAAATTAATATTTGTATGATAAAATTATAAGTACAAAAGTCAAAACCTACAGACGGTTAGCTTTAGTTTGTAGTTAAAAAATAACCGCAATCCTTAGCCGGGGGCGGTTATTTTTTCATTTCATTGAGTTCTTTTATTATTAAGAATACCGAGTGCGTATATGTCGGTGCGGCAGTCGGTTTGTGCGAAGCCGTATTGCTCAGGCGGCGCGAACGCTTCATTCCGTGCCGCTTTTATGCCCTCAGCTTGAAATATTTATATACTCAAAACCGCCAACGGTACAACATTAACACCATCAGTCCGCTTGTACGCAAACCCGTTTCCGGTGATTACCGTCAGCGCAGACGGAGCTTTCGTTTTGTCGGTGTCGATTTTCGAGGCGAATTTCAGAAGATTTTCTGCGGCGGCATCAACCGCGCCGATACCGAGCTTGATTTCAAATGCACCCCATGTTCCGTCCGGGTATTCCACAACAGCATCGACCTCAAAATCCCGTGAATCACGGTAGTGAAAGACTTTACCGTCGTTTACGGCGGCGTAAATTTTAAGGTCTCTGATAACAAGCGACTCGAAAAGCAACCCGAAATAATTCAAGTCCGCTAAAAGCTTATCTATTGACAATCCGAGTGCGGCGACTGCCATTGACGGGTCGGCGAAATGTCGCTTCGGAGACTTACGAAGTTGTGCCGCCGAACGAATGTGGGTGTTCCACGCGGGGAGATTATCGGTCGCCATTAATCGTTCAAGAGCGGAAAGATACTCTGCCGTTGTTTCGTTGTCCAAGTCGCTGTCGCTTCCTCCGGTGTCCTTTGACAGCGCGGTGATTGAAACCTCGGTGGAAATATTTCTTGCCAACGATTGAAGCAGGCGGGTGACTTTGTACGGGTCGCGCCTTTTTTCCGAAACTTTACTCAAATCAACCTCGGCAATGAGTGACATATAATCGCTCACGAAACGAAGCCCCTCCGCCGCACCCGCGCTAATCAGCCCCGGCCAACCACCGATTGTCAGCTTTTCGGCAAGCTCGCCGAGTTCAAATTTCACATCTTCGGAAGCCGGAGACTCACCTCTCATCAAAGCCGCAAGGCTCACCTCGCCCGACGACCAACCTTTCTCGAAAAAGGACATCGGGTGCATTTTTATAACCGAAAAACGCCCCGCACCCGAATGACGGCGAGCCGTGTCATCGGGCGTTGCAGAGCCTGTGAGTATAAACTGACCTTTCAGCTTCCTCTCGTCTACCTCGCGCCGTACATAGTTCCAAATCTGCGGATACTCCTGCCACTCGTCAAGCAGAAGCGGCGTTTTTCCCGTCAAAACGGTTTTGGGGTCAACCTCCATCTTGATTTGCACTTGTTTGTCGGCATCGAATCTGACGACCTCTGCCGATTGTTGCTTGGCGGTTTCGGTTTTACCGCAACCCTTTGAACCCTCGATGAGGACTGCACCCGAACTTTTAAGCCGCTCTGCGAGCAATTTGTCGGTGAATCTGCTGTGATATTTCATCGTGTTTTTACTCCCGGAAATTATCTTTATTTTTTTAGTATAACACAATTATATCATACTATCCGCTAAATTGCAAGTGTTTTAACCGCTAAAATGTACGTTTTATATCCGCTAAATTATACACTTTATAACCGCTAAAATGTTAATTATTCAGGCGGGTTTAAATTCGGCTCGAAAAAATCAATCGGTGTTCTATTCTCATCGAGCTTGCAATAAAAAATATCGCCCATATGAATAGTCTCTTAATATTTTTATACTTTATTTGTACCGATAATTGACTTTGTTAAAAATTTATGCTATACTTTATTTTATTGCAATTATTTTTTTGGAGGTATTGTTATGTATTACATAGGCGTTGATATAGGCGGGACAAACATATCGGCGGGAGCGGTAAGTCATAAGGGGGAGCTTCTTGTAAAAAAATCAGTCAAAACAGGAAAAGAACGCCCCTACCGCGAGGTTTTAGCCGATATAATCTCTCTGATTCATGAGATTAAAGCAGATGCAATCAGCTTCGGGGAGCCTGTAAGAATCGGTCTCGGTTGTCCGGGGAGTTGTAACAAGGACGGGGGTATAGTTGAGTTTTCAGGTAATCTGAACTGGCATAATGTACCCCTGACAGAGGATATAGAAAGAGAATTTAATGTTTGCGCCATCCTCGAAAATGACGCAGGCGCGGCGGCGTATGGCGAATTTGTTGCAGGTGCGGCTAAGGGTCTGAACAGTGCGGTAGTAATTACGCTCGGCACGGGAGTCGGGGCGGGTATAATAATAGATAAAAAGCTTTTCAGAGGGGAAAATTTTGCCGGAGGAGAAATAGGGCATACAGTTATTTGCGTAGACGGTCCGCCTTGTACCTGCGGACGAAGCGGTTGTTTTGAAGTTTTTTCATCTGCGACGGGACTAATCAGAATGACTAAAGAAGCCATGAACGAAAATAAAGACAGCCTAATGCACAAAATAGCCGATGAAATGGGAAAAGCGGGCGCAAGGACGGCGTTTATAGCGGCAAAGCAGGGCGATAAGACTGCCGAAAAAGTAGTCAGCGATTATATTAAATACTTAGCCTGCGGAATCACTAATGTAATTAATACCCTTCAGCCTGATTGCCTTTGTATAGGCGGCGGTGTTTGTAATGAGGGTGACTATCTGCTGACACCGCTCAGAGAGCTCGTTGCAAAAGAAATCTATACAAGAGACAGTGCGAAGAATACCGAAATTCTCATTTGTCAACTCGGTAACGATGCGGGAATTATAGGCGCGGCAATGATAGACAATTAATAATTGACAATGGACAAGTATAGTTTTAAGGAGAAATAAAATGCGAAGTGATTTAATGAAAAGCGGGGTTGAAAGAACCCCCCACCGCGCTTTATTGAAGGCTCTCGGAGTCACCGACAGCGAGATGAAAAAGCCTTTTATTGCTGTCGTATGTGCGGCGAGCGAATATGTACCCGGTCACTCGCATTTGCACGAGATTTCTCGTGCGGTTAAAGATGGGATAAGAAATGCGGGCGGTGTGCCTTTTGAGTTTTTTACAATCGGGGTTTGTGACGGACTTGCCATGAACCATGAGGGTATGAGATATTCGCTTGCGTCGCGAGAATTAATCGCTGACAGTATCGAGGTCATGCTTAAGGCGCATCCTCTTGATGCTGTTGTGTTTATCCCGAACTGCGATAAAATTGTTCCGGGTATGCTTATGGCGGCGGTGCGGCTTAATCTGCCGTCTGTATTTGTTTCGGGCGGTCCGATGAGTTCGGGGGTTGTAAACGGGAAACGGGTAAATCTCTCGGAAACTTTTGAAGCTATTGGCAAATTTAAAAATAAAGTGCTGACCGACAGCGATATACTCGACTTTGAAAATAACGCCTGCCCGACATGCGGTTCGTGTGCGGGTATGTATACGGCAAACAGCATGAATTGTTTAACCGAAGCCATCGGTTTGGCGATGCCCTACGGCGGCACAGAACCCGCCGTAACCTCAGCACGGCGCAGAATCGCAAAGGAAACAGGCGAACTCGTAATGGAGCTGTACTCCAAAAATATTCGCGTTCTTGATATTATGACGAAAGCGAATTTTGAAAACGCGCTTATAGTCGATATGGCAATCGGTGCATCGTCAAACACAATTCTGCATATTCTCGCGGTTGCACACGAGGCGGGCGTTGAACTAACTCTTGATGACATTGACGCACTCGGACGCAAAACTCCGCAGTTATGTAAGTTAAATCCCGCGAGCGATATTTTCATAGAAGACCTAAATTCGGTCGGCGGAATAGGCGCGGTAATGTGTGAGTTGTCTAAAGCAGACCTGCTTAATTTAAACGAACTTACCGTCACCGGTACTCAAGGAGAACGGATTGCAAAAGCCCGTCAGGCGGATGGCAGGATAATCAGAACGCTCGGCAACCCCTATCGCAAAGACGGCGGAATCGCAGTCCTAAAAGGCAATTTGGCTCCAAACGGCTCTGTGGTAAAGCAGGGTGCGGTACTTCCCGAAATGATGACTGTTACAGGAACCGCTAAGGTCTTCGACGGTGAGCAGGCGGCGGTTGACGCAATTTTGAGTGATGAAATAAAAGCAGGTGACATCGTCGTTATACGTTATGAAGGACCGAGGGGGGGACCGGGTATGCCCGAAATGCTTGCCCCCACTGCGGCTATTGTGGGCAAGGGTCTCGACGGAAGCGTAGCACTTATAACAGACGGACGCTTCAGCGGCGCTTCGCGAGGCGCGGCGGTCGGACACATCTCGCCCGAGGCGGCGGCGGGCGGTTTAATTGCGTATGTGAATAACGGCGATAAAATCAGCATCGATATACCCGCCGGGAAAATTGAACTCTTGCTCCCTGAGAGCGTTATTAACGAGCGTGTGAAAACGATGGTTCTGAAAAGCGGAAAGGTCGGGGGTTATTTGGGGCGTTATGCGAGAATTGTGACAAGTGCGGATACGGGAGCTGTGCTTAGTTGAGACATTATCGGAGATTTGTGTAAATGATTGATAAAAACCAAAAACACAGACACTACGGACACAGAAAGAGAAAGAAAGAATACTTTCTCAGACACGGGATTGATGATATGCCCGACCACGAGAAGCTTGAATATTTTTTGTATTATGCGATTCCTACAGGAGATACTAACGAATTAGCGCATAGGCTTATACACAGATTCGGTAGTTTTGTTAATGTTATTGAGGCGCAGTACGAAGATTTACTCGAAGTTAACGGCATAGCGGAACACACAGCGAGTATGTTTTGTCTTTTCAGAATGATGACAAAATATTACATAATGGAGCGTAAGGGCAGTATTATCGGGCTAAATAACACGACCGCCCTCAATAATTACTGTGCCGCATTATTCTTTGACGCTGATAAAGAGGAGGTTCGCTGTGTTTTTCTTGATAGCGAGTTAAACCTAAGGGACAGCGAAAAGGTGTGCGAGGGCGATTTCGGAAAAGTGGATATACCGCTGAGAGGGCTTTTACAACGTATATTCAAAGCGCGTTCAAATCGTATCGTTATAGCGCATAATCATCCTTATGGGAGTTGTATTCCTTCAAGAGCCGATGTGGATATTACGCTTGATTTGTATTCATTTTTAAAGAAAATAGGGATAGAATTAATTGACCATGTAATTGTCGGCAGAGACGGCGTGTGGTCAATGCGGGAGCGTGAGTCGTTTCCCGATGTTTGGTGAGTAAATGGATTATTTCGATTTAAAATCTGACTTCGTACCGACAGGTGACCAGCCTGCGGCTATAGAAACGCTCACGAGCGGAGTTTTGAGCGGTGAACGCGAACAGACCCTTATGGGGGTCACGGGTTCGGGGAAAACCTTCACGATGGCGAACATTATAAAAAAAGTAAACCGCCCGACTTTGGTTTTAGCACATAACAAGACTTTAGCGGCACAGCTTTGCAGCGAGTTCCGCGAGTTTTTCCCTAACAACGCGGTTGAGTATTTCGTCAGCTACTATGACTATTATCAGCCTGAAGCCTACCTCCCCGCAACAGACACATATATGGAAAAAGACAGCGCGATTAACGATGAGATTGACCGCTTGCGGCACTCGGCGACCTTCGCGCTTGCAGAACGCCGCGATGTAATTATTGTCGCGAGCGTTTCCTGTATTTACAGCATAGGAGCGAAAGAAGAGTATATTACAAATGTAATATCACTGCGGCAGGGTGCGGAAACCCCGCGTGACGATATTATGAGAAGACTTGTCGAAATCCAATACGAGAGAAACGACATAAACTTTGCAAGAGGTAAATTCCGCGTGAGGGGCGATGTGCTTGAAATATTCCCGTCAGGCAACCCCATAGAGACCGCGCTTCGCGTTGAATTTTTTGGGGACGAAATAGAACGTATTTCAGAATTTGAAACAGTGACAGGAAACGTAAAAAGAACGCTGACTCATGCGACTGTTTTCCCTGCGACTCACTATATAGTGAGCAGGGATAGGCTTGAACAGGCACTTGCCGAAATTGAAGAGGAGATGCATACACAGGTTGAAAAATTCACAGCTGAGCATAAACTAATCGAAGCACAGCGCGTAGCCGAACGCACTAAATACGATATGGAAATGCTGCGGGAAATAGGTATGTGCAGGGGGATTGAAAACTATTCCCGCATATTGTCGGGGCGACCGCCCGGCAGTACGCCGCTGACTTTAATAGACCACTTTCCGAAAGACTTTCTGCTTTTCGTGGACGAAAGTCATGTTATGTTACCGCAGGTTCGCGGCATGTTCGGCGGCGATTATGCAAGGAAGAAGAATCTTATTGAATACGGGTTCCGCTTACCCTCTGCGTATGACAACCGTCCTATGAACTTTGAAGAATTTTACAATAAAATAAATCAGGTCATCTTCGTTTCCGCGACGCCCGGCGCGTTCGAGAAAGAACGCTCTGCAAGAATTACCGAGCAGGTAATTCGTCCGACAGGATTGCTTGACCCGAAAATAACCGTAAAGCCCACGACGGGGCAGGTTGAAGATTTACTTTCGGAAATAAACATGCGTACCGAAAGAAAAGAGCGGGTACTTATAACCACGCTGACAAAACGCATGGCGGAGGATTTGACCCGTTATCTCGAAAAATATGAAATAAAAGTGCGTTATATGCACCATGATATAGATACACTTGAGCGTATGGAAATTATCCGAGACCTCAGACTTGGTGAGTTTGACGTTTTAGTCGGAATAAACCTGCTTCGCGAGGGGTTAGACTTACCCGAAGTATCGCTCGTCGCCATACTTGACGCCGATAAAGAGGGCTTTTTGCGAAGTGAGACAAGCCTGATACAAACCATAGGCAGGGCGGCGAGAAACGCCGACGGCGAGGTAATAATGTACGCCGATTCGGTCACACGCTCTATGGAATCGGCGATTAGAGAAACGAACAGGCGGCGCGAGATTCAGGAAAAACACAACACCGAACAGGGTATTACACCGCAGACTATAATTAAAAACGTGCGTGACATCATAGAAATTTCATCAAAAGAAAAAGACGAACAGGGTGACAAAAAGAAAAAACGAAAGCTCACAAAATCGGAAAAAGAAACACAGGTTAAAAAATACACCGCACTGATGAAGGAAGCGGCAAAGATTCTCGACTTTGAACAGGCGGCGTATTACAGGGATTTGATTATTGATTTGCAGAAGTAGGTATGGTCGGTCAACATATTAAAAAGATTTTTGACGACAGCGAGCTTGAACCCAATTCAGTTATTAAGAAATACTTAATAACTGCCGATGACGGTAAAAACTATAACACAAATCATTATAATCTTCAAATGATTATAGCAGTCGGCTTTAAAGTCAACAACGAGCGTGCCGTTCAGATTATTTGAAAGCGATTATGACAGATTCGCTGCGTTGGAAGAGCTTGTGGGTAATGGAGATTAAGGGGTATAAATGGACGATAAAAACGAGAAAAAAATACAAATCCGTAATAGCACAAACGATTTTTTGATTTTTTCAAAGGAAAACGGCGGCGACGGCGTTGATGTTCTTGTTGCAGATGAAAACGTATGGCTCACACAAAAGTCTATGTGCGGACTTTATGAAGTCGTCAAAAGCACCGTTTCGGAGCATTTGTCGCGGGTCTTTGCGAGCGGTGAATTAGATGAAAATGTAGTTGTTCGGCATTTCCGAACAACTGCCGCAGACGGAAAGACTTACGACCAAAAATACTATAATCTACAAGCGATTATAGCAGTCGGATTCAAGGTTAACTCCAAAAAGGCTATAAGGTTCAGAGCGTGGGCTTCTGATATTCTCGCCGAATTTGCCACCAAAGGCTACATTCTTGACAAAGACCGCTTGAAAAACGACAAGGTTTTCTCCAAAACCTATTTCGAGAGCCTGTTAGAGGATATAAGAGAAATTCGGCTCTCGGAGCGTAAATTTTATCAAAAAGTAACTGATATTTACGCGCTGTCTTATGATTATGACCCTAAAAGCCCCGATACGTTATTATTCTTTAAGACAGTTCAGAATAAGCTTCACTATGCCGTCCATGGAAATACAGCGGCAGAGGTAATTGTTTCACGCGCTGATGCCGATAAGCAGTTCATGGGCTTGACAACGTGGGAAAATGCCCCAAAAGGCAAAATCCGAAAATCAGATGTCACGATTGCCAAAAATTACCTCGGCGAGAAAGAACTGCGCTCTTTGGAGCGGATTGTTACCGCATATCTTGAGTTTGCGGAGTTTCAAGCAGACCGGCAAATACCAATGTCACAAAATGACTGGAGACAGCGGCTTGATTTATTCTTGCAAGCCACCGGCACAGATTTATTGACGAACAGCGGAAAAGTATCGGCTTTGGAAGCTAAAATACACGCCGAGGGTGAATTTGAAAAATATCGGATAATTCAAGACAGATTATTTGAAAGCGATTATGACAGATTCGCGGCGTTGGAAGAGCTTACGAACAATAAAAATTAATTTGTTTTCTTTTTAAATTCAAGAATATATCTATTATTATCTTTTAATTTTAGCGTTGACAATATACGAAATATGCTTTATAATGTATATATAATATACGAAAGGACTGAGTTTAATGGCAGAAACGACTAATCTTAATATCAGAATTGACCGCGATTTAAAAAGCGAAGCCGATTTCATACTCGGCAGAATGGGCATGAACCTAAGCACGGCTGTAAATGTTTTCGTCCGTCAGGTTGTTCAGGAGAGAGCTATTCCGTTTAGAATCCAGCTTGCCGATGACGTTTATATCGAAGACGGTGCAAGGGAGAAAATGAAAGCTGCGCTTAAAGCTATGCAGGACGAGTCTGTAAAAAATGGGACGAATCAAATGTCTATGGAAGAAATCGATGCCGAAATCGCGGCTTATCGGCGAGAAAAGGAAGTTGGGTGTCCCAAGAAGTGAGACGATTTTTTCTTGATGCTGTGGAGTGTTTCGGTGTTTTAATCGAACCCGCTGTAAGCGACACCCACTTGACGGACGAGAGCGACCGAAAATTTTATGATGCGGCGAAAGAATGTAGCGGAGTTCTTGTTACGGGCAATCTTAAACACTACCCGAACGAGGATTTTATTATGAATCCTGCGGGGTTTTTGCAAAGAGGGTTGTAACATGAAAAAATTAATCTTGATTTTTCTTGCTGTGCTTGTTGCATTTACAGCTTGCGGGAAAAATGATATACCCGAAATTTCCGTACAAACCGAACCTGAACCGGAAGTTACAAGTTCAACTGACTTTGATATAGTTACAGCCGAACCTGTAATAACTCCGGTGACGGCAGCAGAGCCGAAGCCGGAAACTACACCCGTACCACAGGAAATTCTGCCCGAAGAATTTGTTATAAGAGCCAAACCCAACGATAACATTCACTATGTAAGTGGATATACTATTATAGATTATGATTTAATTTTAGACGAAGCGAACTTTCCGAACCAAGAGCATTTACGGCTTGCAAAACAGGAGTTTTATGAGAGAAACATAGAATTTTTTCAAAATGATTTTTTTCGGGACGAATCCGGAAAAAACTATACCGCAAATGATGTAGTTTTTGAATATGGTGTGCAGTATGATTTTGATGCTGACGGTAAAAACGAAAGTATAATTATGTTATCTACTCCTTTTTTTGCGTTATCGGGTTCCTCTATTGCTTATATTAATGAAAATGATTTACATTGGCTTGTTGAAAGTTGCCATCCCGATATGCCGACTGATTTAATAATTGAATTTGAAGATTTTACCTGTTTGCAAATTAATTATACCGCCGGCGCGAGTTTTTACGGCGGCAGTCTTTACTCCTTTTCAAACAGTGTCCCCGAAAAGCAAATTGAGGGTATGATTCATTATAATAATAACGCATTTTATATAACCCGAAAAGGTGTCGATATGGAAAAAATCGCCCTATATGACAATGAAACAAAAACCTTTCGGCAACTCGCCGACATTGAACTATCTAAAGAGGAATTTATCGAGTATTTTGAAAACGGTAAAGAGGCGTTGGATTTTATTGAGAATATATCGGGTCAAAGCGATTATAAAATACACACTCAAGGATATGTAAATTTTTATTTCTCGAATCCCGATATAGGGGTGGGGTTTTTCCAATTAGATGAAAGTAAAGAAGCTGTTTTAGACAAGCTAATGTTTTCTTATATTCTTAATGTATGGTATAGTGGTTATTACGATGACCATACTCCTATTTTAACAAAAGACGAAAACCTACTTTATGGCATTGATGCTAATAACTTAGTGCCGCGTTAAATTTAAAAATAATATATAAATAAGAAAGAGGAGAAATTTATGAGCATGAACCCCAGATTTGGCGAATTCGGCGGACAGTATGTCCCCGAAACCCTTATGAACGCAGTGATTGAGCTTGAAAAAGCATATGAGCGTTACAAGAACGACGCGGAGTTCAACGAAGAGCTGTCCGCGCTGTTTAAAGATTATGGAGGACGTCCGTCTCTGCTCTATTTTGCACAAAACATGACGGCGGATTTAGGCGGCGCAAAGATTTATTTAAAACGCGAGGATTTGAATCATACAGGCTCTCATAAAGTCAATAACGTGCTTGGTCAGGCTCTGCTTGCGAAAAAAATGGGTAAAACCCGCATAATCGCCGAAACAGGCGCGGGACAGCATGGCGTAGCCACGGCGACAGCCGCCGCACTTTTCAAAATGGAGTGCGAGGTCTTTATGGGTAAAGAAGACATCGGGCGGCAGGCTCTCAATGTATACCGCATGAGATTGCTTGGTGCGAAGGTTCATAGTGTTGATTCGGGTACACAGACCTTAAAAGACGCCGTAAATGAAACAATGCGAGAATGGACGCGGCGGGTGCATGACACGCATTATGTTTTAGGTTCGGTAATGGGACCGCACCCGTTCCCGACAATAGTGCGTGATTTTCAGAGTGTGATTAGCCGTGAGGCTAAAGAGCAAATTTTAAAGCTTGAGAACAAACTGCCTAAAGCCGTCATAGCCTGCGTAGGCGGCGGCAGTAATGCTATAGGCGCGTTTTATCACTTTATAGAAGACGAGAGTGTTGAGCTTATTGGCTGTGAGGCGGCGGGAAAAGGCGCGGACACCCCGTATAATGCCGCAACAATAGCAAACGGCTCCACAGGCATTTTCCACGGAATGAAATCGCTGTTTTGTCAGGATGAATACGGGCAAATCGCGCCTGTTCATTCTATTTCGGCGGGTCTTGATTACCCCGGTATAGGTCCCGAACACGCTGACCTGCACAGTAGAGGGCGCGCGAAATATGTGCCTGTGACCGATGATGAGGCGGTCAGCGGATTCGAGTATTTGTCAAGAATGGAGGGTATTATCCCCGCGATTGAATCGGCTCACGCAGTCGCATATGCACTCAAAACCGCGAAAAATTACAGCAAAGACGATTCGCTGATTATAAACATATCAGGACGCGGCGATAAAGATGTTGCGAGCATTGCACGGTATAAGGGGGAAGATTTATATGAATAGTTTAAATAGTTTAAATAATTTAGAAGACAAAAAATTCGTGAGTTTTATAACCGCAGGCGACCCATCGATTGAAAAGACGAAAGAATTTATTGCGGTCTTAGCGCAGGACAGCCATATAATAGAAATAGGTCTGCCTTTTTCCGACCCCATAGCCGAGGGGGACGTTATACAAGCCGCAAATATCAGAGCCTTGCAAGGCGGTACGACTACAGATGCGGTTTTTGAAATGTTGGAGGGCGTGGATTTTCCGCGAATGGTGATACTTACTTATGCGAACCCCGTTTTTGTATACGGATATGAGCGGTTTTTTACTCGCTGTGAAAAATGCGGTGTTTATGGCGTAATTATTCCCGATTTACCCTTTGAGGAACGCGGGGAAGTGGAAGAGTTTGCGAAAAAGCACGGTATTCATTTGATTACGCTGATTGCCCCGACATCCGCACAACGGGTTCGTACACTCGCAAAAAATGCTACAGGATTCATTTACTTAGTTTCGTCTATGGGCGTTACGGGGACACGCGAAAAACTTGAAATCGACCTTACCGGGATAATAGCGCAAATAAGAGAAGTGAGCGATGTACCGATTTATATCGGTTTCGGCATATCCACACCGGAGCAAGCAGAGAAAATGCGGAAAATCGCAGACGGCATAATAGTCGGCAGTGCATTCGTAAAGATTATCGAAAAGCATGGCGAAAACAGCGCGTCGCATATCAGAGAGTTTATGAAAGAAATGATTTGAGCGTGTATATTAAGTAAACGTAAAAAATAAAAAAGCCGAGTGAAAGACATCTTTCATCGGCTTTTTAAAGCTATAATTTAATTTTTATTTTCTTTTTCTCGATATAACTAATGCACCGGTCGCAATCGCCGCTATTCCTGCAACTGCCGCCAAACCTGCAACTCCTGTGTCTGCGCCGTGCTTGTCATCTTCAGCAGCACCGCCGGCTCCGCCGCCTGTTATCGCTTCTGCGCCTGCTCCTTCATTTACGATTGCATCTGTTGTTACAGCTGTCGTTTCGCCGCCGCCATCAGCTTCAATTTCGGGAACGGGTTCAACGGGAGGAGGAGGAGCAATCACGAAAGGAGGCTCTTCTTCCGGTTCGGGTTCGGGTTCGGGTTCAGGTTCCGGCTCAGGTTCCGGCTCGGGTTCGGCTTCAACTTCCGGAGTACCCGCAACGAATGCGGCTAACGGAATAACATCTCCGCTTGCGTCAAGGAGATAAAGTGTCGCAGAACCTGAAATGGGGTCACCCCAGTCGTCTCTGACGTCAAACTTAAGGAAAGGGGTCTCATCTTCGGACAGAGCGGGACTTGTAACAGCCGAGCCGTCAAAAGCCACGTCAATCGTTTCGCCGGCTTTAATTTGAATTTTTTCCTGTCCCCACCAAGAATTGTTGAAATATTGTAAAATCAGATTTCCTTCTTTGCCGGAGGCATCATCGCTTAAAACGATTCTTATGGTTTTGATTGCGTCAAAACCTACACCCTCAGGTAACATTAAATCCGTTGCGGCGTCTCCCGCTTCTAAAGCACCATACAGGTTAATACCGAAGCTGTCGTCATGTGTATCAAACTTGGTTACTACCATTTCAGCAGCACCCGCACTGATTGCCGCAAAGCTCATAAGCACAGCGCAAGCTACTAAAATTGCCGATATTCTTTTTAATTTCATTGTTACTTCCTCCAAAAGATTAAACATTGTTGTTTTTATTTCACCTACTGATAATTGTACAGATTTTTGAAAAGAATTACAATAGACATTTTGCACAATATTTCAAGCCATAGTAAGTCAAAAATCTACAATTATGTGTTTTTATCAAATATTTACCTTTAAAACCTTGTTTTTTCCCGTTTTTTTGGCATTATACAGGGCTTGGTCGGCTTTATCTATAAAATCGGCGGGCTTACTTGCGTTGTCGGGTATGATTGAATTTACCCCTATGCTTATCGTCGTACTCGTCTCCTCACCGCTTCCGGTATGAATAACTAACGATTCTATATTCTTGCGAATTTCTTCAGCGGCTTCAAAAATGCCGTCCATATCGGCACCGGGTAAAAGCAGTACAAATTCTTCTCCCCCCCAGCGAGCGGCGATACCTTGCTCGCTTTTACAATACGAATTGAATACATCCGATATTTTTTTCAGCAAAACGTCTCCTTGAGAATGACCGTATGTGTCGTTATAGCTTTTAAAGTCATCGGCGTCAATAATCATAAAGCCTATATAAAATTTACTCTCAACGGCTCTTTTCCACTCTTTTTTAAACTGTGCGTCAAAGCCCCGCCTGTTTGAGATTTTTGTGAGCGGGTCGATGGCGGTCAACTGTTCAAGCTCGCGCATCAGCTCAACTATTTGCAGGTGGGTATTGATTCTTGCTCTTAATATGGCTTTTTTAAACGGTTTTTTCACATAATCGACAGCCCCGAGTAATAACCCCGTCTCTTCCTCATTATCACTCGAAAGCCCCGTTACAAAGATAACGGGAATATTCTGAAATTCGGGATTGTCTTTAATACGCTTAATAGTTTCATAGCCGTTCATTTCGGGCATTTCGACGTCTAACAGAATTAAATCGGGCGTCATGTTACCGAGGAGCTTTAAAAGCTTTTCGCCCGATGGGACAGTGGTTATTTCATAAATATCCGAGAGTGCGTCCCGCCCTAATTTAAGGCTTGTTATATCATCGTCTGCCAATATTATTTTCTTACGCTCGTTCATAAAAAGCTGATTCCTTTCCCTTTATTTTGACTGTAGAATAGTGTCTATAAGCGAGGTCGCTTCTTCATACTCGAACATTAATATGCTTTGCTGAAGCTGCTCGATTTGACTGCCGCCGCTTTGCGCGGTCATCATATCGACCATTTCGCTTATTGCCGAGGTATCGACAGCCGCCAACGCGGTTTTTAATTTTAATAATAAATCCCTGTCGAACTCATTGTTTTGAGGGCTTTCATCGTTTTTCAAAGCCGTTTTTATGTTTAAAACCAAGGCTTCAAGTGCAGATGTAAACTCATCACCATAGCTTCCTATGTATGCGGTATCACCCGAATGTCCTGCCGCTTCAAGCTCCGCCGCTTTTTCGGACAACTCGCGGGCTCCGATACTTCTCAAAGAGCTTTTTAAAGCATGAACATAAACGGTATAGCGTTTTATATCATTATCAGAAAGCGAGCTTTTTATTTCGGATATTTTGAGTTGTGCATCGTTTGAAAACATTGAGATGATTGATTTATATCCGTCTGCTGAGCCGCCTGTTGACTTGATTCCCTCGTTTATGTTTATGCCGTCTATCCGTATATTAAGCACTTCGCCCTCTGTTTTAGAGCTAACGGGAACAGCATCTTTTTTAGACTCCTTTTTATCGGCGGGCAACCATTTATCTAACGCCTTATTAAGCTTACCGATGTCAATAGGCTTTGCTAAAAATCCGTTCATACCGCTTGCTTTAAATTTTTCTCTCGCTCCTGAGACGGCGTTCGCCGTGAGAGCTATGATAGGCAGGTTTTTATAGTAGTCACCGTCAATCTGCCTGATAATTTTCACGGCTTCAATGCCATCCATTTCGGGCATCATATGGTCCATGAACACCATATCATAATCTTTATACCGGATTTTTTCAATAGCCGCCTTCCCGCTCAAAGCTGTGTCAATACGCATATTATACGGTGCCATTAAGCCTCTGGCTATATTCAGATTCGTTGGTATGTCGTCAACTATCAAAACCTCAGCCGAAGGCGCACAGAAGGTTATACTGTTATTCTTTTCGCTGCTGCTCATACTATCTGAAATATTATTAAAGGTGTTTGCAACGGAAATCGAGTGAACAGGCATCGAAATAGTTTTAACACCATCTTTTGCACCCACTTCTCCAAACTCCGCGAGCAGAATAATTTGCGGCGATTTTCCGCTGTCGCTGATTACCTTCTCGACTTCTTCAAACAGAAGAAACGGTACAAAAACATGCGTATATTCATCGGCTGAAAGCTCTGACATTAAATGCTCTTCGTTCATTACCGACTTACAAGTGATTCCGAGATTTTCGACAGAATAGATTATCGAGTCGATATAGGTCTTTCTTGTTTCGTATAGAAGTACGTTATATTCGGCAGGATTATCGACTGTAGCGAACTTTTTAAAATTCTCGGGGTCTGAAATTTTTTGCGGGAGAATCACCTTAAATGTACTGCCCTTACCATATTCGCTCGTAACTTTTATTTCTCCGCCCATAGCCACAGCAAGGTTTTTCGTAATCGTGAGACCGAGTCCCGTTCCCTGAATCGCTTTATGTTTTTCTGTATCAAACTGTGTATAATCGTTAAAAATTATTTCTATATTTTCGGGTTTTATGCCTATTCCGCTGTCGGACACCTCGATTTCGAGCGTAAACATATCATCATCGGTGAACTCCCCGTCTATCGTCAGCGAAACGAAACCTTCGTTAGTATATTTGAAAGCATTACTCAAAAGGTTTACTAAAATCTGCCGTATACGCACCTCATCGCCAATCATCTCAAATGGTATTTCACTGTTGAGATTAGCGGTGAAGAGAAGAGCCTTTTCAGACAATTTCACCCGAATGATGTTCACTACATCGTTCACAAGTGAGGCAAATTCGTACTTAGATGAGATAATCTCAAATTTTCCGGACTCGATTTTTGAAAAATCGAGGATGTCGTTAATGATGGATAAAAGATTGTTCCCTGCGTTTTTTATCGTAACTGCGTGTTCATAAACACGGGAAGATACTTTTTCTCTCAGGATAAGTTCTGTCATACCGATAACGGCGTTCATGGGCGTTCTTATTTCGTGGGACATTTTTGCTAAAAATTCACCCTTCGCACGGGACGCACTCTCCGCATCGGCAAGCGCGAGTTCAAGGCTGATTTTAGCATCGTTCAGTTTTACACGTGCCTCCTCGGCGGCTTTTTGGCTCTTAACGGTAAAGGATATATCGGCAATATCAATAAATATACCCCCAAGGTCGCCTTTAAACTTATCCGCAACGACCTTAAAATGTCGTTCTTCTCCATCTATGTCTATTGAAATTATGTGTTCTGTAAAGCTATCCGCATCCATAATGTCAGCGAACATCAGCTTTAGTTTTTTATCAACGAATAAATCAAGAAGAGGCTTACCCACAGCTAAGCTCTGCGAAAAAACCTGTGAAAATTTCGCCATAGGCTCCGAAATATAAAGTATCCGCCTCTGGGTGTCAACGATTGCCGTATAATTGGGGGTACTGTTAAGCAGGGAAGAAAACGCAACGAGGGCTCGCTCCGAGCGTCCCTCCTTCTGCGTGACATTATAGGTTTGAATCAAAAGTATTACCGATGTGAACAGGGTCATCAAAAATTGAACAATGAATATGTACATATCTATTGTTTCTATCAAATAGGAGGCGAGTATACCGAACAACCCGTTAATAATAGTTCCGATGACCACAAAAGCGGCCATTTGCTTCACGAGCTTTGAGAGCGAGAAAAGGCTGTAAAGCATCAGTATAATAAAAAAATAGCTGATAAACCTTTGGGTATAGATTCCGATTGCCAAAAACGCAAGCTGGGCAATGGTCGCCATAACGAGCGGCGCGCCTTTAAACTGCGGGACAAGCATAAGAGCAAAAACGGCGAAAACAGCGAGCGGCAGACCCGCCGTTACGCTCATATAGACTGCTTCAATCGAACCGTTACCCATAACAACATACAATACAACCGTAAATACATAAGTCAAGAAGATAAAAACAGTCGCCAACGACCACATTTTTCTCATCCGTTGGGTTTCCGGAGTTCTGTCTCGTACTATTTTCATGCTTATTCACCATGTCCTTCCCGCACAAAAGTGCATTTGAAAGTTTCGTTTTCCCCGATTTGCACCGGTTCTTTCAAACTTTCTTTCCGCCTTTCCCGCTTTTATACGCCATATACGAATAATCCTTAAAATCAAGACCGGTCGGAGCGAAGAATTTTATACCCCCGGGTATTATCTCTATATTAAATTCTGACTCATAAAACCCCTCTCCGTCTAATTGGACGCAGAGCAGGGCATCGCTTTTGACCTGCATTTGTTCGCATTTTCTGTAAATGAAAGAATCATGCTTCTCGAAACGCCCCTTGTTACGGTCGTTAATCAATCTAAGCACTTCAAATTGGTTTTTGGCAGTCATGAAAATTGCATCTAATGCCCCGTCGGTGGGGTCGGCGTAGGGGCTGGGTACGAAATTTCCGCCATCGCACGGAACATTTGCTATATGTATATTACAATAGGTACCCGATAAAGGCTCACCGTCAATGAAAACCGAGTATTTCTGATGTACGAGATTCGGGTCGCGCAGTGCTTTTAAAGCCGAAACCGTATAAATACCCGAAACATAGCGGCTCAGAAACTCAGATTTTATTTTACAGAGAACCTCGTTTGCGTAGACTATAGTCTTTCCCACGAGACCGATATTGACCTCAATTAATGCATAACCGGAGCCGCAGTGCATAATATCTACAGGGCGGGAGGGCGAAACGGATAGTTTTTTAATATCCCTGAAACTTGCCGCCGCATCCTTGCCGAATGCCCGCACAAAGTCATTAGCTCTACCGTAAGGTACGCTCGTTAATTCTGCGTTGGGGAAGTCCACCATACCGTTAAGGCACTCGAAAAGGATTCCGTCACCGCCGACAGCATAAACGCGAATAGTTTCGTCCTTAGGGAAGCGTGATATAAAACGATGTACCGCCGCTATCGCATCACGGGGGAAACGTGTTTTATAAATCTCATACTCAACCGTTGAAGAAAAACTATCTTCTATACTCTTTAAAATCGCCTTTAGTTTCTCGGAGGTACGGAATGAATGTGAGTTGATAACAAAAAAATGCTTCATCTCGTTTGTCCTCTCCTACCTTATAATTAATGTACGATGATAACCTATTTTCCAAATTATAACACTTTCTGATAAGAAAGTCAATCTGCATTTTTTCACTTTTCTGTTAAATTATAAGAAGAAAACACTTGCTTTTTTTTACCAAATAATGTATAATCTTAAATAATAAGGATTTTCGGACAAATTACAGATAAAAAGACGGAGGGGTTAAGACGCATGAAAAACATATTCATAGTGGATGACAGCGATGTTAATTTAATAATGGCTGAAAAAGCTTTAGCAGATTATTTTAATGTTTTTACCTTGCCTTCCGCCGAGGCTATGTTCGAGTTTTTAAATGACGTTGTACCGGAATTGATACTGCTTGATATTAAAATGCCGAAGATTAACGGATTAGACGCGCTTAAAATGCTTAAAACCGAATCGGTATTCGGAAATATCCCTGTTATTTTTCTCACGAGCAAAGACGACCCCGATACCAAAGCTCGCGGCTTTGAGCTGGGTGCGATAGATTTTATTGCCAAGCCCTTCTCCTGCGAGGTTTTATTGAACAGCATAAATAAAGCTTTAAGCTATTCATAAAGGAGTGCCGTATGGAAATAAAGAACATCAGGAAAACAATATTCATCCCTTTGATTGCACTGGCTATTGTCTGTTCGTCTCTTGTGCTTACGTTTTCGATTGTCCTGTACAGACAGGATATATTAGAGTCTATGGACGAAAAACTGCATGTAGCCTCGATGAGTGCAGAAAACGAGATAGACAGTTATAAAATGCGTTCACTTATTGCGGTTTTCGGAATCGCAGACAGTAAGTATATGGAAACCCCCATCGCGGAGAGCAGTCATGATATGGTAGAGGATGTGGTGCTCAGGCATCTTCCGACACTGGCTCAAATCGGCTACGGTCTTACATACGACAGGGAAGGGAACCTCCTGTACAATACTAATGACCACGATAATCAAGGCGAGAATTATGCACATGTACCGTATGTTAAAGCTGCGTTAGATGGTGTAATTTCTACGCATCTCGTGAGCAACGAGGATGCGCGTCTCGGTGTTATTTCTATTGCGCCTGTCTATGATGCCGATTTTAATATAATAGGGGCAACGTCTTTCGGCTACAGGTTAGACAGACAGGACGTTGTAAAAAGGATAAATGAAGTAACGGGGTGTGAGGTTACATTTTTCGTGGGTGACGAGAGAGTATCTACAACGATTTTGGATGAAGACGGGGAATACGCTATAGGGACAACACTATCTTCTGAAATAAGCGAAAAAGTATTGTCGGGTGGAGAATTTACAGGAAGAGTTTATACTCTCGGTAAAGAATACGTTGCTCAATACAATCCGATGCATAACTCCGAAGGAAAAGTCATAGGAATCATGTTAGTCGCGCTACCTACAGAAGAGAGCAACGATAAAATTGTTCATTTTATATTTAACGGGATTTTGATTACAATCGGTATAATCGTGGTAAGTATAATAGTAGCGATATATATTACCCATGTTGTTGAACGCCGTTTAAGAAGCTCAATGGAGGCGATGAATAAGGCGATATCCGAAAAAGACACGCTCCTCGGAATGGAACGGATTCTGAACGGATTAAATACGATGATTTATGTTACCGACCCCGAAACGAGTGAGATTATTTTCATAAACGAGTATATGCGAGAACATTATAATATTGAGGGAGACGGGGTAGGGCAGATATGTTATGAAGTTCTGCAACAAGATACAGACAAGAGATGCTATTTCTGCCCCTGTCATCAGCTTGATAAAGAACCTGACCGGATTATAACCTGGGAAGAAAAAAGCACGGTAACAGGCAGAATTTATCAGAATACGGACAGATATATAAAACTTCCCGGCGGTAAAACCGTTCATATGCAACATTCTGTTGACATGAACGAATTAATCGAGGCAAAGGAGGTCGCAGAACACAGTAATCATGCGAAGGGCATCTTCTTAGCCAATATGAGCCATGAAATACGTACACCGATGAATGTAATCTTAGGTATTTCTGAAATTCAACTGCGAAACACAGAGCTTTCGGAAGACGCGGTAGAGGCGTTTGAAAAAATATGCGATTCGGGTACGCTGTTACTTAATATTATTAACGATATTCTTGATTTCTCAAAAATCGAGGCAGGAAAACTTGAGATTGTTGAGGACTTATACGACATTCCGAGCTTAGTAAACGACACCATACAAATAAATCGTATGCGGTGCGAAAGTAAAATAATAAAGTTTAATCTGAAAGTAGATGAAAATACACCTCTTGAATTAATGGGTGATGAGTTACGCATAAGGCAGATTCTGAATAATTTATTATCAAATGCTTTTAAATACACAGATGAGGGAGAGGTCTGCCTATCGGTATCTTCAAAGAGCGAAAATGACGGCGATATGGTGACTCTCGTCTTCCGCGTGACTGATACAGGGCAGGGAATGGACAGTGAACAGCTTGAAGAGTTGTTCGATGAGTATTCGCGCTTTAATATGCAGCTAAACCGCAGTGTTGACGGCACGGGACTCGGAATGAGTATAACAAAGCGTTTAGTTGATTTAATGAGCGGCGAAATAAAAGTAGAAAGCGAGCCGGGTAAAGGTACGGAGTTTACTGTGCTTATTCCGCAGAAAAGGGTCGGTTCTGCCATATGCGGTGCCGAGCTTGCAGAGAGATTACAACGCTTCCGCTTCAAGGGTATGTCTATCTCGAAAAGAGCGCGTATCGTTCATGCGCATATGCCTTACGGCAAGGTTTTGGTAGTAGACGACATCGAATCGAATCTGTTCGTTGCTAAGGGAATGTTGTCTCCGTACAGGCTTCAGGTCGAAACAGTCAAGAGCGGGATTGAATCTGTTCAAAAGGTTAAAGACGGGAATGTGTATGATATTATCTTTATGGACCACATGATGCCCGGTATGAACGGTATAGAAGCGGTTACTATAATTCGCGAATTAGGATATGAGCATCCCATAGTCGCACTGACTGCAAACGCAGTTTCGGGTCAGGCTGAGATATTCTTAGCCAGCGGCTTCGATGGGTTTATTTCAAAACCGATTGACTCACGCGAGCTAAATCAGTACTTGATTGAATTTATAAGAGATAAACAAAGTGCGGAGGTTTTAGAAGCCGCAGAGCGTGAAAGGGAGCAAATCTACGATTCGAGAAACAATACGGCAGATTCGGGAAGTAATGCCGCAGGCTCGGATAAAACGGGAACACTTGATGCCGAGATATTAAAATTCTTTTTGACGGACGCGAAAAACACTATAGAGGTGATTGAGAGTACGTATTTAAGGCTCGATACCCTCGGTGATGATGCGGACGAAGACATGGAGAAGTTTGTTGTAGCCGCACACGGACTGAAAAGCGCACTCGCTAATGTAGGAAAGGTGAGCTTGGCTGATATTGCTTTTGAGCTTGAACAGGCAGGTGAGGAAAAAAACCTCGTCATCATTGAGGATGTTGCACCCGGATTTATAAGCTCAATCAAAGCTCTGATTGAAGAATCAAAACAGCCCGATGATGATACCGCTGAGAAGAATCTTTCCGGTGGTGATATGACTTTTCTACGGGAAAAATTACTCGAAATAAAAAAATCAGCCCTTGAATTTAATAAGAGAACCGTAAGAAAGGCACTCGATGAACTCGGACAGAACAAATGGGATTCCGACATAAGCAAGTTAATTGATGAAATATCCGCGCATATTCTGCACAGCGAGTTTAAAAAAGCCGCCTCTCTTGCGGAGACATATATTAACGAGAACAAGTAAAGCTTCGTTTAAGACAAAATTCATCATTTTTTTCCAAAATTCTGCACCATTTATTTATTCCGCGCATATTCTGTATCAGTAGCGATTCGGCGAAGATTGTCGAAGCCAATCGAAACTGAAAAACAACGAAAGCGAGGGAAGAATAAATGAGCTGTAACAGAAATCACGGACGTGAGAATATCGAGAGAGGCGAGTTCGGAGGATTCTCCGGATGCGAAAACTGCGGTGGTGAGTGCCGAGGCGGATGCAATGACAGAGGCGAGTATAATTGCCGCGATGACCGCAGAGTCGTAAAGCATCGCCACATAGTCAAGCATAAACACGATATTATTCACGAATACGATGTCACTCACAGGCATGACCATCACTACTACGATGTTGTGACGACCCGTGAGGAACACAGACATCACGACCACAGACACCACAGACCGAATTATTGCATCGAAGGTCAGGAGTGTTCGGGTGCGTCCGAATTCGTTGAAGAAAACGAATAATCGGCGTATCGTAGGATGAATAAAACGAAACGGATTAAGTATCTGATACTTAATCCGTTTCGCCTTTCACCAATTCCGCGATTAAAGCGTTTTTTTTATGAAATTTATCCTACACCTACATTAATCTATATTTTTCTTTATATTTCATGAAATTAATAAGAATATGCAATGAATAATTGCAAATGTAACAACACAAATCAAGAAAAATAACCTTAAAGCAAGAAAAATCATGAATTTGCAACGATTTGTTGCAAATGTAACAACACAAAACAAGGAAAAACAAGTAAAATCAACAAAATTCAAGAAAAAATAAGGACAAAAAACAATACTTTTTTCGATAATTTTCTGTTATTATTAAGAAATAAGCTGTAGAACTAAATACATCTTATAGAATTTAAAACATTTTTGTAAACCCTTAGGGGTAGAAAGGAAACGTCATGACAGGAAATTTTAAAAAGGTATTGAGCTTTACCATTTGTTTTGCTATAATATTAAGTATAGCAACAACCGTACCGCTCAA
>WRKM01000028.1 GCA_009778065.1 Oscillospiraceae bacterium
ACCCGTTCGCGGCTTGTTTTCCGTTTTTGAGTAATGTATAGTTTCCGAAAAGCTCACGTCCGCTGTCGATTTTACCGTTTCCGTTTATATCACGGACTAAAAGCCCGTTATTAGGTCCGACCCAACCGGTACGAATTTTAAAGCCGTTGCCCCTATGGTCGAAGAACACACCCTGCGACATAGGTAATGTTTCGATTCCTTCTCCGTCAAGGTCTAAAATTATTGGAGATGAGGTTTTCGCGGCTCTCGTGAATTCTGAATATGATTCATTTGCGGCTACATTTAAAACTCGAGATAATACAAAATCACTTAGAAAAAGACTTGAAGGATTTTTTACTCGTGCTCTTTGTAGAGATTCATGTCCGCCTTTGCATCTAATGTTTCCAAATTCATCGAAACATTCATCATAAGAAATAATAAAAGCGCGTCTTACTTTACTTATATAGTTTATATCATCATTATATAAGTCTTTTGCCGCCCACTCAACCGCTTTTTTTACATCGTCAAATGTGGGCGGATTTGCATTATTTTTCACATCGTTATAAAATTCAAGTGATTTAATCCACATTTTTGACAGTTGTTCAATAGTAAAACCCATCTCCCACATTAAATAAGCCGCGTGTGAGATTCTTAAACTATTATCGTGTTCGGAATTATTACCAGAATTCATTCTATATGGGCGGGCTATATCTCTCTCATTTTGCCAATATGGATTAGTCCTTATACCGTTAATATACATATCGGCTAGTATCGATATTATATCTGCATATGCCTCATGCACAGCCAAAGAATCAGCAGAATCATTAACTACAATTCCACCAATACTATAAGTAACAATATGTCCAACTTCATGCGCAACAATAAATAAATCTTTCCCATCGTTTTTTTCAAACTCGATTATTCCACTTATAGTCCATGCTGAAGTTGGTCGATTTTCCCTGCCTGTATGCACTCTAAGGCGGTTACCATTATTAATGTCTAATGGTGTCACTCCATGCTCTCCCAAAAAATCATATACGTTACGGAGTTGTTCAAATGTCTCAGCGGCTAAAACCGTTCCATCATATGTTCCGTCAAAGAAAATTGTTATTGGGTGCAAAGTGTTGTCAATATTTGACCCTGTATAAGAGGAACCGTCTTCGGGAGGACGGAGGATTCCCGAAGACGATGTGTTATTATTTCGTACCGGATTACCTTCAATAGAAATTATTTTTCCTGTCATAGCACAAATCACAACTGAATATCCTTCCCAATTTGCGAAGATTTTCCATACAGGACCTATCGTATCTTCAATCCTGTTATAGAAAATGAAGAATTCAGGTTCTTCATTGTCTGATATGCCAAACTCGTATTCACCCAAAATAATCTGCTTAGCTTCTTCCAATGAAATAGCAGGCGTTGTTTCAACATTATCTCCTATAATATATCCCCCTCCAATAGACTTAACAATACCGGTTTCTTTGTCGGAAATAACACTCATACCCATACCTGACCCTTCGACTCTAATTCCGTTATAATATTGTTTAAAAATAAAAATAATATTGTTAGAAAGTAAAAGTTCATTTGAAAATTCAAACCTAAACTCTATGTCATCACTTATATTAAATAAATCGCGATAATTATCAATCAGATAATATGCATATTCGGAATCAAAAACCGGAAATGTCGATAAATTGTTATTGGAAAAATACTCTAATCCCCTAATAGTCCCGTCATCGTTATAAGTTATTTCCGGCATAATGCCGTCATTCATCTCACTGATAAGGTCGAGGGTCATCTGTTGCCCTACTATATATAGAGGGTTTTCGTCGTCCTCTTCCTCATCGGGGTCTTCGTCTTCATCGGGGTCTTCGTCCCCGTCGGGGGTTACAAGATTTTCGAGGTCGTCAGGGTTTTCGGGTTCGGTATTCTCTGTTTCTCCGTCTGATAACGCAGAGGGGAGTGTCTCGCTACAGCCTGCGGCTGTTCCGAGAATTAATGCTAAAGATAAGAGAATCGCGAGAGCTTTTTTAAGATTTGCGTTTTTAAGATTTTTCATAATACTTAAAGTCCTTTCTGAATTTGGTTTATTTTTCTTTGCTTCTATTTTATACCATTATTTGGTAGAAGTAAAGATGTTTTTTATTAAAAAATATAATTTTGTATATGTGTTCAAATTTTTAAGTGTATGTTGAAAACTTTTGTACTTTATGCCGTGATTAAATTACACTATGGTTACAGAATCGAAAAGAAACTTTGTAAACAGGCAGGAGTTTTCAACAATGTAAGGCTAATACATAGGTAAATATGCACAAAGGTCATTCGCCCTTTGGCGAATTTTGCCAATATTTAACACCAAACACGATGATAACTGTGCCAAATGTAGAATTTTCATTACACAAAAGAAACATATTGACATAGGTGTCAGCTTTAATATATAATGTAAACTAAGGAAAGTATCGCAATCATCTTGTAAACAACTGCTTTCACAATCCCAAAACCATTAAAGTTTAATTACGAGGAGGAAAACACATGAAAAAAAGGCTCAGCTTGGCAATGGCACTCAGCATCGTTATCTCTTTATTTACCATGATTATTCCTGCATCCGCGAACACCGTTGTTCGCACGATTACCAACCAAACCGTAACCAACAGTAGTGACCAACGTATAAACGGGTTCGACTGGGAATCTTGGCGCGACAGCCGCGGCTCGGGCAACTCGACAATGCAGATTATGTCAAACGGGGCTTTTAACGGTACATACTCACAATCGTACAACACACTTTTCCGTATAGGCAGACGTTTTGGCACAGGCACACGTATTTCAAGTCTCGGCAACATTTCTATCAATTACGCAAGCTCAAACTATTCAAGCACCAACACATCATATCTAACCGTTTACGGTTGGACAAGAAACTCGCTCATCGAATACTATATTATAGAAGACTGGCGTACATGGAATCCCGGCAGAGGTGATTCAAGCACCTACAGAAATCTCGGAAGCTTTAGTTCTGACGGCGGTACATATGACGTCATCGTGGCTACGAGAACGAATCAACCCTCAATTGACGGTGACAGAACCTTCTTGCAGGTATTCAGTATTCGTCGTTCAACAAGGGGAAGCGGTACTATTAATGTATCGGCACACTTTAACGAGTGGGCAAGACTTGTTCGTAATATTAATGCGGGCGGTCAGTCAATCAGCTTTACTACAAGCGCGGATTTATATGAAGTCATGTTCTGCGTTGAAGGTTTTGGCGGCGATAATTTAAGCTCAGGTAGCGGTAATATCACTAAATTATGCTTAACCTACAACAACAACCGCGTATGTACCGACAACGGATGCAGCCACTGTAACGGAAGCAGCAGCAGTAGTAGTAATAACACCTCGAACAATAACAATACAACAAACAACAACACAACCAACAACAACAATAATAATACTACCACTAACAGCGGCGGTTCAAACACGACTTGGACGTTTGCAAACCTCACATTTGCAAGCAACCAGAACGCTTCTTCCTACAGCGTAAGCAACGGTTCACTCAACGTAAACTTCGGCGGTCAGCACAGAGAAGTCAGATACAATCTGCCCTCGGCTGTGAATTTAGCGCAAGCTTCTTCGATAGTCGTTAACGGTTCGTCCACAAATAACGGTCAGGTAGCTATTAAATTCTTTAATGCTTCCGGGCAGGAAGTCTTCGTAATGTGGAACAACCGCGGCTCTACCGCAAACTGGACTCGCAGTCTCAGCGCGGCAGACAAAAATAATACTGTTACTCGTATTGGTATCATGTCACAAGACACAGGCAGTTATTCAGCGACAATTAACAGCATTACTTTTAACGGCGTCAGCGCAGGCGGAACAACCACTAACAACAACACAGCAAGCAATAATAACACAACAAACAACAACACAACAAACAATAATACCACGACAAACAATAACACTAATAACAACACAACCAACAATAATAACAGCACCGCTAACACCTCGAGCGAACTCAGATGGACTTTCGCGAACATGAGCCTTAACAGAAATGTTAACGCTTCCTCTTACAGTGTTAGCAACGGTTCGCTCAACGTGAGCTTCGGCGGTCAGCACAGAGAAGTAATCTACAATTTACCTCAAAGTGTAAACCTTTCGAGCCGTAGTTCTATTATCGTCAACGGTTCAAGCACCAACAACGGTCAGGTCGCAATTAAGTTCTATAACGCCAACGGTCAGGAAGTTTTCGTAATGTGGAACAACCGCGGCTCTACGGCAAACTGGACACGCACTCTCAGCGCATCTGACAAGAATCAAACAATCGCCCGCATAGGCATCATGTCACAAGACACAGGAAACTACAACGCAACGATTAACTCTATTACAATCAGATAGTTTAAAACAGAATCAGGGGTTGCCGAAAATGGCAACCCCCTGATTTTTTATTTGTTTTATTTTATTTGTTTTCTTACTTCTTCTTTGCCAGCTTAAATAAAGTACCGATTTTTATTCTGCTGCCCGTGTGCATGATAATAGCCTCATAAACCCGTGAAACGAACATCAGCATCAGCAGACAAAATACAGCTAAAACAAACAGCGAAACTATTATACCGCCCATACTCATCTCGCCCGAAATAATCACCGCAGGAAGCGCGAACGGCGAAGAAATCGGTAAATAATAGCTAATACGTTGTATTATATTGACGTTGTCACTTTCTATGCTGAATGCAGGCGCGATATACGCCATATAAAAACCCAAAACACCGATTAAAGCCATTGGTTGCATTGCCGCCTGTAAATCCTCACTACGGCTTACCGTTGCGCCGAAAAGCCCTGCTATCAGTGAGTAGAAAATGAATCCGAGTATAAAAACAATAACAATCCACACAAGGCTCATGGCGTTAAATCCCGAAAAAGCTTCATCAAACGCGCCATGAATCATCTGCATATTCGCATCATCAATCGAAATTTCAACCATTCCGAAAACCTGACCCAGCATACCAAAGGGGGCGACAATGACAGAGACAATCGCTCCGCCTGCGGCAAGCACGAAAAACTGTGTAAGCGAAGCAAGACCCATGCCGAGAACCTTTCCGAGAATTATGGCGAGCGGTCGAACTGATGTCAGCAGTGTTTCCATGACTCGCGAGGTTTTCTCCATAGCTATTGACTGCGCTGTAAGCTGACCATATAGAATTATGAACATAAACAGAATCAGAGCGGACAGCATTGGTAAAGCTGTATTCATTATCATAACTGCAAATTCGTTGCGTAATGCTTCTCCGGCTATTGTCACCTGTGAATTTATACTCACTCCTACTTCACCTAAACTGTTTTCAGGTACGCCTATGGAAATTAAGTGCGATGCCCACACCACGCCGCTCATGAGGTTTAAGACGGAGTGGCAGTCGTCGGCAGTTATTTGAGCCTCGTGTTCGGGACGAGAAGCGAGTATATTATAACCGTAATCGCTCTTTTTAATTTCGACTAACGCCACAGGTTCAAGGCTTGTATTCACCTCCGTTGTCACCTGTTCAATTTCGCTCTCGGTAATCGGTATTATTTTTATTCCCTGCTCGGACAAAAAGCCGAAATCGAGCGCGGGTTCAATTCCGCTTCTGTCACTTATGTAGAGCGTTTTTATATTGATTTCGCCGTCAGAACTGCCGAAAAGCTCCCCAAGGCTACCCGATAACATACCCGGCAGAAAGTTCAGCCCGACAGCCATCAGAGTTAAACAAACGGCAATAACGACCGTACTTACTATATAAGCTTTACTCTTAATCATTTGAAAGTAAGTAAACTTAAAAACTTGTTTCCAACCATTAAATTTCATCTGCCGCACCTCCTACTTTTTCTACGAATATTTCATGCAAGCTCGGCTCGCGAAGCTCGTATTTGACGAGTGTAATATTCTGCTCCGCCGCTTTTTTTAAGAATTTTTGGGGAGCCGATTGGTCATTTACCTTAAAATCGGTTTCATTCGGGGTCTGCCGTTCAACTACAAGTCCGCACTCAAGAGCGAGCGGTAAAATATTCTCATCCGCCTTTACAGACAGCTTAACCCTGCCGTAGCCTTTTTTAATATTGTTCAAGTTACCTTGAAGCACCACATCGCTCCTGTGCAGTATAACGATGTCTGTACAAAATTCCTCGACTGTCGGCATTTGGTGGCTCGACATTATTATGTATTTACCTTTATTAACCTCTTCGCGTATTACTGCACGGAACAGGTCGGTGTTAACAGGGTCGAGTCCGCTGAGCGGTTCATCGAGTATTAACAGTTCGGGGTCGGATATAAGCGCGACAGCAAGCTGTATTTTCTGCTGATTACCTTTTGAGAGTGTTTCTGCTCGTTTTTTAATATACTCCGATGCTCCGAGCCGTTCGAGCCAGTGGGTTATTGCATCGGCGGCTTCGGCTTTCTTCATGCCTTTAAGCTCCGCAAAATACATCATCTGCTCCATGACGGTGTACTTGCCGTACAGACCGCGTTCCTCCGCCAAATAACCCACCCTTTCTTCGGTGACGCAAAGGTTCCGCCCTTTCCATGTCACTGTACCGCCCTCTTTCGACAGCATACCGAGAATGGCGCGGATTGAGGTAGTTTTTCCCGCCCCGTTCGAGCCGAGCAGTGCAAAAACTCCAGGCTTTTCCATGCTGAAGCTTAGAGCCTTTACGGCGGTAAAATCGCCGTATCTCTTGACAAGATTGTCAACAACTAATGCCATAAATACTTCTCCTTTACTATGCTTTTTTCATGTTTTTTCTTATTGCCGTAACCGTGAAAGCCACGACAATAATTGCACTCGCGGCTATCATTGTAATAAACACCGTTACATATAATAAACCATTACCCTATTCATTCCTCCGTTTCTTGTTTTTTAAAACGATGCTGTGCAACTAATCCTACAATGACATTTACACTTAAAAGCACGCAGAGAACAATTGTATAACCCTCACGAGACAACATGCGTTCGGAGACGAAAACCGCGCCGTCCGCAAAATGACGGGTTGTTATGGCAACCAAGAAGCCTGTACACATTCCCATAATAAAAAGTATTATAGTGCTTTTCTTGTTTTTACCGAAGAACACACCGCGCAAATTAGCCTCCACCGACACAATCGTAGTAATGAACAACATGATTAATAAGTTTTGTTCAAACGCGCTTGCCCATACTATGTCGAAGCTGTTTAACATTGCGTTCGCCAAAAGGAGAAGCATCGCCGCGATATATCCGTGTTGAAAAATATCCCCGCGGATTTGTAGCTGTCTCTCATCGTACATATTTTTTTCTTTTAAGTTTTTCATACTTTTCATAATTCTCCCTCCCAAAATAATTCGTCAAGTGTTTTGTCAAGGCTTCGGCAAATGGCTATACAGAGTTTAATGGACGGGTTGTATTCGCCAAGCTCAATGGCGTTTATAGTCTGCCTGACTACCCCCACCGCATCTGCTAAATCCTTTTGCGTCATGTCTTTTACCGCCCGTGCGGCTTTTAAACGTAGATTCTTTGCCATAAACATCACCTCTTTGACATATTATATCATATATCATTCATTATGTCAAGTATATAAGTCATATAATCTTATATAATATTCATATTTCTTTTTTGTGCAGACTGACCTATCTTATAAAAAAAGTAAATACATTTTACCTTTTTTAAATACTACCATAAATTAAGTAACCTGTCAATAAAATTTTTCAAAAAATTGTAAAAATTTTCAAAATTTTTCAAAAATTTTCAAAAAAAAGCTAAAGTTTTATTATTGTCGTCCGATAAGATATATGAAGTATTGTATAGTCTCCGGCTATGCAAATTTTTTCCACAACGAAAGGAGAAGCCCATGAACGTTCAAAAACCATATGACGTAGGAAGAGCGTCATACAACACCGCTCCGAAGCCTGCGGCACAGGAGAGCCAAAAGAAAAGCACGACCACAGTAGCAGACAATGTTGACAAGGTGGACAAGACCGATGCAACCTACAAGCCTGCGTACACCCAGAACACAAACAGGTCGGAAAATCGGAGGACCGAAACAGATGAGTTTCGTTCGAGAGCCTCACTTTCGGCGCGTCAGATGAAAAACGACGCAGTCCGAAACATGGTACAGGCACAAATCAACGCACAGGTCAATAAAGGCGGATACAAACCCCTCTTCGGCGGAAATGAAACCGTAATGAATGCCTTTAAAGCGGCAGAAGCAAGCTCTGAAAAATATGACGACTACTGGAGCGTTGACGCTACGGCAGAGCGTATTTTCACTTTTGCTAAAACTTTAGCCGGCGATGACGATGCTATGTTCGAGAAAATGAAGGACGCTTTCCTGAAAGGCTTTAAACAAGCCGAAGGCGCATGGAACAGTGCGGGCGGCGGCAAATTACCTTCAGTCAGCTATCAAACAAAAGATAAGGTTCTCGAAATGTTTGATACGTGGGAGAGTGAGATAAAAGCAAAACAATCCGCAGGTACGGCTAAACCCGAAGACACAAAAGCGGAAACGACTTCAACCTCATCTTCCTCGGCTTCTACGAATACCGCTTCTAAATCAAGCACAATCCCTTATATAGGCGCAGGTAAATACGGTGAGACCCCCGTTTCCACGCGCGAAAAGATTGCTTACATAGGCGATGAAAAATACGGCGCATCTTTCAAAACAGACACTAAAGAAGAACCCAAAGTAAACACTAAAAACGACCCCAAAACAGGCAAGTATAAGGCTCCGGGCATAGAAGAATAGCTGTTGTAAATAAACCCGTTTTTAAAAACCCCCTCACGGGGGTTTTTCGGATTATGCAGGACATTATTAAACCGCTATAGGGATTTTTACATCAAGCTTATTAAACACATAATCAGAAACTTTAAAACTGTCAACAGTGAAATCATAAAAGGATTTTACGCTCCTATCCGTTTCAAAAATCGGCGCTTTATGCGGCTTTAACGAGATTAAATCCTTTATTACGGGTACATGGCGGTCATAAATATGTGCATCGGCGATTACATGAACAAGCTCACCCGCCCGTAAACCGCTCACCTGTGCGAACATCGTAAGTAAGACCGAGTACTGAAAAACATTCCAGTTGTTCGCGACTAACATATCCTGGGAGCGTTGATTTAAAATACCGTTTAATTTATCACCCGTTACATTTAATGTCAGGCTGTATGCACACGGATATAGATTCATATATTGCAAGTCGCGGTGGACGTATATATTCGTTACCATTCTTCTGCTGCAGGGATTATTTTTAAGCTCATACAGCAATCTGTCAACCTGGTCAAACTCACCCTCGGGGTAGGTATGCTTTACACCGAGCTGATACCCGTAAGCCTTTCCTATACTACCCTCGGAGTCAGCCCATTGATTCCAGATTTTACTGTTCAGGTCTTTTATATTGCTTGATTTTTTCTGCCATATCCATAATATTTCGTCAATGGCGTTCTTATAATAAGTCTGCCTCAATGTCAGAATAGGAAACTCATCAGACAAGTCATATCTGTTGACAATACCGAATTTTTTTACGGTATGCGCCGGCGAGCCGTCGTCCCACTTCGGACGCACGTTTAATTCGGTGTCCCAAAACCCGGTATCTAAAATATCTTTGCAATTACTGATAAAAATATCGTCTGCTTTGCTCATATTTTCCCTCTGTCCTTTCTGTCCTTTCTGTGCTATTCCGCTAATATACAAACATTATAAATAGCTCTGACCGCCTGTTCAAAATCGTCCTCGTTAATACCTATTATAATATTAAGCTCTGATGAACCTTGGTCTATGGTGCGGATATTAATTTTAGCGTGAGACAGTGCGGCGAAAATCCGAGTGGCTATTCCGCGTTGTTCTTTCATTCCGCGTCCCACAACGGCAATAAGCGCGAGATTATGGAAAGGCTCAATAATATTGGGCTTTTCTATTTCAGCGACTTTTCTGAGCCGCTCGATTATATCGGGATGCTCCTCGAAAACCTTACTGTCTAAAACCAAAGAGAGAGTATCTATACCCGTGGGGATATGCTCAAAATTGATTTTAAGTGTTTCAAAGAGGGCTAATATACGTCGCAAAAATCCTATTTCGTTATTCATTCTGTCTTTTTCAATGTGTATGACGCTGAAATTCTTCTTTCCCGCTATACCCGTGATTGTCCGTTCTGTGCTGTCTGCTTCGGGTACAATCATAGTTCCGAAGTCGGCGGGGTTGTTTGTGTTTTTTATATTAATGGGGATTCCCGCCTCGCGAACGGGGAAAACAGCGTCCTCATGCAGTACGGTCGCACCCATATATGAAAGCTCTCTTAGCTCACGGTAGGTAATAGTGCTGATAACCTCAGGGTTATCCACAATGCGCGGGTCAGCCACGAGAAATCCCGAAACATCCGTCCAGTTTTCATAAAGTGAGGCTTTAACAGCCTTCGATACGATTGAACCCGTAATGTCAGAACCCCCGCGTGAAAAGGTCTTTATCGCGCCGTCGGGCATAGAGCCGTAAAACCCGGGTATAACTGCCTGTTTATAACCGCTCAGCACCCACCAGAGAAGCTCGTCGGTAAGCTTTGCATCGAAACTGCCGTCAGACTTAAACTTCACTGCCTCCGCCGCATCAACAAATTGAAAATCCAAGAAGGCGGCGAGAATGATACCGTTTAGGTATTCGCCCCTGCTCGCGGCATAATCCATACCGAGCTTATTTTCAAAGCCTTCAATAATCTGCTCATACTCATTCTGAAGGCTTAAATCTAACTCCAAATCCGAAATTATACCGTCAAAGCGTTCTTCTATCGGTAAAAAAGCCACATTCGGGTTCTTTCCTGCCGTAATATCTTCATAACACTTATAGAGCATGTCGGTGACTTTTTCATCCTCGCCAAAGCGTTTTCCGGGTGCGGACGGAATCACATACCGCCTGTCTTTGTCGGCGCGGATAATCTCTGCGGCTTTTTTAAATTGGTTTGCGTCGGCGAGCGAACTGCCGCCGAATTTTACTACTTTCGCCATAATTTTATCATGTCCTTTCTGCACAAAAGATAAATAACAAGTTTCGTTCTCGCCCGATTTTTTAGATTAATTTTAAAACTTTTCCTATACCCTCTCTACACATCAATATTTACAATTATAGCACAATACGAACATTTTAGCAAGAAAAAATATTCCTCAAGACCGAAAAAGCCGAAAAAAACGGGCGGCATGTCAGCCGCCCGTCCGTATAGCGTCTTTTTTCTTAGATTCTGTTTATCTGTCCCGATACATATTTTAATATATTCAGTGCGTCATTTGCATTTATGCTGCCGTCATTTCTTGACGTAGCCACGTATGCTTGAATCGGCTCAAGAGTAACCTGCCCCGTAATCGCTTTTAACAGTTCAAGTGCGTCATTCGCCGTCACATCGCCCGTGCCGGTGATGTCTCCGGTACGCCGTACTATAATAGTATAATCGCCTGTTCTGTTAAAGCCTAAGCTCGCATTTCCGCTCGTATTAATAATGTCCGCCGAAACTACATCATATCTGCCGAGCGTATTATTATAGCTGCAAAGAAGCGCGTTTATTCCCGAATGTTCCATGCCGATATACGTGTCTAACAAAGAACCCCGGATGTCAACCTCTCTCGTCCCTATTTTAATCTGACGAACCGCACCCGAAACCATGCGATTCTGCGGTAACGTCTGTACCGACAGGTTGAGGTCTTCTGAACTGTTTATGAAGTCAATCCCTCTCCCGTCAACCGTAACCTTTGCATTCGCGCCGAAATCAAGTGCCAGTTTCATATTCTTGCCGCGTATAATGTCAAGAATGTCCTTAGAAATCGAGGTCGAACCCGCCGCCATTGTCACTGTTACAATAGTTCCGTTATTATTTGCGGCGGCTGCCATTATGTCCATCTCTCTGCTGTTTACCGAAGCATTTGCGGGAACTATCGCCGCCCATCTTGCGTATATGGTTGTGTTTTGATTAAACACTGTTCCTGTCGTAACCTCTGTACCGCCCGAAGCTGCCGTGTACCATCCCGAAAATGAGTGATTCGCTCTGGTCGGGGTCGGCAGAGATGCAAGTTTACCGTCTGCACCGACTTTTGCATCGGAGGGATTAACAGAGCCGCCATTCGCGTTAAACGTAACGGTACGAACCGAATTCCATATTGCGAATAATGTTACGCTTGTGCTGTGTCTGAAGAAATCTCCCGGCTGATAAATCGGCGTCGTCGCACCGGCTGACAGCCCCCAACCAACGAATTCATATCCTGTTCTCGTAGGTTTAGTATTGCTTATCCTTGCAGAGGAGTTAATGCCCGCTGTGTTGGTGTTATAATTCCAGTAGTTAGGGTTGTTCCAGTAGTTAGAGTTGTTCCAGTAGTTAGAGTAGTAGTAGGGGTCGTTCCAGTAGTCGGGATTATTCCAGTAGTAGTTGTTCCAGTACTCGGAATTGTTCCAGTAGTAGGGATTGTACCGATAATCGGAATTGTTCCAGTAATAAGGATTATTCCAATAATCGCTATCGTAATAATACCAGTAATATGGGTCGTTCCAATAATTATAATCGTCATAATACCGATAATCGTTGTAATATACCGTTTGAGCAGGAGGCGCGCCTACGCCGCCATTTGCGTTATATGTGATTGTGAGCCGGACATCCGTCCTCCATATCGCATATAGTGTAGTATGGGCATCAGTCTTAAACAGACCTTCTCCTCTTGCCGCCGCAAAATCAATATCTTCAACACGATATTGCGGCACTGTCGCCGTTCTGTTAGTTGACCACCCTAAGAATGTAGACCCTGACCTCCACGGCGATTCAGGCGTTAAAACCAAATCTACACCATGGACTTTTGTCTGCTCTAACGGAACTCCGAAAACATTTGTTCCGTTTCCGTTAAAGGTGATGGTGTATTCCGTAGAACCCGCAGCTAAAGCGGGAGATGCCGCAAGCCCTAAGGCTATGCAGAGTGCCATTGTAACCGAGAGAATCCTTTTCATTGCTCTTTTCATGTTTTCCTCCTGTTTGTTACTTAAAAATTTTTTAAATACTGCTTGACTGTCCGGTAACATACTTTAAGATGTTAAGCGCGTCATTAGCCGTGATTGTACCATCGCGTCTTGAATTTGCCACATAGGATTGAACGGGGTCGAAAATGGTACGCCCGGTGACTGCTCTCAGTACTTCAAGTGCATCGTTCGCCGTTACCGTACCGGTGCCGGTGACGTCGCCCGTATGACGTGCCACAACAATATAATCGCCCGTCCTGTGGAAATCGGTGGTCACGTTTCCGCCTGCATCGATTATACCGCCCGAAACTACATCATATCTACCCGCCGCCGCGTTATACCCGCAAAGGATTCCGTTCATCCCCGCATAACCCGCGCCTGTTATAACGCCTACAGAGGAATTGCGTAAATCTACAATGCTTGTTCCTATTTTAATTTGACGAACGGTTCCGGGAATCGCGGTACTCGTTACTTCCGAATACTGTAGTGCCAAATTAAGGTCAGAAATACTGTTGACATAGTTTATTTCCCTTCCGTCAATCGTGACCCTGCCGCTCGTACCGAAATCAAGGACTAATTTCATGTTTTTGCCCTGCATGACGGCAAGAATCTCTTTTGAAACCGAGGTCGAACCGGAAGCCATTGTGACGACTACAGACGTTCCGTTATTACTGTTCGCCGCCGCCGTTATATCTGACAGTCTCGCGTCCACGGAGGCGTTAGCGGAATCACTCTGCGACCACCGCGCATATATGGTGGAGTTTTGAGTGAACGTCATATTGACTGTAACTTCTGTGCCGCCTGTTTCCGTAGTGTACCAGCCCATAAAAGTATGACCTGTCCTTGTCGGTGTAGGCAGAGACGCAAGTCTTCCGTTTGCCGCCGTAGCCGCCGTACTCGGAGTTAACGCATTACCGCCGTTTACATTAAACGTAATAGTATATCCGACAGCCCACCGCGCATATATTGTGGTGTTTACCGCGTATACGGTATCTGTCTTTATCTCTGTACCCCCTGTAACCGCCGCGGTATTAAACCAACCTACAAAGTTATAACCCGTTCTCGTAGGCGTGGGTAAAGATGCAAGTCTGCCGTTAGTTCCTGTGGTTGCGGTACCGGGATTCAGAGCGTTACCCCCGTTTGAATTAAACGTAATGGTGTAACCCGTCGCCCATCGCGCATATACTATAGTGCTATCATAAAATTGATAGAATCCGCCGCTAACATTGGGTAATAATTGCGTTCCGCCTGTTGCCGCCGGAGTGTTGAACCAACCGACAAAAACGAAGCCTGTCCTCGTGGGATTATTCGGCATGGACGTAGTGGCGAGTCTGCCGTTAGGTGCGGTGGTTCTCGTGGAAGGGGTGGGAGCATTGGTGTAATTAAGATTAAATGTAATCGTGAAGCCCTCCGCCCACTGTGCATATAATGTTGTATCCTCTGTAAACACAGTACCATTGGCGCCTGTTGTTATAGCTGTCCCGCCGGTCCGGTCTCTGAACCAACCATCTAAAACATAACCCGTTCTTTCCGGAGCAGGGTCCGGTAAACCGGTGAGCCGCCCGTTCGCATCTGTCCACAGCGTATAGGTATAAGGATATCCCCCGTTAGCATCAAAAGTAATTTGGTATCTGCCTGACCACCTTGCGTATATTATAGTGTTTTTATCAAAAACGGTGTTAGACGTAACCTCAGACCCGCCGGTTGTCGGTGTCGTAAACCAACCTATGAAGGTAGAGTTCGCCTTTGTGGGTCGCGGTAGGGATGATAACCTTCCGTCGATTGCAGTCATTGCCGTACTCTGGTATAACGGATCACCGCCGTTTACATTAAACGTAATCTGATAAGGCGGGGATGAATTCCATACTGCAAACAAATCTAAGTTTCGATTATCGGAATAGGTATTACCGGGATAATAAGCCGGCGATGTTGCACCCGTAGTCGTTCCCCAACCGATAAATATAAATCCCGGTCTCGTTGGAATCGCGGCACTCAAAGTCAGAGACGCATCATGGGTTTTTGTCTGCGCCGGCGGAACTCCCGTAACATCTCCGGCATCGCCGTAGTAAGTAACAGTGTATGGACCCGAAGGGGATGCAAATGAAGAGAATGTCGCAAGCCCTAAAGTCATACAAATCACTAAGGTGACAGATAGAATTTTTCTTATTATTTGTTTCATTTTTTCCTCCTGTTTTGGTCTATTTTGAATAAACCTTCATTATCAAATAAACTACTATCATATAGTATAACACATATCTGAAATAAATTCAAGTAGAATTTAAGTTAAAATTTTAAATTCTTACAATTCTTACAATTTTTGTAACTAATCTCTGTCAAATAATTCTATAATGTCTGCATTGTAGCCGTCTCGTGCCATTTGTAAAAGCCTTATTATATCGTTTTGCCGCTCTGCCGATGATGTATTGCCCGAGACTACGGCAATATAATATTTCCCGTCTATGTAAGCCAAAATCTGTGCGGAAAAGCCGCTCTCATCCGTATACCCCGTGCGGAGACCCCTTATATCCCAGTTTTCGAGCGTCAGCAGGCTGTTAGAGTTGCTCCATGTTACGCTCCCGCCCGACTCAAAGCTCACCTGATGCTCTAATTTTCCGCAAATTGCAGTTATCAGGGGATTTGTCGCCGCCGCCGCCGCAATAAGCGCGAGGTCACGTACAGTCGAATAATTATCAGCGGCATGAAAACCGTCGGGGTTTGAAAAGTTACTTCCGGTACAACCTGTTTTTTCGGCATAATCGTTCATCATCTTCAGAAAGTAGTCGTTCATTTCTCGGTTTCCCCCACCGGACGAGCCCGATTTTTCTCGTGCTGTATTAACAGAAATGGTATAAGCCGCGTCATTTCCGACAGGTATTAACAGCGCAGTGAGCATGGCTTCCATGTCTAATCTCTGTCCGCTCATGAGTCCCGCAACACCCGACCCCGCTTTAACCATATCCGTTTCATCACCTACTGTAAAAATAAAAGAAGGACTCAAAGCGTCATAAACCGTCAACGCTGTCAACAGCTTTACCGCACCGCTCGGATAAACCCTCTCATCCACCCTTTTCCCGTAAATGAAAACATCATCACTAAGGTTGTACAATGCACCGTAAGGTGCATTAATTGCTTCGGGCGCGCTTTGAGACGGAGCAATAAAAAGCCCTGAAAAATCAGTATTTTCAAGATTTTCGGCAATGGGAGCGGCAGGCTCGGGAACGATGAGCGGCGGCTGTTCTCCCGATGCGTCAGTTTCTTCCCCCTGTACAGGCTCTTCTTCGTTGTTTCTCGGTCTCGATACATCTGAAATCGGATGACATGCCGACGTCAATACCGCCAACGTAACTGCAAGCAATACGATAAGAAGTTTTTTCGACTTTATGACTCTCTCCCCCTTTCGCTATTTTTCCTCTTGTTTTTCTAATCCTTATTTTGAGCAGCTTTTTCATTTTCGCCTTTCTCTGTTTCTTTCAGCTCTTTTTTTCTCTGCGCGTAAGGGACTCCCTTGTTCATCGCTTCAAGCAATGCCCTGCTCGGCGAAAAAAAGAGCCTCACTTTACCATGCTTCTCATGGTTTGTGACGATATACCACAGATTCTTATATCCGCAGTCATGTGCCTGTACCGTCACCTGTACGCCGCCGGCTTTGTCCTCGGAGTATTCACCCCACGCTTCGGCTTTGTCGATTCGGATTGTTATGAGGCGTTTACGTTTTTTTCTGGCGATAATCTTATCAATATCCAACTCATTATTAGTCAGAATATACTCGTACTCGACAAAAGTACTTTGAAATAAAACCCATGTCAGCCAAATCACTCCCGCACTCATAAACAAAAATATCATCGAAAACGCCGGGAATATTCTCAGAAGCGTCACGAAAAACAAACATAAAAGCATACCGAGGATAAAGAACGCAAATCTTTTAATTATATCTCTCGTTTCGGTTTTTTTTACGACAATTTGCTCCATAAAGCTGTCCATATTGGTACCTCTCCTGATTTTTATTTACTTCATTTGAATTTTCGCATTTAGCCAAAAACAATAATAGTGTGAACTTTATTTTAGTTAATATGTGCAAAAATTATTAATTTTTCGGGTCGTATCTTCCCTATTATACCATGTTTCTGCCGAATTTGCAAGCTTTTTGTCAAAAACAAGAAAAAAAACAGAATATTCACGTCATCTTATTTATTTATTTCCACGGCAATAATGATTATTCGCATTATTTTCCGGGTAATGACGTTATTTTTTTATTAAAAAAACTTCATGAAACTTTGTATACAAGCATATTTGGAGTCGTTATTCCTTTTTACCGCTCCGACTTTAAAAATCAGGTCATGCGATTATTTTTCGGCTAATAAATCACGTCATGCGATTTTTTAGGGCTTTTTCCGAAATTAAATCAGATGATGCGATTTTTCTTCTGTGTTTTCTGTTTTTAAAGATAAAATAAATTTTTTCGATAAAACTATTGACAAACCGGAATTAATATGCTATGCTATTTAAGATGAATAGTAAGCTGAAGACCGGTTAACACTCCGGTCTTCACTTCTTGTAAGGGTTTTAGGGTTTTCGGATTATGGAAAAAAATAAAAATATTGAAGAAAAGGTGCGGGTTTTAGTCGAGCCGTTACTCCGTGAAGCGGGCTTTGAGCTTTGGGACGTTTTGTTTGAAAAAGAGGGCGCGATGAATTATCTGCGAATCCTTTTTGACAAAGATTCGGGGATTAACGATGAGGAGTGCGTCCTGATGACCGCGCCGATTAACGAGCTTATGGATGAGCAGGACTTTATAAAGCATGTCGATATTTTAGATGTCGGCTCGCCGGGCTTAATGCGGAGACTGCGCCGCCCCGAACATTTTGAACAAAGCGTGGGAAAGCCCATTCGGCTCATGAAACGCGGTGACGGGGGAAAAATAAATGTTATTTACGGCAGACTGACGTCTTATAACCGCGAAACGGGGCAAATAACACTCAAAACTGACTCGGAAACTATTACTTCAAGCATAAAAAACTGCATTAAAATTAATTTGGATTTTGAGTAAAAATTTCTCTATAACTAAAAACCGAAAGGACATGACGGACATGAACAATACAGAGCTTTTTGACGCGCTTTCCCTCTTAGCTAAGGAAAAAGGTATAGAAACAGACCTTTTACTTGAGAAAATTCGCGCCGCGCTTGTAATCGCCATAAAAAGGGATTATCCGAGGAGCGAGAACATTGATTTTGACATAGATATAGCTAAGGGAAAATTCGACGTCACGATTTCAAAAGAAATCGTGGAGGATGTTGAAGACGAGGCTAACCAAATCACCCTCGAAGAAGCTAAGAAGTACTCAAAGCGTTCTAAGCTCGGCGGGCAGTGCGTGATTAAGTTAAACACGCGCCATTTCGGAAGAATTGCCGCCCAGACCGCAAAGCAGGTAATCAGGCAAGGGATAAAAGAGGTCGAACGCGCTCAGCTCGTTGAACAGTGGGGCAGTCTTCAAAACGAAGCAATCTCCGCAAACGTCGTAAAGGTGGAAACCGTTTCGGGCAATGTCACCCTCGAAATCAACGGAAGCGAAGTCATGCTCTTTAAGAGTGACCAAATACCTGACGAGGAAATAAACCAGGGCGATATTATAAAGGTCTATGTTTCGGGCGTTTCTGCAAACGACCGACGCCCTACCCTCAAAATATCGCGTACACATAAAGAACTCGTTAAAAGGCTCTTTGAACTTGAGGTACCGGAAATTTTCGATGGTGTAGTAGAGGTCAGGGCGGTCAGCCGCGAACCCGGTGCAAGGAGCAAAATGGCTGTGATAAGTAACGACCCTAATGTTGACGCCGTGGGTTCTTGCATAGGTCCTTCGAGGAGCCGTGTTTCGCGTATTTGTGCCGAGCTGTGCGGCGAGAAAATAGATATAATAACCTATTCGGACGACCCTAAGGAATTTATAAAACAGGCACTCCGTCCCGCCGACGTTATTGACGTAGATATACCCGATGAAAATGTCCGCGCCTGTGCCGTTACGGTTCCTGATAATCAGTTGTCGCTCGCAATCGGAAATAAAGGGCAAAACGCAAAGCTTGCGGCTCGTCTGACAGGCTTTAAAATAGATATAAAGCCCGAGAGCGGATTTTTTGAAGCAGTTGACGGTTGATAATCCGCTTATCATTACGCGCCGTAATAATCACGGAGAATGAAATGAACGAACGAAAAACTCCTATTCGTAAATGCGTAGGCTGTACCGAACAATCGGGTAAAAAGGAACTAATCCGCATCGTAAGGGCTAAGGACGGAGAAATATCCTTAGATTTTACAGGTAAAAAATCAGGACGCGGGGCTTATATGTGTAAAGACGCCGCCTGTTTGGCAAAAGCGCGGAAAAAGAAAAGTCTCGAACGCGCTTTAAAGCACGAAATCCCTGTAGAAATTTACGATAATTTAGAAGCGGAGATGAATCATTGAAAAACTTCTTACAGAATTTAGGGCTGTGCAGAAAAGCCGGCGTTTTGGAAATAGGCTTCGATGCGACTATAGAATCTGTTAAAAAGGGTAAAGCTGTCGGTGTTCTTATCGCCTGCGACATTTCCGCTAAAACGCTCAAGGAAGTGACGTTTCACGCAGAGAAATTTAAGGTTGAAATCTTTCCCGTACATGCCGATATGCAAATGATTAAAAGCATATTAGGCAAACCTGCGGGGGTTATTGCCGTAACAGACCGTGGTCTGTTACAATTAATGGTGAATAAGAAATAACGGGTAAATAATTGTTCATTATTAAATATTATTCTTGGGGGAAAATGAATGGAATCAACAAAATACAAATTAAAGGATGCTTCGAAGCATTTGAATATCACGGCGCAGGAAATAACCGATATTCTCAAGAAATTTCTCGACGTCGAGAAAAAGCCGTCAGGAATTCCTCTTTCTGCTTTAGAGTTTGACGTGCTTTTAGAGAGCGTTTCGCAAAAGAACGAGGTTTCGGATTTTAATGCGTTTTTTGCCATGCGTAAAAAAGCCCTGCCTAAAACCCCCGCGGCTAAGGCTCCTACGGCTAAAAAACCCGCCGCTAAACCCGTCGTTAAACCCACCGTTAAACCTGCCGATAAACCTGCGGCGGTAAAAACGCCTCCTGCTAAAGCACCTCGACCCACCCCTGCACGTCCGCCTTCTGTGAAGCCCGTTCAGCCCCCGCCCACCCCGAAAAAAGATAAACCGAAAATCGCTCCGCGACCCATGAAAGCCGCGGTTGATATAAGTAAACTTAAGGTCAATGAACCGCCGAAGGCAAAGCAGAAAGGCGAAGCCGTTCAGCGCGGTGAACAGGTCACAAAAAGGGTTGACACTCGCGGAAGCTACGTTGAGCTTGATAAATACAATGAACGCTATGAGAAAATCGCTCCGCAAGGCGGTTTCGGCGGCAAGGGCGGAAAATCAGGCGATTTCAGAAACAAGCAGAAAATAAATCAAAAGTCACAACAGCATAAAAAACAGCAATTCCGAACCCGTGAAACCGAAGCTCAAAAGCTCAAAAGGCTTGAGCTTGAACGTGCGCGTAAACAACAGCTAAAGGTTCTTATTCCCGATGAAATAAATGTCGGGGAATTAGCGGCGAGACTAAAGGTCACATCCTCCGTTGTTATAAAGAAGCTGTTTCATTTAGGCGAAATGGTGAATATAAACCAATCTGTAGATTTTGACACCGCCGCACTCGTAGCGGAAGAACTCGGCGCGAAGGTCGAGAAAGAAATAATTGTCACTATCGAAGAGCGTCTTTTTGAAGAAATAGAGGATACCGACGAAAATCTGCAAACACGTTCTCCCGTTGTCGTTGTTATGGGTCACGTTGACCACGGTAAGACGTCACTGCTTGACAGAATCCGTAACGCCGACGTTGTTTCCGGAGAAGCGGGCGGGATTACCCAACATATCGGTGCATACAGGGTTAAAGCGGGCGGAAAGGATATAACCTTCCTCGATACGCCCGGGCATGAGGCATTCACGGCTATGAGAGCGAGGGGTGCGGGTGTTACAGATATTGCTATCCTTGTAGTCGCCGCCGATGACGGGATTATGCCGCAGACGGTAGAAGCGATTAACCATGCAAAAGCCGCGGGCGTTAATATAATTGTGGCGATTAATAAAATCGACAAAGAAGCCGCAAACCCCGACAGAATCAAGCAAGAGCTTACAGAACACGGTCTTGTCATTGAAGAATGGGGCGGCGATGTAATCTGCGTTCCCGTTTCAGCCAAAAAAGGCACTAATATAGGTCAGCTTCTCGAAATGATTAACCTCACCGCCGATGTTATGGAACTCCGTGCGAACCCCGAAAGACAGGCAGTAGGGACGGTTATAGAAGCCTTCTTAGACAAAGGACGCGGTCCTATTGCGACAGTTTTGGTACAAAAAGGTACGCTTCATACAGGCGATACGCTTATAGCGGGTACGGCTGTCGGACGGGTACGTGTAATGCGCGATGATAAGGGTAAAGTAATAAAAGAAGCCGGACCGAGCGTACCCGTAGAAATTATGGGTCTCGCAGAAGTACCGAATGCAGGCGACAATTTTGCGGTAGTAGCCGATGAGAAATTAGCGCGTGAACTCGTCGACAAGCGTAAGCATGAAGCAAAAGAAGAGAAATTCAACCTCTATCAAAAAGTCACCCTCGACAACCTCTTCTCGCACATTGAGGATGGTACCGTTAAAGAGCTTCCGCTAATTGTTAAAGCGGACGTTCACGGCTCGGTCGAAGCGGTGAAACAATCGCTCGAAAAACTATCGAACAAAGATGTTCGCGTAAAAGTTATTCACGGAGCGGTCGGAGCGGTAAACGAAAGCGACGTTATGTTGGCGAGTGCGTCGGGTGCGATTATCATAGGCTTTAACGTGCGTCCTCACCCCGCCGCATCTGAAAGCGCGGGACGTGACAGCGTAGAAATAAGAACCTACAGGATTATTTACGATGCGATTGAAGAAGTCGAAACCGCTATGAAAGGTATGCTCGCGCCTAAGTTCAGAGAAATTGAACAGGCGAGAATCGAGGTCAGAAACGTCTTTAAGATTACGGGTACGGGTGTCGTCGCAGGTTGTTATGTTACAGACGGAAAGGTCACACGTAACAACGAAATAAGAGTGGTACGCGACGGCATAGTGGTAAATGTCGATAAAATTGACAGCTTGCGCCGTTTTAAAGACGATGTAAAAGAGGTCGCACAAGGTTATGAATGTGGTATAAGTCTTCAGCACTTCAGCGATATAAAAGAAGGCGATGTTTTTGAAGCGTTCACAGTTGAAGAATATAAAGAGTAATTAAAACTTTAGGAGTATTTATGGTAAAACAATCTACACTGCATATAACTATATCGGGGCTTTTAATCGCGTTTGGAATCGTTATCCCTATGTTTTCACCGTTTAGAATAATGCTTGAACCGGCGGCTTCGTATACATTGGCAAGTCATGTACCTGTTTTTATCGCTATGTTTATTTCGCCATTTTCGGCAATCGCAGTGGCGGCAGGTACTACTATCGGGTTCGCACTCGGTCCTTATACTCCTGTCGTTGTATTCAGAGCGGCGAGCCATGTGGTGTTTGCGGCTCTGGGTGCACTCTACTGGCAGAGCATATGCAGAGCAGGGCTAAGTGCCGCTAAGGTTCGTGTGTTTTCACTTGCGGTCGCTCTGACACATGCCGTCAGTGAACTTATTGTTGTCAGTATATTTTATTTTCTCATCGGTATGGGCGACGAGTTTTATCAAAAAGGATTTTTATTTTCCGTTGTATTGTTAGTCGGACTCGGGACAATCATACACAGCATGATTGATTTTGAGATAGCATACGCTGTCAAAAAGATTAAAGGCTTCGATTACTTAACAATGGCAAACAAGAAAATAAAGCACGAGGATTAATAAAAATGCCACACAACACTCGGCGAGTATCTGAAGATATAAAACGCGAAATATCCGCTTCTATGCGTGATTTGGGGGATGAACGCCTTGACGGCGGTCTTGCCTCTGTTTCCCGCTGTGAGGTGAGTAATGACTTATCGCACTGTAAAATATACATCAGCGCACACGGCGGTGAGGAAAAAACAAAAGAAATCGTCGGCGTTTTACAGGGTGCGGCGGGCTTCTTTAAAAAGCGTATTAACGGCAGAATAAAAATGCGTAAAATACCTGAGCTTAAATTCATCCCCGATAACACATTAGATTATTATGACAGGATAACCGATATACTCGACAGCACTAAAAGAGGCGGTATAGAAAATGTCACAGGAGATTAACTTAAAACAAACGGCAGAGTTGTTACAAAAAAAAGACGATTTTGCCGTAATTTGTCATGCTTCACCCGACGGCGACACTCTCGGCGGTGTTTACGCTCTTTGCGGAGCTTTGCAAAAAATGCAAAAACGCGCAAAAGTCGTCCTGCCGGATGCGGCTTCGACCCGCTTTAATTACTTAAAGGACGCCGCGGTGCCGCAAGAGTTTGATGAAAAATTTACGATTACCGTAGATGTTGCGGATTCGGTTTTGCTCGGCTCCTCGGAAAAAGACTATAAAGACCGCATATCGTTATGTATCGACCATCATGTTTCAAACACAAGGTACGCAGATAATTTATTACTTGACAGTGATGCGGCGGCGGCGTGTGAGGTTGTTTACATGCTGATAAAAGAACTTTCGGAGCTTCACGGTAAGGATATAATGACGAAAGAAATCGCCGCTTGTCTTTATACGGGTATTTCTACGGATACGGGTTGCTTCAGATTTTCAAATACGACCGCAAATACCCATAGAATAACGGCAGAGCTTATGGAATACAGCTTTGATTGTGCCGGGCTTAATTATCTGCTTTTTGACATGCGAACCAAAGAGCGGGTAGAGCTTGAAAGACAGGCTCTCGAAGGTATAGAGTTTGCATTTGACGGAAAGTGTGCCGTTATTACCCTCACAAAAGAAATGCTCGATAACGCCGATGACGAAGACGTAAACGCTATAGGCTCACTACCCAGACAGATTGACGGCGTGGAGGCGGGCGTTACGTTTAAGGAGCGTAAAAAAGACGAATGGAAGGTTTCGATTCGTACTAAAAATTATATTGATGCACGGCAGATATGCGCACAGTTCGGAGGAGGAGGGCATCAACGGGCTGCGGGTTGTCGGATTAAAGGCTCCCTTTCGGAGTGTAAAGAAAGATTATTAAAAGTACTTGGGTTAAGTATACGTTAATAAATAGGGGTGTCTAATGGATGGCATAATTTGTATTTATAAACCCCGTGATTATACGTCTTTCGATGTTGTGGCTATAATACGTAAACTCTTTAAGACCGCAAAAGTCGGACACGGCGGCACGCTTGACCCCTTGGCGGAGGGTGTTTTACCCATTTTCCTCGGTAATGCTACCCGGGCTGTCGATTTTCAGCCTGTAAACGACAAGGAATATGTAGCGGGCTTTCGTTTTGGTTTAACCACCGACACACAGGATATAACGGGGCAGGTAACATCCTGTAGCGGTGAATATGTATCACGGAATAAGATGATTTTTGTAGAACGCCGTACAGGCGAAATACAACAAGTCCCACCCATGTATTCGGCAGTTAAAGTAGACGGAAAACGGCTCTACGAACTTGCGCGAAACGGTGTTGAAGTCGAACGTAAACCTCGGACAGTGACCATACACAGCATTAAAGTCGAGCAGTATGCCGATAATGAAGGTATAATGCGGGTCCATTGCTCAAAGGGTACGTATATAAGAACCCTTATACACGATATAGGGCAGGATTTCGGTGCGGGTGCGATTATGACCTCGCTCGTCCGCACAAAGTCGGGAGTATTTACGCTTGACGATTGTTTTTATATAGACGAACTTCGTAAACGGGTCAATGACGACGGTACGGAGAGTTTACGAAGACTTTTGAGACCTATGGACGAGCTTTTCGCAAGCTATCCGAGAGCGAACCTCGATGACACCCAGACCGCTCTCTTTAAAAACGGCGCGAAGCTCGCCGCTGACAGAATCAGACTTGAGCGGATTTACAGCGGCACATATACGGTATACGGATTTGATAAAACATTGCTCGCTTTAGCGCAAATATCCGAAGACCATTCGCTTAAGATAGTTCAGAGGTTCGGGGCGGCGGGAATTACAGACGATTTCGGTCCTTATCGACCAACCTTGAATATTACCGAAGAGGAGAGCGGTGAATTTGGCGATTAATCAATTTTCTACCGTTGTTGCGTTAGGCTCTTTTGACGGAGTACATTTGGGTCACGCCGAGGTAATTAAAGCAGCGGTCTCTCAAAACAAATATATCCCTGCGGTTTTTACTTTTAGAAACGCCTATAAAAACACCTTAAATATTATAGACACCGGAACAAAACATCATATCCTTTTAACCTTGGGAATAAAGAAATTATACATTTATGATTTTGAGCGGCTGAGAGATTTTTCCCCCGAAGAATTTGTCGCCGATATATTAATGAAAGAGCTTAACGCAAAAGCCGTCTGTTGCGGTTATAATTTCCGCTTCGGAAAAGGCGGCTGTGCAGATGCAAATGAACTGGCGCGGATTTGTGGGGAATTTGACATAAAAACTATTATTGTCCCGCCCGTAAAGATAGATAATCTGCCTGTAAACTCGACACATATACGCAAGCTAATCGCAGAAGGAGATATAGAAAACGCAAACAGATTTCTCGGACGCGAACTGAGCTACGAATTAGAGGTTGTCGGCGGAAACAAATTAGGAAGGACTATAGGGTTTCCCACAATCAATCAAAATATGCCCGATGGCTGTGTTATCCCGCTTTTCGGGGTTTATAAGAGCAGGGTTGACGTTAAAGGTTGTGTGTCGGACGGCATCACCAACATAGGCGTTAAACCCACGGCGGGAGAAAATAATAAAGTAACCATAGAAACACATATTTTAGGTTGCGGCGAAGATTTATACGGAGAAATTATTAAAGTAAGCCTTGTTTCTTTTATCCGCCCCGAAAGAAAATTCGGCTCGTTTGAAGAATTAAAGCAACAAATAAATAAAGACTTAGAGGTGGCTAATGGATAGAATAAGAACCCGCTTCGCACCCAGCCCTACGGGTTTTATGCACTTGGGTGTGTTACGTACCGCGCTTTATGCGTGGCTCTACGCCAAAAAGAACGACGGAAATTTTATTCTGCGAATTGAAGACACAGACAGAGCGCGTTATGTCGAGGGTGCGGTTGAAGTGATTTACAACACCCTGAAAACCTGCGGGCTTTTCTGGGACGAAGGACCCGACATAGGCGGAGATTACGCACCCTATATTCAAAGCGAGCGTATGAAAAGCGGTTTGTATATGAAATATGCTTTAGAGCTGATTGAAAAGGATGCGGCTTATTATTGTTTCTGTCCCCCCGAAAGCGAGAATTGCCCCTGCCGCGATTTAAAGGGGGAAGCAAACGAATCACAGCCTGCCGAATTTGTAATAAGGCAGAAATCCCCGAAAGACGGCGAAACCTCTTTTTACGACAAAATATTCGGGGAAATAACCGTCCCCAATTCGGAAATTGAAGACCAGATTTTAATTAAATCTGACGGTATGCCCACGTATAACTTCGCGAATGTAATCGACGACCATACAATGAATATAACCCATATAATTCGCGGAACCGAATTTTTGTCTTCAACTCCTAAGTATATTTTACTTTATGAGTCGCTCGGGTGGACGCCGCCTGCGTTTATCCATGTTGCGCCGATAATGCGGGATTCTTCTCACAAGCTGTCAAAGCGCGAAGGCGATGCTTATTTCAGTGATTTTACAGAAAAGGGCTATCTTGTTGAAGCTGTTATAAATTATATAGCCCTGCTCGGCTGGGCGCCGGGCGGCGAAAATGAGTTTTTCACGCTTGATGAGCTTGCGGACGAATTCGACTTAAAGGGTATATCAAAATCACCGTCAATCTTTGACGAGACAAAAATGAGAGCGATTAACGCACATTATATCCGAAACCTCTCTCCCGAAGATTTCAAGAAGTTAGCGCTGCCTTATATCGGTGAACACAAAATTGATTATGCTCTTCTCTGTGCGGCGTTACAGCCCAGAGCAGAGGTCTTGAGTGATATAACGCCGCAGGTCGACTTTATCGAAAAGGTTTGTGCTTATGAGATTGATTTATACAATAATAAGAAAATGAAAACATCACCCGAAACCGCTCTCGTTGCACTCAAAGAGGCTGTTTGCACGTTAGAAAAGCATGAGTTTAACCGTGACAGTCTTTATAACGCATTTAAAGCGTCGGCAGAAGAGTCCGAGGTTAAAATCGGATATTTTCTGTACCCGTTGCAGGTCGCACTGACCGGAAAACAAGCCGCACCCGGCGGCGGTCTCGACATATGTATAATGCTCGGAAAAGACGAATCCATTAAAAGAATAAAAGAAGCTGTCGAAAAGTTATCATAATCTTTTGTACAGAAAGGACATGGGAAAATAATGATAGAAGTACAAAACCTCTCTAAGAGTTACGGTAGCAATAAGGCGGTCAATAATATCTCGTTCCGTGCCGAAGAGGGTGAAATTCTCGGATTTTTAGGACCGAACGGAGCGGGTAAAAGCACCACTATGAATATTTTAACAGGGTATATTTCATCGACTTCGGGGCGTGCCTTGATTGACGGAATCGACATTTTAGAAGAGCCTGTCGCCGCAAAAAAAAGAATCGGGTATCTGCCGGAGATTCCGCCGCTCTACCCTGAAATGACGGTAGACGGTTATTTAAAATTCGTATATGCCTTAAAAAAATGCAAGCTCCCGCGTAATTCTCACCTTGGTGAAATATGCGATTTAGTAAAAATATCCGATGTCCGCGGACGAGCAATCCGCAACCTCTCAAAAGGCTATCGCCAAAGAGTCGGATTAGCACAAGCACTCGTGGGTAATCCCGGAACTCTGATTCTTGACGAACCTACTGCCGGACTTGACCCTAAACAGATTATAGAAATACGCTCGCTCATCAAAAAGCTCGGTAAGAATCACACAGTCATATTATCCTCGCACATACTGCCGGAAATTCAGGCAGTATGCGACAGAATAGTTGTAATAAATAAAGGGGCAATCGTTGCCAATGAGAAATCGGCGGCTCTTGCGACGGGGCTTTCGGACTGTCTTTCGCTCAGGATTCGCGTAGAGGGAAGCGAGGCGGAAATAAAAAAACTGCTCGGCGGTATTCATCAAATTAAACGTATAACCCCTCTGCGAGAAGCGGAAAACGGAGTTCACGAGTTTGATATTGAGCCGAAAAAGGGAGAAGATGTACGCCGCGAAATCTTTAAAAAATTAGCGTCACGAAACTATCCGCTTTTAATGATGAAGTCGAATGAGCTGACGCTTGAAGAGGTTTTCTTAAAACTTGTGACAGGGGATATTTACGGAGGGAAAGGAGTAGAATAATGCTCGCTATTTTTAAAAGAGAAACAGGCGCGTACTTTACCTCGCCCTTGGGTTATGTTTTTGTTGCGGTCTGTATATTGACTTCGGGACTGTGGCTTTATCTCAGTGCTATTGCTGTCGGTTCCGCAGATTTGACGGCTGTTTTTCAATTTATGTATTTCGTTTTATTAATCATAGTACCCGTGTTGACAATGCGGCTTATGTCTGAGGAGAAAAGGCAAAAGGCAGACCAGCTTTTGTTAACCGCTCCCGTAAGCCTCTTCGGACTCGTCGCAGGTAAGTTTTTTTCGGCATATACGGTCTTTCTGCTCGGAGTGAGCATACTCCCCGTTTATGGTATTGTTCTTTCGTTTTTCGTAAAGATTTCGTGGATGACGCTCTGGGGGAATTTTGTGGGACTTTTATTACTCGGCGGAATTTATGTCGCTCTCGGACTGTTTGTATCCGCACTGACCGAAAACCAAATGATAGCCGCTGTCGGCAGTATGTTTTTAAATCTGACCATATTCTTACTGAACACATTAGCGGCGGTCATCCCCATACAGTTCATCTCGAATATACTGAGAAGTATATCGGTGTTTGAGCGTTACAGGCAGTTCACTCTCGGCATTTTCACTCTGCCCAATATCTTGTTTTTCATTACGGGAGCGGCGATATTTATGTTTTTGACCGCGAGAGTTTTAGAAAAGCGTCGTTGGGCGTAGCGAAAATCGACAGTTAAATAAGTCAGTAATAATATGAAGGTGGTTTAAATGTCAGAAGATAACAAAAATCTTAATAATACCGAAACAGAGCAGGAGTCCAAGGAAGACTCGCTGACTACCCCCGTTTCCGAAAAGCTTAACCTCAGAAAGTTAAAGCATGGCGGGTTTTCGGCGGCTCTGACGCTAATTTTTATCGCGGCGGCGGTTCTTTTCAACGTCGTCTTCGATTTATTAATCAGTCGTTTCAATATTCGGTTTGACCTGTCGGAACGCGGACTTTACAGTATAGAAAAAAGCACCTATGAGTATATATCTGCTCTGGATGATACGATAAACTTCTATTTTTGCAGTCCTGAAGAGGCTTTTACAGGACGCGGACAGGTATATTTGCAGGTTTATGAAACAGCGCGAAGATTTGCCGAGGCTAACAAAAATACTAATATTTATTTCGTAAATAGATTAACAGACCCCGCATTTTCGGCAAAATACGGCGGGAATCTTACCGACTCCGACGTTATAATAGAGTCGGAGAGAACGGGACGATATCAGGTTGTACGCGAAGCAGATTATATCATCTTTGAGTATTTTTTAAACGGCGAACAAATTACCGAGCAGATGGCTTTTGAAGCGGCTTCTTTCGGGTTGCATGAGCTTTTGCACCGCGATGTAAGCGCAGGGACGGAACAGGCATTCTTATCAGCGGTCATGCGCGTATCTGATACAACGCCCGTCAGAGTAGCTTTTTCAAACGGCTTCGGCGAACGCGGTTATGAAGCGATGGCAGAATTGCTCAGTCTCAACGGTTATTTAATTGAGGAAATTGACCTACTGACAACAGCGGTTATTGACCCCGATTTAGATTTTTTGGTTGTTTTTGCTCCAACATTTGACCTGAGTACGAGCGCTTGTGAGGCGGTTAATAACTGGCTCGATAATTCGGGAGTATACGGAAAGAGTATGCTTTACTTCCCTTCTATGGAGTTACTTGATGCACCGAATACAGATTCTTTACTGGCGCAGTGGGGAATGTGGGTTGAACCCGGCTTTATCGCACAGTCTAACCCCGGCTATTCCTTCCATACAGACGAATTCGGGTTTACCCAGTTCATCAGAGCAACAGGAGAGGCTTTTGCCGAAGGAATAATTGAGCGTTCTTTGGTCGCAACATATATTAAACCTGTGTGGATTTCAGAGAATGTTTCGTCCTTATCTACCACACCTTTGCTTATCACTTATGATGGTTCATGGGTGTTCCCGTTGGTAGAGATAGAGGAAGTAGATGATTGGTTCCCTGTTGACGAAGTGCTTTGCGTGGCGGCTATGGGTCGTAAATCACGCTTTGAGGGAACAGAACACCTATCAAGCCGTATGATTGTATTCGGTTCGCCCGCATTTTTTGTCGGAGAAACCTTAGATAACGAGCAGTTCACAAATGCGTTGTTGCTCCTTAATGTTTTCGGTGATTTAAGCGGCAGAAGTGATATAGCCGCCCGTGTTATGCCTAAATCTTTTATATCTGCGAATTTCGATATAACCACGGCTCAAGCGAATGGGATTGCAATAACTTTTGTCGCAGTGATTCCTCTTATTATTATTATAACGGGGTTAGTTGTGTTTTTCAAAAGGCGTTATCGTTAAGGAGTCAGCAATTGAAAAAAATAAGTAAAAAAGTAAAGACATTAATTTTCTCGTCATCGGGGCTTGTGATTTTAGCGGCGGTGTTATTACTTCTCAAGCTTACGGCGGACGAAGAATCGACTCGTGATGATATTATTTCCGAACCCGAACTTCCGCACATTCACTTTACAGAGCTTGACGCCGAAGAAGTGAGAATCATCAGCGTAAAAAACGAGTTTGACGAGTATATGATTGCATGGGGTCTTTCAGACAGATTCATGGTTTCCGGTCTGCTTAACGCCCCTCTTAATGAATCCCGTCTGCATACGGCGGCACGTTATGTTTCCGGATTTTGGGTAAGAGATATTGTAGAGGAAAATGCCGAAAACCTTGAACAATACGGACTTGGAGACACGGCAGTTCAGGTGAGTGCGGTATTTAAGAATGATGAGACTATTAATATTTATATAGGGGATAAAACCCCTACCGCCGAGAACATGGCGTTTGTCCGCGTTGGTGACGATAACAATGTGTATATTGTATGGTCGTATATGGTAGACATGTTCAGAGAAAGCAGTCTCCAATTTGTTTCGCTTGATATAACCGGAGATTATTACTCTGTAGGCTCCCCACAGATTGAAAAGCTTACAGTCGAAAGGCTCGGAACTGAAAGATACGTTATTGAACTCAATCCCGATGTTTTTACCGAAGAAATAGTTTTTAATCCGCACATATTCGTTGAACCTGCTTATGCCTTCGGACTGGAGGTTGACGCAACGAGGGGGCAGTCCGTTATGCACGGTTTATTCGGTCTTACGGCGTCTTCTGTCGCTTATGTGGGCGAGGGTTTACCGAGAAATCTACCCGAAGATTCGGGCTTCGACGGCATTTTTGACGAACCCGTAGCTTATGTCGAAATGATTATTGACGGGGTAACTTATACCCTGCTCGTGGGTGAGCGTGCCGTAATGCAAAACGAGAACGCCGAAGACATTCTTCTCGGATATTACGCCTTTTTCAGTGAACAACCCGATGTTCTGTATGTTATTCCGCCCGAAATGCTTACCTGGCTCAACTTTGATGTTGAAAGTATTATGGCTGTAATGTTTATCCGCCCTTATATTTATACTGTTTCAGATTTTATTATCGAAACGCCGTCGCGGGTGTTGAATTTCCGCTTTGCCGGCGACAGCCGTGATAATGAGGTTTATTACCTTGATGGTGAGCCTGTCGATACTTCGGCTTTTAAAGACCTATATATTTATGCAATATCCGTGAGTGCGACGGGGCTTTGGAGCGAAGAGCCGAAAGAGTTTGAAGTTGAACCCCTTCTCGCACGTTACACCTTCAAATACCGAGACCGGAGTAAACCCGACACCACGCTTGAATTTTATGACGCAGGCAATATGACAGGCGTTGTTGTATTGGACGGCAGACCGTTATTTACCGTGAGTTTAATGTATTTGAACCGTCTCGAACAGAATATAGAAGCGTATCTAAAGGGCGAACCCATTATTAACTCGTGGTAAGAGTAAGAATCTATAAAAAGAGCTTTATTTGTTTTAAAACAATAAGTATAAGAGAAAAATTTTTCATGGTGCGTTAACGCCGGAAAGGGAGGGTTTTAAAATGTCTGATTTTTACACCTACAAAGGTTATCCGTTAGTCAGAAAGGGTAAGCAGATTTATTACGGTAACATGTCCGATGATTATGTCTGCATGATAACCATAATGCACACACAAAAAATAAAGGGGCTTGAAGTAGCGGATAAGGTTAAGGTCATGCTTATGCAAACCGCCGAAGATATTGACCCCGGTCAAATGGTCGTCAAAAACATCGACAGGAGCGGTCTTTATGAGGCTCTCGAGGTGGCTTATACCTGGCTCAGTAAAACAAAATAATTCCGAATAGACATGGGGTTTTTACGCAAAAAGGGTATCACAATCAAGCGATACCCTTTTTCCATAATAAGCTTATAATTTTTGAACTTGTTTTTCATAAAGGACTTATTCCTTTAAATAAATAGTCGTCTGCCCATCGTTCGCGAAGCAGGGAACAATATCAAGAATACGTTTAGAGCGTACTCGTCTACGCACGGTATCGCGTAGAACCGTACCATTGTTACATCCGTGAATCACTATAATGCTCTCACACTTAGGCGGCGCAAGCCGTATTTCCCGCTCAACACGCGCTTTCGCCTGGTCGCCTGTTAAGCCGTGAACGTCTATTGTTTTTGATTTGGTCATATGCCACCTCTTAAACCAAACCTTAACTATTTCGCAAGCAAGGCAACTACTTTATTATATGTCTCCTGCGCTTCGTCACTGAGTTTTGCACGGATTAATAAAGCGCGTACTAATAAAAGAAGCGATTCTTCATCAATTATCGGCGCCTTCGTTGTAACCGCAGGTTTAACAGGCTCAGCGGCGATTTTAACGACACTCGGCTTTTTAGGCGATGCCTTTGCCTTTGCCTTTGCAGGGACGGGGGCAGGAGCGGGGGCGGGCATAGCTTTCGATTTGCCGGTGCTGCTTCTCTTGAAAAATTCGGCTAATGCGGCGGCATCGCAAGGCTCTTTCTTATCAATCTCGCCGATTAAATAGAGAGGCGAGATGTTCATTATTTGCGATAGCGCGATTACAGCTTTCGGTGAAGCCGAGCCGTTTTTGCTTGCACTGTAATACGTAAACTTAGAGAGTCCCGATAATTCTGTAATTTCTTTCTTCTGCGCCGTCGTCGCCTTTTTAAACGCATCAGGTATACGAATTCTTGATTTTTCCGCATTAACACTGGCGTTGCCTTTTTTTAAAGCCCGTAATTGTTCCGCTGTCATAATAAAATTCCTCCAAAAAAGTTTGTTTTGATACTTGATATTTTGAATTATAACACAAATATCGCAATTTGTCAAATTTTATTTTAAAAATTTGACATATTTTTTATAAACTTTTCATAGGAAGGGGCTACGGCATCTAATCATATCTATCTACCCCTAATCTGCATAAGTGTATATCCTTTAGTCAAATACCATGTTCCACCTTTAGTAAATAGCATCAATAACGACATCTCCCCATATATTTTCAATAGAAACACCATTTATTTTTCCATTTAACAGCAAATCATTTGCTGTTTTAAAAGTTTGGTAATCAGGATTATTATATTCGGTTATATACCAACCTTCTTCGTTATGGCTAAATGAGTATTCTTTATCAGAATACGAGAACTCCACTTCGTGTCCGCGTTTTAAATACTTTCTTAATAAATTATAAGAAAAATTCATAAGTATAATTCACCTCCTTTCCTATCGTGGGTTTTAGGATTAGACCAATCCCATTCATGCTCATGTTTCACCTCTAAATTTTGATAATTATTATAGTCCTGATTTTTTACTAAAATATTTCTATAAGGCACAATAAATTATATACTGTGCCTTATAGTTGAATTTGAAACTATCTAAAAATTTAACTCGTTATATTTTTCAAAAATCACATAGCAATTATATACATGCCTCGCTGTATTTTATTACTATATACTTAATAACCGCGTTACTTCAACCTCGCTCAAATTATAATCTTCATCAAATCTTAGAGTTACATTTACTTGAAAAAAAGCATGATAGACAGCATGACCATAATCTTTAATAGAAAGATTTATTCCTTTTCTTTCAATAATATTTGGTATTTGTATATCAGATTTAGAGAGTGATGACCAGTGGACTAAACCTATATGGGTCGGAATATACCAATCTTCTTTGCTCTCGATAATTTCAACAACATCATCCCAACTTGTACCAATAGGAATTAGTTCTAAAATATCATTTCTCACCATTGCATTAGGTTTAACCCAAGGCTTAATAAATTGAAATACACAAAACACAACTACACTTATTATAATAAATAGAAGTGTTTTCTTTATATGGTTTTTTTCTTTTCTCTCATCGTCCAAAAGCACTCCTATCAATAATAGTATTCCAACCCGAGAGTATACCAATTGGATTTGGATAAAAACCATTAGCATTTAAAATGCCTCGTGTATATGAGTTGCTGTTAAAGCCTACAATCATTTAATTTCTCCTAAGGTTTAAATATTATATACTTAAATATTGAGTTCCTTCAACTGATGTCAATTTAAGTTCTTCATCAAACACCAAAGTTACATTGA
>WRKM01000029.1 GCA_009778065.1 Oscillospiraceae bacterium
AATAACGGGCTTTTAGTCCGTGATATAAACGGAAACGGTAAAATCGACAGCGGACGTGAGCTTTTCGGAAACTATACATTACTCAAAAACGGAAAACAAGCCGCGAACGGGTTTGAAGCGTTAAAAGAACTTGTGGAAGTCGGAGCAAGTGTCTTTGATAATACAAGCCCATACTGGAATGAAGTTATGGTATGGATAGACGCAAACAGCAACGGAATTACAGACCCGGACGAGCTTTTAACGCTTGAAGAAGCGGGCGTTGTTTCAATAGATTTAAGCTACTATGTAGCCAATATAACAGATGAAAACGGTAACGTACACAGAGAAGTCGGCACTTTCACCCGCGATGATGAAAGTATCGGTGACGCTGTAGACGTATGGTTCGCTCATTATGCGGTTGAATCAAAAGCGGTGAGTAATCTGCCCGTAAGTGAAGATGTAGAGCTTTTACCGGACTTAACAGGTCTCGGCACAGCATATAGTCTGCATCAGGCTATTATGAGAGATGAAAGCGGTCAGCTTCAATCGTTGGTCGAGCAGTTTGCCGCAGAAAATGATGAATCCGCACGCCGCGTTTTAGCACGACAAATCATGTTTAAATGGACGGGTAAAACCACAACCTTAGCCGCTCTTGAAGTGATTACGGGCGAAAAGTATACCGGTGGTACGGGTACTAATGCAATGAAGATTATTAACGATGCTTTTGACAGGTTCGTTGATACTGTGTATGATGTTCTTTTGGCACAGTCTCATTTATGGTACTTGTATGAAACCATGATGGAACAGATTCCCGATGAAGAAGGCTATATCATTGCAGACGATTATATCTTCGATTTAACTGATGTTGCGTATGAACTCTTAAACGAAATATTGAATAATCAAGAAACAGGCGAGCGTCAGTTCTTAGAATTGATTAGAAATATGTACGGCTTGATTCTGCTTCCGAGAGTAGATTTAAACAGTATGCGCGAGGTTCTTGAACAAGAGAACACAAAGTACGGATATGTCTTAGATTCTTTGAATAAACCCCTGATTCATAATCAAAGCTCTAATAATCTCAAAGGCACAAATTCCGGTAATTTATTCTGGCTTGACGGGAAGAATAATTCTATTCAAATCGGAAACGGTGATGATACGTTCTTGTTCTTCGGCGATATGGGACAAAACACCATAACAGACGGCGGCGGGAATAATACGATAATTTTCTTCAACGGAATAAATCAGTCGGATATAAGTGTTAATCAGGTGCTTATCCCGAATAATACAAAAGCCTTGAATTTAGAAATATCTATTTTAGGTACAGGCGGTAAAATCACAATAAAGGATTTTAATTATGCTTCTTCTTATAAAATCGCCTTTGCTGACGGAAGTATGGTAGAGTGTATTGATTTTATCAATCCGATTGAAATTGGCACAGCACAACAACTTGACGATGTCCGTAATAACCTTTTAGGCTATTACCGTCTGACGGCAGACTTAGACCTTACGGGTATAGACTGGACGCCAATCGGAACAAACAGCGTCCCCTTCAATGGTTCATTCGACGGTAACGGCTTCACTGTCAGCAATCTTAGTGTGAATCTTCCTGCAACGGATTATGTAGGGCTATTCGGACGAAACAACGGAGTGATTAAGAATACAAATCTCGAAAATGTAAATGTCACAGGCAGAAATTATGTCGGCGGACTTGCGGGTTCTAACAGCGGATTGATTAATAACAGCTCTGTATCTGGTGTGTCGAACGTAACGGGAACTACAGACTATATCGGCGGCTTTGTCGGAAGTAACAGCGGTCGTATATTAAATTCGTTCTCGACTGTCACTACACAAGGCAAAAGATATGTAGGAGGTTTCGCAGGCAACATGACAGGCGGCTTGATTGACGGGTGTTACGCGACAGGTAACGCAAACGCAAGCGGTTCGTCTGCGGGAGGATTCGTAGGTCGCATTAGCGGAGCGAGTTCAATTATACGGAACTGCTACTCTATAGGAAATGTATCTGACGTATCTTTTTCGGGCGGATTCGTAGGCTATGTCGGTACAGCTACGGTAAGATTCGAAAATTGTTACACAACATCAATCCATTCAAATGGCTTTTCGGGAGATTCTACAGGAGTTTATTTAAACTGCTATTTCGACAAGGAACTTTCATTGTCAGCGAGTACAAGAGGACGCACAACTGAGCAAATGCAAAATGTAAACACTTATGTGAATTGGGATTTTGAAAGCATTTGGGAGATTGACGAAGGAAATAGTTATCCGACTTTAAGAGCATTACAAGTAAATCATGAAGTCGAGTACATAGAAATTCACACAATCGAACAGTTTAACGCAATCAGAAACAATCTCGGCGGGAATTACCGCCTGACAGCGGATATAGATTTAAGCGGTTATGAATGGACACCTATAGGCACGAACGTATCACCGTTCATCGGAATCTTTGACGGTAACGGTCATAAAATCAGTAATCTTACAATAAATCGTTCAACATCAGATTATTTAGGTCTTTTCGGACGTAGCGGCGGATTGATTAAGAATTTCGACATTGAAAATGTAAATGTCACGGGTAGAAATTTTGTCAGTAGCGTTGTCGGGTACAACACAGGCATCATAACAAATGTAACCGTAACAGGCGTAGGCTCTCTAATATCGGGTAAACAATACGCAAGCGGATTTATCGGAAGTAACGCAGGGCAAATATCGAAATCGTATACTACAGTCGGAGTTAAAGGCACTACGTATGTCGGCGGATTTTCAGGTGTTGTTATAGGCGGCGTAATCGACCAATGTTATGCGACAGGAAATGTAACGGCAAGCGATTCCCGTGCCGGAGGATTTGCGGGAAGATTTAACGGCGGGTCTATCACTGTCAGAAACTGTTACTCTACGGGAACTGTTTCAAACGTCTCTTATTCCGGTGGTTTTATAGGTGAAATAGTTCACTCCACTTCAAGGATTGAGAATAGTTACACAACATCAAATCACCCCAAAGGATTCAGCGGTGATACAATAGGGGTTTATGAAAACTGTTTCTTCGATAACAACCGCTCGCTGTCCAAGGACGAAAGAGGACGCACAACCGCTCAAATGCAAAACGTAAACACTTATGTGAATTGGGATTTTGAGAATGTCTGGGAGATTGACGAGGGGAATAGTTATCCGACTTTAAGAGGGGTAACAGAGCTGTCAGAGTATCAATATCAACAAGCGGCTTAGTCTCTTACGGCAGTACAGACAATATTATTTATAAAATTATACAACAAAACTCCGCCGGCTTAAAGCGGAGTTTTGTTGAGAAAAGTAATTTTTACACACTATAGTACTTGTCGTAGTTAACAAGCTCGTCTAAGAGCTTCGGTAAAAAATATTCCTAAACCTATTGACATAACATTCTAATCATGATACAATGTAACGGTGTTAGATATTCGAGAGAAAGGATGTGTAATTATTGACACGAGACAAATTAGCGGTTGAGCTACTTGAAAATATGCAGGCACTTCACAGAACAAAAACGCATATACACGTAAACGAAGCCCTGTGCGGCGAAGCCTTCGGCTTACAATACATAGCTATGAACGGCGGGAGCGTTTTACCCGGCGACATCAGCTCTGAGATGAATGTAAGTTCGGCGCGGGTAGCTGTCACCCTAAACAACTTAGAGGGCAAGGGGCTGATTACACGGCAGATAGATAAAAATGACCGCAGAAAGGTCATTGTCGAAATTACGCCGCAGGGTAAAGAGTTCGCCGAAAAGCATTGGAAAAGCATAGTCGGCGGAGCGTCTATCTTTTTAGAACTGCTCGGCGAAAATGATGCAAAGGAATTTGTAAGAATTTTAGGCAGAATGTCTGAGGTCATGCCCGAATTGTGGAAGAAATGGAGTCTGTCATAATGAAAAAAATTATCATAGCTTTATTTTCAATCTTCGCGCTGACGATTGGAATAGGCGGATGCACCTCGAATTCGGAAGAACGACAGCCGCAGGAATCGCCGTCGATTTCGGAACCCGATGTTACAACGCCGATTACGGAATCTGATACTTCACCGCCGATTACAGAACCCGATGCCACATATGAGACAGCTGAAACCGTATCGTTAACGGCGGGAGAGCTTGCCCTTGCGGTTCGCGAGGATTTTCCGATGGCGATGATTGAACACACGGAGATTGAAGCCATAGAGATTTTTTTACCCGGTGTGAACTTTGATGATATAGATGAAATCTCTCTTTGGCAACAGGCAATGACGGTTCATTTAGTTGAAATTATTATTATTAAACCCGCACAGGATAAAATGGACGAGGTTATGGATTTTTTACTCGAAAGGCAAAAAAACCTTAAAGAACAATTGGCGTTTTACCCCGCTCAAATTACAGCCGCGGAAGCCTCGGTAGTCGGTAATCTTTACGATGTCGCCTATTTAATCTGTCAGGAAGATGCGAAAGCGTCAGAAGCCACCCTTATAAAACTGATTGAAGAATCGGTACAATAGACAAAAAAGAAAGGAATCCTTGTTATGTTTTCAAATTTCAGCGTTCGTAAACCCTTCACCGTTCTCGTAGGAGTTATTCTTATCGTAGTGCTTGGTGTAATATCATTTATGAACACCACCACCGACCTTATTCCGAGCATGAACCTACCTTACGCCGTGATTATCACCACCTACCCGGGTGCAACTCCCGAGCAGGTTGAAGTCGAAATAACCGCGCCGATAGAAGGACGCGTGGGGATTATCAGCGGTCTTAATGACATCTCGTCCATATCGAATGAGCATTTTTCTGTAGTTTTCTTAGAGTTTGTTGATTCCGTTAATATGGATTCAGTTTCACTTGAAATAAGAGAAGCCTTAGATATGTTAGTCTTCCCGGAAAACGCAGGGCGTTCATCGATTTTAAGGCTTAACCCCGACATGATGCCCGTCATGGTGACGACGGTTTTCGCCGAGAATATGAACATGGGCGAATTATCGGAGTTCACGAAAGAAACAGTCGCACCCGCCTTTGAAAGTGTTCCGGGGGTAGCTTCCGTTTCGACATCGGGGCTAATACAAAATCAGCTTTACATAATTATTGACGAAGAAAAAATAGAGCAGGTCAACGAGAAACTCCGCACTGCTATTGTGGATATGATTGAAGAAATGCAGGCGCAGGGTATGGCGATGTTTGAAGAAGCTGTCGCCGCCGCCGTAGCGGAGCAGGTACAAAATATTACGGCAGAGCTTATGGGGCAGGGGTTGCCGCTCGAACAAGCGACGGCAATGGCGCAGGAGCAGATTCCCGTTATTACCGAGCAGGTAGTAGCCGCCATGACTGCGGCAATGGCTGAAAATAACGATTCGGAAAATCAACCTGAATTTGATATAAGCGAAATAGGGATTCCCGCTGAAATGCTTACTATAGATATGGTGAAGAATATCCTTTCGGCACAGAATTTCTCAATGCCCGCAGGTATTATCGGAAACGGTGATGACGAACTGACTGTCCGTGTGGGCGACAGACTCAGAACCGCCGATGATGTTTCTTCTCTTCTTCTCTTTGACCCGAATATTATGCTTGCGGCGATGTTGCCGCCGGATATGCCGCAGGTCGTTTTGGAAACGGTACGTCTTTCGGATGTGGCTGTCATTATTGACACAGACAACAGCGAAACGCAATATACCCGCGTAAACGGCAACCCCGCCGTTATGCTCACCATGCAAAAACAAACCGAATTTTCAACAGCCGACCTCACCCGTCAAATCAGAGCGAAAATGGACGAACTTTCCGAAAGGCACGCTGATTTGGGTCTTGAATTCGCCGTAATGATGGACCAGGGGAATTATATAGATATTATTATAGGCTCTGTGCTTAACAATCTAATCATAGGCGGTATTTTAGCTATAATAATCCTGCTTCTTTTCCTACGGGATTTGCGTCCTACATTAATCGTTGGTATTTCAATACCCGTAAGTCTTATGCTTGCGTTCACCGCTATGTATTTTACAGGCGTTTCGTTAAATATAATCTCTATGTCGGGACTCGCTCTCGGCGTCGGGATGCTCGTGGATAATTCTATTGTTGTTATTGAAAATATTTATCGATTGCGTTCAAGCGGCGTACCTGCGCGGCGAGCGGCAGTTCAAGGCGCGGTTGAAGTGTCGGGGGCGATTTTCGCCTCAACGCTGACGACGATTGCAGTATTTTTGCCCATCGTATTTACCGGAGGGCTTACAAGACAGCTCTTCACGGATTTGGGACTTACAATTGCGTACTCGCTGTTGGCAAGTCTTTTAATCTCACTTACTGTAGTCCCTGCATCTTCAAGTGCGGTGTTTTATCGTATGAAACCGAAAGAGCATAAAGTTTTCGACCGCTTCCGCGACGGTTATGCCAAGCTACTCAAAAAGTCACTTAGAATTAAGCCTGTTGTGCTTTTAATTTCTGTTGCCGCTGTTGTTGCTTCGGCTCTCGCAGTTTATTCAAGAGGTTTAGAATTTATCCCTGCTATGGATTCCGAAGAAATAGCAGTGAGCGTGAGTCTACCCGATGATATGACATTTGAAGACGCCGTAGAAGCCGCCGATGATTTTACAACGCATATAAAAAATATTGACGGCGTGGCTCATGTCAGCGTGAATGTTTCGGCAGGCGGCGCAGGTATGATGAATATGTTAGGCGGTATGTTCGGTATGGGCGATACCGCAAGCGGAAGCGGAAGTTATGGTATGGATATTTTCCTGCTTCTCGAAGAAGACCGTGCTTTGTCTAATTTTGAAATTGCTGAAATTATTATGCAGAAAGACGGTGTTCACGGTGCGGAAATTGATGTAACATACAATTCTCAAACCGAAATGAATTTCCTAACAGGCGATTCAATTTCAATTAATATAACGGGTAGAGAGCTTGATGATTTACGCGATACCGCGCTTGAAGTCGCCGAGATAGTGCGAAGCGTTGAAGGTACGCTAAATATACGCGACGGTTCCGGAAGAGCCGCTCCCGAACTTCGCATAACGGTTGACAAGGATGCGGCTATGCGAAAAGGGCTTACCACTGCACAAGTCTTCTTTGCGACATTCGGCGCGATTTCTGACCCCGAGGAAAAAATTAACATGACGCTTTCGAGCCAGCCGGGTCTACCGAGTCATGATTATGAGGTTATTATTAAGGATTCAGAGTGGAGCGAAGCAGACCGTAAGGCTATAGAAAACCTTGAAATTACGACCCCGACAGGCGAGGTGGTAAAAATCACCGAAGTATCGGAAATTAACGATGATACGGGCTTCACGAGCATTAACCGTTCTAATAATGCACGTTATTTAACCGTCGGCGGAGAAATTGAAGAGGGTTATAACGTGACTTTAATCAACGACGAAATAGCTCGGAAACTGCAAGACTATGTCCCTCGTGACGGCTGTACCGTAACCGTTCGGGGTGAATCGGAAGCTATTAACACAGCGTTCAACGACCTTTATCTTATGCTTTTATTGGCTGTAATCTTCATATATTTAATCATGGTAGCCCAGTTTCAATCGTTATTATCGCCGTTTATCGTAATGTTTACGATTCCCCTTGCGTTCACGGGCGGTTTTGCCGCGCTTTTAATAGGCGGTATGAGACTTTCGGTTGTCGCCATGATTGGATTGGTTCTGCTGACGGGGGTTGTGGTTAACAACGGTATAGTCTTTGTTGACTGTATCAACAGATTAAGGAGATACGAAGGGTTGTCCAAAAAAGATGCAATAGTAGAAGCCGGCAGAATACGTATGCGTCCGATTATGATGACCGCACTGACCACCATTGTTGCAATGAGTACCATGACCGTAGGTATGGGGCAGGGTACCGAAATGGTGCAACCGATGGCGATGACTGTTGTCGGCGGTTTAATTTATGCGACATTCATGACACTATTTGTAGTGCCGTGTATGTACGATTTACTGCACAGAAACAGGGATATGTCGAAAGACGAAGATTTGGATTACGAAAAAACAGAGCGAATTTGACTTTTTCCTTTTTATGAATTATAATTAAGATAAAGTATTGTAAGCAGGAGAAGACGTTTTATATGATTCACGTTGTTGACGTAACTAAAAAATACGGGAAACTGATAGCTAACGATAGAATTAACCTATTCGTTAAAAGCGGAGAACTTGCCCTGCTCCTCGGACCAAACGGAGCAGGCAAGTCCACGCTGATTAAATCTATATGCGGACTTTTACGCTATAAAGGCTCTATAACAATTGACGGATTTGAAAACCATACAACTGATGCAAAGCGGCTTTTGGGTTATGTACCGGAATTTCCGTCGCTTTATCCGATGCTGACCGTAGGGGAGCATTTGGAATTTATCGCTAAGGCGTACAGGCTCGAAAACTGGCGGGAATACGCAGATGAACTTATGAAACGCTTTGAGCTTGCCGATAAGAAGAAAAAGCTCGGGAAAGAACTTTCTAAGGGTATGCAGCAAAAGGTCAGCGTTTGTTGCGCCTTGTTACCGAAGCCGATGGCGGTTATTTTCGACGAACCTCTCGTAGGGCTTGACCCGCACGGAATCAGAGAGCTTAAAAATGTTATTAACGACCTGCGAGATGAGGGTCGCGCTTTAATAGTCAGTACTCATATTATTGACAGCGTGGAGGAGAATTGGGATACGGCGTATATAATGCAAAAGGGCAGAATCGCCCGCGAGTGTAAGAGGGGCGAGATAACGGACGAAGAAACACTTGAGAGCGTCTACTTCTCTATTACCGAGAGCGAAAGGCAGGGTGTTTAGTTTGAAGTGCCTTATTTATCTGACTGTTACTAAAATAAAAAATAAAATCCTCGAAACACTGCGTAAGCCCGTAAAGCTCATAGTGAGCCTTGCGGCGGTTTTGTTTTTCGGGTTTATTATTTTTTCGGCATTGACGGGCGGCGGTATCCCCGAAATATCGGAAACAGGCGAGCCGCGAACCTATCCCGACTTGGTCTGGCTGAAGGGCATGTTGTTCGGTATTATTCTTTTAACCTTTTTTCTCTCTATAGCAAGTGCGTTTAAAAACGGAAACAAAATTTTTGAGATGAGCGATGTTAATCTTTTGTTCGTTTCACCGCTAAAACCGCAGAGTATACTGCTTTATGGCGTAGCGCGTATGATGTCGTCATCGCTGTTGGCGGGCTTTTTCATACTGTTTCAGGGTGCCCTTATGAGGAATGTATTCGGTATTCCGGGGAGCAGCGTTTTATTTCTGACGGCGGGTTTTATTCTCGCTGTATGCCTTACGCAAATACTCACGCTTTTTATCTACAGCCTCACAAACGGTAACAAAAAGCGCAAAAGCATTGCCAAATGTATCATAGCCGCTTGTTTCATTCCGATGGTCGTTATCGGGATTATGCAGTTTATTCAAAATGACGGCGATATAATGACATCGCTCGAAACACTGCTCCGCTCCCCCGCGACAGAACTCATACCCGTTGTGGGTTGGGCTTCGGTAGGTGCAATCGCTTTTATATCCGGTCAGGTATTAAAAGGACTCGTATATTTCGGTGCAATTTTTATGCTCGGCGCGTTTTTAATAGCCTACATATATCTAAGCAGACCCGATTATTATGAAGATACACTCGTTGCCACAGAAACTACATTTGAAAAAATGCGCGCGCTATCGGAGGGACAATTAAACGTAGGAGAAATAACCGACAGAAAAATAAAAACCGTCCGCACGGGAATAGGCGGAATGGGGAGTTCTGCACTTTTCTTTAAGCATCTGCGCGAATCATTCCGCGCAAAGCGGTTTGGCTTGTGGGGCGTCGGTTCATTATTTTTAATCGGAGCCGCCGCCGCTTATGCCTTTTACAGCTCTGCGGCAAGTGAATCAGGCGTTCAGGGCGGGGTTCTTCTGATTATGCAGGTTATAATGTGGATTCAAATAATGAGAATAGGGTCAGGCAGAGGTCTTAAAGAATTGTATTCGCATTATATTTATATGATTCCCGAATCATCCTTGAAAAAAATTATATGGAGCAACATGGAGGAGGTTTTTAAGATAATCGGAGAAAGTGTATTTATCTTCGGAATATCGGGATTTATAATGAAGGAAAGCCCGCTCGTGATCATGGGGGCTGTCCTTGTATATTCTATGTTCTCGCTTTTGCTTATTGCGGTAAATCTCCTTTATCTGCGATTTACAGAAATGAAAATAAACAGCGGATTGATGATTACTATTTATTATATAACGATTTTCATCGTTATTCTTCCGGGTTTGATTCCTGCGATAATCATAGGCAGTATTGAGGGATTTTTGTTCGTAGGGCTTCTTGTTTTTGCGGGGTGGGAGGTTGCGGCGGCGGTCGGAATCTTCGCACTCTCAAAAGGCATCCTGCATAAGTGCGATATGCCTGTAATTAAGATGAATTAGACCTTTTCTGTTTAAGCCATTCATAGAGCTTGAATTTTACCTCCGCACGTTTCCCGTCGGCTTCAATAACTTTACTTGTTTCGGGGGAGAAATAAGGCTCTCCGCTTTTTTGCGTTACCGCCGGCAGACAAAGCGGCGGAAAAGCTACGCACCACCAGTTTTGTCCCTCACCCTCGCCTATTTTTATTCTAAGCGCGGTATAGTCGCCCGCAGGCATGGTTAAATTCTCATAAACCCGTGTTGTGAAAAACATGGTTTCGATGGAAACAATGACATCATAGTCATAACCTTTCTCCGCGATAAACGCCTTCGCGTTTTCCTCAATAGAGGAAAGATAATATTGGGCAGATTGTACGGCTTCCTCAAGCGTCGAGACATCGGCAAAGTATGTTTTAGCGTCCGAGAGGATGAAGTCGCGAAGCTCGTATTTAAGCTGTTGGTCGTCTGCGCTGTTTGAGTTGGGAAGTATGTGCAGACGTAAAACCTCCCCCTGCAAAGCCTCACAGCTTTGAGCAAAAGCGGAGAACGAGGCGGTAAGTAATGTCAGACATGCACCTGCTAACATTGATATTGTTAAAATATCGCATTTCCGTATGAATTTTCCGAATTTCTTAAAATCTGTCATTTTATTTTGTCCTTTCCGTGATGTATACAGAGATTATTGACTTTCCTTAAGATATATATACGCTTGACACATGTTTATTTTTAAGATACAATTAAAGCGTAAAGGAAAAAATAAAACACAATATATTGATATTTCTTAAAAAAATTATCTTTAATTGAAACTTTTTCATTAAAATCCCGTACTACTTAAATAGGCGGGCAGACACGAAAAGAGGTGAGCTTTTGAGCGAAACCGTAATCGGTGGGAACAAACCCCGCGAAATAAACGAATATTTCAACACGGTTTACGCTTCAACCTTTCAAGCCGTGTCGCGGTATGTAGTCAGTAAATGCGGAAATATTCTTGACAGCGAGGACATACTGCAAAACATATATGCGCGGTTTTTTACGCGCATAAAGAAAAAAGGTTATGACGACATCGAATGTTCTGAGGCATTCCTTATAAATTTAGCTAAATTTGAGTGTAAGAATTATTTCGGCGTTATTAAAAAGCGGAGTAGGGTTTCCTCTTTTTCTGATTATACCGAAGAACAGATGGTCGAAATAGAAGCCGAAATGTCGCGTAGCGAAAAAAAGCTTGAAGACGTCCTTTGTAACGAGCTTTTGGCGAGACAGATTTTCGATGACATAACAAGCGATGACCCGATAACGGGCAAGATTTTCTATCTGCACTTTGTTTTGGATATGAAGTTGGATGAAATCGCAAACGAGTTAGATTTAAACCTCTCATCAGTCAAAAACAGGCTATACCGCACGATAGAAAGGCAAAAGAAAAAATTTGGAATTTAAGCATATCCGATAAGAATTTTTTAACCTTGTATGGGTTCCTCATAATTCTCATCGCACCATCATCTTGAAAGGAGGGCGCGGCTATGAAAAAGCATGATTTCTACAAGGAATTAATGTCCCAGTATACTTTTGACGAAGAAAGAATACGTAAAAACGCAAGGCGTGCGTCCTCCGCGTCATTTTTAGCACGCAATTCAAAATGGTTGCCGCTGACGGCGGCGTGCCTTGTCGTAATGGTGTCTGCCACCGTGATTCTTCCCTTTGTACTGACAGGTAACGAAGTAGGCGGCAACGTGTTACCGCCGTTACCTCCCGTACCTGCGGGTGTTGTTGTGAGTGACGGAGACCGTATAGACGTCATTACTCATATGGAAGAAGCACTCAAAACCGAGGGCTTCACCTTTGAGGAAAAAGAGATGTATATCTCGTTTGAAAAACCTATGACGCAAGAAGAGTTTAGCGCGGTGTTAAGTGCCTTACCCCCGTCTGCGGGAACGGTCGAATTGGTAGCTCTCTGGAACGGCGGTTTTGTAGACGCGGCAGATGCGAACGATATGCTGTTTACTGCGGCGAAAGTTATAGCCTCGGATGAGCTGTACTTTGAACTTAACGCCTGTTCCGAGTTTTCGGCAATTGAGGTCAGTAGCCTGAGCTTGATGATAAACGATAATAACTTCCGACCTATAATGAATAAAGCGGAATTTACAGATGTCCCGCCCCCGCCCGAAACTTCGGAGCCTTCCTTAACAACCCCGCCCTATGTTTCAAGCGACCCGTATTCGGATTATCCGCCGCTTTCCGTTGATATAATAGGGCAGGAACTGCCCATAATTGAACCGTTCACCGAAACAGACCCGCCGCAGACAGTCGAGTTGCCCATATCCGATGATTTTATAGATATAAATATAGAAAATGCGGTTAGCGTTGATTTTATAAGCGAAAACAAGTTCATACTGCTGACCAAAAGCCAGATTCAATTCTATGAAATAAACACAGACGAAGGCGAAGGATATAATTGCAACGCAATTTCGGGCTATGTCGCGGCAAATCCCTCGGTGGTATTCACTGACATAACCACGGGAACACTCTTAATCTTAGGCGGAGACGCCTTCGGAAGACGCACCGAACTGTTCATAGCCGACAGTGAAACAGGAGAGCTTATACGGCTCGATACCTCAGATATGGATAATATTACAGGCGCGTTCTTCAGAAACGGCGAAATTTTAATCGAAACGCAAACCGCTATTTATATTGCAAGCAGACATGACGGCTACGAACCGCACAAAACGGTGGAAATCGCAAGAGAGGCATACCACGACTATGATGCAGACGACCCGGAAAGTTTTGAAAGCACAGAATTTACAGAGTACACGCATCATATAAGGGGCGGCGAGTCCGTTGAGATTATAGAAGGTGCGAACGCCCTCGTCGTGTTAGGTTTCGCGAATGGCGGGTTCAAATATGCGGCGTTGAACGACTACAACGTCCAAATGTACAGATTTAATACAGCTGACCGTACTTCTGTGAAGGTAGACCTCGGCTTGGAAAACGAGGGAGAAATTAAATTCGTTCACAGTCCGAATGCCCGTAACTTCGCGATAGTTACCGAAAACGGCGTATATGTTTGGAATGCAACTTTATCCGCACTAAGCAGTTATGCAATAGATGTTCCGTACTTGAGATTCCACAGATATTCGGGAAAATTTTTCACAGACAACAGCGGTAACTGGTATATCCTCGACGGTACGCATATCGGAAGCATATCGAAGGAAGAAGTTGACGAGCTTGCGCCTAAACCCGAGTTTTCATCGGCATATGAGCTGTTTGAAATAACCCCGGATACTATAAGGCTTCATGTAGTTAATTGAAGTATCGGTGAATAAAAAAAGTAAAGCCCGCAGGGGAGTACCCTTGCGGGTTTTTCGAGCAAATTTTTCAGATAAAAAAGTAACCGCCACTCTTTAAAAATGGCGGTTGCTTTTTTCTTGTCTCAGTTAATCTCCAGTCTTTTTGATTTCGGCGCTTGCTCTTCTTTTTTAGGCATTGAAACCATTAAAACGCCGTTTTTGTACTCTGCTTCGATTTTGTCTGCATCAATACTTTCGATGTTAAAGCTCCTCTTAAACGTGCCGTAACTGCGTTCCCTGCGGATGTAATTTCCTTTTTGGGTTTCGCTTTCCGTTTTACGCTCCGCGCTCAAGCACATTTTACCGTCTTCGATGTCGATTTTTATATCCTCTTTGTTGAAGCCCGGCATTTCTGCTTCGAGAAAATAAATCCCGTTCTCTTCGCGAATATCTGTTTTACAGGTCGTTACGGGCATTTCGCTTCCGAAGAAATCGTTCTCGAAATCGCGGAATACGTCTAATAAATCGAAGCTTTTGTACGGTGTGATTCTAAACATTATGATTACCTCCTGCTTGAATTGTTTCTATGATTCTATTTTACCCCTGATATGTGATATATATGTGATTAAAAAGTGTTAAAAAAGAGAAAATTAGCACTCTCGGACGTAGAGTGCTAAATAATTTTTGTTGACAAACTAATATTTTTATGTTATAATTTTTGCGGTGGACAGATTTTTTATAAGCGGTTGTGGTGGAACGGCAGACACGCCGGCTTCAGGTGCCGGTGCACGCAAGTGTGTGGAGGTTCAAATCCTCTCAGCCGCAGAGATAGTATATAACTCGAACCACCCCGAAGTTGGGATTATCGGGGAAGGGTTCGGGTTTTTGTAAGTAATGACCTAAAGAATTAAAAATACTTTGTTAAAAAAGGAGTGTATAGACGTGGGAAAAGAGTTTATATTGGAAAATGGCATTAATGAATTATTCCGGTTTGTTAAAAAACAAAAAAACACTCAAGAATTAAAAAACCGAGTGGAGGAATATCATGAAAAATATAAAAAAGAGATTTTCGATAACTTTTCAAATGAAGAATCTTATAATTTGTTAAAACTTAGAAAGTATATAAACGATGAACTTTTTGGAAAAATCAGTGCTTGTTTTTTGCTGAAAGGATAGGGATACATATTTATTATAGCTTGACAATGCGCTATTGTCAAAATAAATTAGAAGATATTTTAGTGTGCCGCAACTCTAAATATTAGTTGTGGCACACCTATTTTTTTATTTGCAATAAACCTCCAACGCCTCTCTCAAAAACTCCGCACAACCCACCGCGACTTTCTCGTAATGCGCCTTGAACCGCTCATCGGCGACATACATCTCGCCAAGCCCCCTGTGCGCTTCCTTCGAGTAAGTGCCGTCTTTCCAGAACATACACAGCCATTGCCTGTGCAAGTCGCAGGCTTTCTGCGCCAACTCGCTTGACGGCTCGCCGGATTCCATCGCCGCTTTCAAAGTCGTGTTAATTTCCTCGCGCAGACTTTCGGCACACCGCCACTGCTTCTCGCTCATGCCCTTGACTTTGGCGTTGGAAAAATCAATGGCATCATCGCCGTACTTCCCGCGAATTTCCGCGCCGTACTGCGTTTCATTATTGTCAATCAACTTCTGCTTGAAGCCCTCGAATTTTTGATTATCGGTCATTGTAACCTCTCCTTTCGCCGCCAAAATGGATTTTCTCACGTTGGCGATTAGCTTGTTAAGCTGTTTCTTTTTGTCAAGTAGGGCTGTCAGATGGCTTTCAAGCGCGGCGGTGCTGTCAAAATTCGGTGCGGATATTATCAACTTAATACTCTCTAAACTAACTCCAAGTTCCCTGTAAAATAAAATTTGTTGCAACAAATCTAATTCACGTTGCCCGTAAATTCGGTAGCCCGATGAGTTAATTCTGCCGGGTTTCAGCAACCCGATTTTGTCATAATGCCGCAACGTCCTTGTGGTTATTCCCGCTATTTTAGCGAGTTTGTTGATTGTGTATTCCATAATCAGCCCCCCCTGATGTTTCTATTATACACCTTTACGTTACGTCAATGTCAAGCACTTTTTTCAAAAAAGTGCAACTTTTCTTGAAAAATTTTGCAAAAATATTTTTGGGTGTGTGAACCATCACACACCCATTACTAATTCTTAAAACTCAAAATGCCTTCCATCATACCAAACAAAAACCCCCTTGTTCCCCTCGGCTTCATACGGCGGTGGGTTGGCGACAGTCTTTGCAATAAACGCCGCCGATTCTTCGGGCGACAAGTCGGCTTTCGGCGGAGCTGGTCGTGTTTGAACCCAGCCGGGGTGAATGGCAAGTACGCGAAGCCCGAACTTCGGAGCCAAACGCCGTTGCAAAACCACGCAAGCGTAGTTGAGAGCCGCCTTCGCCATACCGTAATCTATCCCGCTGTCGCGCCAACACTTGCCCATGCTGCCCTGCTCGGAGGTGATTGCGGCAAGAACCGCGCCCTCGCTGAAGTGCGGCAAGAAAATTTGCGCCAAACGGATAAACCCGACGGCGTTCACATCGTAGGCGTTGAGCATATTTTCCGTGTCAAGTCCCTCGTCAAGCGGCTTGTTGCCGTCGCCGTTCGTGGCGGTTGCGTTGTTGATAAGTACGTCAAGTTTTCCATGTTCGGAGATAATTTCTGCCGCCTTTTTAATCGAATTCAAGTCGGTTAAGTCGAGAGGAACAGGAAAGAAATTCCCCGCATGGTCACGGCTGAGTGCCGCAATATGCTCCTGTTTGATGTCGCGGCAACTCCCGAAAACCTTGAAGCCGTCTTCGAGATACCGCTTTGCAAGAGCCGTGCCAAGCCCCATTTCACGGGACAGTCCTGTGATTAATACTGTTTTCATTTTGTTTTCTCCTTGTTTTTTCTTAGGTAGAACGGTAGGTCGCCGCCTGCTCAATCAATTTTATCCGCGAACATAATCCCGTCCAAGTGGTCAATCTCATGACACAAAGCCGCCGCGAGAAATTTCGTCCCGCTGACGGTAACAGGCTCGTCATTATTCAAACGTCACGGGGTTGGTGTAGCCGGGCTTGACTAACACGCTGTCGTTGTCCTTGATGCTCTCGTTGTACACGCCTTCCCAATCGCCGAACGAGTATTCCTCAACGGCGGCAGAGAAGTATTTTTCGGGCTTGCCGAGGGTTTTGCTGACGGCGGCGATTGCGCTTTCGGCGGCTTGTTGAAGTTGCTCCTGTGATTTTCCGCTGATAGTTTTGATTACGATATGTGGCATGGTGTTTCTCCTTTTGATTTTTTTGATTTAACTGAATTATATCATGTTTCGATAAGATTTTCAACCATAATATGAAAAATATTGAGAAATCGTTAAGTGAAGCCCTGCAACTGTCGGAGAACAGCGCGAATTGTTCATGTCTCGCGCAAGAGTGTACAAGGTTCGTTTCGGAACGCTCGGCAGGGATATGAAAGCGTTAAAGCAAGTCTTAGAAAAAAAGCCGATAGACGGCGTTATGAAGCGTTTCTCTGCCCTGTAGTTGCCCGCATTTTTGGGGTACAAATTCTTTCTAAATAAATCGAGAGCATTGTTTTAATTTTACTTGCTATTTTCCGTGGGATTTGATATAATAGAGTATATCGATTTCTTAAAACTTAATACTCCGCAGGTAGAAAGACATTAAACAAATAACAGAAAGGTAACTAAGGGACATGAAAGCAAGGATTACAAATGTAGCGATTTCTAATGACGGCGAGAAAACAACAATCATCACAAACGATGATAAACTATCTAAGGGGCAAGAATTAGCGTGCAGGCTGTTGTCTTTTAGGAGCTTTTATGATTTAGATAAAATTGAAGAAGAGGCGAGAGAAAATAATATTGATAACATAGTACATTTAGTTCAATCTCTTCGTGAAAAGCTGAATGACGAGGAGTTTATAGCAGAAGTGGAGGAAGAATCTAAGAAAAGCCCCAATACGGGCGGCGGATTTAGTTTAAAAATAAGAGCGCGTTCTGACGATGAGAAGTATAATCAAGACTTTAATATCCGCGTAGCCGGTACAACCCCCGAGTATGATTAATGAACCTTTGCGCGATAAATCACGAAATTGCAACAAAAAAGGAAGTGTGAAAATGGGAGCGGTAACAATATTAAACGGAATAGGTTTAATTGCAGATGTTGCAGGTCTTGCGAGCTTTGTCAAAGACTTAAAGTCGGGACAAGAGCAGGAAAATTTCTGCAAATTCATCAAAAAAACCGCTATAAAAGCCTGTGAAGAATACAGTAAGATTGTTAACCCTCAAAACAAGGACATAGGGTTTGATGATAAAAGTGCTAAAGAACACGGTAAGTCAATCGCTGACGGAATCCTCGCTTCATTAAGGGGTGAGGGCAATTTCACACATGAAATGATTCTGAAAGGGAACGAAAACATTTCCGATGATAACAGGAAAGACTTGTATGACCGTATAGTAGGCAGACTCCGCTGTTCTTTCAAGTATGTGGAACTTATGGGACATGCCGATACATCGGAGCGGTTGAAGCGGTTAGAAGAAACAATCGATATTCAATATGAGGGTGTCCTTATAATTCTCGATAATATTGACGGAAAAATAGATAAGCTTATAGCCCTCTTTCTTGAATATATTATTCCTCAAAAACGCTTCCCTAAAATTGTAACCATTTCTTCCGCCCCCACACCGTCCGACTACTTCACAGGACGAGAAACAGAACTCACTGACATAAAAAACCACATAGCCGATAACAAGAAACTCATGCTCGTAAACGGCATGGGCGGCATCGGCAAGTCCGAGATTTGTAAGAAACTTTTTCATGAATTAGACCTACCTCATGTGGGGTGGGTAGTCTTTGACGGTGATTTACAAAAGACACTGCATGGGAAATTCACGGCGGTAAACGAACCCGACTTTGATGAAAATGTTCGCAAGACTGTAGCTCACATCAACGACTTGGGCGAGGATTTACTCCTGTTCATCGACAACATGAACGAGCCGTCCGAGGCAGACTGGGACATCGTTCAAAGTTTAGCCTGTAATGTGCTAATCACATCGCGGCTGACCAACGTTGACAGAATTAAGCCGTATACAATCGGCAAGCTATCCGAAGAACAGTGCGTGTCACTGTACAAGGACATTCGCGGCGGAGCCGTATATAATGACGAAATCATCAAGGAGTTAGTAAAGAAATCCGACTACCTAACAATCGTAGTGGAACTCTTAGCAAAGACGGCGAAAACCGCCAATCTTTCTGATGAAACGCTCTTGCAAAAGCTGAAATCTAAGGGGTTTAACCTACCTGAAATTAAAAAAAGCGTGAATATTAATAACCAAGCCCGTAAATTCAATGAGCATTTGTCGCTACTTTTCGATATTTCCAAGCTCGACGAAGATGAACGTATGGTATTAAAACATTTCTCGTTGTTTCCACAAATTCCGTTGCCGTTCGACTACGCTGAGCGGTGGTTTGAGCAGGAAAATCCCGACATTTTGAACAAGCTCGCTGAAAAAGGTTGGCTGTTCAAAACTACACAGGGATTCTATATGCACCACGTTATTTCCGATGTCGTGAGGTTTGAGAATATGCCTACTTATGACGATTGTGCGAATTTGGTGTATAATCTCTGCGATGATTTGCGCATTGGCAACAAGGTCTTTACAACACTTTTAGGGATTCTGCCTTTCGGTGAAAGCGTGGCGGGTTGGATTGAAGGAGATGAAAATTCTCAAAGTAAGAATAATTTTGCAGTTCTGCTTTGTAATATAGCCAGTCTTTACGATGAGCAGGGCAAGTATGATACGGCGTTGTATTATTGCAAAAAAGGATTAGTAATTACTATAACTGTACACGGTATAAACCACCCGAACACCGCAACGACCTATAGCAATATCGGTCTTGTTTACAAAAATCAAGGCGATTTTGTTCAGGCGTTGGAGTATTCTTTGAAGGCTTACAAAATTCGCCGCGTTAAGTTGCCCGACCACCCCTATACGCTTAGTACTTATGGAAATCTCAAAGACGCATATCAAGAAATCCACCCCGAAAGCGGCTTCGATGGTTGGCTCGCGGCGAAGCTCGGTGGCTTTACGGAAAAGGGCTGACGCATAATGCGTCAGCCCTACCTTATTATTGATTTTTACATTACATCGAATTTATAAGAATGGAGTGTTCATCATCCTTATCAAAGAGATGAATATTATTCGGGTCAATCGCAAGCTTTATAACGTCCTGAGGACGCGCTTGAGAGCGGCTGGAAACCCTTACGGTCAGCGGAATCTCTTCACAGGTAAGATACAAATATGTTTCTGCACCCATCATTTCCGCAACATCAATGGTGGCTTCGATAATCCCTGTTTTCGCGTTTGAAAGGAATATTTCCTCATCGTGGATATTTTCGGGACGTACACCGAGAACTAATTCTTTGTCGATGTAGCTTTCAAGAGCGGCGTTATCTGCTTTAGCCGCAGGAACCTCTACATAGAACTTACGACCTCTTGACGTCTTTGTGTCCTCTGAGCCGAACTCTACCATGTATTTGCCGTCTGTCTTAATTAATTTTGCTTCGATAAAGTTCATCTGCGGAGAACCGATAAAGCCTGCCACGAATTTATTAACAGGGTTTGAATACAGATTAATCGGGCTGTCGATTTGTTGAATGTAGCCGTCTTTCATAACTACGATTCTGTCTCCCATCGTCATAGCTTCGATTTGGTCATGTGTAACGTAGATGAAGGTAGTTCCGAGCTTTTTGTGAAGTTTGGCAAGCTCCGTCCTCATCTGCGCCCTGAGTTTTGCGTCGAGGTTTGAAAGCGGCTCGTCAAGTAAGAATACCTGCGGGTCACGTACAATTGCACGCCCGAGAGCCACACGCTGTCTTTGTCCGCCGGAAAGAGCCTTAGGTTTACGGTCAAGCAGATGTTGAATGTCAAGGATTTTTGCCGCTTCGTCAACTAACTTTTTAATTTCATCCTTAGGGACTTTTCTGAGCTTTAAGCCGAACGCCATGTTCTCAAACACCGACATATGCGGATAAAGAGCATAGTTCTGGAAAACCATCGCTATATCCCTGTCCTTAGGAGCCACATCATTAACCAAACGGTCGCCTATATACAGCTCACCTTCGGTTATTTCTTCAAGCCCCGCAATCATACGAAGGGTCGTAGACTTTCCGCAACCTGACGGTCCTACGAGGATAATGAATTCCTTGTCTTTGATGTTCATTGTGAAATCCGAAACCGCTATAACGCCTCCCGGATAACGCTTGTAAATGCCTTTCAATGATAAACTTGCCATTCTTAAAAACCTCCTGTTATCTTGAATGAATAATGTTTTTTACCACTCACTCTATAATACAATTCTTTGAAGAAAAAGTAAAGCACCTAATTAACTAAAATTTACGAAAATGCTTTATGTATATTGCCTAAGTGTGACAAAACACGAATCGGGCGTATGCACCTTTGTTGTTACTTATTTACAAAAAATAACGAAAAACCGCTCACAGCATAGCGTTTAATAAAAAAATTCAGCGAATGTGACAATATAAGTGTATAAATTTTGTGTACTTATTATGCCGCTCCCCCGATTTGTATGGTTTATTTAGGAAGATAATACCATATAAATAAAAAAGCTTCAATTTATAAAGCTCAATAAAGGAAAGGTTCGGTATCATATGTATAGAACCGCTCGCATAAAAAGAAAAAAATATATCCCCCTGATTATCATCGCCGTACTCGCCGCATTACTTGCCGTAAGATGCGCCAATGTCAGAAGCGGCTCAGTCAAAGCGGAAAATCCCGCCGACGTCATAAGTTATCTGAACAGCTTCGGGTGGGAGGTAGAGACGATACCGGTGAGCGTCAAAAACGTGCAGATACCTGCAAAGTTCAGCGAAGCATACGAACGGTACAACGACCTGCAACGGTATCAGGGCTTCGATTTATCGAAGTATCGTACTGATATTGTCGAAAACTACACCTTCCGCATCATGAACCACCCCGCGAGCGGCGATGTTTTCGCAAATGTTTTAGTATTTAAAGGTAGAATCATAGGCGGAGATATATGCTCGTTTTCGTTAAACGGCTTTATGACAAGCTTCGACGGTACGGCAATGAGCAGTCAGGTTTAACCTGATTTAATCTGACACCGCCGGAATTTCGACAGGTTTCATATTTTTCTGCTTCTCTTTATTCTGCACATATTCCTCTAATATCGTCTTCAGCACATTAACCACCGGAATAGCAAATATCATTCCCGCTACGCCGCCCAAAGCTCCTCCTACCGTAATTGCGATAATTACGAGGACGGGGCTTACTTTAAATGAAGTACCCATGATTTTCGGGTTTATAAAGTTTCCGTCAATCTGCTGTGTAATTAAAAGTATTATCGCCGTTATAATCGCTGTTTCAAGCCCCCTGTCAAACACCATGATAAGCGATGCTATGACCGAACCGAATATAGAGCCGAAATACGGGATAATATTTAAAGCACCGAGCATAATGCCTAATACGGGAGCGTAGGACGAGCCGAGAATGGTAAATTCAATCGTTGTTATCGCTCCGAGGATAATTGAGTCTAAAACTTGACAGCTAATAAATTTACGGAAGCTCAAATCGACAAGACGGACGTATTTAAGCGTGCCTTCCCGCTTTTTGTCTGAACTTATAACGCTTATAAGCCGCTTGAAAAAATCTCTCATTCTATTGTATTCAAGCAGGAAGTAAACCGTGGCGACGATTGTAAGAATCGTTGTGAAAAGACCTGAGAAAACCCCCTGTGCCACGAGGAAGGTGTCAGCAAAGTTAAGCTCAAAGTTCTCGAACGGATTGACCTCTTCTTCAAGCGCCTTAATAGAGTCTGCGAGTCCGATTTCTTCCGCAAACGGAAGGTTCGTCAAATAGCTAATTGCCTGGTCATAATACATCGGCAACAGGTCGGCAAGCTGCATAGCGTTTTGATAAATCATCGGTATCAGCATACTTAAGCCGATGACAAGCACAAGTATTATGACGGCGACATTTATAAGAATACTTGCGCTTCTCGCAAACTTCTTAACAAATTTGAATTTTATTTTTCGTATCTTAATCTCAAGCCATGAAACAGGGATATTTATACAGAACGCTATAATAAAACCGGCAATAAACGGACTCATTATACTTATAATTCTGCGAAACCATCCGGAGACGGAAGCAAAATCAAACAGAATCTTATACGCCAAAAGGATACATACAGCCAAAAGCAGGATTTTTACATATTTGTGAATGTTTTTCATATAGTGTCCCCAAAGGTTTGTATTATTATAGTGTGAAATTACATTTGAAGCGTCAGTTATCGCTTCTTTAATTGATTCTATCACATTCCCGCTGCGTTGTCAAGCCTTTAAAAGCTTCAAAAATCGTTATTTTTGTCTGAAGCGTTAAGTTAATGCCTTGACAAGAATAGCATAAATTGATATACTATGTATATTAAGAAATGCGAGGTTAGGAGTTAAGAAACCTCAAAGGCAGGAAGCTATGAAAAAAAATATTATGATAATCAGCGATTCCGGCAATTTCTATTACATAACAGAGGCGATTTTCAGACAGCGGCACAGGATTCATTCTGCCCAAACGGAAAGCGAAGCCTTAGCTTTACTTCGCTCGGTTTCCCCGAATCTTATAATTCTTACCCCTGCGCTCAAAGACGAAGCTCAAAAGCCGCAGGTTATCGGAGCGAGAATGTCGAGACCGCGGGACAGTTTCCGTTTTCTTGAAAAGGTTCGTAAGTCAGGCGAGCGTTATGCAGATACGCCGACCATTTTAGCCACGCCTGTCGTTACGGCTGATATTATATCAAGGGCGGGTAAATTCGGCGTCAGCGAGATAGTTAAGCTCCCGTTCGACCCGTTAGTACTGTGCGATAAGGTTGAAGAGGTACTTTTGAAATTCTCGCCATCCCGCGAGCATCCCGACCCTGTTACGGGATTACCGAAAAAATATGCGGGAGAGCAGAGTATAGCCGAGTTGTTAGACGAGGGTAAAAAAGGCGCTCTGATGCTTATTGATTTAGACCATTACAGCTTTGCTTCCACGAGCGTGAGCGATAAGACGCTTATTACTTGCCGTGATATTATTAAAGACGAGACCGGCGCCGACGCTGTACTCGCTGTCTTAAAGTCCGGCGGTTTTTTGCTGTTCGTTCCGGAACTGCGTGAAAAAGAAAAGGTACAGGAATACAGCGAGCGGTTAATCCGAAAAATCCTTGAAAGAGTGGATGGAGAAAAGGTCTTTGTGTCGGTAGGACTCGCCGTCTCGGAGCGGCACGGAAAAAATTACGAAGACCTCTACCTTGCCTGTGACAAGGGGCTTGGCGAGGCGCGAACTCACGGTAAGAATATCGCACGGTTTTATTCATGGTGACTGAAAAAGGATAGTGCCGCGAGATTGGCAAAGATAATTTGGGGGTATTATGAAAAATATACTTATTGTAGGCGACGACATAAAGGAAATAAACAGGCTTCGGCGGTTTTTCGGCTTAGAGTTTAAAGTCAGTGCGGTTAATTCCTCGGAAAGCGCGCTTGAGACACTTAAAAGCAAAAAATCCGACCTTATGGTTTATCGTGCAAACACGAATTTAAACGCCTTGTTTGAACTTTACATGAATCTGCGCCGCAATTCCGCCACCGAGAATATGCCGCTTTTGGTTATAACACAAACACAGATAAAAGAGGCGTTATCCGATATGACAGAGATGAGCAATACAGCGGTTGTTGATGCGACACAGGCGGAAGATGATATTATCGCAGTCGCAAATTCGCTGATGTAATTTCCGCCTATACGGTATAATACAAGCAAAACAAGCATATAATTCACTACTTACGGACAGACACAACGCATTACGCCGCCGTCATGTCCATGCAAACAGGAGGGTGAATTATATGTTTGTTGTAACTTTAACACGCAAACGCGCTTTCAGAGCCGCATTAGTAATATTGGCGGTTTTCATCGGCATAGCTGTCGGCATTGCGTCGGTGCTGACCTCAATTAATACCGGAGCGGCGGAAACACGGCTACCCATCTATTCGGTTGACAGAGCGGATAATAAAATCTCGCTGACATTTGATTGCGCTTGGGGTAACTCTAACACCGACGAGCTTTTAAATATTTTAACCGAACACGGGGTATTCGCAACCTTTTTTATGACGGGTGAGTTTGTTGAAAAATTTCCCGATGATGTCCGCAAGATAGCTGTCGCCGGACACGAAATAGCAAACCACTCCGACAGCCATCCCCGAATCAAAGGCATGAATATTAACGAGCTTATCAACGACACCCGCGAAGCCGAGCGTAAAATCACGACGATTACAGGAACAAAGCCCGTCCTTTACCGTTCTCCTTACGGCGAGTACGATGTTAATTCTATAAAAACCGTCGAGGGATTAGGTTACAAGTTTATTCAATGGTCTGTAGACAGCATAGACTGGCAAGAACCCGACCCCGCCACAATTGTCAAGCGTGTTACAGAAAAAACCGTACCCGGCTCTATTCTGCTGTTCCATAACGATTTGGATAACACCACAAAGGCGCTGCCCGAGGTTATTACGAGACTTAGGCAAGCGGGATTTGAGTTCGTCAAGACGAGCGACTTGATTTACCATGATGATTATTACATTGACCATGCGGGTAAACAGATAAAAGAAATCAGAACACTTTTGCCGATAGCTCATGAATCTGCACTCGCCGAGACTGTTGAAATAATCCGCTCAAGGCTCACTTATGAAGAAATCGCATCTCTAAGGGACGGTGTTTCTCCCCAAATAGCGGCAAAAGTTTCACCGCATCTCTCGCAGGAACAATTGCTGATTCTCTCCGAACTCACGGTAGCCGAGGCACAGGCAATAATCGCGGCGGTTTTAAATGATACGTCCGCACCCGTACCCACGCCCGCGCAGGAAACATATCCGCAGGACCCGGAGCAAGAACACAAGGCAGGTTATTTCACGGAGCCATACGAACAAATAAGCGAGAATGATATTCCGGATTTAAACGAACTGCTTGAGGGAAACATGTCCGGTTTAAACGAACTGTTTGAGGGAGATATGTCAGGTTTAAACGAAATAACAGGCGGTGATTTCCCTAACTTAAACGAACTGTACGCAGAAATTGACGAGAAATAAAGGCTTTAAACACATAATTAAGGATGCCGAATAATTTACGGCATCCTTTTTCCTTTATTTTTTATTCAATTTTGATTGACAAAAGCACGGCGGTATGTTATACTAAATATTGTGGATTTTGCAGGTGTACCGAAGTGGTCATAACGGGGCGGTCTTGAAAACCGTTTGGGCGCAAGCCCACAGGGGTTCGAATCCCTTCACCTGCGGCTTAATATTCATCGGGGTTTGCGGTTTTTCCGTAAACCCCGATATAATTCAATGCGGTGATGCCTTTGGAGTGTGTAAGCCGAACTGGTTTATCGAAAAGGCTTTTAATATATGGGGAAAGTATTATCAAACTGCTTGACAAAATTGATTTCATTTGTTATCATTTAATAAAGTCATATAAAAACATATATAACAGGGCGGTTAATTGAAGGAGACCAACATGAGCAGTGAAGTTATGGAATTCATGGTGTGGCTCGTTGAGAGAGTTGCAAGAAAGTTTTTTGATGGAAACAAGCGATTAGCTTATAATCAACTCAAAGCTACAGGGTTGTGGGAACACTATGTAAGGCATTATGAAACTTCTCATACCTTAAATGAGGAGTATCTGCTTGTCGATATAAAGGAGTGTCTTGAACGTCATGGGTAATATTAATAGTATTGTGAACTTGTTCCACGGTTCGGATAAAGAAGTGAGTATTGTATAATAAGTGAAATGGGATTAAAGGCTTTCAAATTTATAGATTCTTATGAAGTAAAAGCGAGGTGAATCTTAATGTTCAACGATGATGTGGCATTGGTTAAGATGTTAGTGAAAAGGTTGTCTTCAAAACATGGTTGGAATTATGATGAGACTTTAGATAGGTTTTATGACACTAAAGTGTGTGAGTTGATTTCAGATGAATCTACAGGAGCCTATGCTTTTGCTCCTGTGGTGCTGATTGATATGCTTGAAGACGAGTGGAATGGTACAAAAAAATCAGATGGATGGTTCAAACAGGCTTAACGCTTAAAGAAGTATGACCTTAAAATGAAGAACGTCCCTGTGTCAGAGTGGCGTTTACCGAAATTTCTCCAATAGAAAAAGCCCCGTCAAAAAGACAGGGCTTTGGGAGCTATTTTATATATTAAATCTTGACAAACACACGAAAATCCGCCATTAAAGCGGATTTTGTATTATCTTTCTTTTAAGAAATGCAAGATGTTTCTCGAGGAATGTAGCAACCTATGTATCTCGACAACGCTCTGTTCCTCAAAGACTTTGTAAAACCCGATATAGTCATTAACAAAGAATCGCCGGAACTGTGGCATCGGCTCATAAACAGAATACATATATGGGTTATCTTCCAAATTTTCTTTGCATTTTTCAAATTTCACAGTAAATTTTCGTGGGGTTGACGGATAAAACTGCGACAGGTACTCGTAAATCTCATTATAATCGTGTTCCGATAATTTTAACAGTCTTATTTCATACTTCATTCACGCGGCAACTCCCCATAGGCTTCGTCTTTTTCGAGTCGCATCCATGCTCGTTTGAAAAAGTCATCAGCCGAAACCCATTCGGCATTGGGGTTGGCGGCGTAGTCTTCCGCTTTTTTGAGTTCGCGGCAGACATATTGAGTGTGCAAAAACTCCTCAAATGCGGCAAAGTCCTCCGCATTAATCATCACGGCTTCTTCCTTGCCGTCGCGAGTGACCAATATTTGACCGCGCATATTCAGCGTTTGCATTATGGTGTCATAATTGCCGGGAATGTCGTAAAGCGGCATGGTTACTGTCTTATGCATGATTTATCTCCCTATTTTGTTCATCTTTTCTTTATTATACCATAAATTTGTTGCGCTGTCAACGAATTTATGATTCAATGTTTACCCTGCCATGGCGGTTTTTATTTTATAAGTGTGGGTAGACTTCCCTGTGTTTTCGCAAGGGATTAACCCGTTTTGTAACAATAGCCGTGCCTTTTCCTTTGTCCAATGCGGCTTAATATTTCCCCTTTCTGTTGACTAAGTAAGCATAACCCCGCCCCGACTTTCTCAAATCGGGGCGGCGTTTTTATTCTACGTTTAGATTTTAGAAGATTTTAAATCTCATCAATCATTCCCGTAATGAATTTTAATATATTCAGTGCATCGGTTGCTGTGAATTTGCTGTCGCCTCTTGAGCTTGCTAAGAAAGCTTGAAGCGGGTTGAGTTCTGCGTTTCCTGTGAGGGCTTGGAGCAGTAGAAGCGCGTCAGCCGCTGTTACTGTTCCCGTGCCTGTGAGGTCGCCCGTTTGAGCCACGACTACGATATAATCCCCCGCGCCGGGTATATTTACTGTCGCCGTGCCGTCCGCATTTACTGTCGCCGCCGAAACAACTTCAAACTCGCCTGTTTCGTCATTGAAAACGAGAAGAACCGCGTTCTGCCCTGCGTTCGCTCTCGCTGTCGTCACGGTCTGATTTCCTGCCGAGGTCGCCGCGATTTGGGTTACGGGGAGATTTCCGGCGATTTTTTCAACTACAGCTTTCGGGACATCTATTATAATTTCCGATGTGCCTGTTACAACTTCCGTAAATACGGCGCCGGTTGTTTCCGTGGCGTTGTTAGTCGGGGTTGTCGGGGTTGTGGGGGTTGTGGGGGTTGTCGGAGTTGTGGGAGTTGTCGGGGTTGTGGGGGTTGTGGGAGTTGTAGGGTCGTTGTTAGGTGTTCCCGCATGGAACGTGCAGGAGCTTGAAGTCGTGCAGGTTCTTGTTAGTCCTGTTTCCGGGCAATCCGCACATTCTCTACAGTCAGTAGTTTTGCGTGTGTCGTGTTTGCAATCGTCGTCGGGGTCGGGATCCCACTTTGCATAAAGCGTCATGTTCGCGGTGACTGTGTCGGCGTCAAAATCCCACTCGTCGTTGTTTTCGGTAAACCAACCGCCGAAATCAAAGCCGGTTTTTGTGGGGTCGGTCGGGGCGGTGAGTTTGTCGCCCTCGTATACTTTCGCGGCTTCAACCGCGCTACCGCCGTCCGTGTCGAAAGTCACGGTAAAATAGGGCAATTCTTCGAGACTTATGTATTTATAAGTAACATCCCATATAAACTCGCCGCTTCCGGTCTTGGTGGTAGGGGCGGTGTTGCTTGTATTCGTCCAAAAGTCGTACTTACCTGTAATAGTAACAGTGCCAAACGTCGACGCTCCAAAGGTGACACCGTCTCCTGCGCCGATTGCTCTTGAGGTGGAACGATTCCCTGCTATTGCGGTAACATTGCCGCCTGTTATATTAATAGTGCCGCCGCCGTTATCGCTTTCGGCGCCGCCGATACCTGCGCCACCGCCGTTGCCCGTAGATGTAACCGTGCCGCCTGTTATGGTTATATTACCGCCCGAACCCCGGTTATTGCTACCGTAACCGCCGCCGATACCTGCGCTGAATAAGCCGCCTGTAGCTGTAATCGTACCGCCGGTTATGGTGATTGTGCCGCCTCTCGCGGTGGCACCACCGCCGCCGATACCTGCGCCGCTAATGCCACCGGTCGCGGTAAGACTGCCTGTGCCTTGTATAGTCAGCGTAGTTCCGTCCGGGTTTTGTATACCTGCGCATCCCAAGCCTGCCGTGAGGGTGTTTTCGCCTACAAGAGTTACGGTTAGCTTTGCGCCGTTGTTCAAAAGCAAGGGTGATTGGTTATTGTCAAGCCCTTCTATTTCCACATCATTAAGGGTTACAGCCGCTGTTGCGCTTGCGGCAACTTCAATGCGCCGTTTATCTGTGCTTGTTCCTGTGACTGTAATATTTGCGCCGTTATTTATGGTTAGGATTGTACCGTCCCATGTTGCGACTCCCGTGCCGTTCGTCCATGCTCCGGTTGATAGGTCAAACGTGCCTGTCGGCGTGTCGTCCGCGAATACCACGCCGGGCAGTGCGGGGATAATCGCGAGAGCGAGGGCGAAGGTAACTACCCATGCTACGATTTTTGAAAATGTTTTCTTGTTCATGTTGTGAACTCCTTAAAAATATTTTTTTGTGATTTTTTGCGAATAGGCTAAAACGCAAAAAGGCGGCTACTCCCGCACATGCGGGGTAGTCGCCTTGAATAAAATATATGTAAACACGGCACACGGAAATAAAGCGATGTTAAATCGCGAAGCTATTGATTGATTGATTGATTGAT
>WRKM01000030.1 GCA_009778065.1 Oscillospiraceae bacterium
CGAGTATAGTTTATATTCTCAGCAATACTCTAAATATGCGGGGATAAATCTTTTAGTAGGAAGTCACACCAATACTGAGGTTTTAGGTGTTTTGGGGCTGATTAATAAACTGATTGAAAACACAGATATTGAAGCAGTAAAACTTGCAGAAGAAAACTATTAGAGCGTTATAAGCATTAACCACATCAACCGATTTTCGCAGGGGGCGAATAAAATTTATATTCACGGAGTCTAACTATGAAAAAAACAGTAAACAAAGAAAACATTGATAGATTTAACGGATTTTCGGGATTGTACAACGACAGCAGACCGACTCCGCCCGAAATAATCACGCAATCCACGCTGTTGTACGCCAACAAAAACCCTCAAACTATTGTTGATGTGGGTTGCGGAACAGGTCTTTCAACTCTTATTTGGAAAGATGTTGCAGACAGCATAATAGGTGTTGAGCCAAACGATGATATGCGTAGCGAAGCTGAAAAAAGCATCAAAGCGAACAATATTTCATTTATGAAAGGCTTATCAAATGAGATAGATTTGCTTGATGAGTGTGCTGATATCGTTTCGGTAAGTCAAGCGTTTCATTGGTTTGACATTGACAGTACATTAGAGGAAATCCATAGGATTTTGAAGCCCGGCGGCGTTTTGGCAATTTTTGATTGCGACTGGCCTCCTGCTGTCAATTGGATTGTGGAACAAGCGTATCACAAGGTAAGAAATAAGGCAGATGATATTTGCTTTTCACAGGAGAAACCCGCAGTCAGAAACGACAAAAATTCTTACATCAGCAGAATAAATTCATTCGGAAAGTTTCGTTTTTCAAAAGAAATGGTTTGCCACGGTGTAGAAAAATGCACTCCCAAAAGAATGATTGGCATTGCATTAAGCCAAGGCGGCATACAGGATGCCTTGAAATTCGATACATCATTTCAAAAAGACGTTGATGAATTTTGCGTTCTTGTAACCTCAAATTGCATTGGTGAATTTGACATTATTTTTTCTTATAGGTTGAGACTTGCTGTTAAGTGAGTAAAATGTGCATTAGACACATCAACCAACTTCCGCAGGGTTGCGAATAAAATTTTATTTTGTGGAGGTTTACATTGATGAAAATTATTAAAGCTGAAAAATCCGATTTGCTGTCTATTTTATCATTGCAAAAGCTCGCTTATCAAAGTGAGGCGGAGTTAGTCAACGATTATTCAATACCACCCTTAACACAAACAATTGACGGTATAACAGATGATTTTAATTGTGGAACAATTTTGAAAGCAGTTGTTAATGATGAAATTATAGGGTCAGTAAGAATTAAACAATTAAATAATTCATTACATATCGGTAGATTAATAGTATCGCCTTCGTTTCAAAATCAAGGAATAGGGACTGCTTTATTGTCAGCCGCTGAAGAATTGTATCCAAACACAAGATATGAATTATTTACAAGCGATTTAAGCAGTAAAAATTTAGCGTTGTATATCAAAAATGGATACAAAGAATTTAAGAGAGTGCCGCTTAATGAAAATGTTGATTTTGTGTTTTTAGAAAAATTCAACAAATAAGCATTAACCGCATCAGCCGATTTTCACAGGGTTGCGAATAAAAATTATATTTTGAACAGGAGTAAAGTGTATGTTCTATAACGCCAAAAACACAAACATAAAAATCGGAAACACAGACATAGATTATATCTCCTTTGGAAAAGGCAATAGAAATTTGATTATGATTCCGGGTTTGGGCGATGGGCTGAAAACCGTTAAAGGTGCGGCTTTACCCATTGCCTTAATGTATAAATGTTTTGCGAGCAAATACAAAGTATATGTTTTCAGCCGAAAAAACCACTTGGAAAAAGGATATTCTACAAGAGATATGGCGGCGGATTACAAAACTGTAATGGAAAAGTTAGGCATTGTAAAAGCTGATATTATGGGCATTTCTCAAGGCGGTATGATTGCACAATATATCGCAATTGACGAACCCGAATTGGTTGAGAAACTTGTATTAACCGTAACTTTATCAAGGCAGAATGAAACGGTGCAAAAAGTGATAGGCAGTTGGCTAAAAATGGCGGAGTCGAATGACTATAAAAGTATTTTCATTGATACCACGGAAAAATCTTACACAGAAAAGCGTTTGAAAAAGTACAGACCACTGTATCCGTTACTTAGCAAAATCGGCAAGCCAAAAGATTTCAGCCGCTTTATCATTCAAGCCAATGCTTGTATCACTCATGACACTTATGACGAGTTAGAAAAAATAAAATGCCCGACTTTGGTTATCGGGGTTGACAATGATAAAATAGTTGGAGTAAATTCTTCAGAAGAAATAGCCGCGAAAATAGAAAACAGCGAGCTGATAATATATGAAGGTTTCGGGCATGGAGTGTATGAGGAAGCGAAAGATTTTAACCGCCGTGTTTTGGATTTTTTAAGTTTATAACTTCGCGCCAAGAATTCTCTGCATAAACATCACTCCTTGGCTTTTAGTATATCATATCTTTTTCACTTGTCAACAATTTTATGGTGTATATTTGCGGAACATTTCTGCAAATATACACCATAATATGCTCGAAACCGACAACGGCGAAGCATTAATTCCGTTTATTTCACCATTGCACTTGACAAAAGTGAAATAAAGTGTTATAATAGTGAAAAAGTGAAATGAGGGTGAAATTATGCGTGAAAATAGCAATATAGAATACAAGCGGGAATATACCGCCGACATTAAAAAGGAAGTCATGGCTTTTGCCAATTCGGGCGGCGGCGTGGTTTTTGTCGGGCGTGATAACGACGGGAACGCTTATCCGTTACCTGATTTGGACGAAACGCTTACGCAGATTACAAACAGCATACGCGACGGCATTTTGCCCGATGTGACCATGTTTGTGAAGTACGAAACCGAAGAAAGCGGCATTAATATAACAGTCGGCGAAGGGACACATAAGCCGTACTTCTTGCCTGAAAAAGGTATAAAACCCTCCGGGGTCTATGTGCGGCAAGGCGCGTCAAGTGTACCCGCAAGCTTTGAGCAAATCCGCGAAATGATTAAACTAACCGACGGCGATAAGTTTGAAACCGCTCGTTCTTTAATACAGAAATTGACTTTTAGGGAAGCCGCCGAGGAATTTGAGCGTTGCGGCGTGGCGTTCGGCGAGAATCAAATGCGGACTTTGGGGATTGTCGGCGCAGACGGACTATTCACCAATTTAGGGCTTTTGCTGTCCGACCAATGCAGTCACACGATTAAGTTTGCCGTGTTCAATGGCACAAAAAAAGGCGAGTTCAAAACTCGCAAGGAAATCGAAGGTTCTCTTTTTAAGCAAATGCGCTCGGCTTTCGATTTTCTGAATCTGTCAAATAACCTTGCCGCTAATTTTTCGGGGCTTGACCGCATAGAGCAGTACGATTATCCCGAAATTGCTGTGCGTGAAGCCATGCTCAATGCCCTTGCGCATCGAGATTACGGGTTCTCCGGCAGTATCATCGTTAATATTTACGACGACCGCATGGAGTTTGTGTCGCTCGGCGGACTCATGCCCGGTCTGCGGACAGAGGATTTGTTTGTGGGCGTTTCTCAACCGCGCAACGAGAAATTAGCCAATGTTTTTTATCGGCTAAAACACATTGAGGCATACGGGACGGGCTTACGGCTCATTATGCAGTATTACGAGGATTTTGGAGTCAAGCCTGAAATAACCGCCACAAACGGCGCGTTTTCCCTGACTTTGCCGAACATGAATTACGCCCGTCCGCTCAAAAATGCCCCGAAACCTAAGCCGCAACACAAGGCTGTATTAGATTATTTGCAAGTTAATCCATCCGTTACGAATGAAATCGTGCAAGAAATTCTGTCGGTGAAGCAGACACGAGCGTATAATATTATTCGTGAAATGACGGGTGCGGGGTTGATTGTTAAGCACGGTGCAGGCAATGGGGATAACGAGTATGTTTTAGTATAATTTTCAATTTCAAAGGCGTTTCCGATAGCGGTTTAGGTTTTTTGAAGAAAGATATAAGGCTCATCGACACCTCCGTTCATTCCACCACGCTAATCTTGCTCAAATCCAACTCGTGCGGCGGCTTCACACCCGCTTCATCAGCGTAACCGAGCAATATCGAAATGCCGATTTCCTCATCATCGGAAATGTCAAGTTTCTCTCTGAAATACTGCGCTTTTTCACCGGAAAACGCAAACTCAATCAGTCCGCAAATCAGGCTGTTGATTCTGAGCGAAGCCGCCGCTAAAACTATTGTCTGGGTTATAATTCCGCAGTCGAGCCGCGCCCACTTGCTGTCTTTCGGAATCGGAATAATAAACTGGCACGGTGTGTTGTAGTAAAGCTTACCGCCACGCGACATAATCCGCTCATGGGTGCCTTTGTCGGGCAATGCGGCGATGTTTTTCATGCCCTCTGCTTCAAATTCGGCGAGCAATTCTTTGTTTTTCACGATAATTACTCGCCACGGTTGCAGGTTCATCGCACTCGGCGATGCAAGCGCGGCTTGGGCGATTGTCTGCAAGTCGGCATCGCTCGGCATTTTGTCCGAAAACGCGCGGCATGAATAGCGGGTTTTGATTGTTTCGATTGTTGTTAAAGTTGACATGGTGAGAATCCTCCGGTTTCATATTATTTGATTTTGTCGGTGAAAAAGCGGGTCGTTCCAGTTCGTAAGTTGTCGTATTGCCATTATTCAAATGTCACGGGGTTGGTGTAGCCGGGCTTGACTAACACGCTGTCGTTGTCCTTAATACTCTCATTGTACACGCCCTCCCACTCGCCGAACGAGTATTCCTCAACGGCGGCAGATAAGTATTTTTCGGGCTTACCGAGGGTCTTGCTGGCGGCGGCGATTGCGCTTTCGGCGGCTTGTTGAAGTTGCTCCGGTGATTTTCCGTTGATGGTTTTGATTACGATGTGTGGCATGGGGTTCTCCTCTCGATTTTAGTTTGAGTTTAAATTAACGATTATATTTCAACTGCCTTGATGTGCGTATCATAAAAGCACCTCTAAGTATTGTCTGATGATTTTCTCCACCGAAAAAAGCTCGGCATACCGCATTAACAGCGGGATATTTTTATTTTTACGCTTGACATAACCCTTGACGGCGGATTGCAAATCTTGAATTTCAATATTTCGGCGACTACGAATTAAATCGCAAATAGTTCGCTCCGCATTGTACACCCTCAAATCGTTTCCAAACTGCGATTCGACCTGCATTAGCCCTTCTTCAAAAAGCTCATTCTTAATTTTATAGACCCGAACGCCCTCTTTATTTAATGCCGTTGAGTTTGTCCCGCTTTTGAGTGTCAAGGAGAATTCGGAAGGCTCGCGCTCGGCAAGGTTCAGCAAGTGCAACGCTGTTTCGTGGGAAAAAATCGCCGCCGGATACCTTGTTTGGATAATAAACAATCTATCCTCCCACGCATCTTCGGACATATAAATCCCATACGAAACCCGCTCCAATCCTCGCTCCCGCACATATTCGCCGAGGTAAGTTTTAGAAATCCCCGCACCGACAGCATCGGCTGTTTTCAAGTAGCCGTTGTTGTTTTTGAGGATATTATCCAATGTTTCAAACTTGCTCATAACGATTCACCTGACTTTCACGCTCTTATTATAAACGATTTGGGCGTGAATGTCAATAGGGCGGGGGGAATTATTTTCGCTACGCTGTTAAAGTGTCAATGATAGGTAACACATTCGCCGAAAAATTTTTTTAGATAGTCTTCCTTGTCAGGGGTAGGGTGGAGATTTCCTCGCCGATTTCCCTTATTCTCATGCAGGGTAATAAGATTCAAAAAAATCGCACCGATTCGCAGTTGTTTGAAAAAATGGTGGCTTAAATTTTTGGCAATTGAATATTTTCAAGTTTAAATGGGTTTACCCTCGCTTTGTTGTTCATATTTTTGGAGTTTTTACGTGTTTTTAGTTCCTCATAGTCAATAAAAATTGCTCCCGCACATTTTTAATTGTGCGGGAGTCTCGTCTCTTTTTTACTTTAAGTCTTTCAGAGAAAAAACAAACGCGACCGCCTCGCCGACTATGAAAAATCGGTAGGTGTTCGCATTAGTTCGTATAGATGGGAGTGGGCGGATTTGAACCACCGAAGCTTACGCAACAGATTTACAGTCTGCCCCCTTTGGCCACTCGGGAACACTCCCTCTTCTGTGAAGCCCCGCCTAAGCGGGGCTTCACGCAAGCGGAATACGAGGCTCGAACTCGCTACCTCCACCTTGGCAAGGTGGCGCTCTACCAAATGAGCTAATTCCGCAACTCGACACTGCCTCCGGTCGGAATTGAACCAACGACACGCGGATTTTCAGTCCGCTGCTCTACCGACTGAGCTACAGAGGCGAAACCATTCTATTCGTTTTCCTCCATAGGAGTAAAGACGGCAGGTTTGAACATTTTACATAATCAGGCACGCTGACCTTTATAATTATACACACTTTTAGTAATCCTGTCAAGCCTTTTTTTTATTTTTTTTCATTTTCACGAAATTTTTAATTAAATTTTAATTAAAACACGGATAAAATATGCGATATTTACTTCTTTAATCTGCTGAAAACGCACCCGCAATAGCTTTGCCTGTAAAGTCCGTATTTTTTTGAAAGTTCGAGCGACTTTTTAAATCCGTCCTTCTTCTTAAAGTCTTCAAGGAGTGGGTTTAGTGTGTAGCACCTGCCGATTTCGCTCAATATCGTGTTTATCAGCGCGGTATTTTTATGCGGACTGACGGAAAGTGTTGTTGCAATGGACTCAAACCCCTTTGATATAGCGGCTTGGGCAGTTTTATTAAGCCGCAGAGCAATACAACGGCGACAGCGTTCACCGCCCTCACGCTCGTCTTCAAGCCCCTTCGTATCTCTGATAAAAATGTCTGTTTCGTACTCACCCGTAAATAGCTCTAAATCTTGAATTGAAGCAAATCGCCTTTGTTCCGCCAACCGTTTTTCATACTCGGCGGCGGGCATAATGTTGGGATTATAATAATAAAGCGCGATTTCATAACTGTCTTTTAACCTTTCTATAGCCGTTGTACTGCACGGAGCGCAACAGCTATGTAATAAAAGTGTTTTTTTGTTGTTCTTAAACATAGATTTTAAAGCCCTTTGCAGGAATATTTAGTTTGTCAATAGAATTAATAACAAATTTATTACTGAATTGTATTGTCTTTTTTTGTCGATTATGCCACTTTACAATACCCTGTGTTTTTTTATATAATAATATTACAGTCAGAAATGTCTTTAACAGGAGTCGATATAAAATGAACAACGCTTTTCCCCGTATATTATCGCTGCTCAGAAGCGAAAAGCATATAAGCCAGAAGCAAGCCGCCGAAGACCTCGGAATTGCACAGGCTTTGCTTTCTCATTACGAAAAAGGAAAGCGTGAGTGCGGGTTAGATTTTTTGGTGAGGGCGGCGGATTATTATAACGTATCTACCGACTATATTTTAGGTCGCTCACCCGTGAGAAGCGGAATTTTCCTCACCGAAAACGATATTCCGGAGGGTAGCACGACAGGTAAGGCGGATGGCTTCTCATTTTCATCTTCCCTCGCTAAAAAGCTGATTATCAGCAGTATAGATGTTATTTACTCCATCCTAAGTAAATCCAAAAACAAAAAACTCACCCAGAGCATAACTACGATTCTTTCTCTCGGTATCTATAAATCGTTCCGTCTTGTATACAAGTTAAACCCTAAGAACGATAAAAACTTATTTATTATTGATGAAGATTCGGCATTCCGTGCCGCCTCCGCAGGCGAGTTGCTTGCTGAAGGTACGGCGCTCTCGGCGATTAACGATACGAGCGATAATTATTTCGTCGATTCGATGCCCGAAGGTGTAAATACCCTGATAACAACTGCGTTACTTGAAAGCGAGTATAATAAACAAGCCGCCGCGCTTCTTAATTTAATCAGGAACAGCGAGAACGTAATAAAAAGGTACGAATAACCGTTTTTATGCCCCCTGCGAATTACTTTTTCTTCTGAGGAAAAACTGTAGTGCCGCTAAACCCGCGCGGTAGTTGATTATAATTATCAGCAAAAATAACGCAGAGAGCGTTATATGATAAAACATTACGTTCTCGGCAAACATCACCACCGCACCCATAGCACAGAGCAGAATCAAATTCGAGCCCATCTTAATCGGTTTTAAATCCATGAAAACGAGCGAGCGGGTATCGACTACCCTAACCGTGAAAATAACTATATAGCTAACTAACGTCGCCAACGCCGCGCCGTCAATTTCAAGGGGCGGTATAAGAATGAGGTTTAAAATTATGTTCACGACCGCGCCTCCCATAGCGGTAAGCATTGAACGGACAGACTTTTTAGAGGCAACGTAAACACTCCCCATAAACGTAGAAAAGCAAGTAAAAACAACCGCTAAGATGATGAGCGGAGAATGTTTGAACGCCTCGTCAAAACCCTCTCCTTGCGCCATTATACCGAGAAGCTGTCTTATAGACAACAGCATCGCCGCCGCAATAATATAAATCACAGATTGATAAAAATTAAATACATCGGAATAAAATTTTGCTATTGTTCGGGAGTTTCGCTCCGTAATTGCTGACATGTTCCATGCCTGGGAGAATATTCCGGAAACGAGAGCTATAATATTAGGCAGTTTATATGCGGCATTATATATACCCGCATATTCAAAACCGAGCATCGCAGTGATAAAAAAGCTATCGGAAACACTCGTTACCCACCACATAATTGCGGTCGGTATCATAGGAATCGAAAACTTATACATAAGTCTGCGAAGCTGTCTGTCAATCCCGAAAAGCCTTAAATACGCCGTGAGCCTGCCTGTATAAAATAAAAACACGATTGACGCCAAATCCGCAAGCACCACCGACAAAACATAACCGAGAACACCTAAATTAAATCCAAGCAAAAAGATTAAATTCAGCGAGATATTCACAACGGTTGTAAAGATACCGTCTATGGCAAAAAGCCGCACATTCCCCGTGGAGCGAACGAAAAGAGCGCAGACGCTTTTTATACTTCCCGTGAAGACATACAGATATATTAGTATACTGTAGTCAGACAGGAAGTCAATCAGCCCTACAGAAGGTACAAAAGGTATAAATATGATTAATCCGGTTAACGTAGTAATCAGACCTATCGAAAAAACCTGAGATTTATCGTACTTGTCGTCAAGCCCGAAGCGTATCACCGATTCGCCGATTGATAACGTAATGACGCCCATAATAAGCATACTCGCATTTACAATAACGCCTACTTCACCGTAACCTTTCGGACCGAGTACACCGGTATAAAACGGCATCATTATGTAAACTAACAGCTTCGAGCCAAATTGACCAAGCGCGAGGATTAACGTATTAGACGCAAGTCGCTTATATCTGTCCAAGCCTTAAATCCTCCACTTTTTTATTATTACGCAAAATAAATGAAATAAAAGGAGACCGTTTTTATGAAAACATTATTCAAGTTTACTGTCATCGCCTTAGGAATAGCGGCTGTAGCCCTTTCCGTCGTAGCAATCGCAAATCACTTATGCAGAGATAAATACTGCTTCTGCGGTTCTGACGATTTCGATGATTTTAACGGGCTTGAGGACTAAACACTAAGTCTGCTCTCGCAATCGTTTGAAAAACTCACTTAAAACTGCGCCGCATTCACTTTCCAATACCCTGCTTCGTACCATAGGTTTATGGTTTACGGGGTAGTCGTATAGGTTGAGCAACGATGCACAGGCTCCGCCTTTTTCATCAAACGCGCCGTAAACAAGGCGTTTTATTCGTGCGTTTGAAATTGCGCCCGCACACATGGGGCAGGGTTCGAGGGTTACATAAATAGTGCAATCTTTCAGCCGCCAAGTGCTTAGCTTCAGTGCGGCTTGTTGTATTGCGATGAGTTCTGCGTGCATTAAAGGGGAGCGTTCTTTTTCTGTAAGATTGTGTCCCCTGCCGACAATATTTCCCTGCCCGTCAACAACAATCGCACCTACGGGACACTCGCCGATGTCGGCGGCTTTTTTTGCTTCAAGAAGCGCGATACGCATGAAGTGTTCGTCGCCGCACATTTAGACTTTCCTCCGCTTTTTAATTATTAACAGAATAAAACAATTAATTAAAGCGATGATGCAAATAATAAACGATGATAAAACACTTGTATAACCGTCTGCGGAGGTTTTTGGGTTTTGGGCGGTTACTTCGGGTTTTTGAGCGGTTACTTCAAGGTTTTCGCCTATTATTTTAATTCTTTCATCAGGTTGCATTTCGGAATGTGGCTCCCAAAGTATTACAACTTTATTTGCGAAATTCCCGGAATTGTTTATAACCGGTTCGGGAGAATCTGAAATTATTAACCCCGTCGTAATATCAAAATACGTTGTTTTTCCGTCAAGGGCGGTTACAGACAAAATATTTAAGTCCGAATCAAAAACTTGTCTATGATAGTCTGCCCACGTCATATGCGAAGCCGAAATCGTGCTTTTTGAAACGTCATCCATTAATTCCCATACTTCATAGCTTTTTATTAAATAGCCATCCTTGTAAAAGTCAATCGCCGGGGTTAAAATATACGGGGATAAATCACCGCTCCAGTCATCCTCTGTCCATGACGGGTTGCCTAAATTATCTTGCCTAACCCAAGGCATATCAACCCAAAATCTTCCGTCACTTGATATTACTTCGCTCGGAAAAAAGTAGTTATTAAAATAATATATATTTTCGTAAGGGCTTGCATTTATATATAAGCCCGATTTTTCTATGCCATCGAAAATTACATTTTCGGGCAACATAATCAAAACCTTAGAGTCGTCAATTTCAATTTTATATGCGTATGGCGGTGCCAGAGTGTCGGCGAAAGAAATCATTAATGAGAGATTCAATGCCAAGCATACTGCTAAAACAGTTATTATTCTTTTCATTTTTATAGACTCCTATTTACCGGTTATTTCAATATGCAGTTCTTTAAGCTGTTTTTCGTCAACCTCAGAAGGACTTCCCGACATAAGCTCGGATGCGTCCTTTGTCTTCGGAAACGCCGTGACGTCACGCAGGCTTTTCGCACCGCAGAGAAGCATAGCCAACCTGTCTAAGCCTATTCCCGCGCCGCCGTGAGGTGGTGCGGCGAATTTATATGCGTCGATAAGAAACCCGAATTTAGCTTCTATTTCTTCCTTCGTTAGCCTCAGTGCTTTAAACATACGCTCCTGAAGCTCGAAATCGGTGATCCTTATTGAACCGCTACATAGTTCAACGCCGTTTAAAACTAAATCATACGCCTTAGCATAAACCTTACCATACTCGCCTGTATCTAAGTATTGCAAACAATCATCGTGCGGCATGGTAAACGGGTGGTGCATTGCATCCCATTCGCCGCTCTCGTCATTGTACTCAAAGAACGGCATTTCAGTAATCCACAAATAATTGTAAACCTCTGTGTTTTTAATAAGATTAAGCTTATCTGCCAAATTCGTCCTCATAGCTCCTAAAATCCGAAAGACTTCTTTAGTTTTATCTGCCGCTATAATGGCGACGTCGCCTTTTTCACAACCGAGTGCGGCACAGATTTCCATAAGCTTTTCTTCGCTCACAAATTTTGCGAATGAGCAACCCGGCTTGTCTTCTATCCACCTGATATAAGACAGACCCTTTGCGCCTATCCCTTTAGCAAATTCAATAAGTTTGTCAATCTCTTTACGTGTTAAAAGTTCCGCTCCGCCCTTTGCTGTTATACCCCTCACACTTTCAGCATCGGCAAAAACCGCAAATTCTGTCGGTTTTACAAGTGCGGTTATATCGGCAATCTCCATATCATAGCGAGTGTCGGGTTTGTCCGTACCGTATTTGGCGACAGCCTCATCATAAGTAAGGCGCGGAATAGGCTCTAATATCTCTACGTCCATTACCTCGCGCATTACGTGTTTCACAAAGCCCTCAAGTATTTCAAGCACATCATCAACGTCAACAAATGACATTTCTAAGTCAATCTGAGTAAATTCCGGCTGACGGTCGGCACGGTTATCTTCGTCACGGAAACACCGCGCAAGCTGTATATAACGGTCAAAGCCCGAAATCATCAGCAGTTGTTTATAAATCTGCGGCGACTGCGGAAGAGCATAGAACTTCCCTGCATGAAGCCGCGACGGTACAAGGAAATCCCTCGCACCCTCAGGGGTGGATTTTATAAACATAGGTGTTTCAATCTCAAAAAAACGATTGGCATAGAAATAATCGCGGGTCGCCTTAGCTAAATTATGCCTCAGGATAAGGTTTTTTTGCAGTTCGGCGTTTCGCAGGTCAAGACTGCGGTGCTTTAATCTAAGCTCCTCATTCGCTTTCTTTTCACCATGTATATCATAAGGCAGGGGTGCGGATTTCGATAAAATCTGTAAATCCTTTACTATTATCTCGACTTTACCCGTAGCCATATCTGCTTTTATACTCTCGCGGGTTCGCAGTTCGCCGCTCGCCATCAGTACATATTCACTTTTTACGCTTGCGGCTCTTTCAAAGATGCCGCGTTCTGTAGTTTCATCGAAAACAAGCTGCACGATTCCCGTTATATCACGCAGGTCTATGAATATGAGACCGCCCTTGTCTCTTACACGGTTTACAAATCCCCCTACAACAACGGTCTGACCAACCTCCGCTTCGGTTACTTCTCCGCAGTAATGCGTGCGTTTTATGCTTTTCATCTGTTTTTTCCTTTCGAGAGCAGATTTTATTTTTTCTATTGATTACTTAATATTCTACCACATTTTTCTAAAAAAAACAAGCCCACTTTAAAAATGAGCTTGAAAATTTTAATTTTTCTTTTAATTATTCCTTTACACCGCCTAATTGTACCCCTGCTATTATGTATTTTGACAGAGCGAAATAAACAATAAACAGCGGTATCATAGACAACGTAAGTCCCAAGTAAGTCGCACCGTACTCGGTTTTTATGAAGTTCGCATTTAATGCTCTTACCATTATAGGCATGGTCTGCATTTTCTGGTCTGTTAAAAGGATGAGCGGTAACAATAATTGGTTCCAGCTTCCGACGAATACGAATATCGCCTGCATGGCTATCGCCGGTTTCATCATAGGCAAGACAATCATGTTAAACGTGTAAAACTCGTTGGCGCCGTCTATCCGCGCCGCATTTACAATATCGACGGAAAATGTCGAAAGTAAATACTGCCGCATAAAGAAAACTATGCTCGGTGCGGCTATGGACGGAACGATAAAGGGTATAAAATTGTTTACTAAGTCTAAGCTGTACATAAACTGGTAGAAACCGATTGTTGACACCTGTGCCGGTAACATCATGACCGCAACTATGAAGGTGAAGAATCCGTTTCTGAGTCTCCAGTCATAAACAGTCAGCGCATACGCTGTGATAGATGAAAAATAGGTCGCAAATATCGTGGCACCTGCGGCTATTATTATGGAATTTTTAAATCCCACAACTGCGTTAAATGTTCCGCGGGTGAGCGGCTTGAAATTGTCCGCAAGGCTGGTACCGGGTATCAGCGTAAGAGATTGCGACAGAATTTGTTGGTTACTTCTGGTCGCGTTCACGAGCATTATTATGAACGGGAAAATGCTCAGAATTGACAGAAATATACAAACTGTGTAAATTAAAACTTTAAAAGTTATTCTAAACGCTTTTTGACTTTTTGAACCAACCATTTAATGCACCCCCCCTGCTTTTTTCATAGCGCGTCTTTCTGCTTTTAACATTTTCTTAATTTTTGCCGCATCTTTGTCACGCATTATAAAGAAGAGTACGAGTGAACAAGCACCTATTACGACGAACATGATTAAGCTCATCGCGGAAGCCATATTATATCGTCTGGCTCCTGAAAACGCCTGCTGATAGATGGCTATGCTGACGGTTCTCGTTGCGCCGCCCGGTCCTCCGTCCGAGTACATAAGCGGAATGTCAAACATGTTTAACCCGCCTATTAAGCTCGTAACAAAAATATAAAGGAGGATGGTTCTTAAACTTGGAAGGGTTATGTAGAAGAATTGCTTCGTGGGACCTGCTCCGTCTATGTCTGCCGCTTCGTACATCTGCGGGTTCAGTCCTATTATACCGGAAATAACAAGCAACATAGTATATCCGTACCACATCCAAAATTGAATAAACGAAACCGTATACTGTGTTGCATTAGTGTCCATTCCCCAGTTTTTAGCCTCTTCGAGAATACCTAAGCTGATAAGAGTGTCGTTGACAACTCCGTAAGGGTGCATAAACAACGCGCTGAACAACGCGGCTATGCTCCCTGCCGTTATGATATTGGGCATATAGAAAAGCACTTTAAATAATCCCTGCCCCTTAACTTTTGTCCACCTGCTCGTGAACCATGCGGCAAGAACAATTGCAAGTAAGATTTGCGGAATAAAATTCATTATCCAGAGTTTAAGCGTAACGTTAAACGCTCTTTTAAAAGTCTGAAAACCTAAAACCTCTCGGTAGTTCCCGAAAAGGTCTAATTCTCTGACTATGTTACCGTCGCTATCCAAGACAGCTTCTCCGTCCTCGTCAACTACGATTTTAGTTTGGATTCCGAACTCCCTGTCCACTGTCATGGCACCCGACATATCTGAGAAACTGATACCCACCGTGTATATAAGGGGGTACAGCGAAAATACGAGAAACGCCAAAACAAAAGGTATACAGAAAAGATAACCATATTTGGCGTAACTAAAATTCTTTCTTTGCATTATTTTCCTTTCCGCCTAAGAAAACGGGGCGGACAGTAATTCTATCCGCCCCGCTTTTAGGAGCTCAGTCATCGAACATTTTTAAGAGCAATTAGTCGATAGCGACACCGAGAGTTTCATTAGCCCAAACTTTAAAGTCCTGAATAGCTTCTTCTTTGGACTTTTCACCGTTGTAGTACATACGGCATTGGTTCTGGAATTCGCCGTTAAGCGCGCGGTCCCACTCATGCCAGTGGTCAGAACTTGCATTCTGTCCGGCAGGGAGGAAGTATTCAAAAATGTCTTGTCCGTCAACAACCGCGAGAGTACCTACAGATTTTTCCATAACAACTTTGGAAGCAACTGCGTCTTTAGCGTTTGTTCCGTCAGTAACCTTTTTAGCTTCATCGGGGAATAATGCGCTGCCTTCATAGAGAGTACCGTTTGCGAAGTGATATTGGAAACCGTCGTTTGAAGTGTCAAGTGTAATCCACTCAATGATTTCAGCTACAGCGGCTTTCTTGTCGCCGGTAAGGTCTTTGTTAGCCATAAGCCATGTGCCGCCCCATGCCCAAGGAAGAGGAGAGGTGGTAACAGCCCAGTCGCCGAAAGATTCGCCGGAGAGTGCGTTGTCATTGATTTGGTAGTTGATGAGCCATGCAGGACCGATATAGCTGAATACCGGAGGAGTAGTTGTTCCTGCCATGCCTGCGAACCAACCATCATCCCAAGCGCCTGAACCTACAACCCATTTGTTGTCGTAGAATTCTTTAGCAAGGTCAAAATAAGCTTCACGAGCAGGGTCAATTACGAGTTTGCCTGCGGAGTTTATCCAAGGCTGTGTCGCGCCGTCACGTGCAACCTGCCAAAGGTCTTCGTCGCCGTAAACCATAGCATAACCTGCATCGCTGACTTTTTGTGCAGCTGCTTTAAACTTATCCCAGCCGGGACCTGTTTCCGCTGCTACAGTAGCAGGGTCAGATGCGCCGAAAGCCGCTTCAGCAATAGAACGACGATAGATTAAGCATGAGCCTGTTTCTTGGAAACGCAGTCCAACTACATTGCCGTCGCCTCTTGTTCCCGCTTTTACAGCGTACTGTGCTAACTGAGCATCAGATATCTTAGTATCGAGACCGTCAATCATTTCGTTGTAGGGCATTGCGAAAGAAGAATAGTCGCCCTGTGTGAAGGTCAGAACAAACGCCTGTTCAGCCATGTAAAGGTCAGGGGCGTTGCTTCCGCCGGCTTCAAGTGCCGGTTTAATGCCGTTTTCAAAGTCGCCGGACCAGTCGGTAAGAATGGTCGGGATTATGTTGAAGTTTGCCACTTGAGAATCGGGGTTCATTTCAACATATCTTGCGATTGCGTTGGGGATTTCGTCGGTAAACGACCAAACTCTAAGGTCTTCTTTGCTTGAGTCTACGGGAACAACGGGAGTAGAACCGGCGTCATCTCCGCCGCCGCCACCGCCACCGCCGCCGCCGCCGGTGCCGCCGCCATCTTCACTGCTGGTACAACCCGCTGCGAATCCGACAATCATAAGTGCCGATAAAATAAGTGCTAATAGTTTTTTCATGCCTTTCACCTCATAATTTTTTGTTTGAGTAAAATATTCGGTTACTTTTTAAGCAACCATAGACACATATTACCACGTTCATTTCGTTTTGTCAAGACAAAATCATCTTTTTATGTGAATTTTTTTTTACTTTCGGCACATTTATGTCACATTTATACAAATAACGCCCTGTATTATTCTTAATATCGAGTGAATATATATAAAAAAACACTATAAAGCAGAAGCTTGAATTTAACGCAGAATATAGTTTTTTTCATAAATTTTCCATTTTCGAGGTTCAGCGGATAAAAAACTTATTACAAATTGGTTACAAAGCGATTACAACTTTATTACAGTTTTCTAAAACCTTAAAGCACGCGCTTAAATCGGATTTATTCAGCGAAAAGCCCGATAACGGAAAAGCGGCAGAGTTTTTCCGCCGCTTATATTCCGTTTAATGTACTGTTCAGCAACCACAGGGGTTGCATCCGCCGTTGCAGCATCCGCCGTTGCATCCGCCTGCCGCTCCGCCTACAAAGCCGTCGCCGCAACAGAAGCAGAGAAGAAGCAGGATGATGATTATCCAGCAACAATTTCCGTTTCCGAAAAACATATTATGTTCCTCCTTAGATTAATTGATTAATGGTGTATGAAACGTTTCATAATAAATTGTATGCTTTAAGGGGAAATATGTTACAGTTACAGCGTAATTAAAGGGTAAACCGTATTATACCGATAATAAAGAAAGGCGAAACAATGATAGAATTTAACGATTTTACCGAAAAGGCGAGCCGCGCGCTTGAAGAAGCCCTTAACGCCGCCATGTCTCTCGGACATATCTATGTGGGGAGCGAACATATGCTCTGCGGTCTCTTGAGTGCGGAAAATACTGCGGCATGTTTAGCACTGACAAAGCACGGCGTAACCCGTGACGAGGTATACCGCAGGATAGAAACGACGGTAGGTCGCGGAATACCCACGAAGCTTGACCTGCGCGACTTTACGCCGAGAAGTAAGCGGATAATGGAGAACGCCCTCTCCGAGGCACGCGAAACGCACCGAAGTTTTGTGGGGACAGAACACCTCTTACGCGCCGTCATAAAAGACACCGAGTGTTATGCCGTTCTTATTCTGAGAGAATTAGGGGTCAATCTTAACGCGGTCAGCGGCGACTGCACCCACTCAACATCAAACGAGTTAAAAAACCGTATTGACGGTATTTCCGACGGCGTCTATGATTATGCGGGAAATACAGAGCATCGCAAAAACACAAAAGGCGTCTTGCATAAGTACGGCAGGGATTTAACCGAACTTGCGCGTCAAAAGAAAATAGACCCCGTAATCTGCCGTAATTGTGAAATTGAGCGTATAATCCAAATCCTGCTTCGCCGCCGCAAGAATAATCCTTGTCTGATAGGCGAAAGCGGCGTCGGAAAGACCGCAATCGCCGAAGGCTTCGCACTCAGAATAGCGAGCGGCGAAGTCCCCGAAAATATTAAAGGTAAAAGGGTTTTTATGCTGGATATATCATCAATGCTCGCAGGTGCGAAGTATCGGGGTGATTTTGAAGAGCGTATAAAATCCGCCCTCGATGAAATAATCAGGGATGGTAATATTATATTATTCATAGATGAAATCCACTCAATTATAGGAGCGGGTGCCGCCGAGGGTGCTATTGATGCGGCTAATATCTTGAAACCCCTGCTTGCAAGGGGTGAAATACAGCTTATAGGTGCGACCACTATCGATGAATACAGAAAATATATCGAGAAAGAGCCGTCGCTCGAACGGCGGTTTCAGCCTGTTACAGTCGATGAACCCGATGAAAAATCCGCACTTGATATTCTTTTCGGGCTGAGAGATAAATATGAAGCGCATCACAAGGTTAAAATCCTTGACGAAGCACTCACTGCGGCGGTCTCCATGTCTGTAAGGTATATAAACGACAGATTCTTACCCGACAAGGCGATAGACTTGATAGACGAGGCGGCTTCCGCGGTGAGACTGAGAGCTTTTACCGCTCCGCCGCTTGTAAAGGAGCTTGAAGATAAGCTCTCGCGTATTGTCGGTGAGAAAATCAGCGCAATCGGCTCGCAGGATTTTGAAGCCGCCGCCGGACTCCGTGACGGCGAAAAGGAGATTTTATCGGAATTAGACGAGTTAAAGAAGAAATTTCGGAATAGCGGTGAGGATTGCGGCGAGGTCGGCGAGGAACAAATAGCCGAAATCACGGCAAAATGGACGGGTATTCCCATGAACCGTCTCTGTGAGGACGAGGCGAAACGACTCGCAGGTATTGAAACAGTTATAGAAAACCGCGTAATAGGGCAAGAAAAAGCCGTCAGCATTCTCGCAAAGGCGGTAAGACGCGGGCGGGCAGGATTGAAAAACCCCAACCGCCCCGTTGGTTCCTTCTTCTTTCTCGGACCTACGGGCGTGGGAAAAACCGAACTCTGCAAGGCTCTTGCCGAGGCTCTATTCGGCGATGAAAATGCGATTATTCGCTTCGATATGTCCGAGTTCATGGAAAAGCACGCAGTTTCTAAACTAATCGGCTCCCCGCCGGGATATGTCGGATATGACGAGGGCGGGCAGCTTACCGGAAAGATTCGCAGAAAGCCTTATTCTGTTGTATTATTCGATGAAATTGAAAAAGCGCATCATGATATATTTAATATACTCTTACAAATTATGGAAGACGGCGTTTTAACCGCTTCCGACGGGCGTAAGGCGAGCTTTAAAAACGCCGTAGTGATTATGACGTCGAACGTAGGTGCGAGAATTATAAGCGATGGCGGACAAATCCTCGGTTTTAACGGAAATCATTCCACTCAAAACGAAGATAAAAAGACGTTAATTATCGATGAATTAAAGAGAACTTTCAAACCCGAGTTTATAAACCGTGTGGACGATATTATTATTTTTAATAAGCTGACCCAAGACGATATAAGTAAAATCTGCCTGAATATGCTCGGTGAACTCTCCGGCCGTGCATCAAACTTAGGATTGGAAATCAGCTTTGACGAAAGTGCGGTCGAAAAACTCGTGAAGCTCGGTTATGACGTAAAGTATGGTGCTCGACCGCTCAGACGGGTCATCACCTCACAGATTGAAGACTTGCTCGCGCAAAGGATTGTGGATAACACGATAAAACGAGGAGAACGGTTAAGGGTTTCCGTAAAGGGTGAGGAGTTTTCTTTAGATATGTTAAACTAAACCTCACGTAACAAATTGACGTATGAAACAGTACCTTGGGGCGAAAAATACTCACGAAGTTTGCTTCGCGCATATAAGCTTTCATAGTTGTATTGATTAAATTCAAGGTTTTCAAGCTTAATGTGCTTCGCCTCTAAGTATCTTTTTATCTCTTCACCCGCCTTTTCGTCGTCGGCGAGCGGGATAGCATATTTAACGGCAGAATCGGATAAATAATAAAGCAGGTTTACATCAAGCTCTTCTAAATTTCCGCTTTTGTATGCGTTAATGTTATAATCGGCGATTATCCCGTCTACATCGCCAAAGCATAACAAGCCTATCATCACGGTAAACGCCGCAAATAACGCCCTGAAAATTTTTAACCGTTTTGCAAAAACTCGGATTGCCGTTATTATAAAACATATTAATAATAAAACCATAAACCACGACGTATACACTCTAAGCGGTGAAAGCCCGTATCTGCCTATATACAGCAGCATCTTCCCCAGTGCCGTGACGGTCAGCGTTACTGATGAAAAAGCTATGAACAGGGTAAAGAACTTTATGCCTTTTGCTGTTTCGTCATTTTCTTTTTTATCAAGTATGTTTAACAAAATTATTATCAGCAAGTTAATTACAGCGACCGCACAGAGTTCAAAAAATCCCTGCCTTGCATATTCGGCGTAACTGAAATCCGCATGAAGTGAGCCTATGAGGGCAGACGTCAGGTACGAAAAATGGCTGATAAAGAAAATAATATACAATAGACAAACAGGAGCTACTGCCGCGCAGATAGCATATACGGGAACAAAGTGCGTCGGTAAAGGGGTATCCGCAGAAGGCTCGTTTTCTTTTTTTACGTTCGAGAATAACATTCCGAACAGATATGCACCTACAGGTATTCCGAATCCGAGACGCAGTAAAAAATCCCATATCTCGATTATACCGAAGTTTATGACATTACTTATTAAATCACGGAAAGAATCATCCGCATTTATCAGGAGTATGGCGCAAAGGGCTGTTACAGGCGTACCGATTATCAGCCCTATAATGACATACCATATATTCCTGCTCTGTTTTTTCTTTTTGGTATTGAACCATAAAACGCTAAAACATTTTGAAAACCCGCTGAAAGGCACAATAAACAGCGAACGTATGAGGTCTGTAATGAAGCTGCCGCTAAAAGCCGAAAAACGATTCGCCGAAATAAACAGGATATAAGCTCCGAGTAATGCCGAAAACGAACCACCGATAAAGCTTATCAGCGCGTTTGACGAAACGGCATAAACCAAATTGAATAAAACGGCGAGTCCGAGTAGTGCCATATGTTGCGGTTTTAGACTTTTGCCGTCTTTTTTTATATAAAAAACAGCTAAACTCCAAAAACAGATGTTAAAAAACATCACGTACAGCGTGGTCGGGTTAAACAGAACGAATTTTATAAAGACATATCCGAGTGCAAAGCAGAGCAGACTCATAACTAAGTCGGTGGTATTATACTCCTTTATGTTTTCCTTCATGATAATTCTTTCCGCCTTTCTTATTTTTTTCTTGCAAGTCCGAGTGTTTTATGCTATAATAATAAAATAATAGTTATAAATATGCAATATGATTCTCGTTAACTAAAAAGTTATTTTTATTCACGGATTTCAAAAACTGTTCATTTTATTAAAAAAATATTCACGAGGGTTTACGTCATGAAGAAAAATCTTAACGAAACGGCAAAAAGAAATATCCTCAAAATGAAGGAATACGAAAAAGGCAATGTTCATTTTGCCGCTAAAATCGGAATCAGTACAGGTAAAGCCAGTCAATTAACCGGGAGCGATACTACGATTTCATCGACAATCATGAATTTAATCTGCGAATGTTATAAAATAAGCGAGACAGATTTATTCTCAAAACAATGGAAGCCCGTCCATCCCGATAATATTCTACAGGATAAGTATTACGGCTATTTCTTTACTACATGGGCAAAAACGAAGCCGAAAATAGATATAGCCGAAATATTAATTAAAGACGAACATAGGATAGATTTTAAAATAAACTCCAAAAAAGAATTTGACGGAGTTATAACGGTGAGCGATAATTTTATCACTGCGGACATACATCGTTTAAGCCATCGAAATCATTATCAGGCGTTTTTTATAATGCCGCGTGACCCTAACATAAAACATCCGAAGAAGTATTACGGCGGTTTAGGATTCCTTATTCTGCCGACCGACAGTGAGCTTGTTCCGGTGGTACAGCGAATAATGTTGAGCTGTGTACCGCTTTGTATTGAAGACGGTCATGAGGATAACGAGTTCGTCCGCAAAAATCTGTTTCTTGAACATGATAATCATAAATCAAAAGTAGAAGTGTCCGATGATAAAGAGGTTTTTTATTACCTGCGGGGAAAATTAAATTCTCGTACTTAATCCTCATACATAAAATAACTAAACGCCGAACGGGTCAGTCCGCTCGGCGTTTGTTTTTGTGTTTAAAAGTCTTTAATTTATCTCGAATCTCGAATCTCCGATATTTATATATTTAATCTGTTCGGGGTCAATCACAACTTCGGGTGTAAAGTTAATAACCACGTCCTTGCTTATAAATGAAATATTAAATGGTATTTTTACCGCGATTTCGTTACCGTCCGCCATGATGAGCAACGCTTCGGGCTGTTCAGCCCTAACAAACCTGTCCCATTCAGAATAACCTAAAGCTATCGGGTTCCAGTCTACTTGCAAAGGTTCTCTTATATAATTCAGCTTTTCATAATTCTCATCATCCACTGTCAAATTCATCGAAATAAAATAGGGCGAGACAGTTATGCCTTTTGCAGTAAATTCAAAGCCGCCGAGAGAGAATTTTTGATTTACATCATGCGTTACAACAAGGTTTTCAAAAGAAAGAGAAACCTCGAAGTCCCACTTCCCTTCCGATAAAACTCTGCTTTGTAAACCGTAATCAAGCACAAGAGCGTAGTCTTTCAATTCTTCAAGCGAACCCACCCCCTCAAAGGAACAACCCCACCTTGCGATTCCGTCCGGGTCACCTGTACCGCCGCCCGAACTGCCGTGAAGCGGTTCTCCGGTTTTGGTGTTAATCAGCGTAAAGAAAGGCACTCCGCCGAAATCTAAATTACTATCTCTTCCCGACCCCGCAGGTAAATAATAATAAAAGCTATCATCATAGTTATAATTGGGCAGATTTCCGCGCAAGTACAAAACGCCGTCCCGAAGTGCCGCATTTGTCACGGTGTAGTCGTCTGTTTTATCGGTGAGTAAAATCTCTTTTCCGCTGTCGGTTATTAATTCATAACTCCATATCCAGTCATCAAAATTATCGGTTGTTGCGCCGCTTCTGCGAAAATCCGCATCTGTGACGTTATTAAGTTCGCTGACTATGCTGTATAAATCAGCCTCCATATTAATACCGTCGGAAAACACATCTTGGATTATATCACCGAGTACAAGATACAGATTTTCATCCATAAAGTCTTCGATACTTTCTCCGTCAAGTGATATACTGAGCAGTATTGTCGCTTTGTGGGGGACATCGCTTTTTATGACCTCGCTCTGCGATTTATGACGAGGGTGAGCCTTAAACGTCATCACCGTTTCATTATGTTCCGGAGCTGTCAGAATAATGTCGTCCCAAAGAAACCTAGAACCTTCAAGCAGATTTACATAGTCAAGCGTTTCATTTGTACGGATTCTCAAGGTGCTGAAATACAACGGGTTTTCGGATTGCGTTCCATCGGCGTTATAAAGCGTGAGGGGCTTACCGCTCAGGTCTTCTATATCAATTAAGATTTTGAGTTCACTCCCTGCACCGACCACACCGCGTAAAGCGACCTCAACGCCGTCTACAACTACGCTTTCGTATAAAACCGCGCCTGACCTTTCGACCACTTCAGCGAGCGGTGAATCTGTACTCAGCGGCACAATCTGTCCGTTAGGAGCGGCTTCTTTAAATACATTATCGAAAATATTGCTCACGCTCGCGTAATAATACGCCGCCGATGTTATGACGAGGACTGCTAACCCGATTAAAACCGATAAAGCCAATGACGGTTTAAAACGCGTTTGATTCTTCACGGGTGGTTTCAGACCATTCGTCTGATTATAAACTATTGCGTAAATTCTGCCGTTATCAGCGTTTTCGGGAGTTATGTCACTACTCAAATTATCGAGCAATTGTAAGAATGATTTCATTGTAAAAATCCCCTTTCTTTTCAAAATTTTTCTTTATTTGTTTTCTGATTCTGTATAAGCGGTCTTTGACCTGAATCTCGTTTAACCCCAATTTTTCCGCTATGTCCTTTACAGACTCAAAGAGAAAGTATTTTCTCATGAAGATTTCTCTGCCCGGCTCAGGTATTTTCATTACAATATTCTGAAGCTCGCTCATAAACTCTTTTTTTATTACTAACAGTTCAACATCATCATCGGCGATGATTTCAAAACCGTCAAGAGCATCAACAGAAACACCGCTTTGCCTTTTAAGTTTGTGATAACGGTTAACGGCGTTATTACGCGCTATACAGAGCAGATAACCTTTGAGACTGTCAGTTTTTTTCAGGGTGCGAATATTTTTCCACAGGCTTATAAAAGTATCCGCCACACACTCCTCCGCCTCTTGCGGGTTTTTTAGAATACGCATTGCTACCGCTGTTAAAAGTCCGCTGTACGTATTTATTATTTCGCTCAGACCCTCGGCGGGTTCGTTATAAAGCAGTTTTATTAATTGCTTGTCGTCCAATTGTTTTTCTCTCCCGTCTCTTTTTGATTTTTTTGATTCTTTTGAAAGACCTTTCACTACTAAAGACAATTAAAATCGTAAAAAGGCGTGTCGAAAATAAAAAATATATAAAATTCGACCCCCATTCTACCACACCCACCCCGAAAAGTCAACCCCGTTTTTGTAGGACACGCCGCCCACGGCGTCCCGTAAATTCACACAAATGTCATCGTTCCAAACTAAAGAATCTTGAGAAATTTCTACAAATATGCTATAATGTTTACAATTGTAACTAAAGTTTTTAAAGCAAGATTCCCTGTAATGAAAAAACATGCTATGATACGGAAAGGATTTTATTTCTAATGAAAATCAAAAAATTAATAACCCTGCTGACCGTCCTTGCGGTAGTGCTTGCTCTAACCCCCGCCGTGCCTTTATCGGTACAAGCTGTGGATTCGTGGAGCGGAATTTATAATCCGGTGATTGACGCATCCACCCATGCAGATGGGACACAACCCCATATTACGGAGTATAGCTATGTTTATTTCGGTACTTATCCGCAATCACAAGTTTCCGGCGAGACACTCACATCTGACATTATCGGCGCAGATTATGACAGCAATGGAGATGCGGTTGTAAATGGCGTGAAATATAGAAGACTATCAAAAGATATGGCGACGGAGGTAAAAGAAACCAACGGATATTTCTCTTGGGGTCGTGAAACCTACTATTATTTTAAGTATGAGTCCATCAAATGGCGGGTGTTGGAGATAGCAGACGGATTTGCGCTTATGGCGGCGGAAAATGTTTTGGATACCCAAAAGTTCAGAGCGGCAGGCGGTACAAGTGAAAAATGGGAAACTAGCACTATACGCGCATGGCTGAACGCAGATTCAGGATATTCCGCAAAAGGGGAAAACTTTATAAATACGGCATTTAATTCGCGGCAGACATCCTATATACAGGCAACATATTTAGAAAACAAGACGAACCCTGAATGGAAAATATCGAGCGGAAGTGATACGCGAGATAAGATTTTCCTCTTATCATATGATGAACTTGGAACCGAAAAATATGGTCATTGCTTAAACCAAGCCTCAGGCACTTGCACACAGCATCGCAGAATAGGGACAGATTACGCTTGGGCAATGGGAGTGCAAAAAGACCCCCAAGGCAGAGAAGCCTATAAAGATATGGTGGGATATTTAGGACGTACAGGCGGAGAGTTATTTGGCAATGTAACAGGCGTGGATTTTACGGGGCGTGTCAGCGGAACAGCATATGTAATTACGGGACATGGTGTGCTTCCCGCTCTAAATATAGCTTGCAATGCTGACAATTTGCATAAAGTAACATTTGACTCCGCGGGAGAAACTTTCATCCCTGCATATTATGCAGTCGAAGGAACCCCGATTCCAAAACCGAACGACCCGACAAAAGCAGGTTACATTTTGAGTGGTTGGTATAAGGAAGCGGCTTTAACTGATGAATGGGATTTTGACACAGATGCGGTAACAGCGGATATAACACTTTATGCAAAATGGACGTGTGAGCATATTCCGAGTGATGAAAATTGTACCGTTTGCGGTGTTTGCGGCGATGCGGAGTTATCACAGACTTGTACGGACGGAAACCCCTGCACGCTCCACACACCGTCACATTCTGACCCTGAACTGTGTCCCGACTGCGGAGAAGACCCTTGCGTGTGTCCTGACCCGGACAATCCAAACCCCGACCCGAACAACCCTGACTCCGGTAACGGCGGCGGTGGTTCTAACAACAGACCGTCAAACAGCGGAAGAAGACCCATAACCACAACTACAACTACTTCCGGAGAAAACGAATCAGCAGTCGGCACAGAAGAAATAATAATTGATGTCCCGAAAGCTGTAATCGAAGAAATCGCCGGAAATCTTCCCGTAACCCAAATCGCGGCTACCTCGGCAGGAAGTCAAACAATCACTACAGCGGCGTCAAACGCCGGGCAGAACGCAGTACTCATGCGCTATAACGCCGAAACAGGCGAGTTTGAAGTTGTTTCGGCGGCGACAGTCGGCGCAGACGGAACAGCGACAGTAAACATTCCCGCCGCAGGTGACTATATCGTAGTCGTGGCGCAAACGGGCGACCTCACGGGTACCGGAGCAGTAACACCCGCAGATGCACTATTACTGCTTCAAGCCCTCACAGGAAACGCAGAACTCAACCCGCTTCAAAAATTCCTTTCAAGCTCAAGAGGTGACAGCAAATTCACAGCGACAGACGCGCTGAATATTTTGAAATTCATCGCGGGAATGTTAGATGAGATTTAAGAATTAAATTAAAAAAGCCGTCTGCGGTTCAAAAAACGCAGACGGCTTTTCAATATTACTGTAGGGGACGCCGCCCACGGCGTCCCGCAAATTCGTACCGCAAATCCGCACCGCAATCATGTAGGGTGCGTATGTCTTGCGCAATGCGCCATCGCACCGCGCCATCGCACCACAAATTGTAGGGGACGCCGCCCACGGCGTCCCGCAAATTCGCGGTCGTTGAAACGGGACGCCGTGGGCGGCGTCCCCTACGATTGAAAAAGCCGTCTGCGGTTCAAAAAAAGCAGACGGTTTTTTGTTGTTTTATTGTTGTTGCAGGAGTTCGATTTCTTTTAGGGGTAATCCTGTAATATCCGCAATGTCCGCAATAGGCATTTTCCTTTGCAAGGCATTTCGGGCAACATTAAGAATACCCTCGGCACGCCCTTTACGCTCTGCATCGCGTACATACATATTATGGTCGCGCCTCGCCTTTTCCCTGCGTTCGTAAGCGTCGCGGGCTTTTTCGTCTGCGGATAATTCACGCAGTTTAACTACAGTCGGTCTGAACTGTGGATTTCTTTCAGTTAACATGTCAAGCTCCTCCTCCGTTTCGGCATTGATAAACTTTGCCCAGTCGTACAACTCCGTACCGTCCGTACTCGTGGGCAGTTTATTCAATTCAAGGGTGTGAATCTCCATTAAGTCCGAAAACTCAACTCCTGCTTCTTGGTCGTACATAACGAAGCGGTGATGATACTTCGGGCTGTCTTTAATTAACGTGTCTTCTAAGATTATTATGCTGATTACTTTCTTAATCGTGTCGTAGTCGTCTCCGCTCCCGATTTGCTCTGTGATTAATTTAGAGCTGTAATAAATTATACGCTCTTTTAGTTCGGGTGAAATCCGAAGCTGTATTTCAATATGAATCGTTTTCTTACTCTTTGTGCGGAGTTTTATGTCTATGATTGCTAATTTATCGCCGTCAAACTCGCGTAGTAAGTGCGGGTCGGCTATTTCAATCTCGTCATAATCGTCTTCCGCTAACCTTAAAAATGATTTCAAAAACCGTATTAACTCGCCTGTGTCTCTTTCGTCTCCGAAAAATAGCCGAAAGACAACATCACTCTTAACAGGCAGAATTGCCCTTATAAACTGAACGCTCAAAACTTAATCCCCTCACTTCCTCTAATCCCATTCTACCATACCCGCCCCCAAAAGTCAACCCCCATTTCGTAGGGGACGCCGCCCACGGCGTCCCGAAAACGCCGCCCTCTACGAAAAAAACCTTGACAACCCCTCAAAACCATGATATACTTATATTATAGAAGTAAAAACTATGTAAGTCATTAAAATTTCACGAAAGGACTTGACTTTTATGCAAAAATCAGAGAAAACCTCCTACAACCCGCGAATCATCGCGGCAATAATAACACTCACAATCTTCATCTCAATCCCAATCTTCACCACGCTGAATGTTTCGGCGGCTACTCCTTGCTCAGACCCGAACTGCTTACAACTGCAAGCTACCTGCACCACCCCCGCCGATTACAGTTGCAACGACTACCAAAAGTTAGTAGCCTTTGCCCTGCAAGGCAATAACCGCGCTGTGTTAAATTGGGATTTAAACGACCCCGAAAACTGGAGTTACCCAAACCCCATTGCCTTAGTCGGCGGCACGAGCGGTGCAATTTGGAATAATGCCGCACCGAAACGAGTTAAAGAGATTAATATTGCCGCAAACTCATATATTCTCGGAACTTTAACAGGCACGCTTGATGTTTCGGGATTTACGGCTTTAGAAGGGTTGTTAGCCGCTCATAACGCATTTACGAGCATTGATGTTTCGGATTGTTCGTCGTTAAAACATTTAACAGGCGGATATA
>WRKM01000031.1 GCA_009778065.1 Oscillospiraceae bacterium
TTACCGCGGCTGCTGGCACGTAGTTAGCCGTGGCTTCCTCCGCGGGTACCGTCATTTTCTTCCCCGCTGACAGAGGTTTACAATCCGAAAACCTTCTTCCCTCACGCGGCGTCGCTGGTTCAGGGTTTCCCCCATTGACCAATATCCCCCACTGCTGCCTCCCGTAGGAGTCTGGGCCGTGTCTCAGTCCCAATGTGGCCGTTCAACCTCTCAGTCCGGCTACTGATCGTCGACTTGGTGAGCCTTTACCTCACCAACTATCTAATCAGACGCGAGCCCATCTTCAGGCGATAAATCTTTGGTATGTCCGCGATGCCGCGGTCATACTTCATGCGGTATTAGCACCGGTTTCCCGGTGTTGTCCCCCTCCTGAAGGCAGGTTGCTCACGTGTTACTCACCCGTCCGCCACTAAGACGCGCGCAACACTCTGTGTTGCTTGCTCAATGTACAATTTACAATTTACAATTGACAATTTTTGTGTCGCTTCGCGACATTCTTCAAATTGCCGCCAAGGGCGGCTCCTTTAATTGTCCATTGTCAATTGTCCATTGTCAATTGTGCAACACACAGTGTTGCACTCGTCTCCGTTCGACTTGCATGTGTTAGGCGCGCCGCCAGCGTTCGTCCTGAGCCAGGATCAAACTCTTTGAAGTTTGTATATCATCACACAGGTCGCCCCATGTGCTAATACCTTGCTCGTCGAATCGCTAACATTTCTGTGTCTGTTCAAGTGCTTTAAGTTTTTACACTTTCTTACAATTGCTTGCAATTGCTCGCACTTAAACCGACTCGTTTAAAAGTTCGCTTTCGTCCGAAATATTTTTGGTAATCCTATCTTTTTCAAATAAAATTACCGGAATTTTCAGGTTCATAGTTCAGTTATTGTTCAATTTTCAAGGTGCTTCGCTTTCTCTTCTTCCTCTTCTTCTTCCTTTAGGTTTCATGAGACAGCTTTATAATGATAACACACATTTTTCGTCATGTCAAGCAATTTTTCAAAATAAATCGAAAAATATTGTTTTTATTTGCGAGAAAAATATAAAAAGCCTGTATAAATCAGGCTTTTTACAGATAAATCAGAACACACGGGAACGTGTTCGTTCAGCATTATTTACTTTCGTTTTCAGAAGACAGCTCCGCAATAAAATTAATAAAACTGTCTACATCGCCAAAGTCACGATAAACGGAAGCGAACCTAATATACGCCACATGGTCGGCATCTTTTAATTTATGAAGAACCATTTCGCCGATTTTCTCAGAAGTTACCTCACGCTGGAATTTATTCTTCAATTCCGTAACAATGCCCTCAACCATGTTTTCGAGTTCTTCAAGCTTCACGGGACGCTTAATTGTGGCACGAAGCAACCTGTCAAGCAACTTCTGTCTGTCAAACGGCTCGATTGTGTCGTTCTTTTTAATCACCATGAGAGGGATGTTTTCTACTATTTCATAAGTAGTGAATCTGCCCTTGCAAGACAAACATTCGCGCCGTCTGCGTATTTTATTGTCTGTAGGACGCGAGTCAATGACTCTGCTGTCGTCAAAGCCGCAATCGGGACATCTCATATCGGTTCATTCCTTTCGTGTTGTGTATACGTCCATATTATCATACCATATATAAAAATATATTTCAAGTTCTGACCGTAAAATTTAATTATTTTTGTAAATATTCACTAAATTATCAATGCTTTCTTTTAACTCTACGCCAAGTGATGAGTCAATTTAGATATGAATAATCAAGCCTTTGACTTGTTTTCTTTGCGTTCCCGCCACATTACCCAGAAAGTACCCGAAAGACAAAGGGATGTGAAAGTACCGGAAATAAGCCCTATAAGCATAGGAAACGCAAAATTCAAAATAGTACTTACATCGTAAATCAATGCCACAATACTAAGCACCAAGAGAGCCGCCGCCGTCGTAACGGTGGTATTAATCGCACGGCTTAATGATTGTCTTACACTGATGTTTAAGAGTTCGCGGTCAGGCAATTTCTTAGATTGCAGAGTTTTATTTTCACGTATACGGTCGAAAACGATTATCGTACCGTTTATGGAGTAGCCCATGATTGCCAACACGACCGCCATGAATATTGAGTCTATAGGGAGCCTGAAGAAAACGAATACCGCCACGACGACCATTACATCAACCAAAAGTGCTATTAACGCGAATACGCCTGTTGACCAACCGCCGAGCTTCTTAAAGCGTACCGCTATATATATAACAAACACTAAAAAAGCAAATACAAACGCCACAAGACACTTGAGAAAGAAGCGCAGTCCCGTACCGGGGCTTACGTTTTGGTTGTTCTCAAGGATTATATCGTTGTCGGGAAAACTCGCGGTGAGGCGTTCGGTTACAGAGGCGAGCTGTTCGGCAGAAAGCCCCTGTGATGACGAAAACGCAACATTAATAAGCTCAACATCCGAATTAAATGCAGAACCGGGTGTAACAGTCACATTCGCAAGGTTAAGCTCCCTGATTTCCGACTCAACCTGTCCGAGGTCAAGGGTTCCGGAATAGGTATAAGTCATCATCGCTCCGCCCGTGAATTCGATAGAAACCACCGCGCCGAAAATCGGAATATAAATTAACAGACAAGCGAGTAAGATAAGAGGGATTGCTATGAATAACTTCCTTTTTTCTGTTAAATCAAATTTTTTCATGTCATTCATGCTTAAACAGCCCCCTTTCTTTCAACGCGTTTTCCGATAGTGCCTTTATCGCGGGTATAAAACGAGATTTTTCTTAAAGGTTTAAATTTCGATATTGAGTAGGTCATCAGCCTTGAAGCAGTCACCCCGAAAATAAAGTTGAGAATCGCACCGACCGACAGCGTAAAACCGAACGAATAAATCGCACCCGCCGCACTCGGTCCGAACATGAAGAACAAGGGGGTAAGTATAATCGCGGCAAGACTATCGGGAGTTCCGAACGCACCCATCAGTATAAACGATATAATGAGCAACGTGACATTACAGTCGAAAATAACTGCGAACGCCCTCTTATATCCCGCCTGTAAAGCACCGTCAAGGGTTTTTCCCATTTTCAGCTCTTCTTTAATCCGCTCCGAGGTAATTACATTTGCGTCAACACCCATGGCAATCGACAGTACAATACCTGCGATTCCCGGAATCGTCAGCGTGAAGCTCTGGTTTCCCGAAAAAAAGCCGCTGATAACGGCGAGTGCGCCGACCGCCTGTCCCAAAAGAGCGAATCCCGCAACTACGCCGAGCAGTCTGTAGAGATAAACCATAATAATGACGATAACTGCAAAAGCGATAACACCGGCAAGCCCCATTGCGTCACGCGAACTCATACCGAGCGTGGGCGAGATAGTGTTGAAGCTGTCAATTTCAAGCTTAAAGGGGAGTGCGCCGCCGTTTATTCTCGTGGCGAGCGAAATGGCTTCCTCCGCTGTAAAGCTACCTTCAATTACCGCCCGCCCGTCTCCTATATGGGAATTAACCCTCGGCGCGGAAAAGCAATAATCGTCCATCCATATCGAAATAGGCACACCCGTACCCGCAAGTCTGCCTGTAGCGTCAGAGAAAGCTTCTCTTCCGCTCGGCTTCAGCTCAAGAGCTACCTGATATTTTCCATCGAAATACTGTGGCGCGGCACTCTCTACATCCGAGCCTGATATGACGAGCGGTAAATCTTCAGGCTCAGATATTACCTGATATCCCCTTTCGTCCCACGGGTCGCCCTCGCGGAAGGTCAGCAAAGCAGTTTCGCCAAGCTCTCTTATCGCCTGTTCGGGGTCGAACGAAACATCTCCCGCCTGCCATGGAAAACGTACAATGATTCGTTCTGTGGAATAATCGACATATATTTCATAGTCGGTAATATTTCTTGCTACCATACGTGTTTCTATGATTGCACGCGCCGAATCCATTTGATTGCGATTTGCGCTGAAATCCTCGGGCGAGGTGAATATAACATCAACGCCACCGCGTATGTCAATCCCCCACCTAATGTCTTCAACGCCGCGAATCCAAACGGTTTCGACGTCGCCATAATAGGTATGAACGCCGAAAATCGTCAGATACGCCATCGCAAGAATAAACGCCGCAACTATAAAAAACACGGGTTTTTTTACATTTTTCAAGTTCCTAACACTCCTAATCTATTTCTACCATAACCTTTTTGTTATGGCGAATCGCACCCGCGCGCATGATTATGCGTATTGCCTTTGCTATTCTACCCTGCTTTCCTATGACTCGCCCCATGTCGTCGGGTGCAACGTGCAGGTGGAAAATCGTGACGCCGTCGGCGTTTTCCTCGTCTTCGGTAATTTCTATTGCGTCTTTATTTTCGACAAGGTCGCTCACGATTGCTTGTAAAAGTTCTTTCATTTTAACCTCCGATGTGTCAAATCACTTCTTTAATTTTCAAGATTTTACGAACCGTATCGGTAGGTTGGGCGCCGTCTTTCATCCATTTACGCGCTTTTTCCGCATCAACGCTGATGACCGACGGATTCTTAGTCGGGTCGTAGTAACCTATTTCCTCAATGAATCGTCCATCGCGAGGATAACGGGAATCTGCGACTACGATTCTGTAGAAGGGTGCTTTTTTTGCTCCCATGCGTTTCAGTCTGATTTTTACTGCCATTGTTTAAACCGCCTTTCTTGCGAAAATTAATTTTATTTTAATCTTTTAACTCAGATTAAATTACTTTTTAAAATCCCGGAAACCCGCCCATATTCGGCATGTTCGGGAACTTGGGCATACGCTTTTTCTTTCCGCCTTTACCGCTGAATTGACTCATCATCTTTCTCATCATCTCGTACTGCCGAAGCAACTCGTTCACGTCCTCCACCCTGTTTCCGCTACCTGCTGCGATTCGGCGTTTTCTTTTGGCATCTATTAGATTCGGCTTGGCGCGTTCTTTTTTAGTCATAGACGAAATTATAGCTTTCATACGCGGCATTTTACGCTCGTCTATATCCTCGTCCTTCACCTTGCTCCCCATACCGGGAATCATCCTTAAAACATTACCGATATTACCCATTTTTTCAATCTGCTCAAACTGCGAGTAAAGGTCGTTCATATCAAACTTATTCTCTTGTATTCTTCGGGCGAGCTTTTCTTGCTCCTTTTCATCAACGCCGGCTTTTGCCTTGTCGATTAAACTGAGTATATCACCCATTCCGAGAATACGAGAAGCCATCCTTTCGGGATGAAACTGTTCTAAATCATCTAATTTCTCACCTACACCCGCAAATTTTACGGGTCTGCCCGTCACCGCCAGCACCGATAATGCCGCCCCGCCCCTCGAATCGCCGTCTAATTTAGTCAGTATAACGCCTGTGATTCCGAGTGATTCGTTAAAACTTGACGCTACGTTTACCGCATCCTGACCCGTCATGGAGTCGATAGTAAGAAGAATCTCATGAGGAGCCGCTATTTCTTTAATTTTTTTCAACTCATCCATAAGCTCTTCATCTATATGAAGCCGACCCGCCGTGTCGAGAATAACCACATCAAAGCCGTTATCTCTTGCAAATTTAACGCTCTCCGAGGCAATTTTAACGGGGTTTTCGCGTCCCATCTCAAAAACCCTCGCACCCGCCTTTTCGCCCATGACCTTTAACTGGTCTATTGCCGCCGGTCTGTATATGTCGCAGGCGACTAAGAGAGGTCTGCGGTTCATGCTTTTGAGGTGTTTGGCGAGTTTTGCGGCGTGGGTGGTTTTACCCGCTCCCTGAAGTCCGCAGAGCATGATTATACAAGGCGGCTTGGACGGAAAATCGAGCTTTGAGCCTTTTCCGCCCATGAGACTTATCATCTCGTCGTTTACTATATCTATAACCTGTTGCGCAGGGGTAAGACTGTTCATTACCTCCGAGCCTATAGCCCGTTCGGTCAGTTTTGCTATAAAATCCCGCGTGACCTTAAAATTTACGTCCGCCTCAATAAGCGCAAGCTTTACCTCACGCATAGCGTCACGTACATCTTTTTCACTCAGCTTGCCTTTGCCTTTCAGCCCTTTAAATACCCGCCCTAATTTGTCGGATAAGCCTTCAAATGCCATAAAATCACCCAAATGCTAAAGTTTTTTCTTAACCGCTACCAACAAATCGTCAATATCCGCCATCACTTTTTCGTTACTCATTTCCGAATGTAAGAGCAGTTTTTCAAGCTCTGAAATATCGTCTTCAAGCTCGCGCAGTTTGCGTACCAAACCAAGTTTCAGCTCTAACGACTTTAAATGCGCCTCGCTTTTCCTGAGACAATTCAGCACGCCCTGCCTTGTTATGCTCGTTATTTCGGCTATTTCGCCGAGCGAGAGGTCTTCTTCATAGTACAGTTCCATCGTTTCACGCTGACGGTCAGTAAGCATAACACCGTAGACGTCGAGCAATACAGCGACCGCAAAATCCTTCGCCATGAAAAACACCCCCTCTGTCAACCATGAATTGTTTACACACTTATAAAGTATAGCACATTTTTTTTGAATGTCAATAGTTTATCAGATAAATTTTTTGTATTTTTGATAATTTTTTTAATATTCTAAAAACCGCTAACTTTTTCAATTAGCGGTTTTTTCTTATTTAATGAGGGTTTGCGGGTTTAAGCCGCTTAAATTAAGCCTACGACAATCTTTAAAACCTCAAGCGCGTCACTTGCATTAACCACACCGTCGCCATTTACATCAGCGGCATCAAGTGCGGCGTCGTCTAATTCTTCAACGCCTGATACATACTTTAAAATCGCGAGTGCATCGCTTGCGTTAATTACACCGTCGCCGTTTATATCGCCTTTAATCTGCGTCGTCCCGGGGGTTGCGGCGGTGGGCATCCGACTAATAGCCGCAGGTGAACGGGCAGACGGGATATAATTTCCGGGGTTGTAATTATTTCCGCCGTTATCAGGGTCGGGGTCGGGGTCGGGGTCGGGGTCGGGGTTGGGTATACCCGGAGTTAATTCGGATAAAATATAGTATGAAGCGTGAGTGATTGCGACAGTTACAGAGCCATCGGGGTTAAGCTTTGCCTTACCCATATCGGTAACATTTCCGTTATTATCTATGTAGAACAGGCTCACGTTATTACCGTTTAATCCCGCCTCGCTCAGCTCTGCCGCCGAAACATCAAAGCTTATTTCAAACCCGAACTCGCCGTGAGCCGCCGGCTGAATCACTATGCTGTTTGCAGGAATACCGGGTTCTTGATTGCCTTGGCTCGTAACGGTTATATCAATATTTAAGTCTATCGCTTTTGCGTCATCTGTAATTTTGTCGGGGTCTATTGTTATAACCAAACCGTTTTCAAGCACGATTTCTACAACCTTGCCGCTGTCTTTAATCAATTCGAGTGCTTCTTCGGATAGAACGCTTCCCGTATCCGCGTCAAGAACTATGACGGGGGTCTCTCCGCTGAGAGCATCTTCGAGAAGGTCTTCAAGAGAAGGGGGTACGATTACAACGTCACAATCACATTCCGATAAAGGCTTATAACAGTCGGGGCAGGTTTCTTCGGGGTCGAAATATTCAAATCTCGTAAGAATAAAAATTCTTTCATCTACTCCCGCTTTTAAACTTTGATTTAAGGTGTCAACCTCGCAAATAGCAAATAACGAGTAATAATCCGGAATACGCATTTGATAATGTTCGCCATACACCAAATCGCCGTCGGTCCAATATGACGCATCCTTTGCCATTTGTTCTACCGTTTTGTCGGCAGACGTAATAGGGTCGGAGGGGCGTTCCCATTCACCGTTTTCTACTGTACGCACTTCAACCCATGCCAAGAAAGGCCAAACATCAGAATAAGTGTTGCCTGCATGTGTTTTAAGCGATGCCGAGGTATTTAAAGCATCAATTCTATCTTGAAAGTTTCCCTCTGCCGATGCGTAATATGCGACACTATCCGAACCAAAATGAGTCTTTCCGAAAGTGAAATCGCTTCCCGGGCTTAAAGTCGCATAGATATTGAGAGTCCGAGCGCCATTTCCCGGTTTTTGTTGTAACAAAGTGTCTATACTACTCTGAGTGAGAGTGTCAATGACAACATCTATAATGTGCAGAGTATAAGTAACGCCATCTGTCTCTACGGTAGTCGTTTGAAGACTTTGCTCTTTAATAAGAAGATACGGATTCACAGATATTACCGGACCTCCGCTTGCGCTTACTGTCGTCGTCAAACCTGCCGCTAATGAGAAGATTAACGCCGCTGTGGTAATAATTGTAAAAAATTTCTTTAATTTCATTTGCGACTCCTCCAAAACTTTATTATTTTGTCTATTGTAACATACTATTCACATGATTGTCAACTATGTGTGATAATAATTGTAAAATTTTTCTTAAATTTCGTTTATAAGTCCTCCAAATTTGTTTATTTTGTCTATCATAGCATACATTCGCGTCGTTGTCAACTATGATAGACAATAATTTTCACTTCCTTTGTTATCATAATAGTAGAGGGGTGTCTACGATGATAGAATTTGATAAAGCGGCGGTAAGGAAAGTCATACGGCGTCTGAGAAAAGAACGCAAGCTGTCGCAGGAAGTGTTCAGCGGTCTTGCGGGGATAGCGAGAAGCCATTTGGCAATGATAGAAAGCGGCGCGAAGCAACCGAATTTTGAAACTGTATGGCGGATTGCGAACGCTTTCGGCTTGCCGCCGCATATATTAGTAAAGTATATGGAAGAAACGGTAAGCGAATAATACTTTGAATGTAAATAGTTTACCGGATAAATTTTTATATTTTTGATGATTTTTAAAACTCTATACTCGTAACCACGCCAACCCGTAAAGCGGAATACTTTTAACCGAGTTTTCAAAGCCGAAATTTTTTGCCGACACGCGAACGGAATACAGCGGTTTATAATTGTCGCAATACACACGCAAGCTCTTTGAGCGTACATTGTCGGATGATTTAACTTCAAGCGGTATAATGTTACCCTGCCTGTCTTGAAAAACAAAATCGACTTCCGCTTTACCCTCGGAAGCCCAGTAGAACGGCTTAATTCCGTTTGTTACTAAGGCTTGCATTACATAATTCTCTGCTAAAGCACCCTTAAAGCCGTCAAAACTATGGGGTGTATTAATCACCACATTCGGGGCTATATCGAATTTAGAGCAAAGTAACCCTGTGTCAACCATATAAATTTTAAACATCTCGTTTTTGGCATACGCCGAAAGCGGCATTTTACCGCTATTGACAAGAACACATTTGTTAATCATACCTGCCGCTTTGAGCCAATCCAAAGCGACTTCGTAATCGGCGGCTCTCGCTCCCGATTTTATGACCTTGTATCGGAATTTTCGGTTTTCTTTTGCCAATTGAGCAGGAACTGAAGTCCATGCCGCCATTATTCGTGTGGTTTCCTGAGGTGTTGCGTACTTCGCCATATCGGCGATATAAGAATCATTCAGTGTGCGTTGTAAAACCGTCACAAAATCGAAATCCCGGTTATCGGCGTATTCTTGAACCACGCGGGGCATACCGCCCACGACGAGATAAGTTTTGTATAAGTCCATCGCCTTCTCGTGAAGTGACAGCGGCGTAAAGCCGGCATAGGCTTCCTTGATTAAACCGCATAATTCGCTTTGCCCGTTCGCCCACAGAAATTCCTCAAAATCCATCGGACTAAGATAAAGCATATCTACCTTACCGACAGGAAACGAAAATTTTTCTCGCTTCATAGCCACACCAAGCAGACTGCCTGCGGCGGCAATATGATAATGCGGCGATTTTTCGGCAAAATATTTAAGCGAAGTCAATGCCTGTTCACAAGCTTGAATTTCATCGAAAATAATAAGCGTGTCTTTGGGTAATATGCTCTGCCCGGAGACGGCAGACAGCTCTTTTATAATTCGCTCCGGATTTAAGTCACGCCCCCATATTTCGGGGATTCCGACAGACTCTTCCATGCTGAAATAAGCTACATTTTTATAGTATTGTTTACCGAAAGAAAGCAGGGTATAAGTCTTCCCGACCTGCCTCGCTCCCTGCAAAAGCAAGGGCTGTCTTTTGGGGTTATTCTTCCATGCAATAAGACTTTCAACAATTTTACGTTCCATTTTGTGTATCACCTCGGCATTAATTATAACATATAAATGTGTTATTGTCAACAATTTTGTAATGAAAAACCGCTAAATTTTTAAATTAGCGGTTATATTTGTGCGGGATTTCCTTTTTACAAAGTCCGGGTTTGGTTGGATGGACTTAAAAATAAAAGATTTCAGATTACAGATTCAGCCATAAAGCGGGGCGAACGCCGCCGACGATGTGACTTGCAAAGTCACCATAGACGCTTACGATGCCAACGTCGAAGACAACCGCGACATAAGTACTAATGTAGCCGGGCGACCGAAGCCACCACCTCGAAGCCTTGTCATCTGCGTTTAAGGCTATTCTTGATGAATTGTCTGAGAAATAAGTTTCTGCTTCGTCTATACTTAATAGGAATACTTTGTCTACAGTGTCTATGCCTCCCTCGGTTTCATAATGCTGATTTGGTTTATTTGAAATACTCGTCTCCGCTATTCTCTCCTGTTCCTCTGATGTAAACATATCATCAATAAACGAACCGTTAAGGTATTCCCGTATACTGCTGTTTTCCCATGTTATTTTGCCGCCGTCGTCGTGGTAGGGTTGACTCGTGAAAACCCGGACGCTTAAAACCAACGCTTTTCCGTCCTGTACATCAAGTACCTGCCAGTCATAGCCGCCGAACTCTATTATATCTCCCGCATTTGCGGAAATGGCAGGATTACTGCCGCAAGCGGTCATGTTCAATATGAGAGCAGCCGACAAGAGAATCGCTATAATCCGTTTTTTCATAATTGTAAAAAACCTCCTATAATTTAGCGTTACCTCTAAGACTCCCATTCCTTGGGGTACGGTCTGTCCGCTATAAAAAAGCACGCTTTTTTATAGTTCGACTATATTCATGATTATACACCAAAATCTTACAGCTGTCAAGTGTTTGCCGTTTTAATTTCATCTGCTTTATTCTTATGGTTTGTATACATGATAGCCTCATCGCACGGCTGGGAATTCAATTTTAAAGCATAAGGTTATTTAGGTTTATTTAACTTTTTGTATGTCCTTCGCTCCATTTAAGGGTTTTGTTGTCCCACGTTTCCCCTTTTATGTTCTTTTCAATAAAAGGGCGTAAAAACTTGCTTAAATGGGAATAAACGACCTCGAAATCGGGCTTCCCCTCAACTCCCCTTAATTTGTTATATGCGTGTTCAATATCTGCTTTTCTCGAAAGAAACTCATCAAAAGATTTTATTTCGTTGCCCGATTTTTCACAAATACCGAGTATTTCAGCCATATCTATTTTTACACAATGAGAGAGTGCAAAGACGTCAATAATATCTTTTGCACGCCTAAATATCATTCGGCTTGACAAGACCGTAATTTTATCAGCCAATATCTCGTCCGGTAGAACCCCCTTAATTTCAGCTTCGCCATAATAATATATTCTGCTGCCGATTATAGGTCTTATGCCTATATCCATTGTTATCAGCACATCATTTGTATTTTTGTCAATTATATTGATACCCGCCGTTTGCACATCTTCATATTCACGGCTTGCCGCGGCATATAATTCTTCTTGCAAACCGCTTAACGATTTATTTATTGTTTCAATTAAATAGTCCATAGTAGGTGGAACATCAACCCAATCTCCGTCAATGTCTATCGTCATTCTTTCTAATGCGGTGTAGCTGTTTTCCGATAAAACTAATTTTGTTATTAAAGCACCTTTGAAGACTATCGGCGCGTCCATTTCTGACAATTTACCTATGATTTTGTACATGAGTTGCTCTCTTGGTGTCATGTCCGCCCATCCCTTCATTATAGTAGTCAATTGCCCAATCTTTCATATATTCAAAGTGTTTCATGTTTTCCGGGCTAATTGCAAGCCCGGAAAAACTTTTACCGTTTGCATGATAATACCTACTCAATGATTCAGCAAGAGCTTGTTCGTCCGCGTTATCAAAATCGCTTAATATATCGTTAATAGTCTGATTAAAGGTAGTGCATAAAACATTACCGATATTAACAATATCTAACCCGTCAAAACTATTTACAACACGATAGTTTATATTATCATATTCGCCCTGCTTTTTTGCATAAACATCTATGCTTTTCTCGTTCATATAGCCGACAAAAAGTTGTAAATGCTCCAATGCGGAAGTGTGGCACAGGACTAAATCCTTACCCCCTAAAACATCTCTAAACCATGCCCGATTTGATATATAATCGCCGCTTGTTTTTGTAACATTAGCCATTTTTATGCAACCCTCCTTGCTTTTCGGTAGTTTTTCTTTCACTGACTACATTATAACGCGAAAAGCTGTTTTTGTCAATATACTTAATATTACCCGGACAGCAGTGCGGCGCATTGCACCACCGCTATTTGTCTGCACATGTTTAATCTGACCCGATTTAATCTAATCAGAAAAAAACCCTTCGGAAATACCGAAAGGTTTTTTAACATTAAACATCACTAAACAATGAATTCTTTAATTTCCGCAAGCAATTCGTTGCAATTGTCGCTGTGGACTTTAAGTACAACATCCTTTGAAAGGTCTATACTGAATAATCCGAGAATGGATTTCGCGTCAACTGCATAACGCCCCGAAACAACGTCAACATCGTACTCGTACCTGAAGACGATATTAACGAACTTCTTAACATCGTTAATTGTGTCTAACCTAATCTTTGCTTCTGTCATGATAATTCCTCCTTATAGTTGGTTGACAGGATTTGATTATACCTATTTCACCGTCTGTGAAATAAATCAGTATACCTCTCCACATATACCATTATATCATAATAAAAAAAAACGTCAAGAGAATATTGCAAATTTCGGAGTTTTGAAGTATAATAGAAATATAGGATTGAATATTTCGTGAAAATTGCACAAAGAAAACGGTATAATTTTATGCACTTCATACTAACCACCCTTGGCTGTAAGGTTAATCAATATGAAAGCTCAGGGTTATACAGCGAGCTTTTGAGGCTCGGCTTTAAACCTGTATCGGGTGATAAGACGGCGGATATTTTTATTTTGAACTCCTGTACAGTCACCGAAAACAGCGATAAGAAAACGCGGAGACTCATAAACGCCGCTAAAACAAAAAACCCGAATGTTATTACGGTTTTAACGGGTTGTCTGCCGCAGGCTTTCCCTGAAGCCGCCCGTGTACTCGGCGCGGATATAATATGCGGTACGTCAAATCGAAAAGAACTGCCCGAAATGATTAATGAGTTTGTGAAAAGAAGGAATATCGGCGAGACAGTCGAAAGAATCATGCCGCACCCTCTCGAATATGAGGATTTTCCGGGATTTAAACCTATCGGCGGCAGAACAAGAGCGTTCATAAAAATTCAAGACGGCTGTGACTGTAACTGTGCATACTGTATAGTACCCGCCGCACGCGGCTCTCCGCGTTCCCGACCGATTCATGATGTAGAAGCCGAGGCACGTGCCGCGGCGAAGGCAGGGTATAAAGAAATAGTGCTGACAGGCATAAACCTCACGAGATATAAAACATCGTCTTCTTTTACTTTATCCGATGCGGTACAGGTTGTTTCAAAGCATGTTCAGCGTGTACGCCTTTCGTCTGTCGAGCCTGACTTACTTTCAGATAATCTGCTCGAAGCTCTCGCCTTGGCGGCAGGACTTGCGCCGCATTTTCATCTGTCTTTGCAAAGCGGGAGTGACGGCGTTTTAGCGCGTATGTGCAGGAATTATACAGCCGATGATTATTATGCGAGAATAGAGAAAATACGCTCACTTTTCGGAGAGGATTGCGCTTTTACGACAGATATGATTGTAGGTTTTCCGGGTGAAACCGAGCAGGAATTTAAAGAAAGTCTTGACTTTGCTTATAAAATCGGTTTTTCAAAGATTCATGTCTTCCCTTTTTCCATGAGACAGGGGACGTCTGCGGCGTTAATGGAAAACCAAATCCCCGAAAAAATAAAGCTTGAACGCCGTGACAGTCTTATGCAAGCCGCCGCTCAAATGAGGCAGGATTTCCTCACTGCGCAAATCGGAAAAACCCTCAGCGTTTTAGTCGAAAAGCGGACAACTCCAAATGAAGTTTTCGGACACGCCGAGAACTACGCACCCGTAAAAATAATTAGTAAAACAGCAGACTCTGTAAATCGAAACGAAATTTTAAACGTGAAAATAACCGAGACACGGGATGGTTTTTGCGTAGGGAAATATTAAAAATTTAAGGAGAAAAACAAATTATGGCAGTCTACAGAATTTTCACAGAAAAAAAACCCGAATTTTCCGCGCAGGGCGGCAATATCCTTACGGAATTACGAGATTCCTGCCTGCTCAGCGGTGTAAAAAATGTCCGAATCATCAATCTTTATGAAGCCGAGGGAATTACAAAAGCCGAGTTCGTCATAGCGGCGGCGGAGGTTTTTTCAGAATCGGCTACAGACATTGTTTATGACGAGCTCCCTCTTTTACAAGAAGACGAGCGTATGCTTGCCGTTGAGTTTTTACCCGGACAATACGACCAACGTGCCGACAGCGCGGTGCAGTGTTTAAAAGTGTTATTGAATTCAAGTTCTTCCGATATTGACGTGAAATGCGCCAAAATATATATATTAAAGGGAGAAATAAGCGATGTTGATTTTAATAGAATAAAAAAATGGCTTATTAATCCTGTCGAGGCGCGGGAAGCGGATATTACACCGAGACAAAGTCTTAAAACCGAATACGAAAACCCGTCCGCAGTTGAAACAATCGACGGCTTTAATGAATTTTCAAGCGATGAACTTGCTGATTTTTTGAAAAACTACGGCATAGCTATGGCTCTCGATGATATATCTTTTTGCAGGGATTATTTTAAAAGCGAGGGGCGAAACCCCACAATCACCGAGATTCGTATGCTCGATACATATTGGTCTGACCACTGCCGCCACACCACGTTCTTGACCCATATAGAAGATGTAAAGATAGACGCCGATTATATAGAAGATGTTTATAAAGAATATCTCTCAAACAATGAAAAGCTCGGACGTGCGGATAAGCCCGTGAGCCTTATGTCTCTTGCAACGGCAGGTATGAGAAAGCTGAAAGCCGACGGGTTGTTAAATGACCTTGACGAGAGCGAAGAAATTAACGCCTGCTCTGTTAAAATAGATGTTGACGGCGAAGAGTGGCTCTTAATGTTTAAGAACGAAACCCATAATCACCCGACAGAAATAGAGCCTTTTGGGGGCGGCGCGACCTGCCTCGGCGGTGCGATTCGTGATATTGTTTCGGGACGCGCTTATGCCTATCAGGCTATGAGGATTACAGGGTGTTCAGACCCGCTCTTGCCTGTATCAGAGACGATTCCCGGAAAACTTCCGCCGCGGAAAATCACTGCGACTGCGGCGGCGGGTTACTCCTCTTACGGGAATCAGGTGGGTATCGCGGGTGGTATTGCTGAAGAAATATACCATGACGGCTATATGGCGAAACGAATGGAACTCGGCGCGCTTGTAGGCGCGGTTAAGGCAGAAAACGTAGTACGTAAATCCCCTGAAGCGGGCGACGTTGTTATTCTTCTCGGCGGTAAAACAGGACGTGACGGATGCGGCGGTGCGACAGGCTCTTCAAAATCGCATGACTCGAAAAGTTTTGAAAAAAGCGGCGCAGAGGTTCAAAAAGGTGACGCCGTAGAAGGGCGTAAGCATCAAAGACTTTTCAGAAACCCTTCAGCCGCACGGCTTATTAAACGCTGTAACGACTTCGGCGCGGGCGGCGTAAGCGTGGCAATCGGTGAACTTGCAGACGGGCTTTTAATTAACCTCGACTCAGTCCCCGTAAAATATCCGGGACTTGACGGTACGGAGCTTGCCATTTCCGAATCACAGGAAAGAATGGCTGTAGTGGTCGGCGAAAAACACGCAGAAGAATTAATGAGACTCGCCGCCGCCGAAAACCTTGAAGCGACTATAGTGGCACAGGTGACGTCAGAACCGCGCCTTAAAATGAAATGGAGAGGCGAAGTAATTGTCGACTTGTCACGCGAGTTTTTAAACTCAAGCGGTGCGGTTAAACACGTATGCGTAAAAGTCAATAAACCTCCGAAAATTTCTTCTGATATTTTTAAGGATAAAAAAGACGTTAACTATTGTTCTCAGAGCGGATTGGTTCATCGTTTTGATTCCTCGGCGGGGGGCGGAACCGTTTTAATGCCGCTTGGCGGTAAAGCGCAAAAAACCCCCATACAGGCTATGGCGGCAAAAATTCCCGCTCAAAACGGAGACTCTAAAACCGCCTCCCTTATGGCATGGGGATTCAATCCTTTTATTTCGGAACAATCGCCTTTCCACGGCGGCGCGTTTGCTGTGATTGAATCAATTGCGAAGGTGGTTGCGGCAGGCGGAAAAAGTACGGGTATTCGTCTGACGTTCCAGGAATACTTTGAGCGTCTCGGAAATTATCCCGAACGCTGGGGAAAACCTTTCGCCGCACTGCTCGGCGCGTATAAGGCATGTTTAGAGCTTAAAGCTCCGTCTATCGGCGGGAAAGACTCGATGTCAGGCTCGTTTGAGGATATTGATGTGCCGCCGACCTTGGTTTCGTTTGCAATAACGACCGAAAAAGTCGAAAATATTATCTCGCCCGAATTTAAACAGGCAGGTAATAAAATCATGTACATAAAACCCGATTATGACGAAAATTATCTGCCCGATTATAAAAGTTTAAAACAAGTCTTCGAGATTGTAGAAAACGAAATAGAGCGTAAAAATGTAATTTCTGCATGGGCTGTGAATAGCGACATACTTGATATTATATTTAAGATGTGCATAGGAAACAAAATAGGCGCGTATTTGAACCATTCGGAGGAGCCTTTATTCGGCGGCTTTATCCTTGAAGCGAAGGAAGAATTTACGGGAGCAGTCTGCATAGGAAAAACTATTCCCGAATATTTAATTAAGTGCGGTACCGCTTTACAAATCGATATAGCAGAGCTTGAGAAAAAGCGGGAAAGTACGCTTGAACCCATATTCCCTACAAAAACCGAACTTGATAAAGCACCTGCGCCGATTGAAATTACGTCTCTTGAAAAAAATCAAACTGTCTGTAATCCCGCGCATAAAACCGCAAAGCCGCGTGTGTTAATTCCCGTTTTCCCCGGTACAAACGGCGAATTTGAAATGCAAAACGCCTTTATCAAAGCGGGGGCGGAAGCCGAGCTTTTCATTGTGAGAAATCTTTCCGAACGCGATGTTGAGCAATCGTTCGCTGAATTTGCAAAGCTTGTGAAAAACAGCAATATTATCGCGCTTGCGGGTGGGTTCTCGGCGGGTGACGAGCCGGAGGGTTCTGCGAAGTTTATAAACGCTTTTATGCAAAACGAAAGGGTTCGCGAGGCTGTGAGCGGACTGCTTGATTCGCGGGACGGGCTTATGCTCGGAATAGGCAATGGTTTTCAGGCATTGCTCAGACTCGGATTATTACCGCACGGAAAAATATCTGCATTAAAGTCCGACGACCCTGCGCTGACGATTAACAAAATCGGAGTTCATCAGTCGCAAATTGTATATACCCGCATAAGCTCCGTAAAATCGCCGTGGCTGTCGCTCTGTAACACAGGTGAGATTTACGCCGCACCTATATCCTGCGGTAATGGGCGGTTTACTGCGAGCGAGGCGGTCATGAAGAGCCTTGAGGACAATGCTCAGATTTTCTCTCAATATGTCTGTGCAGACGGCAGACCGAGCATGAAAACCGAATTCAACCCCTGCGGCTCAATGTACGCCGTTGAGGGTGTTATTTCCCCTGATGGCAGGATTATCGGGAAAATGGCTCATAACGAGCGGATATCCGCAGATATAGCCAAAAATATACCCGGAAATAAAGAAATGCCGCTGTTTAAAGCGGGGGTAGAATACTTTATATAGAAAATATATAGGGGGGTGCCTATGGACAGAATAATCATACTAATAGCCATAATAGCTGTCGGCGTTATCGGAATGGTCGCCATGCTCGCCGAGGCAAAACAGGCAGACGAAGCTATTGACGCTGTAACTGTCATTGAACCCGAAACGGCAGAAGGCATACCCGATGGGGTGCTTGAAGCCGTGCTTGAGTCTGTGCTTCTTCACCCCCCCGTATATTTTTCGCATACAGATACATTTTATGAGCAGGGTATGAGCGTTGAGATATTCGCAGACGACCCCGATGCGGTGATTTTTTACACCCTTGATAGTTCTGCTCCGAACAGAAACTCACGGGTGTATTCAATCCCGATTATATTGACGGCGGATGAGACGGCAAAAGCGACTACTATAAAAGCCGCCGCACTCAGTATTGACGAAGACGGCGAAGAGGTAATTTCCGCCGTAGTTACGAAAAGTTATATTTTAGGCGAAGACGTGTATGAAAGATTTTCACCCGATACCTATATTTTTGTTCTTTCGGGCGAACCTGACGATTTTTTTGACCATCACAGAGGCATTTTTGTCGAGGGTTTTATGCGTGAGCAGTATATCGCCGCCGGCGGACAAGTACACAACCCGACCGTACCCGCTAATTTTAACATGAGGGGACGCGAAAGTGAACGCCCTTTGTATGTGGAGGTCTATGATTCTTCAGGCAACCTGCTCGTTCACCAAGCCGCAGGGGTCAGGGTGGCGGGGGGATGGTCACGCGGCAACGACCAAAAAACCCTGCGCCTTATTGCACGCAGAGAATACAGCAGAGGAAAATTCAGATACCCTTTCTTCGATGATGCTTTTAATTCAGACGGTCGGCTGATTACCCGTTTTGACCGTCTTACCTTGCGTAACGGCGGAAACGACCGTACAGAAGCCGCGCTTCGCGATGAATTTGTGCTGACGCTCGCACATGAAGCGGGATTCCCCGACACACAATCAAGTGTACCCGCCGCAGTTTTCTTTAACGGCTCATATTACGGCTTTGCGTGGTTAAAACAGGCGTACTGCGATGGGTATCTTGAACAAAGATATGGCGGAATAAGAGAAAATTATCGGATAATTCAAAACAACGAAAGAGGCGATAACGGAGACAGAGAAGCGGGAGAGGCTCACGCCGTAGAGGACTGGAAATATGTCTACAACATAGCTTCTGACGCTGTTTCCGAGGGTGCGGACTCTGATAAGGGGTTTAATAACGACAGAGTTTTTGAGGAATTTTGCCGCTTGGTTGATATAGACAATTTAATGCTTTACTATGCGATTCAAGTCTACATTGACAACAAGGACTGGCCCGGCAACAATATGAGGATGTGGCGATATTACGCAGATGACGATGAAATAATCACCAACCCCTTTAATGACGGCAGATGGAGATTTTTGATGTTCGATGTGGAGTTCAGTTATGGGCTTTATGGCAGAACTACATTTAAAGAAACCACCCTCGCGGCGGTTCTCGGTATGCCGAGAACCAATCACATGGGCGGCTCTTCAATGATTCTAAGGGCGTTACTTCAACGGGAGGACATGCGTGAGAAATTTGCGAATACGATATGTGACTTAATCGACGGAGCATTCGCACACGAAAATGCCGAACGGGTACTTAAAGAATTATCGGAGTCAATGGACGACGAACTTTTACGGGCGGTAATGGCGCAAACCCTTCCGACATGGATGTATCAGAGCATATTTGAAAAAAGAGAGCAAATCAGGAGCTTTTCAAAAGGTCGTGCGGAATCGGTTAAAGCGCAGATAATCACTGTTTTTGAGCTACCCGAAGATACATTGTCCTACAGTATTGAGCTTATAGGGGCGGAAGGCGCATCGGCTCGTCTTAACACCCGACATGTGGTCGAGACGCAGACTATACGAGCCGAGTATTTCTCACCTTATGAAGTAGAACTTAGCGTTTATCCCTATGCAGGGTATGAATTTGAGAACTGGGAAATCAACGGAACGATTTATACCGAACCCGAAATTAAGTTAAATTTCGATATGGCAGACGCGAGCGGAAAAATTACTGTACGCCTTAACACACTTAAACTGACCGAGGGTCAGCCGCTCTACATAAACGAACTCGACACCGGAAATGGTGCGGATTGGATTACGCTGTATAATCCGAATAATGTCGCAATTTCAACAAGAGCGTATTTTCTTTCCGATGACCCGGAAGACCTGAAAAAATGGAAATTCCCTGCAATTAATGTGCAGCCGGATGGGTTCTTAACAATAGCAATGAGCAATAACGATTCTGCCGATACGCTCATGAAACCGCAGACGAATTTCAGTCTGAAAGCGGGCGAAACCCTCTTGCTTTCGGATAGATACGGAAATGTTATAGCGAGCGTCATAATTCCCGAAACAGATAACGGTCAAATACTGCGGCGCGAAAAGGACGGAACATATGCGATAGTGGAAGCCGATTAAGAACTTTTTATGCCTCGTGTTTTACCTTAGGCGCGTTTGCGATGACTTCCGCTTCTAAATTTTGCGGTAGCTCCTGATACCTTGCGAACTGCATTGTATAGCTTCCGAGACCCTTTGTCATCTGTAAAATTACGAGTGCGAAGTCCGACGTTTCCGCCTGAGGCATTTCAGCCGTTATTTCGGTCATGCCATCGCCCGTGGGGTTTGTACCGAGTACCGAGCCGCGCCTTTTATTAACTACGCCCATGACGTCGCCTGTATTTTCATCGCCGACTAATATTTTCATAGAAAGAATAGGCTCAAGCAGACAGGGAGACGCCGCCCTTACACCTTCTTTAAACGCTAACCGTGCCGCCTGTACAAACGCGATTTCTTTACTGTCTACGGGGTGATATTTTCCGTCGACGAGCGTTGCTTTCAGCCTTACCACGGGATAACCTGCAAGCACGCCATGCTCTACGCTTTCTTTCAGACCTTTTTCAACAGCGGGGAAGAACTGCTTGGGTACACTGCCGCCGAATACGCGTTCTTCAAAAACTAATCCATCCTCGGTATGCGGCTCAAACTCCATGACTACAACGCCGAACTGACCCGCGCCGCCCGATTGTTTCTTATGCTTGCCTTCTATATTCGTTACCTTTTTACGTATTGTTTCACGATATGCGATAATAGGGGGAGAAAGTTCAACCTCGACACCGAACTTCGTCTTCATCTTATTCACGGCAACGTCAAGATGTTGGTCTCCGAGTCCGCCGAGAACACGTTGACGGGTTTCGGTGTTGTTGACGTAAGAGAGGGTCGGGTCTTCTTCTATTATACGAACGAGAGCGTTAGAAATCTTGGCTTCGTCTCCTTTGCCTTTTGCGGCTACAGCCTGGAAGAAACAAGGAACGGGGAACTGCGAACGCTCAAAACTCACAATTTTTGATGCGTCGCACAGGGTATCGCCTGTCGTCGCGTCAAGTTTTGTAATGGCAATTATATCACCCGCGAAAGCCTCAGACGGCTCGTCCTGCTTTTTACCCTTTAGTGCGAGAATTTTTCCGAACCGCTCAACTTCGCCCGTGCGGGCGTTTGTCGGCTCGGTTTTCGCCGCGAGCGAGCCTGTAATTATTTTTACGAAGCTTAATTTTCCTACAAACGGGTCAGCTAAGGTCTTAAATACATACGCCGACAAGGGCGATTTTTCGTCATACTTGATTTGCGTGTCGCCCGACTTTTCACCGTCGGTCGCACACGGAGACGGAAACACGTTAACAATCAGGTCAAGTAATGCTTCTACGCCGTCACCCGAAAGTGCCGAAACGGATACGACAGGGGTAATCGCGCCTTGAATCAGACCGTTGCACAGACCTTTAGAAAACTCTTCGTCTGAAAATTCTTCACCGTTAAAGAATTTTTCCATAAGTGATTCGTCCGTCTCTGCTATCAGCTCCGACAACGCCGCACGGTCTGTAAGTTCACAGACAGAGCCGCCGAAACGAGATTTCAGCCCCTCTAAGGTTTTGGTAAAATCGGCGTTTTCCTCGTCTGTCTTAGTAACGACGAAAACCCGTGCTTTTCCCTGCTTGGCGGCTTCCTTATATGTTTTAATTGCGCCTACTTGAACACCGTCCTTCGCGGGTACGGTTATAATAACAGTCTCGGCGGCGCGTACACCCTCGTACATACCCCCGATGAAGTCAAACTGCCCGGGCGTATCTACGATGTTTATTTTCGTGTTTTTCCACTCAGCGTAGGCGAGAGAGGTGTTAAGTGAGATTTTTCTCTTTATTTCTTCGGGGTCGTAGTCGGTAATTGTGTTACCGTCCGCCACCTTTCCGAACCTGTCGCTTCCGCCGCTTTTAAAAATAAGAGCCTCTGCGAGGGTTGTTTTTCCGCTTCCGCCGTGACCTGCGAGGGCAATGTTTCTAATGCTCGCGCTTTTATAGGTTTTCATAAGCCGATAATTCCTTCCTTATACTTGTTCGTTTAAGACGTTAAATAATAGTATACCATAAAAATTTTTACCAGTCAATAAAAAATATGCGAAAATTAATAATTACGGGGCAATATGTGAAATATATATAAATATAGATGTAAATATAAAAGCTTGCGCTTCTCGGTCTATGGAAATTTTAAAGAAGCCTATCAAATAGCTTCTTTTGCTGTATTGTTTTATGAAATACTATTTATTATCGCCCAAATCCTCTCAGAATAAAATAAACGGCTTGACAAATATGTCGTTTTATGATAAAATTCAGGTAATGTTTAAATGTAAACATTACCCAAAGAAAATTACAGGGAAGGGATTAGATTATGAATATGATTAAATGCAGTTGCGGCGCGGATATTCCCGAAGCAACAAAGTTCTGCGGAAGTTGCGGTGCAAAGATAGAACCGCAGGTGATACAAGCAGTTGAACCCCCGCCGCCTGTGCCTGTCGAGCCGCAGGTGATACAAGCAGTTGAACCCCCGCCCCCTGCACCCGTTGAGCCGCAGGTGATACAGGCAGTTGAACCCCCGCCCCCTGCACCTGTTGAGCCGCAGGTGATACAGGCAGTTGAACCCCCGCCCCCTGCACCCGTTGAGCCGCAGGTAGTACAAGCAGTTGAACCCCCGCCCCCCGTGCCTCCTGCCCCTGCCGTGCCTGTTGAACCTCAAGCAGCGCAAGCGGCTCCCGCTCCTGACTCTACACTCCAATCTCAAGCGGCGGCTTATGCGGCAACAGCGGTTTCGACAGCGACCCAAACTATGGTCTCGGCGACCCATGCTGTAGCATCGGCGACGCAAGGACTCGGTGATGCCATGACGGGTAAAAAGATTTTGGGCTTTGATATGAAAAAAGTCGTTTTAGCGGCTGTCGCGGCGGTTTTCGTTCTGATTTTGGCGGTCGCTCTGTTTCTTGCGATTGGTCCGTCTAAGTATCAGAGCGTAAAGGGTGCGGTGTTTGCGTTCCCGATTGATTCTGAGACCTCTATCATTTTCCCTCATAAGAAAGCGGGAGTAAAGGTTGAAGGCGAGGTTTACGGCTACAGTATGAGCCTTGACGGAACCAAAGCGGCGATAACCGTCCGGGACGAGGATAGCGAAGACGGATACACCTTATATATAGTCGGCAGCAAGGTCGAAAAAATCGACAGAGATGTTCGGGACTTTTGGTTCGCGCCGAATGGCGGCGGAGTTGTATATTCAAAATACTACGACGATGACGAAGCGGGAGAGCTTTTCCTTTGGAATGGCGGCTCTTCTAAAAAAATCTCGAACGATTTAGCTCTTCGTGACGGTTGGTACAGTAAATATCCCGCATATGACTGTGTAATCTCCCCCGACGGAAAAACGGTCGGATTTGTAGCCGATAAAGGCGGCGACGATTTTATCGGTATAGTCTGGACGGGTGGAAAGGAAAACGAACTCGACAGAAGAGAGTTATTTGTTCCCGCCGCGGTTTCAAACGGCGCGAAATATGTCTATTATTACAGGGATTTCGATGGAGACCGTTCTTTGTTTGTTCAAAGAGGGCTTAATGAAAACACGAGAACCCGACTCGGAACGGGTGCTTATATAGTCGCTTTCAACAATGATTTATCGCAGGTGGTGCTTTCGTCCGGTTCGAGAAGCCTAATCAGCAGTAAAGGCAGAGATGCCGTAGCACTGTCCGGAACAGTAAACGGATTCATCATGCCGGAAGGGACGAGAGAGTTTTATTTAGGCGGCGGAACAATGTACGGAGTAAGCAGTTTTGTCGATACATATTATTATAACGGTTCTATCATACGCATAAAAAACGGTAGATTCGATACCGATAGTGTTATGAGGGGTGTCGATTCGGCGTTCCTCGCAAACGATGGTAAAACGCTCACATATTTGAGGAATGGCGGCATTTTCAAAGTGAACGGTAAAGCCTCCGACCCAAACCCTGTCGAGCTTGTTCGTGATAACGTATATCATTTTGTTCCGACCGGTGACGGAAAAGCTGTTTTCTTCATTGACGACCATTACGACATTAACTTCCAGAAAGGAACAGGCAGAGCCGTAAGTATCGCCTACAGCTTCTCGGGTAGAGTAGGTATGAGCTTCGCATTATATAAAGGAAACACCCTGTTCTTTGTTGAAGACGGCGAACTCTTTTCGTCAACAGGGCGGAGCAGTACCAGAATCAGCGGTATAAATATGGATGTAGAGGGAATTTATGTAGACGCGTTAGCTGTTTATGCCATAGGCGAGGACGGTAGAGAAGAGATAGTATACCGCTCAACAAACGGTAAGAAGTTTACCGAGGTAAGATAGAAATTAAGAAGAAAATAAATCCGAAAAGCCGGAAGAGGGAAACCTTTTCCGGCTTTTTCACCTGTCGCCCCCTACATTCATATAATATAGACAGTTTAATATTTCAAAGGGGGACGCTCGGAATGGCTAAAGGACATATACGGGTACAGGCAACCGCAGGAGACCAAGCAATACCAATCGCTGACGCGGACGTAGTTATAAAACAAAGGAACAGCCCGACTATTTATAAAACACACACAGACAGTAACGGGACAACGGATGATTTTCCCCTGCCCGATTATTGCAACGACGGCACGCAGAGCGATAACTACGCAAACCCTGTCTACGCGCTGTGCGATGTGGACGTTAATGCTAAGGGCTTTGTGACGCGGCATATTCGGGGCGTAGAAATTCTTTATAATCAAACCGCGATTCTGCCCGTACATATGGAGCCGCTCGCAGATGAAGAAAATCCCGAACAAGAAGATGTAACCGAGATTCCGCCGAACGGGAAATTAAACCCCGACGACTACATAATAAAAGCCTCGTCTCCTGTGCGTTCACAGAACGAGGTTGTTATTCCTGATTATATCACGGTTCATTTAGGACGTCCCGAAGACTCATCGGCAAGAAACGTAAGGGTGGCGTTCGTTGATTACATAAAAAACGTGGCTTCAAGCGAAATCTATGCAACATGGCCTGAGCAGTCACTTAGAGCTAATATTCACGCAATTGTCAGCTTCGCCCTCAACAGGGTTTACACAGAATGGTATCCCAACAGAGGCTATAATTTCGATATAACCAACTCTACCTCTTATGACCAGTATTTCAGATACGACGGTCCGATTTATGAAAGTATAAGCCATATAACCGATGAGATTTTTAACGTCTACGCTCATCGCTTCGGTTTTAGGAATCCGTATTTTACTCAGTTTTGTGACGGGCGAACCGTGTCTTGCCCCGGAATGTCGCAATGGGGGACGGTAACGCTTGCTAATCAAGGCAAAAACGCACTTGAAATTCTGCGCTATTATTACCCGAAAGACCTTATGCTTACTCAAACAGATAATATAGCGGGCATAGAAAACTCATACCCCGGCACGCCGCTCACCGTCGGAAGCGAGGGGGAAGACGTCAGACGTATTCAAAACGACCTCAACAGAATACGGGCGAATTATCCTCTCATTCCCATGATTACAAACCCTAACGGCGTTTTTACGCCCGAGACCCAAAATGCCGTTACTACATTTCAGAGGGTGTTTAATTTACCCGCTGACGGTATCGTAAATCAGGCGACATGGAACAGAATTTCGAGCATTTTTACAGCAGTTACGCGGCTTGCGGAGTTGGGAGGCGAGGGAATAAGGTACACTGTCGGGCTTGTCCCGCCGAATGTCACCTTGTCGCAAGGTTCAAGGGGACATGACGTACTTGAAATGCAGTTTATTATGAATATTGTTTCTGCGTTTTTTCCGAGCGTACCGCCTGTTATTATGGATGGTGTTTTCGGAGAGAGCGACCGATTAGCCGTTATTGAGTTTCAAAAAACCTTCGATATACCGCAAACGGGTAATGTAGGTCCGCTGACGTGGGAAAAGCTTTACTCTGTTTATCGCGGGATTCGGGCAAATGTGCGGATTCCGGGGTGAGATTTGCAAATTGGGAGCCTTTTCAACATACTATATAATCTGAACGCCTTTCGGAACGCCATATTTTTCTTCCGCTTTTGCGGCACGCTCCAACAACTCATGGAGAGTTAAATCCTCCCACAAGTCTTCACGCCACTTTGTATAATCGGACTGATTTCTGTTTATATTTGTTATAAATATTTCAGCTTCAATCACTCCGAGCGTTTCACGCAAGACTTTCATTCCGGCACTCATTATAGCGGAAGTTTGAACATTTTCAGTCATGATAATTTCTTCCATAACTCAACAAATTTTATCATGATTATAACACAATTTTATTCTTTTGTCAAATGAAATTTTATACATGCTCTGAAACACTCGAAAACACTCGGAAACCACGTCCTTACTCGTTTAAGGGCGTTTTTTCCGAGCGTACCGCTTGTTATTAACCTTTTACATACCGCAAACAGCCGTCATGCCTTCGGAAAATTCCCGATAATATGAATTTTATCCACTACCCTGCGAAAGTAGGTTGATGTGTTTAATGCTTATTCGTTACGATTGACTAAACCCAAAATGCCCATCTAACATCGAATTTATCAATAAATCTAATGGTACAAGGACTGTAATTTGTGGGGTGCATTGGACTAACTGTAATACTTTCAAGCTGCATAACTGAATAGGCGTTTTTTAGGTCTTCCTCATTGTTAAAACGAACAGAAAGCTGGTATCCACCCGACTTAGAAATCCCATCATTATCTCCAAAATCGTTTAACATAAGCAACTCACCGTGAATCACAATTTCAGCGTGAACAACAAGATGTGAATTAGAATCCTCAAAGAGTGTTTTTACGGTGGCATCCAAAGCACTCTTATACATTTCTATAGCCTCTTTACAGTTACCATTTAAGTAAATATGTGTTGTCAGCATTTAAGCATCTCCTGCATAGTATATAAATTTTATTCGCAACCCTGCGAAAGTAGGTTGATGTGCTTAATACTTAAATTATTAGCTAAGATTTCGTTTCAAATAAACCATATCCACTAATTGAAAACCGTCCTCAAACATTAGGTGTTCGTAATTATCCGACTCATCAGCTAATAAGAGTAAATCAAGAAAATCCTTTTTATTGCTCCCCGCGATTTTAACCTCAATCATATTTGAAATCCCTTTAATATTCAATTTCTCAGTTGCATTTCACGCAATACCAGAATATTCACATACGGCTTTGTTTCATCGTCAAGGAAAAACATAAAAGCGCCGTTACGGCATTTTTGCTGACGTTCGCCGTCTAATATAAAATCAAAACCCATAAGACAACGCGCATTGCAATCGTCGGGACTCCGTAGCCTTTTGCATGACCCGGATTTTTTAATGAGGTCTTTCATGGTGTTCGGAAAGGTTTCAAGTATTTCCATATAATGAGGGACATTGTCCGCATAAATACGGAGCATGAGCCCTTTCTTGCGAAATACATAATTGATTACCGTGCGTTTCGTTGGAATATGGATATAAGAAACGACGTAACCGCTTGCCGCCTCTTTGATTTCTGCCTTGCAGTTGGCGTTCACTAAATGTTCGTGCAATGAATTTATGAAGTCGGTATGTTCCACCCCGGCAGTTTCTGTAAAAGTTTCAAATGGAATGATTGCCTTAGACATAATTCTTCCCCCTATGTAAAATATAAATTTCTCTCCCCACACCTAACCTCACATCAAGCTTATGGTGTCCGTTCGTGTGGCTAATGTAGATACTGTTCGTTGATTTGTAAAGATAATGTGCTAATTGAAATGCTTATTATCATGGTTTAGCAAGTCTTGCTCCTATTTCAAACGCTTTTTCACAATCCAATGGGAATTGTTCCTTGCGTACTTTTTCTTTATGCGAAACATCAAATACCCCGGCGGCGTATTTAGAATAATCATCAAATTGA
>WRKM01000032.1 GCA_009778065.1 Oscillospiraceae bacterium
CCCCCTACCCCGCAGGGTGTTCAACTATATGCTTTAAAACCTCCGAATAAGCAATAGGTACCCAGTGACACCCCTGCCCCGCAGGCGGCGAATCCCCGCAAAACTCAGGTTTTAACCCATCGTTTTCATCACGGAGCGGCACTGTGCTGTCTATAAACGCAATACCCATTTCATAAGCTAATAGAATGAGAGCGTTATTATATTCGGCGATTCGTGCATTACGGTCGGGAGTCGGTTGCGCTGTGTGCATATAAGGCGGTATCGGTAAAATTATAATTTCAACGTCGGGATTTTTATCTGCTATTCTATTAATGAGCGTCCTGTAATTATTTATGAAAGTATCTAAAGAGAAATACACATCGTTTAACCCCATTGCTATAAATACCCGCTCTACTTCGTATACCGTTACTGCGTCTTCGGGGCGGATTTGCTCCCCTTCATACAGGGGGTGTATGGTGTTTTGCGAAATCTCCTGTAGCGAGTTAAAAATACCGTAGCTTCCCGATGCAAAAATAACGACGTTTTCTAAAGGCTTGCCGTTTAAAAGTATGCTCTGCTGCCAGATGCTGAAGCCGGTTATAATTGAGTCGCCTATAATCATACTGTTGTCAAAGTATTCTATCCCGCGCGGTGTTTCGGCTTTCTGCGTGACAAGGCTCTGTAAAAAATCACTCCTTACGGGCGTCGGTATATATTCCTGCGGTATTTGTGTTTCTCTTGGCGGTTTGGTTGTTGTTTCGGGGGGTGTGGTTGTTGTTTGGGGGGGCGTGGTTGTTGTTTCGGGCGGCGTGGTTGTTGCTTCGGGCGGCTTGACTTCGCCGCTCACCGCCTCTTGTTCAACGGATGCGATTACGGGTACGGATTCGTTTGCGTGTTTGATTAAAAGCAGGATGAAAATTATAGAGAGCGTCAGAAATAACGCACTCGAAATTATTATAATGAGCAACATCTTTTTACTGATTTTCATGTCGCACTCCTTCTTTTATGTCTTATTCAAACGGATATTTTACGCCCCATTTTTTACGAAGGCTGTCCATAATTTCCATGACCCTGATAATTTCATCATGCGGCATTTCGGGACATTCGATGTCCTTATTTTTAATCGCATTTTGACAGGCGCGGACTTGATATTCGAGTCCCGTAATTTGTTTAGGTAGGTCAAATTGCACGGTTTTCGCACCTTCTGCGTGAAAACGAATCCATTCGCAGTTATTTATATTTTCAAATTCGAGCCACCCTTTTTCGCCGCGGATTATACCCTTTTTATCGGTGAACTCGTCTATGCTCGCATATAATTCGGCGTATTTTCTGTCTTTAAAATGTATAACAATATTATCATGTAAATCGACGCCTGTATGGTATAAATCGGCACTGCTCTCTATAAAATCTATATCGTTCCCGAAGGTCGATAATGCGAAATTTATTACATAGACCCCTAAATCCAAAAGCGCGCCGCCCGCAAGTTCGGGTGCATACATTCGCTCGATGTGAATATTATTGTATCCGAGATTTGCCGAAAGCATATAAGGCTCTCCGATTATTCCCGACGCGAGAATTTTTTCGAGTGCGAAACGCGACGGCATATAGCGCGTCCAAATCGCCTCAGCTAACAGCAAGCCCCGCTCCCTCGAAATTCGGACAAGCTCACGCGCCTGACTTGCGTTCACGGTAAAAGCTTTTTCAACGAGTATGTTTCGCCCGGTTTCCATACACATCTTCGCATGTTCAAAATGGTGAGAATGCGGCGAGGCGATATAGATTAAATCAAGCGTCTCATCTGATGCGAGTTCTTCATAAGAGCCGTAAGTTTTTATATCGCCGAGTTCATTTTTTCTTACAAATTCGCACGCCTTCTCATACGAACGCGAGCCAACGGCGGTACAATAAACGCCGTCTTCCGACATCTCGCGAAGCGTATGCGCCATTCTTTCGGCAATCCAACCGGTACCGAGAATCCCTACATTCATATTAAAATCTCATTTCCCGAATTGTCAATTTTCTTTGCGTTTTGTGCAAAGAGTGCGAGCAGATAAACTATTACCATTATACCGAGTGTCATCGCTACCGTTATAATCGTTTCCGTAAGCGGAGCCGGTTCGTATATCGCGACGAGCGACATAGCTCCGAGAGAGAACGGATTATAAGCCAACATCTCATTTTCAATCCCTGTGCTGAGTATCGAAAAAATCAGCGGTACAATCATCGACGCACCTATGCAAATCGCCGCACTCAATCCGGGTTTTCCCATAGCTGTTCCGAGCGCCAAATGGAAGCATACATACATCATAAAGTTTACCCCCATGAGCAATCCCGCAATGACGACATTAAATATCACCAAATCGTTTACAGCAAACGCCAACGCCGACACCACGCTCGCAGAAAGTGTAGCTATAACCATCAGTATCAGAACAGCAAGCGGATAAATAAAAAACTTAGGTGTGATATACGAAAAATTTCCGAGTCCCGAACTGCGCGGTATTATAATAGAGCGTTTTTTCTGCTCACCGCCTGCGAATCTGTTCATTAAGAGTAAACCCACAATTAAACCTATACCCATAATATCGCCCAAAAACTGTTGTACACCCATAGACGCGGCAGAACCCATCATTTCGCTGATTTGTGAAACGTCCATACCCATTTCATCATAGGTCTCGCTCATCGCATCCATTAAAAGCCCCAGCCCCCTAATCAAAAGCGGGTCGAATATTGAAAATCCGATGAAGACTAATAATATGATTATAAAAGCTTTCGTTCTGAAAAATGCCAATAATTCTTTTTTAAAGCTTGCTTTTGTTTGTAAATTCATTTTATGCTACCTCCTTTAATTCAAGCTCAAAGAGCCGTTTGTTACACCTATATAAATCTGCTCCAATGACAGCCGCCTAAATTCAAGCCCCTCAGGTAAAATATTATTTTCCGCAAGGTTCATTATAACTTTATTGTAAAACTCTTTTTCGCTCACTCCGTCTTTCGCAAAGAGTGTAATACCGTCAACGCTGTTCGCATTACTACGCTCTACCAAATCGGCACTGCATATTGCGGTAATTGCCTGCGGCGTATATTCGCGAAGCTTTATATTTATAACATTTCCCTTATCGAACTTGCTTTTTACATCCCATATATCGCCCTCGACCGCCATAACGCCGTTTCTGATTATACCCACCTTATTAGCCACCCGCTCAACGTCTGATAAAATATGCGTGCATAATACGATAGTAGAACCGCCGGCGGCGAGCTTCCTGATGATTTCCATAACCTCTGCTCTACCCTCAGGGTCGAGTGCGGAGGTCGGCTCATCAAGTATAATTAAGTCGGGTTCTCCGTACAATGCGGCGGCTATACCCACGCGCTGATTCATTCCGCGAGAGTAGCCTTTTATCAGCCTTTTTGCACCCTCGGTCATGCCTGTTATTTCGAGAACCTCGGCGGTACGAGCTTTTATATCACCCCTATACTCACAGCAAGCCCCGATAAAATCAAGGTATTCATAACCATTCATATAACCGTAAAGAGCGGGCGATTCGGGCAAATATCCGATTTTTATTTTTTTCCCGTCAAAATTAACCTCTCCCCCATCCTTTGTAATAATGTTACAAATAATATTCATAGTCGTCGTTTTTCCGCATCCGTTCGGACCGAGAAAACCGTAAACATCACCTTTTTCTAAGTTCATGTCTAAGCCCTTCAGTACGGAAAATCTTTTATAGCTCTTCCTAAGCCCTTTAATCCTAAGCATTTTTTCCTCCTCCACATAGTAAATAATATTTACATTTTTTATAATAGCATATTTTCCCGCGGTTGTCAACGAAAAATTATATTTTTCTGTTATATTCGTTCATAGCCTTATCCGTCTCGCCTTTTATCATCATTCTGACAGCCGCCGCCGCCTTTTCTAAGGAGGTTTCGAGCGTGACGCCCTCATCTTTTTTAAAAGGGGACAGCACCCATTCTTTGACCGAATATTCCGAATGTGGCGGCGAGCCGATACCCACCTTTATGCGGGGGAACTCATCGCTGTTCGCCTGCAAAATTATATTCTTCATACCGTTATGTCCGCCGTCGCTTCCGCTTTTACGGATTTTCAGACTTCCGAACGGTATCGCAAAATCATCAAAAATCACAATCGTGTTTTCAGGTTTAATTTTATAGAACTCCATGGCGGCAGTCAGGGCTTCGCCGCTCAAATTCATATAGGTTGTCGGCTTCATTAAAAAACACTTAACGCCGTCTATTGTTTCAAGCGAGGTAAGCGACTTAAATTTAAGCTTCTTTAATTTAAAATCGAAATCCCGTGCTAAAGTATCTAAAACCATATAGCCGCAATTATGCCTCGTGTTTTCGTACCTCGTCCCCGGATTCCCCAAGCCGCAAATAATAAATTCGGGCGAACCATATTTCGGCTGCTCCGAAAAATCCTTTGAGCTTCTTTTCTTTGAAAAATCATTTCGTCTTATTTTCTTAAAAAATGACATATTGTTCATAAACCTCATTTTAATTTTCATGCCTGTTTTTATTATATCGCAGATTATAACAATTTGCAATACTTTACTTTAAGTATATATTTCATATACATATACTTAAAGAATAATTTTATGCTGATTTTTCGAGTTCTTAATAATTTAAGATGCGTTTTTCAATAAAAATAAATCGGGTAACAGCGTTTTTTTCTTTTTTCAGAAAAACATGCTGATGACGTTTTCGCGGATAAAGTTGCTTCATTGCCCTATTCGGGGGCATATAGCCTATAAGAAAATATTACAGAAAAATAATATGACTTGATTTATATCTCTTTTCGCTTGATAATTGAATATATTTCCTATTTTTTTCGCTCTTTTTCGCTACGGGTTTATTATGTGGGTTTTCTGTGTTCATATTTACCCGAAAGAAGAAAAATATTCTTTAAAATGACATGGTTTTTTCTTAAATGATAAAAAATAAAGTTTTCTTTTCTTTTTCCATATTTTTCTTATAATGTATTATTTTGCCAAAATATACGTTATTTTGTATTTTGTGAATAAATAATAACATCATATTGTTTTTTTGCAAAAAAAAGATGTCATGTTATTTTTTTTAGGCACTTGACGTTTTATTACCTTTAATGTAAAATGGATAATACAAGCACTTTTGTGTAGAAAGGACATGGGGAACTTAATGGATGTATTAATTTCCGCGTCGATTTTAAATTCAGATTTGGCAAATCTTGAAAAAGAACTCCGCCGTGCCGAAAGTGCGGGAGCGGACATGATTCACCTTGACGTTATGGACGGCGTTTTCACCGAAAGCATAACCTTCGGCGACTATGTAGTAAGGTCGCTTCGTCCTCATACGAAGTTACCGCTCGACACGCACCTTATGGTGAACGACCCGACAAGTCTTATTCCTCTTTTCGTAAATGCCGGCTCGGACATTATAACCATACACGCGGAAAGCAAATGTGACGTCACCGCATGTCTTAAAATGATAAAATCCCTCGGTGTAAAGGCGGGTATCTCGGCGAACCCCGAAACCGATGTTAACGAAATCTTTCGTTATCTTCCGCTTTGTGATTCAGTTTTAATTATGAGCGTAAAGCCGGGTGCAGGCGGACAGGCTTTTAAAGAAGAATCACTTCGTAAAATAAAAGCTGTCCGTGAAGAGGCGGACAGACTTTCCGTTCATCTTGACGTTGAGGTTGACGGCGGGATAAACGAAATAACCTCCCCGCTTGTTTTTAATGCGGGAGCTAAAATCGCCGTCGTCGGTACATATCTGCTTAACGCCCCTGATATGGCGCAGGCGATAAAGCTTATCCGAAACGCCGCTCTTCAGGACGCGCCGCTATAAAAGCTCACCCAACTTCTCCGCCGCGTTTTCTTTTATAACCGCCCTGAAATACTCTTCGGTATATGCCAGTTCAAGTTCCCCGCGGTATGGTTCTCCGTATTCTCTGATTATTCCCGAAATGAGCGTCTGCCTTCCTGTCACATTTTTAATAATCAACCGATATTTCATTTCTCCGTTTCTGTTTTCCGACAGATACAACGCACTCTCAAAGCCGAGCCGCTCCCACTCCTTTTGTCGGCAAAGGCTTCTGCACACTCCGCTCAGTTCGTTTACGGCATCTGTTTCAAAAATGAGCAGAGATTTTATATCCTCTCTCTTTAACCCTGCTTTCAGCAAATTAGCCTCCTCCGCGGTAAAGGACTCGCGTGCCTGTGTTTTAATACTTTGTTTTTTCCTTCTTCCCGCATCTGCTTCGAGGCTCGAAACATACAGCATACAACCCCCGTCAGGTCGCGGAAAAGCCTCGACAAAAATACGCTCACACGAGAAATCGAATCCGGTCTTTTGGTTTAATCGGTCTAACCTTATTGATTTTAGTACATGCGCTAAAAGCCTTTTCGTTTCGGGGTTTTTCCCTGAAAGGCTCTCATATTTAATGTCAAGGTCAAACATATCAAGTCTGCTGAGGGTCAGCTTTAACGTATTCGACGAAAGAATATCAATTTGCATAAACCTTTCTCTCCCTGCAATAACTTTAAATGAGGATTTATCAGTAAATGAGTAACAGTCCCGAAGCTACAATTTCTACAGAACGCAAGTCTTCCTTTTTTTCGAGGAAGCCGCGTCATATTTACGGCGACCAGCTCCTATTCCTTTTAGTGCTTTTGGGTATGGCCGTTTTGGGTAGCGGAACCCGCTCTTTGGGTCTTGCCGTTCTTGCCGTTTTAACGAGCGTTATTGTCGATATACTCTGTTGTTATTTCACGCGCAAGGTCTATAACCCCCGCGATATTTCAACGCTCACTTCCGGCGTTTGCCTCGCGCTTATGTCCCCTGCTACATTGCCTTATTCCTTATTGGTTTTCGGCGCGGCTTTGGCTATAGGAATAAAACATATATTCGGCGGTAAAGACAATTATATTTTTAATCCGACTGCCGTGGCTTTTGCTTTCCTTATTATATGCTATCCCACCAATATGCTTCTATTCCCGAACACAGGGGAAATTCTTACAATTTTCGGAGAGGTTCCCTTACCTGTCAATGTCGGTCTCGAAAATCATCTGCTGCTGAGAGGCGAATTTCCTACTCTCGGCGTGCTTGATTTTCTTATAGGTAATTTTCCCGGTCCTATAGGGACTACTCATGTTCTTATTATCTTAATATCGGCAGTCTGCCTTTTTCTGAGACGTTCGGTTTCTTTTATCGTTACCGTTTCTTGTTTAAGCGTTATCACTATTATTCGTTTATTGTTTCCCCTTTATGATGATTTAATCGGCGCCCTCGTCAGAGAGCTTTTCGGCGGCTACTTATTTTTCGGACTCCTTTTCTTAGCGGGAGACCCTCAGACTCTCCCGAAAACTACATTCGGCAAGCTTTATTACGGTGTACTTCTCGGAGTTCTCACCATTGTTTTCAGGGGAAGTGCGGACGGAATCTTCACGGGCAGGGTTGAGGGTTGGTTCATTTTTGCTCTCTTAATCGGTAACGCCCTTTCCTACCGTATGGACATAGTTTCCATGAAAGTCAGTGCAGGTGTAACCCGTTTTTCAGAATCGTTAAGGGAAAAACTCACGGCATATGAACATTTTAGTAACGATGCAAAAGCGGGAAAGATTTTCAGCGGTGACTTGACGGCTACTATGGAGATTGATTTAACTCTCTCAAATTATGATATGCCGCGAATTGATAATAAGGTCATTAAAATAAACAGAAAAAAGCGGAATCTTTTGACGTTTGTTATTGAATTAAAGGGAAGCCTGCAAGAAAAAGCAAAACTCAAAAAGAAAAAGGATGAATCTTTTTCTTCTGACAATGGCGACGAATATAAGCCCTCTTTTATCCTCGCATCCTTCAAAGCCTTACTCAATAGTATCGCAGGCATCTTTTCAATCTTCAAGGGAAAATCGCAACCTGCCGCTACTTCATCTGATGCCGAGGATTTAAAAGATAAAGCCGAATCGGACGCCGCATCAAAAGCAGAAAAATCGAGCGACATAGACATAGCCGATTTTTTAGAAATCGCCGATACCATAGCCGAGGTTGAAGCAAATATCGAAGCTGAAATACAAGCCGAAACAGAACCGCCCGCAGATGACGGTAATCCCGGCATTACTGAAGAATCTCGTGATTCCGACGAACCTGATGACGAAGACTCACCCGATATAGTTGACTTTGAAGATGAAGCGAAAATTATTAATAATACTAAAGCCGTATTAAACATAAATGAGGAACAATAGTGAGTACTGAAAATTCCCGCCCTGTAATAAAAGGCAGACCGTCCGACGGTCTTATCCGCCAGAATATAGTTCTCATGAGCGGATTACTCATAGGCTCCGTTATCGCCGGCGCAACTGACTTCAGAAGCGCGGCGGCTATATCGGTCGTGTTTGCGTTTATTACATTCTTCTCTATAGCGTTATGCAGATTTGTTCCGAGGAAAATAGTTTATACCGTGCGTATAATCATATACGCTTTTGTCTCATCGGCGTTATACATCCCTGCCTATTTCATTTGCAATTCGTTAATGGGCGGCGAGGTAATAATCAGGGTCGGAATCTATTTACCCGCCCTTGTTACTAATCATGTTATACTTTCCAAAACCGAAACCCGTTTTTTTCATCTGCCCTATAAATCAATGCTTCTTGAGGTATTCGGGTATATCACCGGATTTGTTGCTGTATGTATGATTACGGGTATTATACGGGACTTGTTTGTTAATTCGGCAATCGGCTCGGTAAATGTTGACGTCGGGTTTGAAATACCTGCCCTCGAAACCACGTTCGGCGGCTTTTTCGTTGTAGGTGTGCTTGCGGGAATCTGCCGTGCTATTTACAATTACAATCAAAAAAGGAGGGATAGTAAATAATGCAGTCTCTTATTTCTCTCTTTAACGCCGCGCTTTTAGCAATTCTTATTCAAAATTCCATTTTTGAACGCGCACTCGGTCCGAATATACTGATATACGCTTCCCGAAAAAAGGAGCAAGTCATAGGTTTTTCACTGATGATTACTTATGTCACCACGCTTTCTTCGATTTTGGCTTGGGTTTTAGACTCGTTTTTATCCCATTTAAGCTTTTTCAGTATACTTATGCCTGTTTTATATATACTTGTAATAAGCTTTATTTATATATTAAGCCTTGTTTTAGTCTGGCGGTTTCTCCCGAAGCTTTTCGGAAAAATTAAAACTTATGTTCATGTATCGGTATTTAATTGCTCTGTTTTAGGCGCGTTATTTTTAAACGCACAGTTCGGAGGAGACATCGCACAGTACATCGGGTTCGGAATCGGGACAGGCGCGGGGTTTTTTCTTGCGGGGTATCTGCTTTATATCGCGCATCCGCGGCTGAACAGTGAGCTTGTCCCGGCGGCTTTTCGCGGGTTGCCTATTACCTTGGTTTATGTCGGAGTAATTTCCCTTGCTTTATACGCTTTTGCGGGCTACGCTACGAGGTAGTTATAGTCTTTAATAAAAAATATAGGGTTGATTTTATGGCACGAAAATACGGAAAACACGGAAGCAAAATAAAGAGGTCGAAAAACCTTTACAAGCGGCGAAAAAGCTCTCTTCGCACGAGTCTTGAAGTCGTCGCAATGGTAATGGTCGTGGGTCTTTTGGGGTTTGTAGGCTGGAATGCGGGTAAGGCTATTCGCGATTATTTCTCCCAAACAAGTACAGTCAGCACACCTGAAAACGAGTCGCCTGTCATTAATGAATTTATTACTCCTTCTGACGGTGAGCCTACCGAATTACAGACTGATGATAACCCCGCGCCATCGCCCGTTTTAGAATTTAACGCTATTATCGCACCTGCATCTGTGCTTGATAATTCAACGTCCCTCGCCGCTTATATCCAACAGGCAAAAAATAACGGCTTCGACGCCGTCGTGCTTGACATTAAAGACAGCGCGGGATACCTGCTTTATAACAGTGAATATGAGCCTATACAAGACACTGCTCTTATAAAAGGAAGCCTTACGGCGTCGCAGATTTTCGCCGCTTTTGATAACACTGATATAAGACCTGTCGCCCGAATAAATACCTTAGCAGACCGTATAGCTCCGAGTGTGATTGAAGATGTTTCATATGTTTTTGCTCAAGGCGGCGGACGATGGTTAGACAACAGAGTAGAAAATGACGGGAAAATGTGGTCGAACCCCTTTTTACAGGGTACGAGGGATTATAACGCCTTTTTGGTAGGCGAACTTTCTGCCGCAGGGTTTACGGATATAATTTTAGCCAACGTGATTTTTCCTGTTTTCAGAGCATATGATATTGGCGTTCTGTCTCCTGAGTATACCTCGCCTGCCACCCGTTATGAGGGGCTCGTTGACTTCGTTTTGGAGTGTGAAGAGCATAAGGGCGATGCAAGGCTTATCCTTGAAATGAGCTTAGAGGATGTTGTTGAAAGTTATGCGGGATTTAACGGCTCCGCAGAATTACTGAGGGGTAAAAAAGATTTACCGGACTTTGAGCTGCTTTTAATGTACAGCAAGGATAGTTTCGGTGAGGAATATAAGACGGGTGAAAGTACATCCGTAGTGCTTCCGTCAAATGATATGTCCGCACTCATGAATGTGCTTTACAAACAAGCCGCAAATCAGACAAGCGGTTTGGAGCTGATGCCCGGATTTAACCGCGAGGGGCTTTCAGACCGTGAAATATCAGATATTCTGATTGCGTTCGCAGAGCTTGGTTATGAAAGTTTTATTATCAGATAGCGGGTTCGGCTCACATACCTTATAAAAGTCTCCCCCTAATCTGAAAATTTTATTCGCCTATTGAAATACTGTATATGTATATGGTATAATTAATTTAATTAAATATAACAAAGAAAGGACAGACAATAATGTATTTTTCTGACATCTTAAACACCGCACGGTTTCTATCGGGAGAACCGACCTCGGACGTAGTGGGAGCGGGTCCCGCCGATTTATTCGGACTGCTCTTACCTTTTCTCGGCATATTTGTAGTCTTTTATTTTCTGCTCATACGGCCGGAACGCAAGCGTTCAAAAAAAGCAAAGGAAATGCGCGACAATGTGCAAATCGCCGACGAAGTCGTAACGAGCGGAGGAATAATCGGGCGTGTTTTGAGCGTAAAAGACGACACTGTGCTGATTGAAACAGGCGGCGACCGCACGCGCATCAGAGTATTAAAAAGCGCGATTGCCGAAAACAGGACGATACACGATTCATAAAGGATATGTTAAACAATGAGAGTATTTTTAATTGACTTTGAAAACGTACATTCAGACGGTATGGCGGGCGTAGACCATCTTACCGAGCAGGACGAAGTTGTAATATTTTACAGCAATAATGCGGATTCTATTACATTTGACGCACTGCATAAACTCATGCTCTGCAAATCTAAGCTGAGCTATTATAAAATAAAACGCGGCGGTAAAAACGCGCTGGATTTTCAGCTTTCGTGTTATCTCGGGTTCCGTATTTGCAAGGACCCGGATGCGGAGTTTTATATCATCAGTAAAGATAGCGGCTACGATTTTATTATGGACTTTTGGGATTGCGGCTATATTATTACAGAGCCTAACATTCGGCGTTTTAATAATATAAAAACGCTTTTGCAATGGACCTATACACAGAAAAAACAAACGAATAATACCGTTGCCCTTCTCGAAACTCTTGCGAAAAACGAGGAACCCGTGTCCGATGAGAATACAACCGCCGCACCACCGCCTTTCGTTCCCTCTTCTGAGCAGGCGGAAATAGCTGCCTCTTTAATGGAGAACGCTAAAAAATCACATGAGTTGTATCTTAATATGGTTAAACGCTTTGGGCAAAAAAAGGGTCGGGAAATTTATAATTTTTATAAAAACGACTATGTTTCTTTACAAAAAAACAAAAAAGAAGAAACAACATAAAAAATGACGACTGCCGACTGTCAGCTATCTTTTAGGGGTGTATTTAAAACTAATGAATTCTTTTTCAGAACTTTACGAAATGGTTAAGCAACGTCTTGACCTTACCGAAACAGCTATGAAGCTGTGGATAGACCCGATACAACCGCTCAAAATGAATAATAATAACATAATACTCTACGTCAAGTCTCCTTACGGAAGACAGATTGTCGCAGAGAATTATACCCTTATGTTCGAGGAGCATTTTAAGGAGATTTTAGGTATTCAGGTGACGGTAGAATTTCTTTCAGAGGATGATATAACACCCGAACAGAAAATAAAACTCGACGGACCTATCACGGAGCTTGAAGATGATGAAATAATGGTAAATAAGCTCGAAAAAGCTGTCACAGGCAGTATTTATCAACATACTTTCGGTACATTTATAGTAGGAGAAAGTAACAAACTTGCTTTTTCTGCATGTCAGGTAGCGGCGACGGGCGGGGATACAGTTTATAATCCTTTATACATATATAGTGAACCGGGTTTAGGAAAAACTCATCTTCTTTCCGCAGTAAATCAAGAAATATCGAAAAATCGACCCGAGCTGAATATAATTTATGTTCATGCAGAAACATTTGTTTCGGAGTATGTAGATTCGGTTAAGTATTTTACAGGCGATTCATTCAGAAAAAAATACCGTTCAGCCGATATTTTATTGGTCGATGATGTACAGTTTTTTGCGGGTAAAAAAGAATCTCAAACAGAACTTTTCCACACATTTAATGAACTTCACAGTAAACATAAGCAGATTATACTCACATCGGACAGACCGCCGAAAGAAATTTTAAATATAGAGAGCCGATTACGCACACGTTTTGAGTGGGGACTTTTGGCAGATATTTCTATCCCCGAATTTGAAACAAGGCTCGCTATTATTAAAAGAAAAGCTGAACTTTTAAATCTTGAAATACCCTCTAATGTCATGGAATTTATGGCAGACAAGCTTAAAAATAATATTCGTCAGCTTGAGGGTGCTATATTAAAGATGAACGCGCTAAAATTAGTTACCGAATTTCCCCCAACCATTGTAATGGCTCAAAACGTAATAAAAGACATCTTAACAGACCAACAGCCTGTGCCTTTAACTGTTGAAAAAATTATAAATGAGATAGCTGAAATTTATAATGTAACTAATGAAGAAATTCGTTCGCAAAGCCGCTCTGCAAAAATATCTACAGCCCGGCAGGTAGCTATATACGTCATTCATAAATTTACGGGACTAAGTTATTCGGCAATAGGGCAGGAATTTAGCGGTCGCAATCATTCATCAATAGTTTATGCAATAAATAAAGTTAAAAGCATAATAAAAAATGATAACTCTTACCGCTCTTTAATAGAAGACATCATCAAAAATATGGGTAGCATTATCTGAATAAATAACTTGAAAATTATTAAACAGTTTTTTAAACTTTATATGTTTAAAACTATTTTAAATGTTAATATTCATTAATTATGAACATTTAAACATTTTTTCAACTTTAAATCCATTAAAACTAAGCCTTTCCCATTATAGCTTTAAGTGAGTTTTAAACTTTTTAGTGCTACTACTAATACTACTATAAACTATATCTTATATTATTAATTAAAATAATAAAAAATAAAAAACTCGGAGGTAAATTAAAAATGAAATTCATTGCTGAAAAAAGTATAATTTCAGAGGCTGTAGTAAATGCTTCAAAAGCATGTGCAGTAAAAACAGCTTTCAGCGCACTTGACGGTGTAATGCTGAGTCTAAAAGACAAAGACTTAACCGTGACAGGATATGACTTAGAAACGGGAATAAAAGTAAACATAAAAGTCGAGGGTGAAAAAGACGGCGATATAATAGTAGAATCACGGCTTTTTTCAGATATACTGAGAAGGATGCCCGATGGTTCAAATATTACTATCGAGGTTAAAGAAAATGAAAAAGTATGTGTTTCATACGGGAAAATAAAACTTAATATACAAGGAACAAAGGGAGAAAATTTTCCTAATATAATTGAACTTAATAAAAATATAAGCTTTTTAATGAAAGAAAAAATGTTAAAAAACATGCTGTCTCAAATTGACCATGCTATAGCAAGAAAAGATATAAATCCTGCTTTAATGGGAGCTAAATTTGATATAGAAAATAATATGCTATACATAGTTTCAAGCGATGGTGTGAGGCTCGCATTAAGAAAAGAGCCTGTCGAATTTAATGACATGAGTTTTATTGTGCCTGAAAAAACTGTAGTAGAGCTTATAAGAAATCTGTCGGACGATGAAGAAAGTGAAGTAAATATAGTTATAGACAGAAATCAAATAGGTTTTTCAAAAGAAAATTATGCGATTTTTTCAAGACTTTTAGATGGAAAATTTGTAGAGTATAAACGATTAATCGAGTCAAAATCAGAACGGGAATTTAATATTAATGTGCGAGAATTTTCAGATTCACTTGAGCGTTCGTTATTACTTATTAATGAGCGTTTTAAAAGTCCTGTGGTATGTGAAATTGACAGTTCGGGAGAATTTATCGGTTTATCTTGTAAGACCGGTCTCGGAGAATTTAACGAAGAAATAGCAATAACAAAATATACTTTAAAAAATCCCGAATATGTGGAAAAGGACAAAAAGAATTTCTGCATAGCATTTAATCCGAGATTTATGATAGATGCACTGAGAAATTCAAATTGTGATGAAGTAAGACTTGAGTTTACATCAGAACTTGCACCAATAAGAATAACCCCGCCTGACAGCGGAGAAAATGACGTATTGTTTGTTGTAGTACCGGTGAGATTAAAATAGCTGAAAGATAATAAAGATTATAAAAAAAGGACTTCCAAATTTTGGGCATCCTTTTTTTATTATTTATATCATTGTTTTATACGCTGTATAAAAATGCAAAAATTAAAGATTAATTTACGCTTTCGGCAGAATTTTCTCTGCGCCACCCAAGTAAGGGCGAAGCGGTAAAGGTATATTCACACTACCGTCTTCGTTAATATTATTCTCAAAGAAATATATAAGCGCACGAGGCGGAGCAACGACAGTATTGTTAAGTGTGTGTGCAAAATACTTCTGGGCGTCTTTATCCTGAGGTCTTACGCGTATTCCCAAGCGGCGAGCTTGAGCATCGCCGAGGGTAGAGCATGAACCCACCTCAAAAAATTTTTCAAGCCGCGGAGACCATGCCTCAATATCTATACTCTTAACCTTTAAATCTGCTAAATCGCCCGAACAACATTCAAGAGCGCGAACAGGAATATCAAGCGAGAGGAAAAAATCGACCGTATTGTTCCATAGTTTTCCGAACCATTCTAAGCTGTCTTCAGGGCGGCATATTACAATCATTTCCTGTTTTTCAAACTGATGAATACGATATACGCCGCGTTCTTCTATCCCGTGTGCGCCGACTTCCTTTCTGAAACAGGGTGAATAACTCGTAAGTGCTTGCGGAAGATTTTCTTCGGGAATAATCTCGTCCATGAATTTTCCAATCATACTGTGTTCGGAAGTACCTATCAGGTATAAATCCTCACCTTCGATTTTATACATCATGTTATCCATTTCGGCAAAACTCATAACGCCCGATACGACACTGCTTCTTATCATAATGGGGGGGACATAGTACTCGAAACCCCTGTCAATCATAAAGTCCCTTGCATAACTCAAAATCGCAGAATGAACCCGCGCAACATCGCCTTTAAGATAATAAAATCCCGCGCCGCTGGTTTTTCTCGCACTGTCAAGCTCAAGCCCGTTAAAGCTATCCATAACATCTGTGTGATAGGGAATATCAAAAGCTTTTTTAACACAGTTCCCGAAACGGGCGACCTCTACATTTTCGCTGTCATCTTTTCCCGGCGGTACATCGTCTGAAATAATCTGCGGAATTTTTAACATGATTTCACGCACCTCGGCGTTTAAAATCCGCTCTTTTTCTTCAAGCTCGGCGACCCTTGCTTTAAATCCCGAAACCTCGGCTTTTGCGGCTTCCGCTTCTTCTTTTTTGCCTGCCGCCATTAACGCGCCGATTTGTTTGGCTGTTTGGTTCCCTTTAGCGCGTAAATCATCGCCTTCGCTTTTTGCAAGGCGAAGTTCAACATCCTTTTCAAGAACAGAATCAACAAGCGGAAGCTTGTCTTCCTGAAACTTCTTTTTCATGTTTTCCCTTACTAAATCGGGGTTTTGACGTATAAGTTTAATATCGAGCATTATTTTATCCTTTCAATTATTTATCGGTCAGTATTTTTACTATTTCCATTACCTCGTCTTCTGAAAAGACGTCTATTTCGATTGTCACTTTGTTATTTTTGCCCTCGTTTATACGGACAGTTTTATTAATCGAGTTTTTAAGTGCGACCTCTGCTTCTGTATAGAGCGGATTTTTTTTAATTACGGGAGAAGGTTTTTCCGGTACGGCTTGTGTTTTTATAAGTTTTTCGAGCGTGTGGACAGACAGCTCATTATTAACAGATTTTTGAGCTAACTCAACCATTTGTGAAGTATCGCTCAAACCGAGTAAAACCTTGCAATGTCCTTTTGATAGTTCACCATTTCTGACATATTCTTTTATGGCGTCAGGTAATGCAAGAAGCCTGAGCGAATTTGTGACCGAAGAACGCGCCTTTCCCACTTTTTTAGCAACGTCTTCCTGCTTCATGTTAAATTTCTCTATAAGCTCGTTGTAACCGCCCGCTTCTTCAAGAGGATTCAAGTCCTCGCGCTGAAGATTCTCAATAAGCGCGATTTGCATAGTCTGTGAATCGTCAAGCTCAACAACAAGAACAGGTACCTCTGAAAGACCTGCCATACGCGCAGCACGCCAACGCCGTTCGCCCGCAACAATCTGGTACAAATCACCGAAAGGACGCACGGTTATCGGTTGAATAATCCCGTGTTCTATAATAGAATCAGCAAGCGAAGCAAGATTTTCACTATTAAAGTCCTTACGAGGCTGGCTTCGGTTAGGCTCGATTTCATTAATTTTCATAGTCCTTATATTATCTGCCGAAACGTCATCGCCGGAGAAATAATTGTCGTCAAAAATGCCGTCGAAGGCATTACCGAGAGCGGTTTTTTTTGCCATATTTAATTATTCCTTTCAATTTTTTCCAAAACCTCTTTAGAGAGCTTGTTATATGCGACCGCGCCTTTAGATGAACCGTCATAATAAATAATCGGCTCGCCGTGGCTCGGAGCTTCAGCGACACGCACACTGCGAGGAATCTCGGTTTTAAAAATAACATCTTCGGGGAATTTATCGCGGATACTGTTCATAACATCACGGCTGACCATGAGCCGTTTATCTAACATGGTGAAAACTATACCGAGAATTTTAATATTGCGATTGGTAGATTTTTTAACACGCTTGACAGTGGAAAAAAGCTCTGCAACGCCTTCAAGACTGTACGGTTCGCACTGCATGGGTATAATTATACCGTCACATGCGGAAATACCGTTAAGGGCAAGTACGCCAAGCGATGGAAGACAATCTATTATTATTATATCATAGCTGTCTTTAATCTGCGTGAGAGCCTTACGAAGCTGCAGAGTTTTATTCTCGAATTTTAAGAGCCTTACCTCGGCTTCTGCCAAAAGCTGTGTTGAGGGGATTATATCGACGTTTTCAAAGGCGGTTTTTTTCACAGCCTCAGAAGGACGCGCCTCACCCATTAAAACCTCATAAGTAGTAAGCTCAAGCTCACGTTTTAAAACCCCGTAACCTGTAGTAGCGTTACCCTGCGGGTCAAGGTCAACAAGAAGGACTTTTTTGCCGAGTCTTCCGAGAGAAGCGGTTAAATTAATAGCGGTCGTGGTTTTGGCGACCCCGCCCTTTTGATTCACAATTGCAATTATTGTTCCCATGATTTTAAAAGATTCCTTAATTTGTATTTTAATCATCTAAATTATAGCACAAAACAACAGAATAGTCAACTATAGCAGGAATTATTTTAAATCTACATATTGTGTTCTACGTAGAACATAATACAATATGACATTTTAGGTTGATATTCCTGTTGTAGGGCGCGATGTCCACATCGCGCCGAAAAAACACGAAACATTTAATGATTACGCCTGTAGGGGCGGCATATATGCCGCCCCTACAAAAGGCGAACACAAAAAAGGGCAAATCAGCCTATGCGGGCGGCATATATGCCGCCCCTACGCCCAAGGAACAGCAAAAAATCGCTTTCCCACTGCATAGACCAAAACGCTATCGCCCGGTTTAACACGCCTGTAGAATTTTACGCTGATACCTATATAAAAAGTCGGAGCAATTGTCGTAGTAATAAAATAACTACTTGTGTTAATATGAGTAGTGTATTTCTTGTTAATTTCCAAAATGTACACATCTTTATTAACGAGGGTTTTTGCTTTAAATCCTGCGAGCTTTCTTTCAATAAGAATTAAAATTATCGGGCAGACTATCAACACAAGAATTACTAAAACAAGTCTTTGCTGTCCGTAATTAGGTGCAAGATTGAAAATATAAAACACAACTGACAATACACCTAAAAAAATAAAGATGTTCATTATAACGAAAAATATTGAGCCGTCTCCTTTAGCGGCTATATTCAATAAAACAAAAAACTCATCACGCTCAGATTTGGTTAATTCATGTTTATAGCTCGACTTTCTCAAGTTGAAAAGTATCGCATCTCTCCGAATAGCAGAGATTCTATCTTTGAATTTGCTAAACATTATGTTTGCTTCCTTCTAAAAAAATTAATTAAAATCTTCGGTTTTAACGAAACGATGAAGCCGTTTCAACCACTTTCATTATAACACCCTTTCAAATTAAAAGCAACCTGTAAAGAGATTATTATAAGGGTTCATCTGCCAAACAAGGAAGGTAAAACCCAAAAATTCTACATATAGTGTTCCACGTAGAACGTCACTACAAAAAAATACCGCTCTTTCGAGCGGTTGTCCTAAGTCGCACAGGCAGAAAGATTTCAGAGTGCGGGGGACAATATTTATTTGAGGGGGATTCTCACGATGTATTCTAAAAAGTCTTCGGTTTTATTTTTCGTGGTCATACATTCAATACCCGCATTTTTCATTGACTCGATTGTTTTATTAAAGGTGTTGATATAAAGACCTACATGTTTAAAAGCCCAGACCCGCTTTTTTCTCTCGACAGGTTTTTCGTCAAGCAATTCGCAGATTAATTTATCGGTTTGCAGAGTGTTTAGTTGGAGTGAGCCGATTTTTTCTATCGCGTCTTTGCGCATATCGGACGGAAGCTTTAATAGGGCGCGTGCCTGTCTTTCGTTGAGCCGAAAACGGAGGACAAGAGCTTTTTCTTCATCGGTGAGCCGTAAAAGGCGGAGCTTGTTTGCTACGGTGGATTGAGCGATACCGAGCCGAGTCGCGCAGTCTTCTTGCGTAATTCCGAAATGTTCAATTAAACTTTTTATAGCAATCGCTTCTTCTATATAGTTGAGGTCGGCACGTTGGATATTTTCAAGTATGGCAAATATCGCAGAGTTCTCGTTGTCGGTGTCTATTATAATGCAGGGAATATGTTCCATATTAATAAGTTTTGCGGCTCGGAGTCTGCGTTCACCGGATATAAGCTCATATGAACCGTCAAAACGCCGTACCGTGATAGGTTGGAGCATACCGTTTTGACGGATACTGACAGCAAGCTGTGAGAGTTCGTAATCGTCGAAAATTACACGAGGTTGTGAAGGGTTCGGTGTTATAGCAGAGACGGGTATTTCGACTACTCGATTAACAGGATTTTCAATAGGGTTGTGTTTTTGAAACAGAGGTTTTATTGCCATTTTAAAACTTCCTTCCGGCGGCGTGTCGCCGCTGACGTTATCGCTTCTCGCTTTAAGGTTTAATTTAGATTTTGTGCGGCGTGTCGTTGCTGACGTTATCGTTATATACATGATAACAAAAAAAAGCCGTAATTTCTATAAGAAATTATCGACCTGTTATTAATATATTATTATGCTTTACGACAATCAAACTAAACAAACGACAAAAATAAGAGAATAAAAAAGAAAAAAATCGCAAAACATGGAGAAACATGCAAAAAGAAATTATATAAATCTTGACGATATATAAGGATTGTGATAGAATGATAGTAGAAAATTATGCTATATCCGTAATCTTTATTGAAAGGCTTGTAGGGAAAATGAAAAAAAATAAAATCACAGCAATCGTAGGTTCATTACGGCAGGAGTCTCTTAACCGTCAGTTGGCGTATGAGGTCAAGCGGATAGTAGGAGAAAAAGCGGATTTTGAAATACTTGACTATAGCGATGTACCGTTTTTTAACCAAGATGTAGAGTACCCTGCGCCGGATGCTGTCAGGCGTGTACGCGAAACAGTTAAATTATCCAACGGTGTCTGGTTCTTCACACCCGAGTATAACCATTTTTTCCCCGGAGTTCTTAAAAACCTTATCGACTGGCTGTCCAGACCGATAAGCGAAAGTGAGCCGCAGGTGTTAAAAGGTAAAGCGGCGGCAGTGAGCGGTATATCGCTCGGTATGTCGGGAACCGGAATAGCGCAAGACCATTTGATAACCCTGATTAGTTTTCTTGATATGAAGGTCATGAACTATCCGCGCTTAACTATACCAAACGCATCTCAACAAAAAGACGATAAAGGAAAACTCGCGCTTACAACAAGTGCTATTCTTTTAGAAAAACAGGTGCAGGAGTTTCTTCGTTTTATTGGTTAAATCGGAAAAACCCATTGTGACCCACACAAATAATGATACTGTCTTTCAAGAGGCAAGAAACTAAAGGTTGAGCGGATTCTTGGCTATATTTATTCTTTGCCGCGGAAATTCTCGCGGCGTTTTTGTTTTCTTTCTGATAATAATTAGGGTTCTTTTATCCCCTGCGGGAAGCTCGTAATTTATAATATTCTCAATTTCTCCGCCGAGGGCGGTGAGTGTCGGCGACAGCCCCTCAGTTTCAGAATCCATACCTTTCATAGCGAGCATTAAACCACCTACTTTTACGAAGGGCAGACTTAATTCACACAGGGCGGGGAGTTTTGCAACGGCGCGTGAAACAGCCACGCCGAAACGCTCGCGGTATTCGGGGTTTAAAGCAAGCTCCTCACTTCTCGCATGAATGGCATTATTTTTTAAACCGAGATGTTCTTTTAAAAGTTTTAGATAGTCGATTCTTTTACGCAGACTGTCAATGAGCGTAAGGGCTAAATCGGGGCGGTATATTTCCCAAACGACCCCGGGAAAGCCCGCGCCTGTTCCTACGTCAATTACAGATGTTCCACGTAGAACATCTGTAAGTAAAAGCGGAAAAACACAGTCTATATAATGCTTTTCCCAAATCTGACCGAGGTCGGTTATACGGGTCAGATTAACCTTTTGGTTATATTCAAGCATAAAAGTTGTCATTTTATTAAGCAAAAATTTTTGCTCGTCTGTAAATTTAATCATTTCGGGTTTTTCTCCTGTTTGTAAGGGCGTCGAGGGCGTCCTGTCCCATACGGTTTTTATATTTTGTCGTAGGGCGTGATTTCTACATCACGCCGAATAAATATGAAACATCTGATATATACGGTGCGATGAGGACATCGCACCCTACGACTTTTCCTAAAACTGTCAATTAACAATTGTCAATTGTTAATTGTTCGTCAGCCATATTAATAATACCGTAACGTCGGCAGGGTTAACCCCCGATATTCTGCCTGCCTGTCCGATATTCATAGGCTTGTGTAGGTTTAGTTTTTCTGCCGCTTCGGTTCTTAATCCTTTTATGGTTGTGTAATCGAGTTCGGGGGGGAGAGCTTTTTCTTCTAAACCCCGTGCTTTTTCTATTTGTTCAAGTTGAAGCTTAATATAACCTTTGTACTTAACCTCAATTTCTACTTTTTCGTTTAATTCGGCAGGAAAATTCTTATCGGGAACTTCGCATAACCCCGCACAGACTAAATCTTGGTAACGAATTTGCGGACGTCTAAGCAATTCTATGATTTTGACGCCGTTTGTGAGCGGTGTTGTCTTACGTTCCTCAAGCATTTTATTAAGCCGGGCAGAAGGTTTTGCGGTTGTTTTTTCAAGCCGCTTGATTTCTGCTTTGAGCATTTTTTGCGTTTCGTTAAAAAAGTCATATCGCTCTTGTGGTAGAAGTCCTGCTTCAAAGCCGATTTTTGAGAGCCTTTCGGGTGCGTTATCCTGCCTTATAAGAAGCCGATATTCCGAACGTGAGGTCATCATTCTGTAGGGTTCGTCACAGCCCTTAGTCGCTAAATCATCAATCATAGTGCCTATATATGATGAAGAACGCGGGAGTATCAAAAGCTCGCTACCTTTTATTTTGTGTGCCGCATTTATACCCGCGAGAAGTCCTTGTGCCGCCGCCTCTTCATATCCGGAGGTAGAATTAAACTGACCTGCCGAGAAAAGACCGCTGATTTCCTTAAATTCAAGGGTAGCGAACAAGCACAGCGGGTCACAGCAGTCGTATTCAATTGCGTAGCCGTGGCGTATGATTTCCGCGTGTTCAAGTCCCGATATTGTTCTGATAAACGCCTGCTGAACCTCAGCAGGCAATGATGAGGAAATACCTTGCAAGTAGATTTCATCTGTATCAAGACCCATCGGCTCAACAAAAATCTGATGCTTGTCTTTGTCGGCGAACCTCACTACCTTATCTTCAATGCTCGGACAATAACGCGCTCCTGTTCCTGTTGTTCTGCCGCTGTACATTGGTGAGCGGTGTAGATTGGCGCGGATAATATCGTGAGTTTTTTCGTTTGTGTAGGTAATATGACACAGAGCTTGGTTTTTTAAGCTTTCCTTTCGCTCAAAGCAAAATGGTGTTATAACCTCATCGCCGCGCTGTTCTTCCATTTTTGAAAAGTCAATTGAGCGGCGATTTATACGGGCGGGCGTGCCTGTTTTAAATCTGCGGAGTTTTATACCTGCGGCTTTGAGCGATGCGCCTAACCCGATAGCCGGGAGTACGCCGTCCGCGCCGCTTGAAAAAGAAGTTTCGCCTATATGGATTTTGGCGTCAAGGTATGTACCCGAAGCGATTATTACAACCTTTGTGTTGTAATAAAGTCCGAGCCTTGTGACTAAGCCTTTTATTTTTCTGTCCTGTATAATTAATTCTTTTACTTCGTCTTGTTTTATTTCAAGGTCTTTTTGTGTTTCGAGAGTGTGTTTCATATACAGATGATATCGGGTTCGGTCGCACTGCGCCCTAAGTGCATGTACTGCCGCGCCTTTACCTCTGTTTAAGGTTCGGGATTGAATGAGACAGGCGTCCGCCGCTTTACCCATTTCGCCGCCGAGTGCGTCAATTTCGGATACTATTTGCCCTTTTGCGGAACCGCCAATACTCGGATTGCAGGGCATATTTGCTATTGTATCGGCAGAAAGGCAGAAGACAGCCGTTTTCATACCGAGCCGTGCCGCCGCCAAGGCGGCTTCACAACCGGCGTGACCCGCACCGATTATGATTACATCAAAGTCGTTTGTTGTACTTATATTATCTCCCCCTTGCAAAAATAAAGAAGTTGGTGTATAATTAATTTATAATCTCATTATAAACGAAAAACTCTGTAAAAACAAGTGTTATTAATAATATTTTTCATAGTGATATACCTTTACATTCACCCGTAAAGCTTTGAGCTTCAAAAATTAGGTTGACAGTCTTTACGCAGACATGATATAACAACCGCACACCGTTAGCGGCGGTAAAGCCCACGCCGGCTGAGCGAACGTTGAAACATAAAATATTTGACAAAGCAAAATATTTTATGATATAATAAAGTATAACCCAAAGTAAGGAGATGATTTCAATGAGCGAAACAATCAGCACAAAAGCTCTTCCCGAAGTCCTTTTTAGGCTTATACACACGGAAAAAGTCCGCCTTAACGAACAAGACGGAATCATTCAGCTTACCCCGATAAATGAAAACACCGATTGTACTGTCGGTTTGCGTGGTTTATTTGCGAATTGCCCCGAAATGTCGGTTGATAAGTTCATGGAAAGAAAACGCGCAGACAAGGAGTTAGAATTGTGATATATGTTTTGGATGCCTGCGCCTTGATTGCGCTGTTGCAAAACGAATCAGGAGCCGAAAAAGTCGCCGCTGTTATTAACTCTGCGTTAAACGGCACGGTGACTGTTGTTATGAATAAAATTAATCTTTTGGAAGTATACTACGATGCTTTTCGTTCGCGCGGTAAAGCCCAAGCAGACCTGATGTTGACTGAATTTAAGAAGCGTCCTGTGATTATTAATCAGCAAATCACCGACGAAATTTTCGCTGAAGCCGGGCGGCTGAAAGCGACCTATAGAATCTCTCTCGCCGATTCAATCGCCCTCGCGGAAGCATCGCTTTCCGGCGGCGAATTACTGACGTCAGACCACCACGAATTCGACATAATCGAACGCGAAGAAAACGTCAAGTTTCACTGGATTAGATAATCAGCTAAACATGATTGCAAGCGGGTTTGAATTTGACAAGCCGCTTGCAATTGACTTTGCCAACATGGGTGTAAATCTCGGTCGTTGTAACGCTCTCTTTATTGAGAGCGTTATTATTAATATTCTCAGAAAACGTAATTACAAAACGCCTTAGCCCGAAAGCTTGACATATTTGTTTGCCTCTTTCGTTAATTGACGTCATTTATTAACATTCGGCTTTGTTCGTGGTTGTAAATGTTTTGTAAATATTTTGGTTAAATTTGTTGAAAATGCTTGACAGTTTATTTTTGATGTGGTATACTTAATTATTATATTGTATTAATACGATGACTTCGTGCTGATAGCGTGAGGGATACCTTTTATATAAAAAGGTATATGCGTACAGACGATGTTCGGGACGAGTGGGCGTCGGGTGTGACGGTTGATAAATTTTCTAATGGCGAGGTTGCGGTAGCGGGGGTGAGTGGCGGTATTAATATAATGGGTGGTTGGGTTTCGACAGAAATTCGCACGAAAAATATTAGAAAACGCCTGCATGATTCTGCTTTGAAAATTGTTGACAGTCCGTCACGAATATGTTATAATTAAAGTATAACTTAAACCTGCTAAATAAAGTCAAGCTATAATTCAAGAGTTCACAAAAAATTAACAAATATAAAAATATGTACGGCAAACAGACCGTCGCAAAATTTGAATTTTACGGCA
>WRKM01000033.1 GCA_009778065.1 Oscillospiraceae bacterium
TTTATTAATCAGCCCCAAAACACCTAAAACCTCAGTATTGGTGTGACTTCCTACTAAAAGATTTATCCCCGCATATTTAGAGTATTGCTGAGAATATAAACTATACTCGCCTGTTATATATGTGTCGCAATTATCATCAACTGCGGTTTTAATATCGTTTGTCATGTTTCCGGCACCTGTCACAACGCATATTTTACAAACGGGGTTATTGTTATTTTTGAAAACTTTTATAGGCTCGTCAAGAATAACCGATAAGTTTTCGGCGAATTGTTCAAGAGCAACCGGATTTTCTAATTCGCCTATCACTCCCGCATGATATATTTCTTCATAAGGAACAGCTTTATAGCTATTTTTTAAGCATAAAGCATTTGCAAGAGATGAACTTGTACCGAAATCCGCATCGTCAAGCGGCATATGAAAAAAAGCGTGTCCAATATTATGCTTTTCTAAAAGCGATAAGCACTGCTCTTTCATTCCGAAAACAAAAAACCAAGCGTCATGATGTGTAATAATCAAGTCAATATTATTTTTTATTGCCTCGCTAACCGTTTCGGGCGTCAGATTAGTTGCATATCCTATTTTTCTAACCTCCTTGTCAGCCTCGTTATGAAATCCCCATTCAACACCCATTTTTCCGTCTAATTTTTGGGGGGCAAACAAAGACAACAGTTTTGCTTTTACATCTTGAAATATCATATTATTCTCTCCCTCGCGTTATATAAATTTTATCCGCAACCCTGCGAAAGTCGGTTGATGTGCTATGTAATGCTGATTGTCGCCAGTTACTCAATAACCATTTCTAATTCCATTCCCGAACCTTCATATTCATGAGGGCGGCGGCGAAAACCGAATTTTTCATAAAACCTTTCTTTGCCATGGACGCACATAAGGCAAACTGATACTTCTGTTCCTGAAATACTATTTAATTTTATGTAGGCAAGTAATCTACCACGGAAAAGATTACTACCACCCATTGTACCACATCATCACAGCAATGTCAAACTTACGTCGAACCTCTCGCCAAAACTAAATCGTCATTTGAATAAAGCAGTTCTGTAGAAATTAGCCTTGCACCCTCGTCTTTTAATTCGAGGGTGTATTTCATGGTCTTCGCGGCAAACATATACGCCGTATCCCCGTAATAATTAATGACAACCGTTGCATTTGTACCCGTCAATTCTTCCGAAATAAGTACGGGATAACACCAGTACCACCCGTGAGCATCAGGTAGAACCAAACCCCTTTCGTAATCGTCACATGCTACTTCGGGTTCGATGTTAGTCATGCCGTAATGGGTTTCCGCAAGCTCCATAAAAGTATTTATATTGCCTTCGCTATATCCGGCATACGGGTAAAACCAATCAAGGTTGTGAAAAAGCGTGTGATAAAAATTTTTTTCTATTTGTTTTTCGTCTAAGGGTTCGTAACCGCTATTTATACGCCATATTTTTTGTCTTTCGGTATTTTTATCCCTAAGAAGATTAAAATCATTCATGGTTTCAAAAACGCTTAAATCATTTGAAAACCTATAACAGAAAGAAGAAAAATCTTCCCATTCTCTTCTGCTTTTATTAATGACCATACCTCGCGGCGAAAATTGATTCACCACCGACCATGATCCTTCCGAAAGGTGAAGTTCCCATTCGCGGCCGCCCTGTGTGAAAATGTCGTCCGTACCGTTTTCGACAGTTATATTAAAATAAAAGACATGGTTATAAATACTTTCGTTATATTCATTACCCGTCCGCTCAAATTCGGAAAATTCAAGCTCTTTTATGAACTCAAAAGCCTTTCCTCCGTCTTCTTCAAAAATATCGCTTAAAAACTCCGTGTCTTTTTCCAAAAACGCCTGCATAATCGTCTCCGCAAGCATTTCATAACGCTCTTCTTCAGTCTTCATATGCCGCCATGTAATTTCCTCATCAGATTCGGCAGGTGTCGTTACGGGCGGTGTTTCTTCCGGCGTTACTGTGATTTCGGGCGTTGTTGTCACGAAATCATTGCCGTTATCTTCGCTTTCCTGCTCTTCGTAGGAGTTCTCTTGATTACTCGCTCTTCTTTCACGAGGCTCAAGTCCGCCATCCCCCGAATCCCATAATTCTCCGCATGCGGTCGCTCCAAACGCTAAAGCGAGCATAAGGCTCAGAATAATCAATACTTTTTTCATATTTCTCATAATTAATGTTTCCCCTCTTTTATGTTTATGTATATTATAATTATAAACCCCTACAGACTCGGAAGTCAAGAGAAAATTGAATCTGTAATCAAACTGTAAGATTTAAGAGCTTTTCAAGATAAAAATCGCCTAAAAATAGCGGCGTTTTTTAATTTTTGAAAAATTTTTTAAAAAACCTATTGACAAAGTACTTTAAAAATGTTAAACTACTGTTAGCACTCTAACGTGTCGAGTGCTAACAGTCTTGAAAGGCGACTGCCGACCGATGGAACGAACATTTAAAATCTTTGAGGCTATAGTCGATGAGTATATCCGCACGGGTGAGCCTGTCGGCTCGAATGCCGTGAAGGAAAAGCTCGGCTTTCCCGTGTCAAGCGCGACTATTCGCAACGAGATGGTGTCGCTTGAGACACAGGGGTTCCTTGACCATCCGCATACCTCCGCCGGGCGGGTTCCTACGGTTAAGGGCTACAGGTTCTATATAGAGCGTATGATGAGCGATTCGCCGCGAACTCTTTCCGAAAATGAGAGAGAAGAAATTGACCGCTTTTTTAACGGGATTACCGGCGAAGACGAAGAGCTTTTAATAGAAAGTGCTTCTCACGCGCTTGCCGAGCTTACGAATTGCGCCATCGTATCTACAAATGTTACCGCACGTTTTTCTGTAATCACGAAAGTTGAACTTATTCCGACGGGTAAAAGGGTTTATGTACTTTTGCTGATTACCTCCGAGGGGAATATAAAAAATCGTGTCTGCCGCCTTAGTTTCGACTTAACTAATGAACAAATGGAGTTTTTCACGAAGTTTTTGAATGAAAACCTTACGGGACAGGGTGTGGGTAATATCTCTGATGAGTATATAGACGGGCTTGCCGCCGCACTCGGGAGTTATATGATGAGCCTGTCGCCGCTTCTGAAGGCTGTTGCGGAATTATCAAAGGAGGTCGCCGAAAAGCGAGTTTTGCTTAAAGGCGAAACAAACTTAATAGCTCGCGAGGAGCTTCAAAAAAACGAAATCATCTCATTGCTTCAGAGCAGAAACGAGTTTTCAGAGCTTTTAGACACTGCGTTTTCAGGAATAAACGTCATGCTCGGCAAAGAGAAAGATACTTTCGTAATAGAAAACTCAAGTATTATTACCGGCAGTTTCAAAAAAGGCGACAGGCAAGCGGGTTCGTTCGGAGTAATAGGACCTATGCGGCTTGATTATAAGAAAATCATTCCTTATATAGAGTACTTCGCGGATAAAGTCACAGATTTACTGTCTATAACCGACGAAAACGACAAGGAAGATTAGAACAAAAAGGAGGAGGGCATAAAATGCCGAAGAAAGAAAAGCACAAAGAGGCGGACACGGAGCAAGAAATGCATAATGATACAGATGCGGAAAATATCTGTACGCAGGACACAGAAGACATGGAAGACACACAGGTAAAAACTGAAAAAACAGAACTCGAAAAACTAAACGATTGTTTCCTTCGTACCGTAGCAGAGTACGACAATTATCGAAAACGCACTGCGCGAGAGCGCGTTGAGCTTGAAGCCGACATTAAATCAAAAATAATAACAGAGATTTTACCGGTATTTGACAACCTCGAACGCGCACTTTCGGCAGACTGCGCCGACGTTAATTACAAAAAAGGTATTGAACTCATCTACGGCAGTTTACTTGAAACGCTCGGCAATCTCGGCGTTGAGGAAATAAACGAGGAAGACTTCGACCCCGCCGTCCATCAAGCAATACAACATGTAGAGAACCCCGAACTTGAGAGCGGTAAGGTAGCTCAGGTGTTTCAAAAAGGCTACAAAATAGGAAATAAGGTCATAAGATTCGCAATGGTCAGTATCGTAAAATAGGAAATACTGTTAATTATAATTTCGGCAGTATTTCCGACAAGAATTTAATCAATTTAAAGAAAGGAGATAGAAAGCAGTAATTAAATAACTAAAAAAATCTATGACTGCTTTCTGACAACTAACATGGCAAAAATGATAGGAATAGACCTCGGAACAACCAACTCGTGCGTATCGGTGATTGAAGGCGGTGAAGCCATAGTAATCACCAACAGCGAGGGTTCAAGAACAACCCCCTCGGTAGTGGCGTTCACAAAAGACGGCGAGCGGCTTGTCGGACAGCTTGCAAAGAACCAGGCGGTGACTAACCCCGATAACACCGTAATATCAATAAAACGTCACATGGGCAGCGACTTTAAAGTAAATATCAGCGGTAAAAAATATACGCCTCAGGAAATTTCAGCTATGATTTTGCAAAAACTAAAGGGTGATGCAGAAAGCTATCTCGGCGAAAAAGTAAACGACGCAGTTATAACAGTACCTGCATACTTTACAGATTCACAGCGGCAGGCGACAAAGGACGCGGGGCAAATCGCAGGGCTTAACGTCCACAGAATCATAAACGAGCCGACGGCGGCGGCACTTGCTTATGGTATAGACAAAGAGCAGGAACAAAAGATTATAGTTTATGACCTCGGCGGCGGTACGTTTGACGTTTCTATTATCGAAATCGGAGACGGCGTTCAAGAAGTGTTGGCTACAGCGGGTAATAACAGGCTCGGCGGCGATGATTTCGACCAGAGAATCATGGATTATCTTACTGCGGAGTTCAAAAAAACCGACGGAGTGGATTTAAGCAAGGATAAAATCGCAATGCAAAGGCTCAAAGAGGAGTCCGAAAAGGCAAAAATCGCACTTTCGGGTACAGCCTCCGTGACAGTAAACGCCCCTTATATTACAGCTGACGCATCCGGTCCAAAGCACTTAAACATCACATTAACACGCGCTAAGTTTAACGAGCTGACGGCGGATTTGGTTGAAAAAACTATGATTCCTCTCAGACAAGCGGTTTCGGATTCGGGCGTTAAGACAAGCGAGATTGATAAAGTTTTGCTTGTGGGCGGTTCTACGAGAATACCTGCGGTTCAGGACGCGGTTAAGACTTTTATCGGGAAAGAGCCTTTTAAGGGGATTAACCCCGATGAATGTGTAGCAATGGGTGCGGCGATTCAGGCGGGCGTGCTTAATAAAGAAGTCACGGGCTTGTTACTCCTTGACGTCACTCCTCTGTCGCTCGGAATCGAAACAGCGGGCGGAGTTTGTACACGCATGATTGAACGCAATACCACAATCCCGACTAAAAAATCACAAATCTACTCGACATATTCGGACAATCAGCCGAGCGTGGATATAAATATTCTGCAAGGAGAGCGTGATTTCGCAAAAGATAATAAGTCAATCGGTCTGTTCAGACTTGACGGAATCGCTCCCGCACCGCGCGGAATACCGCAAATAGAGGTTACTTTTGACATAGATGCAAACGGTATAGTCAATGTCACCGCCAAAGACTTAGGAACAGGCAAATCCCAGAATATTTCAATCACCGCCTCCACCAACATGAGCAAAGACGACATAGATAAAGCGGTCAAAGAAGCTGAAGCGTTTGCCGAAGAAGATAAGAAACGTAAAGCAGAAGTTGAAGCACGTAACGATGCCGACCAGGCGGTCTATCAGATTGAAAAATCTATGACCGATTTCGGCGAGAAAATAACCGAAGATGACAAGGCGAAATTAGAGCCGCGCATTAACGATTTAAAAGAAGCTTTAAAAGGTGAAGACACAGAAAGAATAAAGTCTCTTAAAGACGAGCTTATGAAAGAGGCGCAACTCATTTTCGGCAGGATTTATCAGGAACAGGGTGCTACAGACGGCGCAGGTCCGGATGTTTCCGGCATGGGAAGCGAAGCGGGTTTTGACGTAGGCGATGACAATGTTGTAGACGCGGATTATCAAGAATAAATGAAGCACAGGGACGCCTGTGGGCTGTACAGTCCATAGGCTGTGTCCCTGTCATGTGCAGAAAGAACATGGGGATTATGTCTCGAAAATATGAAATTGACGAAATAAAAAGAATAACCACTCCGATTGCCGAGAGATACGGCGTTAAGAAATTAGCGTTGTTTGGTTCGTATGCCCGCGGAGAAGCAAGAGAGAACAGCGATATTGATTTTTTAATTGACGGAGGAAAAATACGGGGGTTAGAGTTTTTTGGATTCATCAATAATTTAGAAGATATTCTTGGGGTTCGGGTTGATGTTTTGACATACAGGTCGCTAAAAGACTCGCTCATTGCTGATGTAGTAAAAGACGAGGTGATTTTGTATGAGCAATAGCCGAGACATAATAATTCTGAAAAAGCTTATAAAGTATTCAAATCAAATTGATGAAACGATAAAAAGATTTGATTTAGATTTGAACAAGTTTAATGATGATTTTGTCGCTAAAAACGCGATTTCAATGTGCATTTTACAAATAGGAGAATTGTCGGGAAAACTATCTGATAGTTTTAAATCGGCATATGATAAAATGCCATGGAGAGATATTATATCTTTACGGAACAGAACAGCACACGCTTATGAAACAGTTGATACAGATTATTTGTGGACTATAGCAATAGAAAACGTCCCCGAATTAGAATCATACTGCAAAAAAATTCTCATTGAAATAGAGAACAACGAGGAATAAGCCATGTCCGACACCTCCCCAAAAGTGAATTGCTTTCACTGTGCATTTTTCACCCTCACATGGGAACCCAAGCACCCAAAAGCCTGTAAATTGTTCGGTATTAAATCAATGCAGCTCCCATCGGTTATTGTCTTCAATTCGACCGGTGAGCAGTGTAGCGGATTCGTTAAAAAATAAACTAAATAAAAGTAAATATTTTATAGAGTAAGGATGACATTTATGGCAGAAAAAAGAGATTATTACGATGTCTTAGGACTTAAAAAAGGTGCGAGCGAAGAGGAAATCAAAAAAGCCTTCCGCAAGCTCGCTAAAGAGTATCACCCCGACTTGAATCCCGATAACCCCCATGCCGAAGCGCGTTTCAAGGAAATTAACGAGGCTAACGACGTGCTGTCTGACACACAGAAAAAGGCTAAGTATGACCAATTCGGTCATGCGGGTGTAGACCCCTCATATGGCGGCGGGGGCGGTTTCGGCGGTTTTGGAGGTTTCAGCGGTTTCGGAGGCGGCGAGGGTATTGACCTCGGAGATATATTTGATTCCATTTTCGGCGGAGGCGGCTCAGGCTTCGGGGCGCGGGCTTCTCAGGCGACAGGACCGCGGCGCGGCTCTGATATTGCCATAAGCCTTGACGTAAGTTTTATGGAAGCCTGCAAAGGCATTACCCACGAAATTGAAATAAACCGTGCGGAGACCTGTGATACTTGTAACGGAAACGGCGCAAAACCGGGAACATCCCCCAAAACTTGCCCCGAATGTGCGGGGCAGGGGAAAATACGTATTCAACAGCGTACTATTTTAGGCTCAATGTCCACCACGCAAACCTGTTCGCGCTGTCATGGAAAGGGTAAAATTATAGAGACGCCTTGTACCACCTGTAATGGTGCGGGTAGGGTTCAAAAGCGCAAGAAAGTTTCTGTAGGCGTTCCCGCCGGAATCGACGACGGACAAACTTTGGGTGTACGCGGTGAGGGTAACGTCGGCACGAACGGCGGCTCGAAGGGTGATTTAAACGTCCGTATTTCCGTAAGGAAAGACCCGCTGTTTGAACGAAAGGGGTTTGACATTCATTGCGAGATTCCGATTACTTATTCTCAAGCTACTCTCGGCGCAGAAATAGACGTGCCTACCATTGACGGCAACGTGAAGTTGACCGTCCCTGAAGGCACGCAACCTGATACAGTTTTACGACTTAAAGGTAAGGGTGTTAAAAAGCTTCAGCGTGAAGGTCGCGGCGACCAGTTAGTCAGGGTATCGCTCGAAGTTCCGCGTAACCTATCCAAACAGCAGAAAGATTACGTGAGACAGTTAGACGGAATGTTCACGGAGAAAAACTTCGACAAACGCGGGAGATTCATGGACAGGGTGAAAAAGTTCGGAGAAGAATTTATGAAGAATTTCTGATTAGGGTAACGGGGCTTCTTATTTTTTCTATTCCAGTCCGATGATACTGCCGTCTCTTGTCTTGTGATAATCGTCTGATAACTTATTTATGCTTTCTTTATCTACAAAATTTTTCGGCTCCGCAGTAAAGACATAGTCCCCTAAATTCATGTAATAAAGCTCTCTGAACTCATCCAAAAAAATGTCTACCGGTTTATCTGTGACAAAGCTTTCTAAGTAACTGAGTTTATCGCTAAGTAAAAAAACATACCTCGAAAATTCCTCTGAGCTTTCATTTGACTTTCTGACTGAGCAGTCGGCTCTGATTACCCCTGCGCCGTCTTCTTCGTAGTATTCTATAGTGGTAAAGACATAGCTTACAACGTCCTCCAGACCCGGAAAGTCTCCGATTCGTGCGGAGAGGGTTATATTGGCTCGTGCCGCAAATCTCTCCTCTTTGGTGAACCCCGACGACGAACAAGCCGACAGGAATAGAATAGCGGCGACTATTGTAATCGTTGTAAATAATACAACCGTTTTTTTCATTTTCATGGCGTTTCTCCTATACGTCAAAAACATCTGCCTGTGTTTTCGTTTTTGGTACAAACCTCGCCGCATTTGTAGCATATTTCATTATCAAGCGGTAGATTTGCTCCATATGCTTTAATGTTCTCCATAGTGACACGCGCAATTTCGTGCATTGCTTCTTCGGTGAAAAATGCCTGATGCGAAGTTAAAAGCACATTCGGGAATGTCAGCAATCTTGAAAGCTCATCATCCTCAATAATCGTATCGGATAAATCCTCAAAGAAATAATCGCTTTCCTCTTCATAAACATCCAATCCCGCGCCGCCTATTTTACGGCTCTTTAAAGCGTCAATAAGCGCGGCGGTATCGATTAATGCACCCCGAGAGGTGTTTATTACGATGGCGTGCGGTTTCATTTTATCAAGATTTTCGCGGTTTATTATATGATGAGTTTCAGGCGTAAGCGGACAGTGCAGCGAAATAACATCCGAGCTTCTTAAAAGCTCATCAAGTCCGACATACTTTATATCCGAATCTTCCGCCGGATACGGGTCGAACGCAATGACATTCATGCCGAATCCCTTACAAATACCTGCGTAAACCCTGCCGATTTTACCTGTACCGATAACTCCGGCTGTCTTTCCGACTAAATCCATACCGATAAAGCCGTTAATATTAAAATTATTGTCGCGGGTTCTCGCATATGCCCTATGCGTCTTACGATTGAGCGTGAGAAGAAGCGCGACTGCATGTTCGGCTACGGCGGCGGGTGAATAATCGGGAACCCTCACGACATGGATTTTACCGTGTGAAGACTTAAAATCCACATTGTTATAACCTGCCGAACGAAGTGCGAGTAGTTTTACACCGCCCTCGTATAAAATATCGAGTGTCTGCTTATTTGCATTATCGTTCACAAAAATGCAAACAGCATCGTACCCTGCCGCTAAAGGCGCGGTCTCGGCGTTGAGTTTAAAATCGAAATACTTAATCTCGACGCCGTATTGTTCCGATAAGGCGTCAAACCAGACTTTATCATATGGCTTTGCGTCGTAAAAGGCTACTTTCAAACTAAATCTCTCCTCTGAGCATTCCCTCAGCGATTAACATGTCGCGATTCGCCCGTTCTTCGTTGTCTCCAATCACGGTTATCTTAACCTCATCGCCTTCTTTAAAATTACCGGAAAGTAATCCTATAAGGCTTTTCATGGCTACCTGACGCGACTTTTCTTTCGCTATGTAGATGTTTGAATCCGCCTTTGCCGTAAGAATTTCAATCATCGAGTTAACATATCTGCTACTCCAATCGACTGCTATTACCGAATGCTTTTCAACAGTGAACATGATTTTACGTCCTTTCCGTTACAAGAAATATACAGACATTACATTACAATCCAAATTCGGGCAAGTTCCGAATATAATTTATACTATATATAGTATATCGCGGAAATTGCCCGATTATTTAGTAGTATTAAGATTTTGTTTATGCCAAATATTTGGCGGTGCTGATTTTTACGCCCGGTCCCATTGTCGATGTGACGGAACAACTCTTTATATACTGACCTTTAGCGGCAGAAGGTTTAGCCTTTACGACCGCGCCAATCAGTGTATCAAAGTTTTCTTCAAGCTTTTCTTTACCGAAAGAAACTTTCCCGATAGGGCAGTGAATTATATTTGTCTTATCGAGCCTGTACTCAATTTTACCCGCCTTTGCTTCAGTTACGGCTTTACCGACGTCCGGCGTTACCGTTCCCGCTTTAGGGTTAGGCATAAGCCCTCTCGGACCCAACACCTTACCGAGACGCCCTACAACACCCATCATATCGGGACTGGCTATCACGACATCAAAATCCATCCACCCGCCCTGAATCTTAGCAACTGTGTCATCATCTGCGATAAAGTCGCTTCCGGCGTCCTCTGCTTCTTTGATTCTGTCGCCCTTTGCGAAAACGAGCGTCCGAACCTTTTTGCCTGTACCGTTCGGGAGAACTACCGCTCCTCTGACCTGTTGGTCGGCATGGCGCGAGTCAACGCCGAGCCTGATGTGCATTTCGACTGTTTCGTCAAACTTTGCCTTCGCTAAATCGCAAACGAGACCCAGCCCCTCGGTCGTTTCATATTGTTTGTTTCTGTCTACGAGTTTCGCACTCTCATTGTATTTTTTGCCGTGTTTCATATTATCCTCCTTGTGGTAAAGCGATATTTTGTACTAAATCGTTCTTCTGATTTCAGTACTTATCTCCCACCGGTTTTAAATTATAGTTAGTCTGCTACTTCCACTCCCATAGAGCGGGCTGTTCCCGCCATCATTGATATAGCGGTTTCGATACTGCCCGCGTTTAGGTCGGGCATTTTTGTTTCGGCTATCTGCTGAAGCTGAGCCTTTGTTATTTTTGATACTTTATTCTTGTTGGGTTCGCCCGATGCTTTTTGCAAATTACATGCTTTTTTTATCAAAACAGATGCGGGCGGGGTTTTAGTTATAAACGAAAAGCTTCTGTCAGCGTAAACCGTGATTACTACAGGGATAATTAGCCCCGCATCATTTTTCGTGCGTTCGTTGAACTCTTTTGTGAACGCCATTATGTTAACGCCGTGCTGACCTAAAGCCGGTCCTACAGGGGGCGCCGGGGTTGCCTTTCCTGCCGGAATTTGTAGTTTTATATATCCTACTATTTTCTGAGCCATTTTTAATCCTCCGAGAATGTTTCTTTTATACTGAAATTTTTTCGATGTCGGAAAGCTCCAACTTTGTCGGAGTTTCGCGACCGAACATGGAAACCGTCACCGTAGCGGTTCCGACGACTAAATCAACCTCTCTGACCACGCCCTCAAACCCTTCAAGTACACCTGCTTTTACAGTTACTATATCGCCGACTTTAAATGATGCAAGGGTTTTCTGCGCTGTTACGCCGAGGTTATTTACTTCCTCATCGGTGAGCGGAATCGGTTTTGAACCGGGTCCCACGAAGCCTGTAACGCCGCGTGTATTCCGGCATATATACCATGATTCGTCGGTCATAATCATTTTGACATAAACATAACTCGGATAGAGCTTGACCTCGACTTCTTTAGTCTTACCGTTATTGGTTTCAATAACCTTTTCGGTCGGAACCATAACCTCTTCTATCAGGTGTTTCAGTTCTCTGTTTTCTACCAGCGTCGTTATGTTGTTCGCAACTTTATTTTCATAACCCGAATAGGTATGAAGAATATACCATTTTGCCTCTGACATTTACTGTCCCCTTTTACCCGTTCTTTAAATCTGATATACGGTTCGTAAAATCCACGCAAACAACGAATCAAGCCCGTAAATCGCCGCTCCGGTTATAACGATTGTGGTTAGTACCACACCGGTATTGTTTACAACCTGTCCGGGAGTCGGCCAAGTTACTTTTTTAAACTCGGCTTTTGCGTCCTTGAAATACTTTAGCGGGGAGCGTTTCGGGCGTTTCGCCGCGGCGGCTTTCAAGGCTTTTCTATGATTTTCGCGCTTTTCCTTCTCCTTTTCTTTGTCAAAAGAAGTGTTTTTTCCGTCTGCCATTTAACCTTTCCCCTTTCTACTTAGTTTCCCTATGAGCCGTGTGCTTTCGGCAAAACTTGCAGTGCTTTTGCATTTCGAGTCTGTCCGGGTCGTTTTTCTTGTTTTTCTTCGTGTTGTAATTGCGTTGCTTACATTCTTGGCAAGCGAGTGTAATTTTCACTCTCATAAAAAGCGGCACCTCCTACATTCTTTCTTTTAGCCTCCCTCTTTTTTACGGGGTTAATCATTTTTCAAAAAAATAGACCCCTATCGAGGTGATATAATCATACCATAAATATAAGAGGTTGTCAATACTTTTTTAAAATTTTAGATATATTTTATAAAACTTTTTCAATAAATTCAAAAACCTCTATTAAAAATCCCCTAAAACCGCAGTTTTAAGGGGATTCATCACGAGGCGTCGCCCGGATTTGAACCGGGGGTCAGGGAGTTGCAGTCCCATGCCTTACCACTTGGCTACAACGCCACAAACAGTAGTATATCATAAAAAAAATGATTCGTCAATAGAAAAATTAAAAATTCACGGAAATTATAACAAAAAATCATGAAAATTCAGCAAATTCCCCCCCGAATTTAATCGAGGGGAATTTGCTGAAGTATAAATCTTTTGTCCGCCGACCTTTCGGCGGTGAGAACCCACACCTACATAATAACATATTAAATCGCAAATGTCAACAGATTGTATAAAAATATTTTTAAATATACCATAAATAGTGTAAAATAGCGTAAAATAGCGCGAAATACCGCTAAATCATGCAGAAAAACAAAAAACCGGCTTTCGCCGGTTTTTTTCATCGCCGAAGCGACGTATGATGTGAGAATCGGGGAACCCCCTCTTCTCAAGCAATTCTGAATTGTCACACTATTGTTCGTAGTTTTCGGCTGCGACACCGAGGTTCAGCTTACACGGCGGATATGTGCGGGTTCTTTCAGGCTTTTCGGAATTTTTAATTCCGAAGAACTCCGCCGCTTCCCACTTAGCCGGCAGAACGCCCTTACCTGAGCTACGATTTAACAATGCTGTCATCATAAGTTGCAGACTTCCCGAAAACCGCGGTTTCCCGAAGTGCCGAGATGTCCTATATTCAAGTATAGATGCTTTGTCAGAATTTGTCAAGAGGAATTTACCTTTTATGAACTCTTTGAACTCTTTGAACTCTTCTTGTTATGAACCCTGTGGTCGTCGGCAAGCTTGTTCATTCTCTCGTATGTTTTTATCTTGCTCGGATTCGGCGGGGTGGTCGTACTGTGTTGTTTTGCAGACGGCTTTCTGCCCTTTTCGGAAGCGACAGGAACTTTAACAGGCGCGGGTGCGGGGGTCTGCGCCTTCTTCAAATGAGACATAAGCCCTTTAAGGCTCGCGGAAGTGTATGTGTGATTTATGTTTAATCCGCTTAAGAAAACGGGCGCCGGTCTCTGCAAGAACAGACCTGTGCTGACAAAAACAGGCTGTATTATTGAAATCGGCATAGGTTTAAAGAACGCTACCGACTGCTTATGGCTGAACATTTGCGCCGAGGTCGCCATATATCCGGTGTGCAGAAAACCTAAAGGCTGCCGCCCTGCAAGAAATAGGTTATTGTTCCACTGCTGCCCTTTGTCAAAACCCTCAAGTTTATTCAACACATCGTTAATATTATCTGCTTTCAGCTCTAACGGCTTATTGTAAAAAGAAGTAATGGCAGTTCCGATATGCCCGTTAGATTTTACGAGCGGTCCCGTAAATCCGACGATTGAACGGTTTTGTACAAAAAGTGCCGAGTTCCATGACATTCTCGGATGACCTTTTTCGCAGTGTGCGGTATTGTTCACATACAGACCCTTAAGACTGTTTCTGAGTAATACCGAGTAATCCACAGAGCCGTCAGAATTAACGCTGACATTGTAGCTTTTTACATGGTGTGCAAGCCCTTTTTCCGAAACCTGCTGTTTAAGGTCGTCAACCTTTTCAATCGCTCCTGCGATGACGCCCTCGTATTTTTTTGCAGTTTCTTCGCATTTTGCCATCCGTTCAAGCAGTCCGGCGTCGATAAAACAATTGTACTGCTTACCGCCTGAACCGCCTACATAACCGACAGAACTGCCGACGACAAAATTTACATCACCGAATTTATCTTTTAACGTAGCGAGATAATCCTGCGCTTCTTGGCTCAGACCGAACTTTTCATTCTTTTGAAGCTCAAGCACGGGTTTGGACTCGGGCGCTTTTTGAGGTTTCGGGGTATTGTCGGGGAGCGGTTTGGCATGGGGTTTCGAGTTTTGTTTTACGGGGAACTTGGTATGACTCCCCATTTTGTGTGCGGCAATTGAATTCATAGCCATGATGGGTCCTCCTTAAGATTTTTATACTTCTCTCTTTATATCGACAAACCAAGTAAAAACTTTAGCAAAATTTTACAAGATATGCTCTATTAATACTTTAATTATCCCTCGCCTATGTCTTGGTTATACTTTAGTACTCAAGAAATAAATGTGTTGTAAACACACTATTAAAACCGCCGGAGATTATTCCGACGGTTTCGTTATAAATATGTTAGATTCCTCATATACTACGCTCAAAAATATTGACAATCTCCAACTTGTCATCAATAATCTGACCGTCCGCCATGTCCTCAGAAAAGATGTACTTACACTCGCAGTCAATAGCAGAAGATAGCATAAGACAATCATAAAATGAGTATTTATAGCGTTTATATAACTTCAGTGCATGATTGATAGTATTTTCGTTCAGATATTCCAACAAACAAGCCGCACGTATCTCACTAACCGCCGATAATATATCATCGGGGTCAAGCCGCCATTTTTTAATGCAAAAGTTACTGAACTCATTAAGAACCTGCGTGCTTATCACACAATCAAATTTTTTAAGAGCAACAGATGCACGAGCGGATTTTTCGGATTCATCAACCGAATAGAGATAGATAAAAACATTGGTATCGATAAATGCCCTATCGTTCATTTGCAAGCTCCCTATCGAATTTAATTCCCTTTGTTTGCAGTTTTAACGCCGAAAAGTTAACGCCTGTTTTCCCCTCGCTTTGCTCTTTGACGGGGGAAAGTCGAATTTCTCCATCCGTTTCGTATAATCTGACCTTTTCGGTTTTAATCATTCTAAACAACACTTCGGGTAAAGTATTAGTGCTTATAGTTTCACCCATTTAAAATCACTCCTACTTTCTTAATTTTCTTTATTATACCATACAACAGAGATTTTGTCAATGGGGGACAAACTAAGTAAAAATTTTAGCAGGACAAACCAAGTAAAAACTTTAGCAAAATTTTACAAGATATGCTTTATTAATACTTTAATTATCCCTCGCCTATGTCTCGGTTATACTTTAGTAATGAAAACGCAAATGGAGTTTACTAACTTGAAAATTAATTGAAAATTATATGTTAAAAACCTCATTTTCGGCTAAAGAATTTACATAAATTGTCGATATATAATAGGATAGGGAAGAAAATTGTTTAAAGCCCCAAAAATATAAAAAAACAGGGAGATTTCACCATGAGCCAAAAACAAAAAAGACTTAAAACGATTGACTCTTTTGCGGAACGTCATGTCTACCTTCTCATTCCTTGTCTTATTGCGTTTTTATTAACGGTGATGTATTATTCGGCGTCGAAAAAATTAAGCGAACGCTTCGCCGAACAAGAAAACTTTACTTTTGCTCGTTTTCCGCTCTGGAAAAGAGCGGTTTCCGGCGCGGTTGCGGCGGCTTTATTTTTAAGCTTTGTACCGCTCGCCGCTCCTTTGGCGAGTGCAGACACATCCGTCAGCTATATAGACGCAGACGGCGTGGTTCGGGAATGTAAAGAATACACGATTGTAACAGAAGACAGCGAGACTTTGAGTAACGGTTGGTACGTTGTGCGGGGTGATATTACCCGTGGGAAAATAGAGGTCACAGGCACAGTTCACCTTATTTTAGAGGACGATAGCGATTTGAACGTGACGGGGGGTCTCGGACAAGGGGGTCTCGGACAAGCCGGAATACAAGTCAACGCTGGCGCAAATCTCACCATATACGCTCAGTCTATAGGTGATAATATGGGTAAGCTGACCGCACAGGGCAGCGGTGTCAGTGCAGGAATTGGCGGTTATGACAAAGATTCGAGCGGTGCAATTATTACCATAAATGGCGGTAATATAACCGCCACCGGCGGCGAGTACGGTGCAGGAATTGGTGGTAGTTATTCGAGTTTCTTCGGTGCAATTACCATAAACGGCGGTAATATAACCGCCACAGCGGGATATGATTTATCTTGTGCAATTGGTCAAGCTAATGGCGGAAATCCCGTAACTGTTAATATTTCAGGGTTTTATAACTATTGGACGAGTGACACAACTACACCGCCCGAAGAAATGTCCGGACGCGGTGAATTTACATGGAGCTATTATTATAGCTACATAAAACTTGTTACTATCCCGCCGCCTGTCAGCTATATAGACGCAGACGGCGAGGAGAAGGAATGTGAAGAATACACGATTGTAACAGAAGACAGCGCGACTTTGAGCGACGGCTGGTACGTTGTGCGGGGTGATATTATCCATGCAGCGATAATAACCGTCACAGGCGATGTTCATCTCATCTTAGAGGACAATAGCGATTGGACCGTAGTGGGGGGGAGCGGTGACGCCGGAATACAAGTCTCCTCAGGCGAAAATCTCACCATATACGCGCAGTCTACGGGCGACAGTATGGGCAAGCTGACCGTGTATGGAGGTCGTGATTCCGCAGGAATTGGCGCAAATAGTTATGGTACGTTTGGCACAATTACCATAAATGGTGGTACAATCACCGCTACAAGCAGTAGTGGCAGAGGCGCAGGAATTGGTATTGGGTATGGGTATGGTGGCCCGGGCGGCGCAATTACCATAAACGGCGGCAATATAACTGCCACAGCGAGTGGCTCCGTTTCTGCGATTGGTGGAAGTAACGTAGATGTTAATATTAACGGATATTATAACTACTGGACGAATGAAGACCCTTTACCGCCCGTTGAAATGTCCGGGCGCGGTAAATTTACACGGAGTGCGGATTATAGATATATAAGCCTTGTTTCTATCCCGCCGCCTGTCATCTACTTAGACGCAGACGGCGCAGAGCAGGAATGTTATGACTACACGGTTGTTACCGCAGATGATGCGACTTTGAGCGATGGATGGTATGTTGTGCGGGGTGATATTACCCGTACAGCGGAAATAATCGTCACAGGCGACGTTCATCTCATCTTAGAGGACGAAAGCCATTTGAGCGTGGCGGGGGGTGACTCTCAAGCCGGAATAGAAATCTCTGAAAGCGGAAATCTCACCATATATGCGCAGTCTACAAGCGATGATATGGGTATGCTGACCGCACGAGGCGGCAGACAAGGCGCAGGGATTGGCGGAAGTTCCGATAAACCAAGCGGTTCAATTACCATAAACGGCGGTATAATCAACGCTTCAAATGAAAATTTCGGTGCAGGAATTGGCGGCGGTTATGGAGGCTCAAACGATACAATTACCATAAACGGCGGTATAATCACTGCTACAGGCGGCAATCAAGGCGCAGGTATTGGCGGAAGTCGAAGTAGTAGTGGCGGCACGATTACAATAAACGGCGGTACAATAAATGCTACAGGCGGCAATTATGGTGCAGGAATTGGTAGCGGTTATTCCGGGGGTTCAAACGATACAATTACAATAAACGGCGGGAATATAACAGCTACAGGCTTTTATGGCGGCGCAGGAATAGGTAGTGGGTATTTAAGTTCGTGCGAAGCTGTAGTCATTTTAGGATATTATAGCTACTGGGTGAATACGCAATCATCACAGCCCACAGAAATGACCGGGCGAGGTGAATTTACATGGAGTGCGAGCTACAGCTACATAAAGCTTGAGGAAATATGCAAATACGAACACACACCCGGCGCGGAGGCGACTTGCTTAGCGGCGCAAACCTGCACGTTATGCGGTATTGAGATTGGCTCACAGCTTGATTGCTTGTATGAACCCGCGACTACTTGTACAGCGGACGGTACTTCTTGTGACCGTGGTTGCGAGCAGAACGCACCCGCGCTTGAATGTCTGTATGAAGTTGCGACTACCTGTACAGCACAGGGTACGTCTTGTACCCTCGGTTGCGGAAAGACAGCACCCGCGCTTGAATGTCTTTATAAAGTTGCGACAACCTGTGTAACCAAGGGTACACCCTGCAACCGTGGATGCGGACAGACCTCAGCCTCTCCGCTAACCTGTCTTTTCGTTGCCGCGACTACCTGTGCGGCAGAGGGTACACCCTGCAACCGTGGTTGCGGACAGTCCCTGTCACCCGCATTAAGTCATACCCCGAAAGCGGATAAATGCACCGAATGTAGTGCTTGTAAAACTACAGGAATAGTAAGAACCTGCTCTAATTCAAATCCCTGTACATATCACACACCGGACGGTAACGGCGGCTCCGGCGGTTCCGGTGGTTCCGGCGGCGGCGGTGGTTCCGGTGGTTCCGGCGGCGGTGCAACCCCGGCAGACCCGACAAACAGCGAACCTACAACCACAGACGACCCGAATAATAATGAATCAGCAACAGACGACCCGAATAACAGTGAATCTACAACAACAGACGACCCGACTAACAACGAATCAACAACCTCAGAATCCGAAGTGCCCGAACCCGATGAAACATCATCTTCTGATAATTATATAGCCGAGCCTATTGTTATCGAAGCTCTTGAAATGATTCACCCCGTAATTGACCTTTCGGAAACCGACAAAACTGTTATTTCATCTGATATGTTACAGGCGATTGCGGATAGCGGGAAAGATGTTGAGGTCGTGCTTGACAGCGGATTCACGTTTACGATTCTGTCTGATTCAATTAGCCCCGATGCGCAAGAGTTTAATCTGAACATCGAGATTTATCTGACCGAACGCGCAACCGAAATAGACAGCGTAAAAATCCCCGCAAACTCAATCGTAATAAATCCTAATTTCCGTGGTAGTTTCGGCTTCGAGGTCACAATAAGCTTCTCAGCCGAGCGGCTCAAGCAAAAAGGCGTTAACGGTAACAATGTGAAGCTGTTCCACGTTGACCATGAAGGAAGAATTACCGATTTGGGTAAGCTTAGGCTGAACGCCGATGGTTCTATTGAAATTACGATAAGTCACGCTTCGTACTATATTATCGCCGAAAACCCGCCGGAAGGTATAGAGGGCTATACGATTCCCGTTGCGAACACGGCAGACGACAGACCCGCAGATACCGAAGGAAACCCGTACACATCGACAGTTGCGGTGAGCGGATTTATTCCTGCGATATTGGCGGGGGCGGGAAGCACAGCGGCGATTAGCAGAAAGAAAAGTAGGGGTAGGTAATGCGGAAACAGAACGGCTTGACATTTTAATAGTTTTATGGTACTCTATATGTGACGATAATATAGATTAGGAGTTGATTATTTTGATGCAAGCGTATGAGGGATATTTAGAGAATGGGCGGTTTACCTCGCTTGATATGCCGACTCGTATGGTCGGGAGACGCAGGGTGATTATGACCGTTCTCAACGAACCTGTACAAAACGAACCCGCTGAAAATAAGCACGCAATGTCTTGGAAAAAATTTCTGAACGAAATCAAGGAATGTAACGAACCCCTCGGCGAAGATTTTGATAGAATAATGAAGGAGCGGGTAAGCTTTAAAAAGGTGCTTGACCTATGATTATATATGCTCTTGATTCTAATATTATATCATATCTGCTAAAAGGGAACGAGCAAATCGCCGAACGCATCGAAACGGAGATTTCTTCGGGACATGAAGTTATAATCCCGCCGATTGCTTATTACGAAGTCAAGCGGGGGCTACTCGCTGTAAATTCAAAGACAAAAATGCAGATATTCCTTGATTTTTGCAATGAAAATGAAGTCGGGAATATCGACATGAGGACATTAAACAAGGCGGCAGATATTTATGCCGAATTAAAAGTATCGGGAATCGGAACAGAGGATGCCGATATACTTATAGGTGCATTTTGCATAGTTAACAACTATACGCTTGTAACAAACAACATTAAACACTTCTCTAATATAAAGGATTTGTCTTTAATTAGCTGGATTGATTAGGTTTAAAGCACAGCGGCGATTAGCAGAAAGAAGAGCAGGGGTAGGTAAAAAAAGCATAGTTTAATTATAACCGAACGATAAAAAAACAGGGAGATTTCACCATGAGCCAAAAACAAAGAAGACTTAAAACGATTGACTCTTTTGCGGAACGTCATGTCTACCTTCTCATTCCTTGTCTTATTGCGTTTTTATTAACGGTGATGTATTATTCGGCGTCGAAAAAATTAAGCGAACGCTTCGCCGAACAAGAAAACTTTACTTTTGCTCGTTTTCCGCTCTGGAAAAGAGCGGTTTCCGGCGCGGTTGCGGCGGCTTTATTTTTAAGCTTTGTACCGCTCGCCGCTCCTTTGGCGAGTGCAGACACATCCGTCAGCTACATAGACGCAGGCGGCGTGGTTCGGGAATGTGAAATCTACACTGTTGTTACCGCAGGTGACGCGACTTTGAGCGACGGCTGGTTCGTTGTGCGGGGCAATGTTTCCTGTGAAACAATAATCGTAACAGGCACAGTTCATCTCATATTAGAGGACGATAGCCATTTGAGCGTAACGGGGGCTTACAATCAAGCCGGAATACAAGTCTCCGGTGGCGCAAATCTCACCATATACGCACAGTCTACAGGCGGCAGTATGGGTAAGCTGACTTCGCAAGGCGGCACTTACGGTGCAGGAATTGGCGGCGGTAATAATACTACGAACGGTGCAATTATCATAAACGGCGGGAATATAACCGCCACCGGCGGAAACTTTGCCGCAGGAATTGGCGGCGGTCATTATAGTGGTATTTCGAGCGGTGCAATTACCGTAAATGGCGGGAATATAACCGCCACCGGCGTAGCCGGAGGCGCAGGTATTGGAAGCGGGGTTTGGGGCTCGAGCGGTACAATTACCATAAACGGCGGTACAATCACCGCTACAGGTCGCGTTGTATACGGAGACGGCGGCACAGGAATTGGCGGTAGTTCACATTTCAACGGTCTAATTACAATTAATATTAACGGCGGCAATATAACCGCCATAAGTAATGATGCCGCTCAAGCGATTGGTTATGGTAGTGGGGGAAACGGTGGTATCGTAACTGTGAACATTTCGGGGTTATATAACTACTGGACGAGTACAACAACATCACCGCCCGCAGAAATGACGGATAGCGGCATATTTACATGGAGAGAGGATTATAGATATATAAAACTTGTTTTTATCCCGCCGCCGCCGCCCGTCAGCTACATAGACGCAGACGGCGTGGTTCGGGAATGTAAAGAATACACGATTGTAACAGAAGACAGCGAGACTTTGACTGACGGTTGGTACGTTGTGCGGGGTGATATTACCCGTGGGGGAATAGAGGTCACAGGCACAGTTCACCTTATTTTAGAGGACGATAGCGATTTGAGCGTGACGGGGAGTTCCTCTTACGCCGGAATACAAGTCTCCTCAGGCGAAAATCTCACCATATACGCGCAGTCTACAGGCGATAATATGGGTAAGCTGACTGCACAAGGCGGCGATAGCAGTGCTGGAATTGGCGGTAATTTTATGACTGCGAACGGTACAATTACCATAAACGGCGGCGATATAACCGCTACGGGCGGCTGGAGTGGCGCAGGAATTGGCTGCGGGAAGTGGAGTGATAGTCAGAGCGGTACAATTACCATAAACGGCGGTAATATAACCGCAACAACGCAAACAACTAACGCTTCCGCAATTGGTCTCGGCGATAACAGTTGGGAAACTACTGTAACTGTTACTATTTCGGGATATTATGAATACTGGGTGAATTATTCACCATTACCGCCCGAAGAAATGTCCGGACGCGGTAAATTTACATGGAGTGATGATTATTATAGCTACATAAAACTTGTTACTATCCCGCCGCCTGTCATCTACTTAGACGCAGACGGCGCGGAGCAGGAATGTTACGACTACACGGTTGTTACCGCAGGTGACGCGACTTTGAGTAACGGTTGGTTCGTTGTGCGGGATAATGTTTTCCGTGGGGGAATAACCGTCACAGGTACAGTTCACCTTATTTTAGAGGACGAGTGCCATCTGGGCGTGACGGGGAGTACCAATCAAGCCGGAATAATAGTCCCCAATGGCGCAAATCTCATTATATACGCGCAGTCTATAGGCAATAATATGGGTAAGCTGACCGCACAGGGCGGCTTTAACAGCGCAGGAATTGGCAGTAATTATTATGCTTCGAGCAATGGTACAATTACCATAAACGGCGGTACAATCAACGCTACAGGCGGCAGTCAAGGTGCAGGAATTGGAAGTGGAATTTATGGCTCGATAGGTGCAATTACTATAAACGGCGGTAATATAACCGCCTCATGCAATAGTGATTTTTACGGTTCTGCGATTGGTCCCGGCGCGGGCGGAGGTGTCACAAGTGTTACTTTTAATGGTTTTTATAACTATCAGGTGAATACGTCAGCATCACCCGGAGGAACATGGGGAAGAGGTGTATTTACTCGTAACGATGGCTACAGGTATATAAGGCTTGAGCAAATATGCAAATACAGCCACACACCCGGCGCGGCGGCGACTTGCTTAGCGGCGCAAACCTGTACGCTTTGCGGTTTTGAACTTGCCGAAAAGCTTGTTTGTCTTTTCGATGCCGCAGATACTTGTACAACACCGGGTACAGCGTGTAACCTCGGTTGCGGACGGACGACAGCCCCCGCGCTGACTTGTCTTTTCGTTGAAGCAACAACCTGTACAACACCGGGTACAGCGTGTAATCGTGGTTGCGGAAATACGACAGCAGAACCCGCACTTGAATGTCTTTATAAAGCCGCAACGACTTGTACAACTTCGGGTACAGCGTGTAACCTCGGTTGCGGAAAAACGACAGCAGAACCCGCGCTTCCTTGTCAGTACGAACCCGCGACTACCTGTACAACACCGGGTACGCCCTGCTTCCTCGGTTGCGGGCAAACCTCAGCACCAAAACTTACTTGCCTTTTCGTTGAAGCAATAACATGTACTACACCGGGTACGCCTTGTACTCTCGGTTGCGAGAATATTGAAGCACCCCCAAAGCCTTGTATGTATGCTCCCTCGACAAGCTGTATAGAAGGCGGTACGGCTTGTTCCTATGGCTGTGAAAATTCTTCGGCACCCGCACAAAAATGTCTGTATGTACCCGCGACGACTTGTACAGCGGACGGTACTTCTTGTACCCTCGGTTGCGGACAGAACGCACCCGCGCTTGAATGTCTGTATGTACCCGCGACTACTTGTATAGTGGAAGGTACTTCTTGCGACCGTGGTTGCGAGCAGACAGCACCCGCGCTTGAATGTTTGTATGAAGTTGCGACTACTTGTATAGCAGAGGGTACTTCTTGTGACCGTGGTTGCGGACAGAACGCACCCGCGCTTGATTGCCTGTACGAACCCGCGACTACTTGTACAGCGGACGGTACTTCTTGCGACCGTGGTTGCGGACAGAACGCACCCGCGCTTGAATGTCTGTACGAACCCGCGACTACCTGTATAGCGGACGGTACTTCTTGCGACCGTGGTTGCGAGCAGACAGCACCCGCACTTGAATGTCTGTACGAACCTGCGACTACTTGTATAGCGGAGGGTACTTCTTGCGACCGTGGTTGTGAGCAGACAGCACCTGCGCTTGATTGCCTGTACGAACCCGCGACTACTTGTATAGCGGACGGTACTTCTTGCGACCGTGGTTGCGAGCAGACAGCACCCGCGCTTGAATGTCTGTATGAAGTTGCGACTACTTGTATAGCGGACGGTACTTCTTGCGACCGTGGTTGCGAGCAGACAGCACCCGCGCTTGAATGTCTGTATGAAGTTGCGACTACTTGTATAGCGGAGGGTACGTCTTGTACCCTCGGTTGCGGAAAGACAGCACCCGCGCTTGAATGTCTTTATAAAGTTGCGACAACCTGTGTAACCAAGGGTACACCCTGCAACCGTGGATGCGGACAGACCTCAGCCCCTCCGCTAACCTGTCTTTTCGTTGCCGCGACTACCTGTGCGGAAGAGGGTACGCCTTGTTACCGTGGTTGCGGACAGTCTCTGTCGCCCGCGCTAAGTCATACCCCGAAAGCGGATAAATGCACCGAATGTAGTACTTGTAAAGCTACAGGAATAGTAAGAACCTGTTCTGATTCAAACCCCTGTACATATCACACACCGGACGGTAACGGCGGCTCCGGTGGTTCCGGTGGTTCCGGCGGTTCCGGCGGTTCCGGCGGCGGTGCAACCCCGGCAGACCCGACAAACAGCGAACCTACAACTACAGACGACCCGAATAATAATGA
>WRKM01000034.1 GCA_009778065.1 Oscillospiraceae bacterium
TGCAAAATTGCAAACACGGCGGTGTCCGTATAGGCTTTGAATCGACGGGAAATTATGCGGTTAATCTTAAGAATTTCCTTGATAAACTCGGCTTTGAGTATATGGAAATTAATCCTTTTCTCATCAAGGAATTTGTAAGAAGCAAGTCGCTCCGTAAAACCAAAACGGACAAGCTCGACGCTAAAGCGATTGCCGAATACATGCTGTCAAACGACTACAGAACCGCTCAATCTTCCTCTTACAGCACGTCTGAACTAAAAAGGCTTACTCGTTTCAGAAGTGATTTAGTCAAGCAAAAAAGCCGTTATTTAATTGCGTTGACGAATGTTCTTGATTGTGCGTTCCCTGAATTTAAGCCGCTTTTCGGCAATAGATTCACCGTCACATCGCTATATATTTTAGCACATTATTCATCGCCCGAAGCTATTGCCAATATGAACTCACGGTCGTATGATAATCTGCGAAAAATATCAAGGGGTAAATTTTCGTTGGATAAGTTTGTTCAGCTTAAAAATTTGGCGAAAAATACCGTGGGGGTTTTCAATAAATGTCACGAAATTGAGCTTGAAACTTTACTTGATTTAATCGCTCAGCTCGAAAGCAAAATCAACAGCGTTGAAGCGGAAATCACGCAAATGGTTGAATTTCTTAACCCGCCAACCCTTTCAATTAAGGGTGTTGGTGCAATATCGGCGGCTGTCATCGTTTCCGAGTTTGGCGATTTTTCTCGTTTCGACAGCCCTGATAAAATGCTGTCTTTTGCAGGGCTTGAACCCGGTTACTTTCAATCGGGAACGTCAGAACATAACGGGCGTATGGTCAAACGAGGTTCTTCTCATCTGCGAAACGCCTTAATCACTTGTGCCCGAGCTATCCGACTTCACAACGAAACTTTCGCTACATATTTTCACAAGAAAATCGGCGAGGGCAAGCAGTTTAACATCGCTATCAGCCACGTTGCCAAGAAATTAATCCGCCTCATCTACGCCTTAGAAACCAAAGGTGTGATGTTTGACCCAAACCTTTGCAAATAACTTAACTTTTTTAAAAATCGCTCTTCCGAGGGCTTGCTTTGCCATGCTCTTTTTTATATTTGTAAACAAAGTGTTAATTATGTTGGTTTCCTATTGACTTATGATAGTTAGTCACCTCCTGTTGGTTCAACTTTGCTTTATCAAGCACGTTTTTGAAAACACACCTTAGCGCGTTTACGGCGAAGTCCGCACTCTTTTTGCTGATTTCGCCTTTTTGTAGCCGTTCGTTAATGCCGTCTGAAATAAAAAGAACGGCGGCTTTTAATTCTTCAAATGCGGCGGGGTTATGCTCAAGCTTTTTCTCCCAAAGCATCGAATAAAACGGCGCGAATATGAGCATCGACTTCTTGACTAAATCCTCAGGTTTATACTCTTCAAGCCGCTTTGTCGGAACTGTGTACGCCGCCGTACTGCCATCGGGCAGATTAAGTTCTATAGACAGCTCACGGGGCGTTTTCTCATCGCTTCGCAGGTAAAAAACAACTGTTTTCGGGAAATCTAATTTAAGATAATCCTTTCCCTGTGTTTTTCCGTGTTGCATAGCGACACGATAAGCGTATTCAAATACCCGCAGGGTTATTGTTTTATCGGGTGATGATTGTATTTCGATGTGATACATACTCTCGCCGCCGATGCGAAGTACCGAATCCGAACGCCGCTCTTCGCCGTCCGCATGGCTTTCTGTCGCTAATCTTATAACCTCACTGTTGCGGGGGTAATCACGCTGAAACAACTCATTAATAAGCTCTATAATATCCTCGCCTGTGAATCCGTCAAGCGTTTCTTTAAACGTCCCGTCATAGCTGATATTTCTACCCATTTTTATGACCCATGTCCTTTGCACACAAAAAAGTGTTTTGAAAGTTTGGTTCTCCCTGATAACCTCGGCATTGCTTTCAAACTTGCGTCCTCTCACGGAGGATTTCTCCGTCTAATCCTATTCTATCATGTTTTTTTCAAAAAGTCAACCTCGTTTTTGTGGGGTGCGATGTCTTCATCGCACCGAAAAAACACGAAACATCTGCTAATTGCGGCGTGTGGCGAACCTGTTAATTTTATTATTTTTAGTCCGATAGAAATTCAAGAAACCGCCGCTTGTCATTTTCGGTTAAATTTCCAATAGGGGTTTTGTCTTTGAAGGTTGACATTGACAAAGTAATCAGCGTACCTGTATCAATGTAGGACTTCATCAACAGCCCGGCTTGCTCCCAGTCTTCAATTTTAAAGTATTGCGCCTGTATAGAGCCTCTCTTGCCTTCGTACTTTGTCGTAATCTGATAAACATCAACAGACCCATCGCCCAATATGAACGCCAACACAGGGCGGTTTTTACCGCCGCCATCCCACGACATATAAGTTATGAAAATATCAAAGGGCTTCATCAACCGTTCACCGCCCATTCGTAGATGTCGGGGTATTTTTCCTTGTCGATAATCACTTCTCCGTTCTCGTTGGTGGGAAGTGCGACTCTTTTGGGATTTCGCTTTAAAGCCGCCGCCACTATCTGTTCGTCTAGCGAAAGCGCAGCCGCAGGTTGAAACGGTAAACGCTGTTCTTTTATGACTTGCCTGTAAAACATATCAATCGCCGTTGTTTGGTCTATACCCATGCTTCCTAAAATGTGATTGGCAAGTGTTTTTACATTTGAATCAATTTTGACGTTCACGCTTGATTTAGTATTTACGTTATTCATGAATTATCACCTCGAATATATTATAGCACAATAACACGCCATTGTCAACATTTCGGTTGATTTTATTACCACACCCGCCCCGAAAAGTCAACCCCCGTTTTTGTAGGGTGCGATGTCTTCATCGCACCGCGCCATCGCACCGCAAATTCGCACCCGTAGGGGACGCCGCCCACGGCGTCCCGCTAATTCACGCTCTCAATTTTTTCTTGACAACCCCTTAGAATTAAAATAAAAAAGCCGTCTGCGGTTCAAAAAAAGCAGACGGTTTTTTGTTGTTTTATTTGAGAAATAACAGTTTGTTATACGGTTTGATATATGACTTCGCCTGTCTTGATAACGTGTTCGACAAAACCGCTCGGGTCTTGCGTTTCGTCTAACAAGTGCGGCTCAATGTCAAGAAAAAGCTTGTTTCTTCGTATTTTCTGCAACAATATACGAGCGTTGTACCAATCCTCGCCGTCAACACCCCTCACTAATACCGCTATATCAATATCACTTTCATCGTGAGGGTTTCCATTGACATAAGAGCCAAAGAGTATTATTTTATTGGGGGTCAAAACCTTTTTAACGGCTTCGGAATACTCTCTTGCTATCTCCCTAACTTTTCCTTTATCCAACATAGAAAACCCTCCGTTTCCTTAAAAATTTTTGTTATTCTTTGGGCAGTCATTGTTTTTGCGATGTTAGTTTTATAATCGGGGTAACGAGCTTCGATATTAAGGGGATTGAGTTCCTCTAAATAATCTAATTGTGCTTCTGATAAATCATCATAAATACCGCCCCGTTCCGCAAGTTTTGATAAATCGTGTATTCGCGGCGGGACTTCGGTAGTAACGTTTGCAACAACAGCTTTTAATGCCTTTTCCGCTATTTGGTGACAGAAGAACCCTGTGTCTAAATATTGCTTGCCATTTAATAATAGCCTTGCCGAAACCATGTTATCATCACATAAGCCAAGCCAGTATTCTACTTTATCCAATACTTTCAACCCCGCTTTCATTATTATGCTTATATTCTACCACACCCGCCCCCAAAAGTCAACCCCCATTTCGTAGGGTACCCCGCCCACGGCGTCTCGCAAATCCACGCCCTCAATTTTTTCTTGACAACCCCTTAAAATCATGATATAATAGCCCCATAGGTAAAATCTTTGTAAGTCATTAAAATTTCACGAAAGGACTTGACTTTTATGCAAAAATTAGGGAAAACCTCCCACACCCCTCGCATTATCTCGGCAATAATAACACTCACAATCTTCATCTCAATCTCAACCTTCACCACGCTGAATGTTTCGGCGGCGGAGACTCCTTGCGGAGACCCGAACTGCTTACAACGGCAAGACCCCTGCACCACCCCCGCCGATTACAGTTGCAACGACTACCAAAAGTTAGTAGCCTTTGCAAATCAAGGTAATAACCTTGCAGCGCTCGGTTGGGATTTGGGAAACCCCGGAAATTGGTACGGAGTTATTTGGTCTTACAACGGCTACCTCGGACTGTACGAAGCTCGGGACATTAATATTCGTGATAGAGGATTAACAGGTGTGCTTGATGTTTCGGACTTTGCAGGATTAGAAACGCTAAACGTCAGCATGAATCAGCTTACAAGCATTAACGCTTCAAACGTCGAATATTTATACAGTTTAATAGCAGTCGGCAACCAACTTGAAACCCTTGACGTCTCGAACAATCCCGATTTAAAGCTGTTACAAATAAGCGGCAACCAACTTGAAACTCTTGATGTCTCGAACAATCTCAACTTAGAGCATTTGGATGTAGGCGTCAACCAACTTGAAACCCTTGATGTCTCGAACAATGTCAAGTTACAGGAATTACTCCTATCCGGCAACAGGCTTACAACCCTTGACGTCTCGAACAATCCGGACTTATTTCTTTTGAATGTAGGCGACAACCGGCTTACAACTCTCGACCTCTCGAGCAATCCGCTCTTAGAGTTTTTGTATGCAAACGAAAATCTGCTAACCGAGCTCGACCTCTCGGACAATCCGCTCTTAGAGATTTTGTATGCAAGCAACAATCGGCTAACCGAACTTGACCTCTCGAACAATCCCGCTCTCGTAGAATTACAATGTAATCAAAGGGGAAGCGTCAAATATGACGACTCCGAATATGAATATCCGATTATTTCAAGCATACCTCCGGGCTTAACAAGCATCGACCTTTCAAATAACCCGCTCTTGACTACCGTTGACCTTAGTGCGCATCAAATCACCACCCTTGACCTTTCAAACAACACCGAGTTAGTGCGCTTAGACGCGAGCTTAAATCAGCTCACCTATATTGACGTTTCAAAAAGTACCAAGTTAAATCGTTTGACATTAGCCTTTAACCGGTTAACCGGACTTAACATTTCAAAAAATACCGCGTTAACTAACCTTGATGTAAGCAATAACCAACTCGCCGGACTTGACATTTCAAAAAATACCGCGTTAACTTCTTTAATCGCAAACGACAACCAACTTACCAAGCTTAACCTTTCAAACAATATCGGGTTGTCTTTCTTGATAGTATACAACAACCCTCTCACCGAACTCGATGTTTCGATGCTTGCCGATTTATTTTATTTGGACGTGGACGGAACTCTGCTCACGCAACTTGACGTTTCACACAATGCAGACTTATGGGCGTTGAATATTGAAAACAACTCATTCACCCACATTGATGTTTCAAACAATCCTTTACTTAGTCAGTTGCGTGCATTTAACAACCAACTCGAAACCCTCGACCTTTCAAACAATCCTTTGCTTAACATGTTACGCGTACAAAACAACCGCCTTACAAGTTTAACCTTGCCCGTAGAATTTACAGACGCTTTTGGGCTTATGCGAATCGATTTAAGGTATAATCTCTTTGATGAGGAAACCGGGAAAACAAAGGCGACAATAGAAAAATTACAAGCGGCGCATTTGGCGGCATATGACAAATATGTTGCTTTAACCCTCTCCTCTCCTCCGGAAAGCCAGTGGTATTTTCACTTCAATCCGCAAAAATGCCTTGATTGTGAGCAGTACCCTTGCGAGTGCTGTGAAATCTGCGGATTTTACCCTTGCGTGTGTATCCAACCGGAGCAACCGCCGAGCCAACCGACCCGAATGGGGCGTAATCCGCAAAACAACACTAACCCTCCCCCCACCGCCGCTTATGAAAAAGGCGACGTTAACGGCGACGGACAAATCACAGCCCTCGACGCACTGTTAGTTTTAAAGCACGTATCGGGTAAAGAGATTCTCACAGGTGCCGCGCTTGAAGCCGCCGATATAAACAACGACGGGATAATTACAGCGGAAGACGCACTGACTATTCTGAAATTCGTAGTGGTACAGGCGGCAGATACGGACAGCATAGTGTCGGCGATTAACGGCTACAAAGGCGAAGGACAAGAAAGCGAGACCGAAAAAGACGATGCTACCGATGATGACGACGAGGAAGATGGTAGTGAGATAATAACAATCAGAGACCAAACAATGTCGTCGCTTGATGACAGGCATCATACCGCAACGGCGACAATTCGACGTGTCGATGCCGATAGCAAGATTCTTATAGTAGATATACCTTTTCTGCGTATTCAAGATATCGTCAAAAACCTGCCCGTTTTCCAAATCAAAGCCTCTGAAGCGAGTGTTCAAACAATAATTGCAGGCTCGGCGAACGCAGGGCAAAACGCAGTCCTCATTCGGTATAATAACGAAACAGGCAAGTTTGAAGTAGTCTCATCGGTTACAGTAAACCCGTATGGTACAGCAGTAATAACCATACCCGCCGCAGGGGGTTATATCGTAGTCGTAACGCAAATAGGCGACCTCACGTTTACCGGAACAGTCACAGCGGAAGACTCGTTCTTACTGCTTCAAGCTCTCACAGGCAATACAGAGCTTACCCCGCTTCAAAAGTTCCTGACAAGCTCAAGAAGCGACAGCAATTTTACAGCAACCGACGCGCTGAATATCCTAAAATTCGTTACGGGAATGATTGATGTACTTTAAGATTTAAAATAAGAATTAAATTAAAAAAGCCGTCTGCGGTTAAAAAAGCAGACGGCTTTTTGTTGTTTTATTGTTCGATTTCGTAGGGGACGCCGCCCACGGCGTCCCGCAAATCCGCCCCCTAAGCACGCAATTTTGTAAACCAAAAAATAAAATCGGCTCGACAACGAAGCCGAGCCGAAAAATTTGTCAAAATGCAGTACCCCCGTCAGTCATATTTCTCGTTATTGACGAAAGGTTGTAACAAATGAGTGAAACCGTATTTATCTGCCGCCGCTTTTATTTTCTCCTGTAATCGTTTAGATTGTTCCTCTTTTGTCAGGTTTTTTGTTTCCTCGTAAAGCTTTAATCGGATAGTATCGATTTCTGCCTCACACCTATTCATCATCGCCATATTCTACCACCTCCGAAGGTGCGACAATAATAATGGGCTTGTAACCCTCTCTGATATTAATGCCGCCTGTCATCAGAAGTCTTTAGCAGTTCATCAATGACATATGACGAAGTATACGCCTTATACTTACCCGCCTTTACTTCCTTGAATAACGTAACGGTATCAGAGTGTGCATCTCGCTCTGTATCAAAATAATAGTTAAACATTGTCGTTTCAAGGTATATTTTAGGTTTTCGCATTTTCCCCTCTCCCCTCTCTTCTTATATTATACCCCCCAACGCCCCAAAAGTCAACCCCCATTTCGTAGGGGACGCCGCCCACGGTGTCCCGCAAACGCCGCCACCTACGAAAAAACCCTTGACAACCCCTCAAAACTATGATATACTTATATTATGGAAGTAAAAACTATGTAAGACATTAAAATTTCACGAAAGGACTTGACTTTTATGCAAAAATCAGGGAAAACCTCCCGCACCCCGCGAATCATCGCGGCAATAATAACACTCGCAATCTTCATCTCAATCCCAATCTTCACCACGCTGAATGTTTCGGCGGCGACTTGCGCAGACTCGAACTGCTTACAACTGCAAGACCCCTGCACCACCACCCCGGGCTACAGTTGCAACGACTACCAAAAGTTAGCCGCTTTTGCAAATCAAGATGACAACCTCGAAAAGCTCGGTTGGAATTTGAGTGACCCCGAAAGTTGGGAGGGACTTGGGGGAATTACTTGGAACACCGCAAGCCCGAAAAGAGTTACAGCCATCAATTTTTCCAATAAAGCATTAACAGGCTCGCTTGATGTTTCAAACTTCACCGCATTAACATTGCTGTATGTAGGCGACAACCAACTCACAGCCCTCGATGTTTCAGGCAATACCGCATTAACAAGGCTATATGCAGACAACAACCAACTTTCAGCCCTCGATGTTTCAGACAATACCGAATTAATACATCTGTACGCACAAAATAACCAACTCACAGCCCTCGATGTTTCAAACAATACTGCATTAAGAGAACTGTATGTAAAGGGCAACCAATTCACAGCCCTCGATGTTTCCGGCAATACCGCATTGACACAACTGTACGCAGAAGGCAACCAACTCCAAGCACTCGATGTTTCAAAAAATAAATCTTTAACACATTTGCGGGTAAGCAACAATCAACTCGAAACCCTTAATGTTTCAAACAATACAGCTTTAATGAGTTTGGAGGCAAACGGAAACCAACTCCGAAACCTCAATGTTTCAAAAAACACTGCATTACTTTCGCTGTACGTAATAAACAACCAACTAACAACCCTTGACGTTTCAAGAAATACAGTGTTAGGACAACTGCTCGTGAGTGCAAACCTACTCACAGCCATTGATGTTTCAAACAATGTCAATTTATCATCATTAAGCGTAAGCGGCAATCCATTGACAACCTTAGATGTTTCTGCCAACAATAATTTATTGATATTGGACGTAAACGGCGCCCAACTCCGGACTCTTGATGTTTCAAACAATACTCTGTTAACAGAGCTGCACTTAGACCACAACCAACTTGAAACTCTCGATGTTTCAAGCAATATCGCATTAAACGTTTTGAATTTTGAGAATAACCGAATCACCGACATATCCTCGATTACAAATTTGCCGTCGATTCAGTATATCGATGCGCGTGAAAACCTCCTTGATTTGGACAATATAAAGGTTCAAGCTTCAATCGAAAAAATACAGGCGAAGATAGGCGGTAATTTCAGCTATTTACCGCAGAAATGCCTTGAATGTGAGCGTTCCCCTTGTGTTTGCTGTGAAATTTGCGGATTTTACCCTTGCGTGTGTATCCAACCGCCGAGCCACCCTATCCGAATGGGACGTAATCCGCGAAACAGCACTAACTCTCCCCCCACCGCCGCTTACGAAAAAGACGATGTTAACCAAAACAGCACTAACTCTCCCCCCGCCGCCGCTTACGAAAAAGGCGATGTTAACGGCGACGGACAAATCACAGCCCTCGACGCGCTGTTAGTTTTAAAGCACATATCGGGTAAAGAGATTCTCACGGGTGCCGCGCTTGAAGCCGCCGACATAAACAATGACGGGATAATTACAGCGGAAGACGCACTGACTATTCTGAAATTCGTTGTAGGAATGATTGATGGGGTTTAAAGATTTAAATTAAAAAGCCGTCTGCGGTCAAAAAAAGCAGACGGTTTTTTGTTATTTTATTGTTGTTGCAGGCGTTCGATTTCTTTGAGAGGTAAGCCGGTAGCCTTTCCGATTTGCTCAATAGGCATATTCATTCCGATAAGATTTTTTGCAATCTCTTCTTTCGCTCTTCGTAACGCCCCGCCAATCCTCGTAGCCTCATCATGAAGAGAAATCTCCCTCTGATGCGCCATTTCCTGTATTTTTTCATCCTCGCTCATCTGATAGAGCGTGTAAACAGCCTTCTGAATCGGCTCTACTCCTGTTTGTGCTAACATATCGAGTTCCTCCTTGCTTTCCGCATTGATTAACTGTAGCCATAACTCTTTACGGTTGTTCTTGTTTGCATTTTTGCTGATTTTTTTAAGTTCAAAAAAGATAATCGAGCATTTATCGGTTAAAACTTCATGTCTGTTCTTTTCCATTACGGTAAAATGTGAGTGAAATTCGGGACAATCAAACATATTAAAGTTAATTATATTTATGCAGATGCTTTGTTTTAACTCGCCGTACTCATCGCCCCTTTTAAGCTCGCCTGTGAACAGCTTTGCCCAAAGGTACATGGCTCTGTCGTTAAAGTCGGATTCATTTCCGATTTGCATTTCGATATTAATTAGTCTGTTATCAACAGCTATTTTTATATCCATGCGGCTAAGTTTTCCGTCTATGGAGCCGGGCAAGATTTCCGAGTTCATGATTGTGATGTCTTTTATGGAATCATATGGTATTTCGAGTGTGCTTGATAAAAAATCATGCAACAGGTCTGTGTTCTCGGTGAACAGCTTTTTCAGAATAACATCTAATTTTGCTCTCACTACGCTGTAGTAGTACATTTTATTAATCCTCACTTCCTCTAATCCCATTCTACCACACCCGCCCCGAAAAGTCAACCCCCATTTCGTAGGGGACGCCGCCCACGGCGTCCCGCAAATTTTCATCACCCCGCCCACGGCGTCCCGTAAATTTTCATCACCCCGCCCTGCGATTAAAAATTTCTTGTTGCGTTTTTCGGTGGAACATGGTATAATGATACTAATCTGCTTCAAGGAGGGCTTTTATGGAAGATTTAAAACGCGCGGCGGCGGCAGGCGACACGCAAGCCGAATATCAATTAATAACAGAATATATAAAGTTGCAGGACTACCCTAATGCCATAAGGCGGCTTGATGCTGTTCTTGCTGTGCCGAGCCATCCTCTTTTTGAAAAAGCGAACGAACTCCTGTCGGCGTTTTCGCAGGAGGAGTGTTTTAAAATCGCTGAAGCCTTATACCAAAAAAAGATATATTCGAGTGCGGTATTATACTACAGAAAAACAATCGCTAAATATGAGCCTGATTCCTCGGATTCGGAAAACTCGTTAAAACTGAAAAAATCGGCAGAGGACGGGCTACTGAGAATCAGTATTGACGAAAAAGCAGAACGCGAACGCGAAAGAAATGCGCGTAAAAAGGCGGCGGCGTTAAGGAGTTATAAGATTCTTGCACTCGTTGTCGGTGTTTTCGCCGTCGGGATTCTGATTTTTGTCTTGGTTCGGGATTCAAACGATGAGTATATAATTCCCGAGCAGAACGCCGAAATAACAGACGAGACCGAAAGTAATGAAAATCTTAAAACCGTGACGATAAATAATAACGAATACGATATTAATCTGACCTTCCTCTCGATAGAATGGACACCGCTGAACGATTCTGACATGGAACAAATAGCTCTTTTAAAAAACTTAACCGAGCTTGAGCTTATAATGTGCGATATTACGAATATAAACGCACTCAAACAGCTCGCATCTTTAGAGCGTTTGGATTTAAGGTTTAATGAAATCTCAGATTTAAGTCCGCTCACAAACTTAACAAATCTCACCGAACTTAATGTGAGCAATAATAATATTACGGATATAAGCGCACTCATATGGCTGAGCAATCTTAAGGAGCTTGAACTCGGTAACAATTATATCACCGATTTAAGTCCTCTGTACGACAGATTACCCCTTTTGGAAAATCTGTATATATACGGAAACGAGGGCGGTAGCGGAGTGACCGATTCTCCCTTCGATGAATATATACACGGCGATGCGATAAGAGCGAAATTTCCGGGATGCACCATTCATTTTTAACCATAACCGACGAATCGTCGGCGTTAATAAAAACAGGAGGACAACTAACAATGAGCCAAATCAAAGACATTAATTTATGGGAGAGCGGAAAACGAAAAATCGACTGGGTCGAAAGTAATATGCCGCTTCTGCGCGGTATAAAAGCCGAGTTTGAAAAAAATAAACCTTTTGCGGGTCTGAAAGTTGCGCTGTCGGTGCATTTGGAAGCAAAAACCGCTTATTTATGTAAGGTTTTAGCCGCAGGCGGGGCAGAAATGTACATCACGGGGAGCAACCCCCTTTCAACGCAGGACGACGTAGCCGCCGCTCTTGTACACGAGGGTTTAGAGGTTTTTGCATGGTATAACGCCGCCGACTCCGAATACAAGCGTCATATTAACGAGGTCGTTAAAATCGGTCCTAATATAATAATCGACGATGGCGGCGATTTAGTAAGCCTGATTCACAGCGACTATCCCGAACTGCTCCCGAACGTCATAGGCGGCTGTGAAGAAACTACGACAGGTATAATCCGTTTAATAGCCATGAACCGTGAGGGTAAGCTGAAATTCCCGATGGTGCTTGTAAACGATGCAGACTGTAAGCATTTATTCGATAACCGTTATGGTACCGGGCAGTCGGTCTGGGATGGTATAAACCGTACTACAAATCTGATTGTCGCCGGTAAAAATGTCGTAATCGCAGGCTATGGTTGGTGCGGAAAGGGCGTTGCCATGCGGGCTAAGGGGCAAAACGCAAATGTCATCATAACCGAAATAGAACCCATAAAAGCTATGGAAGCGGTTATGGATGGTTTCAAGGTTATGACCATGAACGAGGCGGCAAAGCACGGCGATATTTTCATCACCGTTACGGGATGCCGCGATGTTATTGTCGAGGCTGATTATTATAACATGAAAAACGGTGCGATTTGTTGTAACGCCGGACACTTCGATATCGAAGTAGACGTAGCCGGACTTAAAAAAATCGCAACGCAGGAGAAGTTAGCGCGTGATAATATCATGGGTTATAAATTAAAAAACGGAAATTGGATTTATATTATCGCCGAAGGCAGGCTCGTAAACTTAGCCGCCGGAGACGGACACCCCGCCGAAATCATGGATATGTCGTTTGCCATTCAGGCGCTTTCCGCACTTCACTTGGTTAAAAACAGGGGTAATTTCAATAATAACATCGTTAACGTCCCGCTTGAGGTAGACCGCGATGTGGCGTGGCGTCAGCTTGATAACTGGGGAATTAAAATTGATAAGCTGACCGACGTACAGGAAAAATATCTGAACAGTTGGGAAGGTCATTAAGCTAAATGACGCTAAACTAAACGATTATAAAAATTTCGGGCAGAACCGCGATTGTGCGTCTGCCCGAATTTATTTATTCTCTTCATTTGGTTTTATTTATTAGTATTATTGACGTTATAAGCCAGTGTGAGCAGACTGTCTCCCAAATGCACGTTTTCTACAATTATATCGTCAAAATGCAGATTTATGTCATAATGCGTAAAGTTCCAGAACGCCTTAACTCCGCAACCGACTAATACTTTCGAGACCACACCCGCACTCTCCTTAGGTATGCACAAAACAGCGATTTCGGGGCTTTTTTGCTCACAAAAAGTTCTTAACTTCAACATTGAACTGACACTTACACCCGCTATTTCAGTGTTTTCGAGCTTCGGGTCTGCATCGAAAATCCCTATCAACTCGCACCCGTATTTCGGGAAATCAAAATATGTAGTTATCGCTCTGCCTAAATTTCCCGCGCCGAGTAAAATTGTCCCGACTCTCCGTTCTACGCCGATAATGTCGCCGATTTCACGCCGTAACTCCGCCACGTTGTAGCCGTAGCCCTGCTGACCGAAGCCGCCGAAGCAGTTTAAGTCCTGCCGTATCTGCGATGCCGTGAGCTTCATACGCACCGATAGTTCGGCAGATGATATTTTAGCCGTCCCCTCTTTTTGGAGTTCGCCCATAAACCGATAATAACGCGGTAAACGCCTTATTACCGAATTTGAGATATAACTTTTTTGGGACATTTAGTCACCTCCGGTTTTTAATTAGCTTATATATTTCTTTAGTCTTGCGTTAACTTCGAGTAAAAATTCCCCGGTATTTACTTTTCTCTTATCGGGTAAAGTAGAAAGGGATACTAAATCGCCTGTCATTATACCGGATTCGATAGTTTCTATAGCGGCTTTTTCAAGGTTCTTCGCAAACCTGCATAGTTCGTCGTTTTGGTCAAGCTCACCGCGTTTGTTCAGGGCACCCGTCCACGCGAACAATGTCGCTACCGAGTTTGTAGAGGTCTCCTCGCCTTTTAAGTGCTTGTAATAATGCCTCGTCACTGTGCCGTGTGCCGCCTCATATTCATACGCTCCCGCAGGAGATACTAAAACAGAGGTCATCATGCCGAGGCTCCCGAACGCTGTCGCCACCATGTCCGACATAACATCGCCGTCATAATTCATACACGCCCAGAGATAACCGCCGTCAGAACGCATAACACGCGCCACAGCATCGTCAATCAGGGTGTAAAAATACTCAATTCCCGCTTCTTTAAACTTTTTATCATATTCGGCGTTATAAATGTCCTCAAATATATCTTTAAAAGTATGATGATACTTTTTTGAGATAGTATCCTTTGTCGCAAACCATAGGTCTGTCTTAAGGTCAAGCGCGTAACGGAAACAGGCGTGTGCAAAGCTCGCTATACTTTCCGCAGTGTTATGAACGCCCTGAATTATACCGTCTGTATTATTAAAATCATGGATTAAGAATCTGCGTTCGCCGTTTTCGCCCGTTATTACAAGCTCGGCTTTTTCACCTTTTACGACATTATCCTCTACGCCTTTATAAATATCTCCGTAAGCGTGACGGGCTATAACAATCGGCTTTTTCCAGGTAGGTACGAGAGGTTCTATGCCTTTTACAATAATAGGTGCGCGGAAAACCGTACCATCTAAGATTGCCCTGATTGTACCGTTCGGGGATTTCCACATTTCTTTGAGTGTGTATTCTTCCATACGCTGTGCGTTTGGGGTGATTGTGGCGCATTTTACGGCTACGCCGTATTTTTTTGTTGCGTTTGCGCTGTCTACCGTGATTTGGTCATTTGTTTCGTCGCGTTTTTCGAGTCCTAAGTCGTAATACTCGGTTTCGAGCTCAATATAAGGGGTAAGAAGAATGTCCTTAATCATCTTCCATATTACCCTCGTCATCTCGTCTCCGTCTATCTCGACTAAAGGTTTTTGCGGGTTCATTTTAATTTTTTGCATTTTTTACTATTCCTTTCTTAATAAATCAACTATACAACTGTCAACTGTAAAAGCCCGCCCGCCAAAAGCATGGCTTTATCTCGCTTTGAAATCTCGCATCTGACATAAATACTCTTACCTGTCGTCATATTTTTGACCGGAATCAATTTATTCTCGGCGTCTTTAATACTGTTTCTTATGTCAAGTATTTCTAAACTGTCGCCCTCGGAAATTTTATCATAATCATCTTCGTTCTCAAACACAAACGGAATTATGCCGTTATTGATTAAATTCTGCTTGTGAATACGGGCAAAAGACTTACATATAACAGCTTTTATACCGAGATACAGAGGTGCTAATGCGGCATGTTCTCTTGAACTGCCCTGTCCGTAGTTTACACCGCCTATGATTATGCCCGAACCCGCTTTTTTTGCGCGAGCGGGGAAAGTTTTATCAACCTCAGCAAAGCAATACTCGCTAATCGCCGGAATATTTGAACGTAGCGGCAGGATTTTCGCGCCTGCGGGCATAATATGGTCTGTGGTTATATTATCGCCGACCTTTAAAATCGCATCGGCGCGTATAACGTCTTCAAGCGGGAAGGTCTTCGGAAAAGGTTTAATATTCGGACCGCGCTGAATCTCCGCTTTTTCCGCACTTTTTTCGTCAAGCGGTTTTATAATCATGTTATCATTAATTAAAAAGCTGTCGGGTTCTTTTATTTTGGGTAGCTCCCCATATTCTGTCGGGTCGGTCAAGACGCCTTTTATTGCGGACATCGCCGCTGTTTCGGGGGATACTAAATACACCTGTGCGTCCTTTGTGCCGCTCCTGCCCTCAAAATTACGGTTAAACGTCCTGAGTGATACACCGCCCGAATTAGGCGACTGCCCCATGCCGATACAGGGTCCGCACGCACTCTCAAGAATCCTCGCACCCGCACCTATCAAGTCGGCGAGCGTAACGTTTTCCGCGAGCATCTGATACACCTGCTTTGAACCCGGTGCAATAGAGAGGTCAACATTTTCAGCGACCGTTTTACCTTTTAACATAGCCGCAACCGTGAGCAAGTCTTTTAGAGACGAGTTAGTACATGAACCTATGCACACTTGGTCGATTTTAATATTTCCGATTTCTTTTATTTTCTTTACGTTATCGGGACTGTGCGGACACGCCGCCAAGGGTTCAAGCTTCGATAAATCTATTTCGACTACATCGGCATAAACCGCATCTTCGTCTGCTTTTAGCGGAGTATAATCTCCTTCTCTGCCCTGCGCCTTCAAAAACGCACGGGTTATCTCATCAGACGGAAAAACCGAAGAAGTAGCGCCAAGCTCCGCCCCCATGTTCGTAATCGTGGCACGTTCGGGTACCGAAAGGGTGTCAACACCGTCTCCCGTATACTCCATGACCTTACCGATTCCGCCTTTAACCGACAGAAGCCTCAGAACCTCAAGAATAACATCTTTCGCACTTACAAAAGACTTTAGTTTCCCTGTAAGCTTTATGTTTACCACTGAGGGCATGTTTATATGATACGCACCGCCGCCCATAGCCACCGCCACGTCTAAACCGCCCGCGCCGATTGCGAGCATACCGAGACCGCCGCCTGTAGGCGTATGTGAATCCGAACCTATCAGGGTTTTACCGGGCTTACCGAAGCGTTCTAAATGCACCTGATGACAGATTCCGTTACCCGGACGCGAAAAATATATGCCGTATTTATTTGCCACGCTTTGAATATAACGGTGGTCATCGGCGTTTTCAAAGCCCGACTGAAGCGTGTTGTGGTCAATATACGCCACTGAACGCTCGGTTTTAACGCGGTTTACACCCATCGCTTCAAATTGTAAATATGCCATCGTCCCGGTTGCGTCCTGCGTAAGGGTTTGGTCAATTTTCAAAGCTATTTCATCACCCGCAGACGGCAGACCGCCGCTTCCGTTCTCGCCGCCGACCAAATGACTCTTTATTATTTTCTCGGTTATATTAAGCCCCATTTACTGTCTTCCTCTTTTCTTTCTTATGTTCTGAATCCTATTATACCAAAAAAGCAAACAATCTGTCAAGTGTTTATCATAATGCGTTGCTTTTCCGAAAAAAATAAATTTTCTTTACAAATAATGCTTGACATTTATTTCCGCTTATGGTAAAATGACCATATTGCAATAAAAATTATTGCATTATATTTTAAAGAAAGGCGGTGAAATGTCAATGAAACTCAGAATTACACTTAGAACCATGTATAAAACAACTCGTTCATGGGATAGCCATACCGTTAGCTATGCTATTACCGAACGCTATATTCGAGATTGCTTTGACCGCAGTTCACCGTATCATACAGCGGCGTGATTTTTTGCCGCCTCACTACGATGATTGAACCCCGTGCGGATTTTAGCAATCCGCGCGGGGTATTTTTATGCTCTGATTTTAAACATGACATACAGGTGTCATATTTAATAAGATATAATAATAAAACAAAGAAAGAAGGAGACCATAGTATTATGCAAATCATTAAAGTGGAAAATCTAAAGAAACATTACGACTATTATCAAAAAGACCAGGGGTTAAAAAACTCGTTTAAAAACATGGTAAAGCGTAAAAAGCTAAAGAAAGAAGCTGTAAACGGCATAACCTTTAACGTAAACGCCGGAGAAATTGTGGGTTTTATCGGTCCAAACGGAGCGGGTAAGACCACCACGCTTAAGATGCTGTCAGGTATACTTTATCCTACAAGCGGCATCGCCACCGTTGGCGGATATATCCCGTGGGAACGTAAAAAGGCTTTTAAAATGGGTTTTTCTATTGTCATGGGACAAAAAACACAACTTAACTGGGACCTACCCGCTGTTGAGAGCTTTAATCTTAACAAGTACATATACGAGGTAGACGATACAGAGTTTAAGCGGACAGTTGACGAACTAATCGAGATTCTTGAGGTTGAGCCGCTTTTAAAAACACAAGTACGAAGGTTGAGCCTCGGTGAGCGTATGAAGATGGAGCTTATTGCCGCTCTTGTCCATCGTCCGAAAATTATATTTTTAGACGAGCCGACCATTGGTCTTGATTTCATATCACAAAAGACCATAAGGGAGTTCATCAGACGTTATAATGAAGAAACGGGTGCGACCATTCTGTTGACCAGCCACTATATGAATGATATAGAAAGCCTTTGTAAGCGTGCTATTATCATAAATGACGGGCTTTTAATTTATGACGGTAATCTCGCGGACATAGCGGCGAACAGCGACGCATCAATAGAAGAAGCTATCGAGAAAATGTACAACAATGCCGAGTCAGAATCGATTGAAAGGAGATAATAGTGAAAGCGATTAAAAAATATTACACGGTCTACACTCTCGCCATGCAGAGCGTTATGCAATATAAGACAGATTTTTTTATAAGCCTTGTCAGCGGCGGCTTTACAATAATCATACAGTTTTTTCTGTGGACGGCGATTTACGGTGCCAGTGAGAATCCACAGCTGTTCGGCTTTGAATATGCGCAGATGGTTACATATGTGGTCATGGCGGGTATAATGGGTAAATATATCTCCACGGGCTTTGAGTATGAAATAATGGAAGATATAATGGAGGGAAACCTTAATCGGTTTTTCGTTCAGCCAATCGGACATCTCCCCTATAGACTATTCGGGTTTCTCGGCGTTAAAACTATGGAAAACGCTATGGTAATTCTCATCTCTGCGGCACTTCTCGGAATCATCGGTATCACAGCGGGTATTCAGTACAGCGTAATGAATATAGTGTTAGTCTTATTGATTGCGCCTTTTTCACTGTTGATAAACTGTATGCTGTTCTATTGCCTTTCGGTGACTAATTTCTGGCTTACGTGGGGTTGGGGCGTTTTTAACGGTGCACGCGTAGTGACGACAATACTTAGCGGCGGAATTTTCCCGCTGGACGTATTTGGCGAAACGGCTTTAGCTGTGCTTAAATTTCTGCCTTTTCAATACATTGTATACTTCCCTCTCAGTGTCGTCGTAGGTAGGGTGACGGGTATGGACGTCATATACGGCGTTTTAATTCAGATTTTCTGGATTATCGCATTTTATCTCTTGTCGAGGGTTTTATGGAAAATCGGAATGAAAAGGTATATCGCGGCAAGAGGGTGACGGGCAATTGACAATTGACAATTGACAATTAATAATTAACAATAACTTAAATTATTTAGGGGGTTATATTAAAACATGAGTGAGATAAGAAAACATCTCAGGGTTTACGGAATGTTCGCAAAAACCAGTCTTATGCAACAGTTGGAATACAGAGCGAACTTTATTATCGGTATTATTACGGAATGTGCGTGGCTGTGTACGAAATTACTGTACGCTTTTATTGTACATAGGACAGGCGTTGAGATAGGCGGACTTTCACCCGACCAAATCACACTGTTTGTCGGCACGTTTATATTACTCACAGCTTTATACACGGGTATTTTCATGAACAATCTCGGCAGTATCCCTTGGCGGGTACGGCGGGGAGACCTTGACCTTATGCTTGTCAAGCCTATCTCAACACAGTTTCATTTGACTATGCGCGAGGTCGAATTTGCCACGCCTATTCCGAATATTATAGGAGGCGTCATAACGGTAGCCGTTTCTTGGAGCAGGATAGGGCTTGAAGCGGGCTTTGTTAACATTGTTGCTTATATTCTGCTTATTCTGCTCGGTATAACGCTTGCCTATTCGTTTTTCCTCGTCCCGTGTCTATTGACATTTTGGACGGTAAAAGTAAGGGCGTTAGTAGAAATAGTGTATAATTGTTGGGATTTTAACAGTATGCCCATGCAAATCTACGGAAAGTGGATTCAAAGGCTCGGAGTTTTTCTGTTTCCCGTCTTTGTTATAGCCAATTTCCCCGTCATGGCACTGTTTAACAGTTTGTCGCCTTTTTATCTCATATGGGGTTTAATCGCGCCGATTGGGCTGTTTATAATAGTAAGCAAAATGTTTAACAGCGCGATAAAAAAATACAGCAGTGCGGGAGGGTGATGGACAATTGACAATTGACAATTAACAATTAATAATTAATAGCGTATCAATTATTCAATATCGCTTTAATAAAAAAGTTATTAAAATTTTCGAGTTCGTCAAAAAAGATTCCGTGTGCCGAATTTTTAAGTGAAAAAAGCGTCGAGCCGCGAATTATCCTGTGCTGATAATCAGTTACAGAAACAGGTACGACCGGGTCTTTTTCGCCGCGGATAATGAAAACGGGCAGATTTATATAATTTATATCACCGCTTCCATCTTCGTTTCGCAGGGCGCAGGCAGCTTTTATTGTCCCGATTCCCGATGCCGACTCTGCTATTCTGATAAACCAATCTCGAACGGCGTGACTGTGAGGTTGTACAAAAAGCTTTTCCTCAACAAAACTTTTGCAAAGTGCGGGACGGTCAACACTCGCTTTTTCAATCAAGGAGTCAACATCGCTTTTATCAATACCATAAGGAAAAACACCATCCTCTTTTGTAAAACGCGGTGCGGCGGCGGCGAGCAGTATTAATTTCTTAATTTTTTCACCTTTAAAGAGCCGCATATAACGAAGCGCGACAGCCCCGCCCATTGAAAAGCCCGCAAGAATAACGCAGGAAAGACTCAAGCTTTTTATGACAGCATGAATGTCCCGCGCCATTTGATTATAATCATAGCCGCAGGCGGGAGCGTCAGACTCTCCGAAACCTCTGAAATCTACAGCCACAACATGATAACCAAGTTCGATAAGCAGGTTAATTTGATACTCGAAAATTAAGTGTGAGAGCGGCCAGCCGTGAAGAAGCATTACTGTGTCGCCTCCGCAATCCCTGTTATACTCGAAAACAGCGATTTTCACTCCACCGGAATTAATATACGTCATAATATGTAAATCTCCTTGTCTCTTTTTAAAAGATTAAAGTATATCTACATTCTATGCCGTATCTTAATTTTAGGATAATGTTTCCCCTTATTTTAAATTCAAAATTATACTTTATGAACAAGGAATTACGGTGATTTATCATGACAGACATTTTTCCCAATAAACGATTTATAAAGTCCGAGCCTATCTTCAAAGGTTGGTCGAGTGATAAAAAATACTGCGTAACAGATAAAAGCGGAGTTAAATACTTACTCCGCATTTCGCCGTTTGAGAAATACGAAGCGCGAGAATCGCTTTTTAAAATACTTGAACAGTGTTTCTCACTCGGCGTTCCTATGTGCGTTCCTATTGAATGTAGTACTTGCGAGGATGGCGTTTATATGCTTCAAGGCTGGATTGACGGTGAGGATTTAGAAGCGGTATTACCCCTCATGTCAGAAACGGAGCAGTATGTTTTAGGCATAAAGTCCGGTGAAATTTTACGAAAAATACACTCTATTCCCGCGCCGGAAAAACAGGAAAAATGGGCGGCACGCTTTAACCGCAAAACAGATAATAAAATTGTTGAGTACCGTAAATGTGGTTTGCGATTTGACGGCGATGAGGATATTATCGCATACATAGAACGAAGCCGCGTGCTATTAGAAGACCGACCTCAATGCTTTCAACACGGCGATTATCACATCGGGAACATGATGATTGAGGACGGCGAGCTTAAAATAATCGACTTCGACCGCAACGACTTCGGCGACCCGTGGGAGGAATTTAACCGCATTGTATGGAGTGCGGCGGAAAGTCCGCATTTCGCCACAGGACAAATTCGCGGTTACTTCGGCGGTGAACCGCCGCAAGAGTTTTTCAAACTCTTGGCTTTTTACATCGCAAGTAACACGCTGTCATCAATATATTGGGCTATTCCGTTCGGACAAGATGAAGTTGATACTTCAATGAAGCAGTCGCAGGACGTTTTAAAATGGTTCGACAATATGCAAAATCCCATTCCGACATGGTATCTAATATAATCATTTGTATTTTTAACATTCTAAAATAATTAATCTTGTTTAACAAATATTAATTTGCGAAGTGTTGTCAAAGGGGTAAGGTGGTGTTTATTTGTATAGCGTAGCAACAAACTGGAATCCGAAACAGAAAAAATTGCGGGAAGCCCTGTCCGATATAAACAGATTTGACGAGGCAATAAGCGTTTGCCTTGAACTCCACGGCATTGTTCATACTTCTTGTGTTTCAGCCGCCAAAACGCAAACTTATATGGACGAGATATGGGACGGATTAAACCGTGAAACATTCGCTTCGCCGCTTGCGGAACAAAACGCTTTCGGTCGAAAATCAACTATCGCGTGGAATGTTTGGCATATCACCCGAATTGAGGATATTACCACCAATATTTTAATATCGGAGGCGGCGCAAGTTTTAGATAAACATTGGCTTAAACGTATGGGCATCACGATAACGGAAACAGGAAACGCCATGAGCGATACTGAAATAATGAATTTCAGTAACTCGGTTTCACTTAACGAGCTTTGTGAATACCGAAACGCGGTTGCTTTAAGGACGAGAGAGATATTAAACGGACTTGCGCCGCAGGACATAAAAAAGAGGTTCAAACCCGAAATTCTAACCCGTATACTAAACGAGGGGGGAGTTACCTCTGATGAAAAATCCATATGGCTTCTTGACTTTTGGGGAAAGAAAAATGTCGCGGGTATACTTTTAATGCCTGTTACAAGGCATCAAATCGTACACCTGAATGAGTGTATGAGAATAAAAGAAAAAATTACAAAGAACAGTAAGCGCGGTAAATAAGCATACTTCCTTCCGGCGGTAAAACGAAATGTAAGTAATAAAATTTATAAAATGCGCAGTTCCTTTTGTAGGGGCGGCATATATGCCGCCCGTACACACCGCAATCGTTGTCGTAGGGCGCGATGTCCACATCGCGCCGTGAAGCGTCCTACACAAAAAACATCATCAATCGTAGGGGACGGCGTCCTCGACGTCCCATTTCAACGACCGCAAATTTGCGGGACGTCGAGGACGCCGTCCCCTACAGGAACATC
>WRKM01000035.1 GCA_009778065.1 Oscillospiraceae bacterium
AATTCTTATTTTAAGATTTCCATTTATAATAGATAACTCAAAAACACCATCGTCTTCAGCAATCTCTTTGAAACTTTTATTTGCTTCGGTTTCTGCTTCAGTTTCGGAGGCGGAGCCGGCAGTTTTCATTGGTTCGTCATAAGTTATAATATCCCCTGTTACGGCATTAACGATTATTTCACCGTGAACATGGGTATAAACTTCCCACGCTAATACTAAATCAACACCCCCGTAAGCCCATATAATCAATTTAGGTTCTTCGAAAATTTGAATCCATTCATTCCACGACATGACTATCTGCTTCGCTTCATCGGCAGATATAACAGGCGTTGTTTCGATGTTTAAATTTTTAATGTAAAAACATCCTATTGACTTGACACGCCCTGTTTCCTTGTCGGCACGAACACTCATGCCTACCCCGGGAATTTTTATACCGTCATAATATTGGTCGAATCTTATAATATTATCTGTCATTCGATGTAATTCATCAAATCTTATATCTGCACTTTCATCTAAACCAAACAAAGGTAGATACACATCAATTAAAGCCCTTGTCTCTTCCTCATTAAAAACAGGGAATGGGGATATGATACTCCTCGGCGAACCGTATGGTGCTTTATCCTCAAGTCTCCCGATAGTTCCGTCTTCATTATAGGTGATTTCCGGCATTGAGCCGTTTGCGTTTAGTTCTTGCAAAAGTTCCATTGTCATCTGTTGCCCTACTATATATAGAGGGTTTTCGTCGTCCTCTTCCTCATCGGGGTCTTCGTCCTCGTCGGGGTCTTCGTCCTCGTCGGGGTCGGTCGGCTCGTCGCCGTCATCGCCGTCAGGGTCTTCGTCCCCGTCGGGGGTTACAAGATTTTCGAGGTCGTCAGGGTTTTCGGGTTCGGTATTTTCTGTTTCCCCGTCTGATAACGCAGAGGGGAGTGTCTCGCTACAGCCTGCGGCTGTTCCGAGAATTAATGCTAAAGATAAGAGAATCGCGAGAATTTTTTTAAGATTTGCGTTTTTAAGATTTTTCATAATACTTAAAGTCCTTTCTGAATTTGGTTTATTTTGCTTTGCTTCTATTTTATACCATTATTTGGTAAAAGTAAAGATGTTTTTTATTAAAAAATATAATTTTGTATATGTGGTCATATTTTACATTACGTGTCGAATAATTTTGTGTATTATGCCGTGTAAATCTCAATCGTAATGAAGTCGTTAATCAAATCTACCATACTCCCGTCAGAGAAAACTATATTGTAATTAGACATGTAAGTAAGGTCGGTTATTGTTATTTTACCCGCTGTTCCTTCTATGACTATTTCTATATTCAATCCCTTTGAATTAAACACTTGATTAACGCTTATATCCGATTGGTTAAAATCGAACAGAATAATAGTATTATTCCCGCCGCCGTCTGTTATGGTGTTTTGCCCCATATCGCCGAAGAACAAGAACGTATCATCGCCATTTCCGATTTGAATAGAATTATTCTTCCCGTCAAGCCAGAATAAATTACCTGAATTTGTGCCTTTTAGATTATTAGAGCTTTGATTATGAATCAGGGGTTTATTCAAAGAATCTAATACATATCCGTACTTTGTGTTCTCTTGGTCAAGAACCTCGCGAAGGCTGTCTAAATCTACACGGGGAATTATTGTCATTGCATACATATTTCTGATAAAATCTAAAAATTGACGTTCACCTGTTTCTTTATTGAGTGAAATTTCATATAAAAATTGATAACCAACATTTGTTAAATCAAAAGTATGCTCTTCATAAAAACCATTACAAATTGTAGTCATAGCGTCATATAAGTACAGGAAATACGTTTGCGCCATAAACTCATTATATACCGCTTCGGTAAGTATATCAAACAAATCGTTTATATTTTTTGTGGAATTAGGACCGGTTCCGCCTGTATACTTTTCGCCCATAAATACTTCAAGTACCGCTGTATTGGTTTTAGCTCCCGTCCATTTATAAAGAATCTGTTTTGCAATATTGTAGCGTGCGGTATCGCTTGTTTCTGCGATAAACTGCTCAACCAACGATTGAAGCTGACCACTGTCATCGCGCATCATAGCTTGGTGTAAACTATATGCTGTACCAAATCCTCTTAAATCCGGTAAACCCGCAACTTCTTCACTTACAGGCAGATTACTGACAGCCATAGAATCAATCACGTTACGCACGAACCAAACATCAATCGCATCTCCGATTGTCTCATCGTCGCGGGTGAATGTACTTATTTCTCTATGTATGTTACCATTTGCATCGGTTATATTCGCTACATAATAATCCAAATCTATTGAAACGACGCCCGCTTCTTCAAGCGTCAGAAGCTCGCCGGGGTCTGTAATTCCGTTGCTGTTAGAATCCACCCAGACCATAACTTCATTCCAGTATGGACTTGTATCATCGAAAACACTCGCTCCGAATTCCGCAAGCTCTTTTAACGCTTCAAACCCGTTTGCGGCTTGTTTTCCGTTTTGGAGTAACGTATGATTTCCGAAAAGCTCACGCCCGTTGTCTATGATTCCGTTTCCGTTTATATCACGAACTAAAAGCCCGTTATTAGGTCCGACCCATCCCGTGCTGACTTTAAAGCCGTTGCCTTTGTGGTCGAAGAATACACCCTGCGATAGAGGGAGCGTTTCTATTCCTTCTCCGTCTAAGTCAAGTATTATCGGAGAACCGGGCGGTTTATGAAAAGGGTCACTACAACGGTCTATTTTACGTGTCCAATCAGGGTTTCCTTTAAGCGGTTTTTTACGAGGTGCACCACATTTAGGACAGCAGGCATCTTCCTCGTCTTCTTCTTCGCTTTCTTCTTCGTCTTCGTCATCGGAATCCGGCTCTCCGTGTTCTATGATTGCATTTATTAAATTATTACACGCTTCATTAAAAGCCTCTTCGTCTTCTCTTTCAATAGCTTTTAAGACATCATCGGCATATGCCGAAATGGGGGCACTTATAAGTCCAATATGAAACATAAGAAGGTTAAGAGCGGCTTTTATGGCTACTTTATCTTCTATTAACAATGCAGCGCATAATGAATCAAATGCAAGACGAATTTTCTCAGCTATAGTATTACGATGTGCAGAGAATATCCATGCCACTGTTCCAACACCGACTACTACGGCAGTAATCATTACTATTTGCGCGGGGGAAATTGCCGCTTCGGGTTTGGGAATGATAGGGATTTCCGGTTCTTCTTCATCATTAGGAACGAAGATAGGAACTTCAAATTCAATATTTTCTTTTTCTTTCTTTTTGTCATCATCGTCAATAGGCTTAAACCAATAAAGTATCAATCCATTGAATTCATTTGTATATGAAATTTCATATCTCCCATGTACAAACCAATCAGCATCAATACGCCCATCTCCGACTCTATAGCTTGGGTCTGAATCAACATAGCCCAACAGTTGATTTGTTCCCTTAATTTGGAGGGTAACATCTGCGTAAGAGGCAGGTTTTACTTCCCATATATAAGTATGTTCACCATCATATATAGACAAATCCGCTCTACCTTTATCGCCAACATTTTTGCCGGGCGGCAAAAATTGACCTTCCTTGTATGTAATAGTTGGATATTCTCTACGCATACCATACTTTCTTACAATATGGTTCTGAACAGCATTATGAAAATATCCCCATGGTGGCACTACCCCATTTGATATTGCCTCACTCCAACTTCCGGCTCTTGAACCTGCGTTAATATCATCAATTGCTTCTAACATCAATTCGTAAAAAGCATCTTCCTCCGAAAATGCCGAGGCGGATAAAGTTAATTCTTGTATCATCGGCAGTAACATTGATATTACTAAAGTAAAAGAGATAAACCTCATTATAATTTGTTTTTTCATAATTGAAAACGTCCTTTCATTTTTAAAATTTTTAATAGTATTTGATTCCTTAGATAAAAATAATCTCGCTAAAATCAAGTGCTTGAATATCTACTAATTTGACCTTCATTCCAATTGCTTTTTGGAGCAACGCCAAAAAGAATTCTATGAAGACCCGATACAACCGTTGTTGTATAATGAATAGATGTACAATAATTCTGAATAATATCACTGCTTTTTTTGCTGTGAATATTATTGTTTATCATACATGGATGGTCTAAGTTGATACCTTCAAAAAATACATAGTCATCCAAATAAACAATGCGTCCAAATCTACCGTCTGGGAATTCAATTTTTTCTAATGTTATATTATAAACTTCATAATCATCAGGATACTTTGTTTCTCTTCCCACCACTTGACCTACTTTAGGTTTTTTTAATCTTTTTATTTCTAACTCACTTATCTCAACACCATCATTTTCGAAACAATCGCCAATAAAGAAAATTTCCAACCCTTTAGATATTCCGCCTATATTATAGAATTGAAAAAAACTCTTTCTTCCATGTTGAAAGTGTCCGGTATACTCAAAACGCAACCTTGTAGGTCCTTCTTGTAACAACAGAGGGGTTTCAAATGTTTTCTTCATGTTTTTTTACCATCCTTTTTAGTTTTATAAATTTATATATTAAAACCAAATGATTTTAATATTTCAGTATTTGTAGCTTTACGTCGTTCGAGTTCGTTTATGTATTTAGAGTATAGCTCAGGGTCGTAGTAAACTTTATCATAAAAACCAACATCAAGGTTATTAGTTTTTACATATAAAAGACCCTCATCATAAGAAAGTGTAATGAAACGATTTATATCAATCGGTCTACCGATACCTAAATGAGGTTTTACCGTTTCTAAGTATTTAATACATGAGTTAAGGTCAATTACTGCGTCAAGTGAGGGTAGCATTATTTTCTTTGTTATTTCAAGTGAGTGCTTGACCGATTCTACTATAGTTTCTTCTTTGTAATGAAACATATACAAGTCATCGAATGAAAAATCATACTTATTATTGAGCGATTTTGATTTTTCATACAACTCAAGATTGCCTTTAAGCCAGTTTATGTTCACGCTCGGACTTTTTTCCAAGTCAGCCAAACTCGGTCTATACACAGTAGCCACCCCACCGAGAATATTAAATGATATATACCCAATGCGGTTTAATCCTTCTTCTCGGTATGTGATAATATGCAAAATCTCCCCCCCTTCTACCACCCGCACGAAATACGGATATTTACTCTTGATTAGCTTAAAGCCGAGGGGTTCTAAGGCTTCGCCGAAGACTTGTTTGAAGGCTGTGTTTAGTGTTGACATAGTGCGTCCTCTCTTTCAACCGCCATTGGTAGTAATATAGATACCACCAATAAATAGGAGATAAATCTTTTGAATGTTTGTTTCATAATTTTTAATGTCCTTTCATTTTTGTTAATAATTATACATCAAGTCCGTAAGACTTGAGAGTTTCAAGATTTTCGTCCCTGCGACGTTTGCGTTCCGACTGAGCTTTAGAAACCCAATCATAATCATTAAATATTTTTTTTAAATGTGCTGCTCTATGAGATTTCCCATCCTCGTATCTTTTGCGTTCTTCTTCATAAGATTCCATAGTTCGTCCACTTCTCCCGGATTTAATTTCATTTAATATCGTAAAAAGATATTTTTCAAGACCTTTCTCTATTAATGCACAATAACTTTCATACTCACTTGAAATAATACGCAATAGCCCCTCATTGCAAAAATTATCTCTGAATTTATTTCCAAAATCTTCAACACCATAATTAAGGTTCATTCCGGGTCCGAATCTATGGAAATACTCTATACACGAATCAAGGTCTGCAACTCTATCAAGTATTGGTAGAACAATTTCTGTAGTAACTTCTAAAGCATATTCCATTGCTTGAATTGGAGAATGTTCGCATAATTTTCCTGTAAAAGAATGAATTACCGGTTTGTCCGTGCAATAAAGGAATCTATCTAAATCATAAAGTGAATACTTTGAGTTTTTATCAGATAGATGCAACTTGTGATAATAATAAGAAATACGATGTAGCCAGATTGAGTTATATGATGGACTTTCATCTAAAGTTATTCGCTGTCGATATACCGTTGCTACACCAGATAAGATATTAAAATAATTATCGAGCGGGTGTCCTTTATAAAATGTCACAACGTGAATTATATCCCCCCCTTCAACAACCCGCACAAAATACGGATATTTACTCTTGATTAGCTTAAAGCCGAGGGGTTCTAAGGCTTCGCCGAAGACTTGTTTGAAGGCTGTGTTTAGTGAGATTGGCTTTTTTGCAGACGGCGACTGTGCTTTGGCGAAGTACAAATCAAAAACATAAGGGCTTTCCGGTATGCCGTTTAAGGTTTCGTAGTCGGCGGTTACATGCCCCCCGTCCATACCGAGAAGCGGTGCAATATCCGACAGAGAGTCCTCGATAAAGGTATGGTCGCTGTTAAATACTTCCGACAGTTGCTCCCATGTTGCGCCATTTTCAAGAAGCGATTCCCAGTGTTCTGGGTTTCCTTTAGGCGTGGGGAAATCTTCGGCGACATGGCGACCTATTACTACAGAATCTCTTTTAGCGGCGGTAGAGCCGAATAATTCGAGTTCTATAAAGTCGCTGTCCCAAACACTTGTTGTGATACAATGTGTTTTTAAAGTTTTCGCTATTCCATCCGCATCCTCGCGTATATTCTTTGCGCCTGCGCCGGGTTCGTATTCGGGAGAATTTAAAATCACCCAATCGCTCTTATCGGAGAATACGAGACGATACGAGAATTGAGAATTGTCCTCATCGGTGCAGACGAAGCCCTTCTTTTCAAAATATTTGCAGAGAGCCTTTTTGAAAAGTTGCGGTTCTGCTTTGAGCTTGTTTTTTACTTGCATAGAAGAAAAAGTTGTACCCATTTTTATTTTCTTTCCTTTCTTTTTTACATCTAATGAGATATAGAGCAAACTATATTCATCTCACCTTCATTTTATACCATTATTTGGTAGAAGTAAAGGCTTTTTTGTAAAAAAACAAACTATCGTATACATATACATATTATACAAGATATGTCGGGTATATTTGTGCAATATGCTGTGTTTAAATTACACTATGGTTACAGAATTGAAAAAAATGAAAGGGTATCACTTAAAATGTTGATACCCTTTTATCGACATAAAAACCCGTAATTACAAGAATTACGGGTTTTGTCCGAGCGTTATAAAATTATTAAGTAAAATCGCTGACAATAAGCTTTTCGCTCTCAGGCGTGGAATAAATCCATCTGTTCATTCGCCCCGAATTTATGAAATAATCGTATGTATGATTGATACAGCTATAATCGCATATATCTACAATAATAAGCTTTATCTTCATTTTTTCGGGAATAATGGCTTTTATGTAAACACTTGCCTGTTGATTTATTTTTACATTATCACGAAGCTCTGCGAGTCCCGCAAGGTTTGGCGACAGTTCTACGAAAATCCCGTAGTTTTCAACAGAACGGATGATTCCTACTACAGTTTCGCCTACAGTAAACTTTTCGGCGTTTTCTGCCCAAGTACCGAGAAGTTCTTTATGTGAAAGGGTGATTTTATCACGTTCTTTAATTTTTACGACAGCGTGTATTTTCTGACCGATAAAAAACCTATCCGCAGGATGCGAAATACGAGAAACCGATACGGCGTCAATCGGAATCAGAGACGGTATACCGCACCCCAAATCTACAAACGCGCCGAACTGCTCTAAGTGGGTGACTTTTACATTTATCACATCGCCTGTTATGAGCGAGGCGACATAGTTTTGCATACACTCCTGTTGGGCGGCTTTTCGGGAAAGCGTAACGGTATCCCGCCCAAAGCTGTCTTCGGCGAACCCCGTAACTTTAAAACAAACGGGCTTGTTCACCCTTGAAATGAGGGCAATGTCGCGGGTAATACCCTCCTCAATGCCGATAGCTCCCTCACATCGAGGGATAATACCCTTCATAAATCCGAAATCTATGATTAAATTATGGCGGCTGTCACAAACGATACAGGGGGCTTCGACTGTACGGTTGGTCGCGATACATTCTTCTAATGCCTCCCTCGATGATATGCAGAGCTTATTTTCTTCCCTGCAAAAGAGTTCGCCTTCCGGTAAAAATTCTGTCATTCCCGTTGTCCTTTCCTTTTTTCTCTTTTAAAAACGGCTTTTAAAGTCGTCCCCGCTTTTGTAATATTTATGACGACTTGGCTTTTTTTATGCACTACTTGCAAAAAGGATTATTCTATGATATAATAGTTAATAACGAATTAAATACTCTGCAATAAAGAGAGAAAAGGAACAGAATATGGCGAAAAAACGGGTAGCGGTGCTTTTCGGGGGAGCAAGTCAGGATTATGCAGTTTCTTTACAATCTGCTTATTCCGTGCTTTGTGTATTATCTAAGGAGAAATACGACATAATCCCGATAGGAATAACGAGAGCGGGGCGTTGGCTCTTTTTTCCGGGGGATTATAATGAGATTCCCAGTGGGGCGTGGGAACAGAACAGCGATTGCTGTTCGGCAATTATCAGCCCTGACCCGCATCATGGCGGGATTTTAAAAATTCTTGATGACGGAAATTTCGCGCAACAGCGAATAGACCTGATTCTACCCGTATTGCACGGGAAATATGGAGAGTGCGGACGAATACAGGCTCTTTGCCGGCTTTCCGGAGTCCCGTTCGCGGGTAGCGGCTTTGAAGCGGCGAACGCCTGCTCAGACCGAATGCTGACGTATCTGCTTCTTGAACGGGCGGGAATAAAGGTTCCTAAGTATTTTTATATTGAGCGTGCGTGGCTTGACGATATAGATACGTTGTTCCCGCTTATAGAGAATGAGCTTGAATACCCCATGTATGTAAAGGCGTCAAGCTGTAGTCACTCTATAGGTGCAAATATCGCAATTAACCGTGAAGAACTTCGTCAATCAATCAAGCTTGCGGCTACCCATCATCATAAAGTTTTAGTTGAGCAATGTCTTTCAGGCAGAGAACTCGAATGTGCGGTGACAGGTAATCCTTATACATCGAATGCGTCGGTTGTCGGTGAAACGAAAACTCTGCGTAAATCGGAGTTTATCCCCGCAAAACTGAAAAAGTCTTTGCAAAACGAAATTCAAGAAACTGCGAAAGCCGCTTTTGTTGCACTCGGTTGTAAAAACTTTGCGCGGTTCAGCTTCACTTTGACTGACGATGGTTTGTATCTCAGAAAAGTAGGCGCAATGCCGGGGCTGACAGAGGTCGGGGTTTTTCCCTCGCTGATGACGGAAAGCGGGATAGGTTATGCGGAGTTGTTGGATAATATAATAGAATCCGCTCTGTAAATAATAAAAATAGGAAAGGATAAGCATAATGGAAAAAAATGTCTGTATAGATATAAAAAGCACACAATTCGCAAATGAAGAGAGGGACGTAACCGAACTTTTTACCTTCGGACGACTGAGGCGCGGACGCGGCAAGAATAAAAACAAGTATAAAATTATCTACGAGGAGAGCCAAGCAACGGGTTATGAGGGAAGCACGGTTACACTCGATATAGACGGAAGCAGTATGGTGACAATGGCGCGAACGGGCGACGCTCTCAGCAACTTAGTAATCGAAAAAGGAAAAAAGCACCACTGTCACTACGGAACCCCTTTCGGAGATTTTATAGTAGGTGTTAAGGCTGACGAGATACGCTCGGAGATAGACGACAATGGCGGGAATCTTTATCTGAAATACACGGTAGATATAAATTCGAGCTATATGTCAGAAACAGAAATGTATGTTAATGTTAAGGAGATAAATCAATAAAATATGCAAAATATAACAGAATACACAAAGGCGCAGATAAAAAAAGCGGTCGGCGCGGCACTCAGCGAAATAACGGCGGAACCGTTACCTGATTTTATTACAGAAACACCTGCCGATTCCGCAAACGGCGACTTTTCCTGCAATGCGGCTATGGTATGCGCTAAAGCTTTAAAGAAAAATCCACGCGAGATAGCCGCACTCATTATTGAAAAAATATCGCTTGATAATGCAATAATCGACAGATGCGAAACGGCGGGACCGGGCTTTTTAAATTTCTATCTCTCTTCCGGATGGTACGAAAAAGCTGTAAGCAATATCACACAGCAAAAAGAAAACTTCGGAAAAACCGATTTTGGGGCAGGGAAGCGTGTATTAATTGAGTTCGTTTCGGCGAACCCGACCGGTCCCATGCACATAGGTAACGCAAGAGGCGGCGCGCTCGGCGACTGTCTCGCTTCGGTCTTGGAGTGTGCGGGGTATTATGTAGAGCGCGAGTTTTATGTCAACGATGCGGGAAATCAGGTGAACAAGCTCGGTTTAAGCCTTGATATTCGTTATCGTCAGGAGTTGGGCGAGGACATAGAAATGCCCGAAGACTCGTACCACGGCGAGGATATTATACAGCATGTAAAAAACTATATTAAATCATTCGGGGACGTACTTCTTTCGGTTTCCGAAGAAGAACGCAGAGAAACGCTTGCAAATTACGCACTGCCGATTAATATTAAAACCCTTGAGAACGACCTGCTAAAATATAGAATCAAGTACAACACATGGTTTAGAGAAAGTAAGTTGCATGAGAAAAACGCGCCTCTTAAAATCGTAGAACTGCTCAAGGAAAAAGGTCATACTTATGAACAAGACGGCGCGGTCTGGCTTAAAGCTTCCGACTTCGGCGACGAAAAAGACAGGGTTTTAATCCGCTCTAACGGTGTTCCTACTTATGTAGTCCCCGATATTGCATATCACTATAATAAATTAGTTGAGCGAAATTTCGACATAGCCATAGATATTCTCGGCGCAGACCATCATGGGTATATACCGCGTATGAATGCGGCTTTAGCGGCTTTGGGAATAGATACGGCTCGGCTTAAAGCTGTTATTTACCAAATGGTAAGGCTTATAAGAGGCGGTGAGGCGGTAAAACTCTCGAAGCGTTCAGGCAAGGCAATTACGCTTTCGACCCTGCTTGATGAAGTCCCGCTTGATGCGGCTCGGTTTTTCTTTAACCTGCGCGAGGCGAATACACACATAGATTTTGACCTTGATTTAGCCATTGAAGAGAGTAATAAAAATCCCGTTTACTACGTCCAGTACGCCCACGCGAGGATTTGCAGTATTATCAGGCGGCTCGGCGATGAAAATATAATATGCACTTTTCCCGACACCCTTGTTTTCACGGAAAAAGCGGAATTTGAATTAATAAAAAAAGCTGCCCTACTGCCGACCGAGGTCAACCAAGCCGCCGCAGAGCTTAATCCCGCTCGAATCACGCGGTATGTTCAGGAACTCTCACAGGTTTTTCATAAGTTTTATGACGCTTGCAGAATTAAGGGTGAAGAAGAAGGCGTTTTACAATCACGTCTGACGCTTTGTCATGCAGTGAAAATTACGCTTAAAAACGCTTTGGACTTGCTGAAAGTTGATGCGCCGGAAAAGATGTAGGGGAGTAAAATACTCATGATAACAAATTCAATGACACCGAAATTTAACCTAACTCAGGAACAAAACATTTTTATAGCAAAGCGTAATATAGTAGATTATGTCTATAAAAGCGCGAAGCTTGAAGGCTTGGGAGTGACCTATCCGGACACAGAAGCGATTTTCAGAGGCGTAGCCGTTCACGGGCTAAAAGTTGATGATATAGTTGCAATAAATAACCTTAAACACGCCTGGCAGTTCATTTTAGAAACGCTTGATTTCCCTATGGAATACAGCTATTTATGCAAAATAAATCAATACGTGGGAGCGGGACTATTTTATGAACCCGGATTCATACGCAATACACCGGTGAATATAGGCGGTACAAAATGGAAGCCCGATATGCCGATTGAGAACGACGTTAAATTAAAATTACCGGAGCTGTTGGCAATAGCAAACCCAACCGAACGTGCAATAACATTGATGTTGTATTGTATGAGAGGGCAATTTTTCAATGACGGTAACAAGCGAACTGCTATGTTGGCGGCAAATCAAATCATGATTGCAAACGGGCAGGGCATTATTTCCGTTCCCGAAGAAGAGGTTGCGAATTTTATACGAATGTTGGTTAAGTTTTATGAAACCGGTAACACGGACGAAATTAAATGGTTTGTTTATAATGTCTGCATTGACGGGATTCAATTTAAAGACAGGGAGAGTTAAGTCACTGTTTACCAAAACGTCTCAAAAAAACTTGATAATCGAAAGGAATTTCAAACCATGAAAAAATTGACGGCTTTAATTCTTATTTTTGCATTGACTCTAATACTTGTTTCCTGCGACAGCGACAAAGACGTTACGCAAGCGGGTTATGACCAATTGAAAGACGACCTCGACAAGCTACAAGACGACATTGATAAATTTAATAATAACCTCGACAGAATAAACAGCGGCAATCACCCCGAATCATCCGTAAATGTGGGGGATGTAATAGAGTTCGGCGGATATGACTGGCAGGTTCTTGATGTACAGGACGGTAAAGCGTTAATTTTAAGCGTCCAAGTTTTAGCAAGTCAGCCCTACCACGCAGACGGCGGCGACATAACATGGGAAAACAGCAGTATTCGCGGGTATTTGAACGGCGAATTTCTTAACAGCTTAAGCGAATCCGACAGAACGCGGATAGCTGAAACTTCGGTAATAAACAATGACAATCCGAACTACGGTACATCCGGCGGTAACAACACAACAGACGAGATATTCTTACTAAGCATAAGCGAGGTAGAGAGTTTTTTCACAGACAGTTCATCAAGAATAGCCCTAAATGCCGATGGCGAGGTTGTTTGGTGGTGGCTTCGTTCACCCGGTAACTTTAGACATAATGCCGTGTTCGTCTTCAACAACGGTAACATCGACCTTGATGGTTATAATGTCAGTTATGACCTCGGCGTTCGCCCCGCTTTGTGGTTGAAGCTGTAAAGCGGTACGGAGTAAGAACGCGATTTTTGGTTTTTTTGAAAACAGGTTGACAAATACCGCTATTTGATGTATACTGTATGTATATCGTTTTATGGAGGTGGTTTCAATGACTACGCAAACAATACAAATAACATTCCGCGCCGATGAATCGCTAAAAAGAGAAGCGGAAACACTTTTTGAGCGAATGGGATTAAACATGACGACCGCTTTGAACGTCTTTCTGCGGCAAGCCGTCATGGAGCAGGCTATTCCGTTTCAACCGAGAGCAAAATCTATTCTTGATTTGTCTAAAATGTCCGAAGCCGAAAGAAGTGCCGAAATACAAAAGGGGTTCGACAGCTTAGAGGCAGGGAGAGTTCTTTCATCGGAACAAGTTAAACAAAACATGAAAAGGAAATACGGTATATGAAGTGGACTGTTGACTATACGGAAGATGCCGAGCGGGATTTGGACAATATTTACGAATATATTGCGAATGTCCGGTTAGAATCAGCGGCGGCTTCAAGGGTAGTAAAAGAGCTTATGGAAGCCGCCGATTCGCTCGATTTTATGCCGTTACGCTATCCGTCATATCCCGACGAGCCGTGGAAATCAAAGGGATTACGTATTTTATATAAACATAAGTATGCAATTCTTTATTACCCCGATGAATCCGCCGGTATTATTTCGATTCTCCGCATCATATACGGCGGACGAGATGTTAGCGAGGAATTAAAGCATTGGTAAATAAAACTATTCCGATAATAATTATATTCTCGCTTATCGCTTGCGGACTGCACGCCGTAATGCTCCACATGCCATTCAATAATTACTTAATTTCATCGATTATAAAAATTATTATTTTTGTTCTGTGTCCTATGATTTTTTTCGCTCTCAATGGTAAAAAACACGGATTCGCCGAAATGTTTTCAAAAGGCGATGTTAAAAACATAAAGCGTTCTTTCCTGCTCGGATTCGGCGTGTTTTCGGTAATACTAATTATATATACAATTATTTCGCCATATATCGACAAAGAAATGATAATCGATGCGCTTGAGAATAACGGCATAAACAGCGGAAATTTCCCCTTAGTTTTCATATACATAGTGTTGATTAACGCCCTGCTTGAAGAAATATTTTTCAGAGGTTTTGTGTTTATGACACTTTACCGCGCGGGTTATAAACATTGTGCGTATGTTTATTCAAGTCTGTTGTTCGCTTTTTACCATGTTGCGATTTTGAGAGGTGCGCTTACGCCGTGGATTTTCATCTTCTGTATATTCGGTCTCGCTGTTGCGGGTTTAATATTTAATGAGCTTACAGTTAGATGTAAAAATATAACAGGCAGTCTGATTGTACATATCAGCGCGAATCTATCACTTAATTTAATTGTTGTGTATTATTTGTATCTAAAATAAAATTAAAAAAGCGAGGAAAACATGCGTACAGAAAAAGAAATGCTCGATTTAATCCTGAATACCGCTAAGGGAGATGAGAGGATTCGAGCGGTAGTAATGACAGGCTCACGCGCAAATCCGAAAGTTTCCGGAGATATTTTCGCAGATTACGATATAGTGTATATCGTAAACGATGTTCATCCGTTTTATAATAATATTGAATTCATAAAACCTTTCGGCGAGCTTTTAATGCTTCAAATGCCTGAGCTTATGCACGGTGCGTCAAATGACGGACATTTCGTCTACCTGATGCAGTTTGCAGACGGAAACAGGATTGACTTGACTTTTTTTAATCTTGAGAGTTATTTAATTAATGCGAGTGATGAACCCGCGGTTATATTGCTCGATAAAGACAAAGCCTTACCGCCGCCTGAGACGTCCGATAAAGCCTATCACGTAAAACCGCCGTCTGAAAATGGTTATTTCTCCTGTTGTAACAATTTTTGGTGGTGCAGTATGAATGTTGCAAAAGGCATATGGCGTACCGAACTACCCTATGTTATGGGCATGTATAACGATGTGGTCAGAAAAGAACTGCATTTAATGATTGACTGGTATATCGGTATGAAAAACGGATATGAAGTCTCGACGGGAAAATTCGGCAGATATTATAAAAACCACCTTTCAGAAAAACAATATGATTTATATAATGATTCTTTTTCAGGTGCGAATTATGAAAAGGTCTGGAAAGCGTTATTTAAAGCGGGTAGCCTTTTCAGAGGCGTGGCTTTAGGGGTGGGTGTGCATTTCGGATTTCCGTATCTTCACGAAGACGACAGGCGCGTAACCTCGTTTTTAAAGCATATTAAAACACTGCCGAGCGACGCAAAAGAAATTTTTTAAATAAAATCTTCGGAGGAAGCTTAAAAATGAAGCTGACAGAAAAAACTATCTCAAGCAGAGAGATTTTTAAGGGCAAGGTAGTACATTTATTTGAGGACGTTGTGTTGCTCGAAAATGGAAAAGAAGCCACCCGTGAGGTAATAAAACATCCGGGCGGCGTCTGCGTTTTGGCGTTAACCGATGACAATAATGTCGTTATGGTGCGTCAGTTTCGTTACGCACATAAGAGCGTTCAGCTCGAAATACCGGCAGGAAAGTTAGAAGAGGGCGAAGACCCCCGCGAGTGCGGGATTCGCGAACTTACCGAAGAAACGGGTTATGAAGCGGACAGCTTCGAGTTCTTCGCTAAAATGATTCCCACGGCGGCATATGTGGGGGAGGTTATTTATATCTATTTAGCTCGCAGTCTGCGTAAAACCGTTCAAAGATTAGATGAGGATGAGTTTTTGGAGGTTGTTGAGTTACCCTTTGAAGAGGCGGTAAAAATGGCTCTCGACGGCGAAATCCCCGACGCAAAAACACAGTTAGCTTTATTAAAAGCGCGAATTTTATTCGGCGATACACACTAAAGACGGCTCTTCTTTCGCTAATGACGCAGTTGTTCAGAACCCATATAATCATCATATGCTCTCAAAATACTTGACTCAAGCATACTTCGTGCTTCGGGATTAATTGGGTGGATTATATCCCGAAACATTCCCGCTTCATCGCGGCGGCTCGGCATCGCCACAAACATGCGGTCGTCGCCCTGAACTAATTTTATATCATGTACAGCTACGGAGTTGTCTATTGTTAAAGAAACAACAGCGCGAAGCCGCCCGTCCTGCAAAACTTTTCTTATGCGAATGTCGTTTATTTCCATTGTCTGATACCTTTCTCGTATTACGCCGATTTAACGGCTTGTGCTTTTAGTGTAAACACAGATTTTTAAAATATTCATATAAATTATAGGATAATATTTCGAGATAATCTTTAATTTGCGGAGGAAATATGTTCGATTTCATAAAAAACAAAAAACATATCCACTTTATCGGGATAGGCGGGAGCGGAATGTATCCGCTCGCGCAGATTTTGCATAAGCAGGGGTTTTGTATAACCGGCTCAGACAATAATGAAACCGTTACCCTCGATGCGGTAAGAAAAATGGGAATAACAGTCTTCGGACAGCATAAAACCGAAAACATAAAAGGCGCGGACTTAGTTATTTATTCATCGGCTATTTCCGATGAAAATCCCGAACTGAGAGCCGCCCGTGAATCGAATATCGCCGTTCATGACCGCGCTGAGCTTCTCGGTTTGTTCACGAGCCGGCATGAAAAAGCCGTTTGCGTCGTCGGTACGCATGGAAAGACAACCGTTACCTCGATGCTCGTGCATATTCTGCTTGCGGCAGAGCTTGATATATCTGCCTTTGTCGGCGGAAAATTAAAAATACTCGGAGGAAGCGCGAGAATAGGAAACAGCGGTATCATGGCTGTAGAGGCATGTGAGTTCAACAGAAATTTCTTGAAGCTGAGTCCCGATATAACGGTTATTTTAAATATAGACGAAGACCATATGGATTGTTTTAAGAATATGGATAACCTGCGTAAAGCGTATACCGATTTTTGTAATCTGACCTCTGATTTACTTATAATGAATGGCGATGACATTAACACACGGGTGGCGGTGATAAACAGCAACTTCAGAAAAAAAATCATTACCTTCGGTTTTGACAGAAAGAATGATTATTTTCCTCAGAATATTAAAAAAGAGTCATTCGGTAGCTCGTTTGAGCTTTACCGAAACGGAGAATTGCTGGGTGAAATAAAAATAAGCGTTCCGGGCGAGCATAATATAATAAACGCCGTAGCCGCTTGTGCGGCGGCTTTGTCTGCGGGTGCGGATTTGAATTCGCTCAAAAAGGGGCTTCTTGAGTTTACAGGCGCAGGCAGACGATTTGAGCAGATTTACAGTAACAATGGCATTACCGTTGTTGACGATTACGCACATCACCCGGCTGAGATTTCCGCTACGCTTAATGCCGCAAAAGGTATGAGTTCGGGACGCATCTGGGCAGTACATCAGCCCTTTACATTTTCAAGAACAGCTTTGTTACTTGACGACTTCGCAGAAGTACTCTCTTTAGCGGATAAGGTGGTTTTGACAGATATAATGGGCGGACGAGAAGATAATACCTACGGTATAAAATCCGAAGATTTAGCCGATAAAATCCCCGATGCCGTTGTCATATCCGATTTTAAGAGCGGGAGTGTAGAAAATAATATTCGTTTCGAGCCTGTCAGCGAATATATAGCCCAAAATGCACGGAGCGGAGACTTAATTATTACCATGGGTTGCGGTGATGTTGATAAAGCGGCGCGGCTTATTGCGGAGAAGTTTCAGAAGGCTTAAAATCCTTAAAGTCCATACAAAAACTCCCGCCCCTTCTTCCCGCATTTATGAACAACTGACATGTATTCAAGTATTTCAAGCAAAATCGAGCCGTCCGCACGGAAAGCTCCGCATGATTTTTTAGCCGCTTTTATAAATTCCTGCCGTGTGAATTTTGTAAAGTCGGAAATTTCGGGCAAGAAAACGCGGTAATCCTCCCCGCAGTTAAGGTGAATTTCACTGAGAAGGGAAAGCGGGTTCTTTTGCTTATTACACTCGTGTTTTTTACGGGATTTGGGACGCAGATTATTCTCGTCTGTAACGAATTGTAACTTTTCTATTTCAAGAGCCGCAATACAAATACTTAAATTAGGATGGGTCAGGAACTCCTTTATACGATACAATTCAAGAAAAAATGAAGTTAAATCTCTATTATTTCTCACAGGCGATTTTTTTATTAATTCGCCTGTGTTTTTACTTATGTAATAGTTGTACACCCGTTGTTCAAAAGGATAGACGACAGTCACATGACCTGCATCGAGAAACGCATCAAGCTTTTTTTTCAGCTTTCCCCAACCTGCGGTCTGAATCTCAAAAATCCCGTTTTCACCCGCCGCATCGGCAATAAAAGAGCCGATTTTCGCTTCACGGTCGCTTTCCCCCGAATAATACGCTTTCAGGCTTGCGTGGATTGATTTTTCGTTAAGCTCGCCAACGCCGCCTGAAATAAAATTGTCTGTTATTACTGATTTAAAACGCTCCGGATTAAATACGGGCGGCGTGTAGTCCCAAACTTTAGTTGTGCTTTTTTCAATAAAAACAGGTACTCCCATTTCTTCATTGCTTGCAATTACGCCCGTTGCGATTGCTTTAAGCTCTGTGACGGCGTTTTCAACGGCATAACACTCGTCGGCGGCTTCAAACATCGGAATGTCGTTTAAATTATCGCCGAACGCTATGACTTTGTCTGCACCTGTAAGCTTCTTTAGTTCAAGAAGCGCGGTTGCCTTTGAAACACCCGCCTTAAAAGCCTCAAAAAGAAAATCCTTGTTGTAAACATCTTCATAATGAACATTGCTGAACCCGTTTTTGGGAGAAAAAATATTTTTCAGCTTTTCGATATTGCTCAAGGGATTAATCAAAGTACAGTAATAAATCTCGCCTGCAAATAGCTCTTCATAGGATTTACAGGGGCGAAACCTTTCATCGCCCTTTCTGTCGGCTAAGTACTTTGCAATGCGCTTTGTATCGCCGCCTATAAAGCTTACCCGCTCTTTACCGTCAAGGAACGAGTAAATAAGCGGCGTTTCCTTTAGCTCTTTAAAAAAATCGAGTGCGAGGTTAAGACTTTCGGGAGCGGGGAAGTTGCCCGTCAGCGGTTTTCCTGTTTTGGGTTCGCAGATAATCGCGCCGTTCATGGTAATAAGCGGCAGATTTACATTTAATTCGGCAGTCAGTTTACGCGAGGTTTGAAATCCGCGTGCGGTAGCATAGGAAAAGAGTACCCCCTTGCTAATCATGCGGTTTAGCATTTCGGCGGAACGCGGTTTCAGCTTTGCGGCATAATTCAGCAGAGTTCCGTCTAAGTCCGATAAAAATAAAGTCATAAATTAATTATAACACAACCTTGACTTAATTTCAATTATATGGTAAAATATTCTTAAACAATAAACAGGAGGAAAACACAAATGGCAGTAAAAGTGGCAATTAACGGCTTCGGACGCATAGGCAGGTTAGCGTTCAGGCAAATGTTCAAAGCACCCGGTTATGAAATCGTGGCTATCAACGACCTGACGAACCCCAAAATGTTGGCTCATCTTTTAAAGTATGACTCGGCTCAGAAAAAGTATGAAGGTCATACAGTCGAGTCGGGCGATGATTCGATTACCGTAGACGGAACAACCATAAAGATTTACGCAGAGCGTAACGCGGCTGATTTACCCTGGGGAGAACTCGGCGTGGATATGGTTCTTGAATGTACGGGCTTTTATGTAACTAAAGCCAAATCACAAGCTCATATTGATGCGGGTGCGAAGAAGGTAATAATATCTGCTCCTGCGGGCGACGACCTTCCGACAGTAGTTTTCGGCGTTAACGAAGGCATACTGAAAGCGAGCGATACCATTATTTCGGCGGCAAGCTGTACGACAAACTGCCTCGCACCGATGGCAAAGGCACTAAATGATTACGCACCTATCCAAAGCGGTATTATGTCCACCATTCACGCATACACGGGAGACCAGATGACCTTAGACGGTCCTCACGCTAAGGGCGACCTCAGAAGAGCGCGTGCCGCCGCCGCAAATATAGTCCCGAACTCCACGGGCGCGGCAAAAGCTATAGGACTTGTGGTTCCTGAGCTTAACGGGAAATTAATCGGTTCTGCACAGCGCGTTCCCGTTATTACCGGTTCTTCAACCATTCTTGTTGCGGTTGTAAAAGGCAAAGACGTCACGAAGGACGCTATCAATGCCGCTATGAAAGCCGCATCTAACGCAAGCTTTGAATACAACACAGACGAAATCGTTTCTTCCGATGTTATCGGCTCACTTGCCGGTTCTATTTTCGATGCTACACAGACGATGGTATCAAAAATCGCCGACGACCTCTATCAGGTACAGGTTGTATCATGGTATGACAACGAAAACAGCTATACCAGTAACATGGTGAGAACCATTAAGTATTTTGCAGATTTAAAGTAAATTCGGATTTAAGTTAAAAATAAAAAAGTAGCGCCGCACATGCGGCGTTGCTTTTTTTACTTAAACCTCATTAAACAGCGGGTTTCAGCTTTCAGAGTTTAGCGAATTCAAAAAAGCAAGGCGTTTACCTTGCTTTTAAATGATTCTATTGTTTTTTAAGTCTGTTCGACTGAATAAATATTAATAGGAACTTCACCTGTTGAAAGCGGCGGGGTGCTTTTACGCTCAAATAATTTAAGCTCTCCGTCATCATAGTTAATTTCTCTGTTGAAATATTTCAATATGTCATTACCTAAAAAAGTACGGAGTTTTGTTCCAAATGCAAAGAACACACGGCATTGCTGTAATTCGCGGTCTCCGAATTTAATTGAAACATTTTTGATGTATTGCAATTCTCTTTTTTCACCCGCCGCTAATGTTGCATCAACAATGTGATGCGGGCAAGATATTAAAAATTCATCTGTATATCCAAGCATTTTTAAAGTCTTACAGCTTACTGTTGTAAAGTCTGAGCCGGAATCTAACTTAAATTGTATATCGCCAAGACTTTTCCTGTCTCCGGTCATCATCTGTGCCTTAACCACAACACGTCCCAAACCGTTTTCGGGAAACGGAATAATTATAGGCTCCATAATCCTCCTATCTGCGGGGTGTCATCAAAACCCTCAACAACCATACGCCGCCCCATGCTGTCACCTAAAGCAATAGCTTTATCATAAGCTTCATCTTCATTCGGCGTAACTAAATATACATCACCGAATGTTTTATTAGTATTAGGCTCGTCTTCCATGTTTACTAAAATAATCCATTGTTTCGGATATTTCATAACAGCTTCGCCGCTCCATATTCTTTCCATGTCAATCCCCCTTCACATTAATAAGGTTTTTTACTCTTTACACTATAATAATAGCACAAAAAAGCATAAAAATCAAGCGTTTTTCAGAATTTTCATAAAGTCTCAAAAAAAGGCAGTAC
>WRKM01000036.1 GCA_009778065.1 Oscillospiraceae bacterium
CGAATAAGCGTGTTTATAATAAGAACCCGAACGCTCGGTCTTTCTTGAAAGGTGGTGCAGAAGATGAATAACATATTCTCCGACTTCCCCGATGTTATGAGTGTAGATGATTTATGCCATGCCCTAAATATTGGAAAAAACACAGCATACAAGCTGTTAAACAAGGGCGATATAAAATCTGTAAGAATAGGCAAGACACATAAAATTCCTAAATCGAGGGTCATAAATTATATACAAAATTAGCGAGAAAAACCGCATAAACACTTGACTTATGCAATAGTTTATGCTATAATATAGTTATAGTAAAAAACGGATTGCTTGTCACCGAAAGGAGTTATTTTATATGACAGGCAGTTTACAACTAAAGAGGGGTATTTGGCAATGCGTGTTAAACTTTAGAGATAATGACGGTAAGCGTAAGCAAAAATGGGTTTCTACAGAATTACCCGAAAGGGGAAACAAGAAGAAAGCCGAGGCGATATTGAAAGGCTTGATAAACGAGTACGGTGACAATAATTACATAGAGCCGACAAAGATGTTATTTTGTGATTTTGTTTCCGAGTGGGTTAAAGCAAGCAAAAGTCATGTACAGCCCACAACCTACGACAACTACGTACATATGCTTGAAAAGCACGTTTACCCTTATTTTAAGGCTTTGGGAATAACGCTGATTCAAGTCAAGCCGCTACACATTCAACAATACCACAGCGCGAAAGCCGAAGAGGGATTAAGCCCCAACACTATAATAAAACACCATGCTATAATACGCACCTCTTTAAAAACCGCAATAAAACAGGGCATTATTAGGGAAAATGCGGCAGATTTAGTTGACAGACCGAAACGCAAGCGATTCACAGCCGAGTTTTACAACAAAGACGAAATAAATCAATTGTTAAACGTAATTAAGGACACAGCTATTGAAACGCCCGTGTTAATGGCTTCTTACTTCGGGTTTAGGCGTTCGGAAGTTATCGGGTTGAAATGGGACTGCATAGACTTCGCAAATAAAACTCTGTCGGTTCGTCACAAGGTTGTAAGGGCAAAGGTTAACGGTAAACTGACGATTGTGCAGACCGATGACCTAAAGACAGATACAAGCTATCGGACGTTACCGCTTTCAACGGATATGTTAGACCGTCTAACGGCGTTGAAACAACAACAGGAGCGGAACAGACAGCTTTTCGGTAACGGGTACATAGCAGAATTTAGCGATTACGTCTGTGTAAACGAAATAGGGGATTTACTAAAACCCGATTATGTTTCTGATAAATTCGGTAAAATCATAGATAAGGCAGGGCTGAAACATATCCGCTTTCACGATTTACGCCATTCTTGCGCTTCTTTGCTTCTTTCTTTGGGTTACAGCATGAAAGATATTCAAGAATGGCTCGGACACAGCAATTTTCAAACAACGGCGAATTTGTATGCTCACGTTGACCCTAACAACAAAAGGAGCATGGCAAACGGCATAGCAAGCGCATTAGCGATATAAAGCAAGAAAAACAATCGGTTAGACAGGCGTTAGACCAAAGGCAAAACCGCTAACATCAAGGCAAAAGAAAAAAGCCAGAAACCTGCATGGTTACCGACTTTTTAGGTCTTGCGGGAGGCGGATTTGAACCACCGACCTTCGGGTTATGAGCCCGACGAGCTACCGGACTGCTCCATCCCGCGGTATTTAAAGCTGTTTTAGAAGTCTTCCCTCCTTAACATATAAATTTTATCATAAATCAATGCGTTTGTCAACTGTTTTTTTGCAAAATTAAAAATTTTCCGCGAAATCCTCTTTGCCGCGCCGCAGGGTAAGGACACAATAAAACTTAAATCCGTGATAATAAAGCCAAACCTCTTGCTTTTTTTCCCGACAAGTGGTATACTGTAAAATATACTGAAAATACGAGAAGGGGAAAATTTTTGGAAAAGACGTTTAGTTTAAAAAATGGTGAGCTTGTCGGAGCGATTTTCGGACCCTTTGATGAGAATATTAATATAATAATGCGGGTTTTCGATGTAAAAATCCTCAACCGTGATAATGATATAAAAATTATCGGCGAAGAACAGCAGTGTCAAAAAGCCCTTTCGGTCGTGGAGACCCTTGCGGGAATACTTGAGCGAGGCGAAACCATAACCGAACAGACAGTAAGATATGTCGTCTCTGTAACCGAAGCCGAAGAAGGCGATGCGGCAACGCTCGCAGAGATGTCTAAGGATTGCGTTTTAGTAAGCGTCACGGGAAAACCGATAAAGCCCAAAACCCTCGGACAAAAAAAATATGTTGAAAGCATAAGAAAAAACACCATAGCCTTCGGGGTAGGTCCTGCGGGAACGGGTAAGACTTATCTTGCGGTCGCTTTAGCCGTTCGGGCTTTCAAGAATAAAGAGGTGCAAAGAATCATTTTAACCCGCCCCGCTGTAGAAGCGGGGGAAAAGCTCGGTTTTTTACCCGGCGATTTACAAAACAAAGTAGACCCTTATCTGCGTCCGCTTTATGACGCGCTGTTTGATATGCTCGGTGCGGAATCGTTTCAACGGAACATGGAAAAAGGGACGATAGAGGTTGCGCCGCTCGCATATATGAGGGGTCGCACATTAGACGAATGTTTCATCATTCTTGACGAAGCTCAAAATTCAACCTGTGAGCAGATGAAAATGTTTCTGACAAGGCTCGGATTTGGAAGCAGGATGGTGATAACGGGTGATATAACCCAGATTGACCTACCCGATGAGAATCGTTCAGGGCTTGTTCAAGCTGTTAAAGTGCTGAAAAATATAAACGATATAGCGATTTGTTATTTTACCGAAAAGGATGTCGTAAGGCACAGATTAGTACAGGATATAGTCAAGGCATACGAAAAGGCGGGTAAGAAGTCCGCCCCTGCAACAAAGAAAAACCCCTCGGTAAGCACGAGCGGCAAACCGAAAGAAAAACTCTATAACAAGAAATATAAATTTAAAAGGTAAAGGATAATGTCTAAGCTGAGAGTGTACCTTAATAATAAATCCGATTTTGACAAATCGGTTCGTACTCTGATTAAAAAGAGCTGCGAGGCTGTCATACGGGAGGAAAATTTTGATAAAGATGCCGAGGTTTCTGTCCTGTTGACAGATGCAGACGAGGTACGCAGACTTAATAAAAATTTCAGAAACAAGGACAAATCGACCGACGTCCTTTCGTTTCCGCTCGGAGAGATTAATCCGGAAACCGGACTTTTCGTATTTGAGGAAATTAATCCGGAAACCGGGTTTTTTATGCTCGGTGATATTATTATTAACGCCGAATTAGCGAAAGAAAGAGCCTATGAATATGGTCATAGCGAAATGCGGGAAATCGCGTTTTTGACAATACATTCGATGTTGCATCTGCTCGGCTACGACCACGAAAACGATGAAGAGGGCGAGAAGACAATGCGCGAAAAACAAACACAAATTCTTGAGAAAATCGGGTTATCTTGTATATAGACGGTCTGAGGAAATAAGAATTAAGGAGCAATAAATGAAACATTTTCTAAACAGCTTCAGATACGCCATGAGCGGTATACTGTTCAGTGCTAAATATGAAAGAAATATGCGTATACATATGGTTATAACGCTTTATGTTCTGTATTTTACTAAGTTTTATGACTTTACGAGGGTAGAGATTATATTACTTATACTGACCTGTATATCGGCAATAACGCTCGAAATGGTCAATACGTCTATTGAGGTAGTAATAGACAAGGTTTCGCCGCACTACCACACACTCGCCAAAATCGGTAAAGATGTGGCGGCGGGTGCAGTTTTAATCGCCACAATCGGCGCAGTGGTAATAGGTATAATCTTATTCTGGGACATCGCTGTGTTTACGGAAATATGGAATTATTTTTCGGGAAGCGTTTCAAGCTCTTTAATTCTCGCGGCATCGCTTATCGCCTCATTTTTGTTTATTAATTTAGGGAAGAGGCGCAAAAGACACGTAGCAAAAAAAATCGAAAACGAAGAATGAGTCACGATACTTAATCACTATACGCCGTATACCGTAAATCTTAAAGCTATGACAAGGAAATAATAAAGCATGAAAACTAATGTCTTCGCGGCAATCGCAGGAAAAGCCAATACCGGAAAATCCACCCTCATGAATCTGCTCGTGGGGGATAAGGTCGCCATAGTCAGTGAAAAGCCGCAAACCACCCGAACAAGAATACGCGGCATAATAACTCGGGGCGAGGTTCAATATGTTTTCATTGATACACCGGGCTTTCATCGGGCAAAAAATCGCCTTTCAGAACATATGGTAAAGCAGGCGCGTTCGGAAATAGCGGGCGCGGATGTCGTTTTATTGACCGTTGACGGTGTAAAGAAAATCTCGCAGTCGGAAAAAACGCTAATTGATAATTTTCGTGTTTTGGGTACAGATGTAATATTGCTTATAAATAAAGTTGATTTAATCAAGGATAAAACAAAAATACTCGGCTTAATAGAGGAGTACAGCCTGCTTTATGAGTTTCGGGAAATTATTCCGATAAGTGCGAAGACGGGTGTGAATACCGAAAAAATTCTGTCTGCACTCGAAAAGTACGCAAAGGATTCAGGAAACGGCGAGCATTATTTTCCGGACAATCTTTCTACCGACCAGGCAGAAGAGGTATGGCTTGCGGAGATAGTCAGAGAAAAGCTTTTACATTCTATGTTTGAGGAAATTCCGCACGGAATAGCCGTGGAAATCGAAAGTATGGAAGAAACAACAACAAACGGCGGAAAACCGCTTATTGAAATATCTGTTGTTATTGTATGCGAGAAAGCGAGCCATAAGGGCATGATAATCGGAAAACAGGGTGCGAACCTAAAGAAAACAGGTTCCGAAGCGAGGCTCGAAATAGAAGGGTATTTTGGGTGTAAGGTGAATATGAAGCTATGGGTAAAGGTTAAGGAAAACTGGCGGAACAAAGAGGCTCTTATAGCGGACTTTGGGTTAAACTCTGATTAACGCATACCTTGCGTTAAGGACGGGATTAAATTATGCTGATAACATTAAACGGAATCGTAATAGGGCAGAGAAGCGTAGGCGAAAGCAGCCGTTATCTCGATATACTCACCGAAGAACTCGGCGTGATTGAGGTCTGCGCTAACGCCGTGAAGAAGATTAATTCTAAAAACGCGGGGAGTACGGGACTTTTTACCTACTCGAAATTCTGTTTAAATAAAAATAAGGGGCGTTATTCTATAAACAGTGCGTACCCGATTTACAGCTTTCATAAGCTTTCGGCGGATTTTACCGCATTTTCTCTTGCGGCTTATTTCGCCGAATTAATAAAATATACATCCGCCTCCGAGCAAAAAGCGGACGGGTTATCGCGCTTTTTTGCTATCAGCCTGTACGAGACAGAAAAGAACGGGGCGGATTTAAAGAAAATAAAGGCAGTGTTCGAGCTGAAGCTGTCGCAAATTTTAGGCTTTTCGCCCGATTTAATTGCCTGTAATAATTGTTTTTGCTTCGAGCATGAGGATATGTATTTTGTGACAGGTGACGGACAGCTGTTTTGCGGCGACTGCTTCATGGACATAAACGCCGTCAGGGGAAATTGTTTCGTACTGAAACCATCACTCCTGCGAGCAATGCGTTTTATTATCTTTTCGCCGAACGAAAAAATATATAAATTCGAGGCGGGTGAAAAAAATCTGCGCGAGCTTGGTTTTATTGCAGAAGAGTATCTGCTTTATCACCTGGGACGCGGATTTAAGACATTGGATTATTATAACACTAAGGTTTATAAAATTTATTGACTTGTCTCGGGATTTATGTTATACTTATACTTGTTACGTTTTTATCAATAATAAATCGGGAGGACAAGGCTTATGGCAACAAAAATTTCCCCCGCACCCTTTGCGGGGACAGCCGCGCAAGAGGGGCAGTTAATCAGGCTAATCCATGAGATTAAAGACGAGAAGGGTTCGCTGATGCGTATCTTGCAGGAAGCACAGGGAATCTATGGCTATCTGCCCATTGAGGTGCAGACGCTAATCGCACGGGAACTGAACATACCGCTCGAAAAGGTATACGGCGTTGTAACTTTCTACTCACAATTCTCACTGACCCCTAAAGGCAAGTACCAAATCTCAGTATGTATGGGTACTGCGTGTTATGTAAGAGGGGCGGGTGAGATACTCAAAAAGCTTAGGGACAAGCTCAATCTACAGGGCGACGAGGTCTCTCCCGATGGTCTTTTTTCCATAAACGACTGCCGATGTATCGGAGCATGTGGGCTTGCACCCGTAATTATGATTAATGAAGACGTCTACGGCAGACTTTCACCAACGGGGGAAGAGCTTGACGATATATTAGCAAAATACAAGGAATAACAATGCTTGAATTATCTCTAAATATACTCGATGTGGCTCAAAACAGCATAAAAGCGCAGTCAACACTGATTGAGCTTGATGTCGAAATAAACTCGGAGCAAGACCGATTAGTCGTATTGATTAACGATGACGGTTTCGGCATGAGTTCCGAACAGCTCGAAAAAGTCACCGACCCTTTTTTTACCACCCGCGACACTCGTAGCGTGGGACTCGGTGTTCCTTTTTTTAAAGATGCGGCAGAAAGCACGGGCGGCGAGTTTAAAATCGAATCCGCCCCCGGAAAAGGTACCTCTGTCAGAGCCGTCTTCGGACTCTCGCATATTGACCGCGTCCCCTTAGGCGATATGAACGCCACAGTGGAAATGTTAGTTTTCTTTAATACAGGTATAGATTTTGTTTACCGATACAGGGTTGACGATGAAGAATTTGCCCTCGACACACGGGAGATTAAAGAACTCTTAGAGGGTGCACCCATAGATTCACCCGAGGTAAAAATCTTTATCAGTGAATTTTTAAAAGAAAACACCACCGAAATTAATAAAGGCAGAATCTTTTAGCGTTTTATAACAACTATTCAGAAAGGAATCAAATATATGAAAAGTTTAGCGGAACTTAAAGCAATCAAGGAGAAAATGCAGGGACAAGTAGGCATCAGGAACAATGACCAGGCTGAGACCCGCGTAGTGGTGGGCATGGCTACCTGCGGAATCGCGGCGGGTGCAAGACCCGTCTTACAAACCCTGTCAACCCTTGTTCAGGAGAAAAATATTCCGGGTGTAATCGTCACTCAGACGGGTTGTATCGGGCTTTGCCAGTACGAACCCATTGTAGAGGTGTATGACCCCGAGGGCGAGAAAGTCACCTATATAAATATGGACGAAGAAAAAGCCAAAGAAATCGTCGATAAGCATTTAGTTCGCGGCGCGGTCGTCACAGAATACACAGTAGGAAATATTTAATTATTTTGGAAAGGATATATTTATATGTTTCGTTCACACGTATTAGTCTGCGGCGGCACGGGCTGCCATGCGTCGGGTTCTGCGGGCGTTATGAGCGTATTGAGAGAGGAAATTAAAAGGCAAGGTTTAGATAAAGAGGTTCAGGTTGTTCAGACCGGCTGTTTCGGACTCTGCGCACTCGGACCTATTATGATAGTCTATCCCGAAGCTAAGTTTTACTCCCGCGTTCAGGTCTCCGACATACCCGAAATCGTTAGCGAGCATCTGCTCAAAGGTCGCGTAGTCGAACGTCTGCTCTACCACGAGACCCTTAGCTCCGATGATAACGTAAAGTCACTCAACGACACCGGCTTTTATAAAAAACAATTACGTGTTGCGCTTCGCAACTGCGGCGTAATCAACCCCGAAAGCATAGATGAATACATAGGTGCAGACGGATATGAAGCACTCGGAAAATGCCTTACCGAAATGAGTCCCGAAGACGTAATCAAGATTATACTCGATTCGGGGTTGCGCGGAAGAGGCGGCGGCGGCTTCCCGACAGGGCGTAAATGGGATTTGGCACGGCGTTTGGTTCCCGATGCCGACCAAAAATATGTCTGCTGTAACGCCGATGAGGGCGACCCTGGTGCGTTCATGGACCGCTCGGTGCTTGAGGGCGACCCACATGCGCTTGTCGAAGCTATGGCAATTGCGGGTTACGCTGTCGGCGCGAACAAAGGTTATGTTTATATCAGGGCAGAATACCCTATCGCCGTGGGGCGGCTTGAAATAGCCATACAACAGGCGCGTAATTACGGACTTTTGGGGAAAAATATATTTGATACCGATTTTGAATTTGACCTCGAAATAAGGCTCGGAGCGGGTGCGTTCGTCTGCGGCGAGGAAACCGCGCTGATGACCTCTATCGAGGGTCGCAGAGGCGAGCCTAATCCCAGACCGCCTTTCCCCGCTGAAAAGGGCTTATGGGGTAAACCGACAGTTCTCAATAACGTGGAAACCTATGCCAATATCCCGCAAATAATTTTAAAGGGTGCTGACTGGTTTGCCTCTATGGGTACCGAAAAATCCAAAGGCACAAAAGTTTTTGCACTCGGCGGCAAGATTAATAATACAGGACTTGTCGAGATACCTATGGGGACAACCCTCAGAGAAATTGTTTACGAAATAGGCGGCGGTATACCGAACGGTAAAAAGTTTAAAGCCGCGCAGACAGGCGGACCTTCGGGCGGCTGTATACCTATGTCGCATATAGATATTCCCATCGATTATGACAACCTTATTGAAATAGGCTCAATGATGGGTTCGGGTGGGTTAATCGTCATGGACGAGGATAACTGTATGGTAGATATTGCCAAGTTTTTCCTTGAATTTACGGTCGATGAGTCCTGCGGAAAATGTACGCCCTGCCGAATCGGCACAAAACGCCTTTTTGAAATACTTGAAAAAATCACGTCCGGTAACGGTACTATGGAAGACGTAGACAAACTTGACGGACTCTGTGCTTACATCTGCGACAACTCGCTCTGCGGACTCGGTCAAACTGCACCTAACCCTGTTAAATCGACCCTGCGCTACTTTAAAGACGAGTATATCGCGCATGTTAAGGATAAAAAATGTCCCGCCGGGGTCTGCACAGATTTACTCACTTACAAAATCGTCGACGAAAAATGTAAACGCTGTACGGCTTGTCTTAAAGTCTGCCCCGCAGAAGCCATTACGGGTGCGGTGAAGGAAAGACACACAATAAACCCCGCAAAGTGTATTAAATGCGACGCCTGTGTTCAAAAATGTAAATTCGGCGCGATTGTAAAAGAATAGAAAGGATAGATATACCTATGGTTAACATAAAAATTAATGGCATAGATTGTCAAGTAGAGGAAGGCACAACCATACTTGAAGCGGCTCGCGCCAACAACATTCGTATCCCCACCCTCTGTTGGCTGAAGGGTTTAAACGAAATCGGAGCCTGCCGTATTTGCGTGGTTGAAAAAACATGGGCGAGAAGCCTTGTCGCCGCTTGCGTATATCCCATTTCAAAGGCTGATGAGGGCTGTGAGATTAAAACCCATACAAAGCGCGTACTCGAAAGCAGAAAAACCACGCTTGAACTTTTGCTTTCCACCCATAATCAAAGATGTCTCTCCTGCTCAAGAAGCGGTAATTGCGAGTTACAGGTGCTTTGCAAGGAACTCGGCGTTGATAATGACGCTCGTTTTATAGGCAAGAGAAATGTCTACGACTTAGACGACAGCTCAATTCATATGTTCCGCGACAACAATAAATGTATAAGCTGCCGCCGCTGTGTCGCCGCTTGTGATTCACAGCAGGGGGTCGGCGTAATCGGCGCGAACGAACGCGGCTTTAAAACAGAAATCGGCTGTGCGTTCGGTATGGATTTAGCGCAGACGTCATGCGTCTCCTGCGGTCAGTGCATAAATGTCTGCCCGACAGGCGCGCTTTCAGAAAAAGACGACACCGCTAAAGTATGGGACGCATTAAACGACCCCGAAAAGGTCGTGGTAGTACAAACCGCACCTTCTGTCAGGGCATCTCTCGGCGAGGCTTTCGGATTTCCTATCGGTACGTCGGTAGAGGGTAAAATGGCGTCTGCTTTGCGTATGCTCGGCTTTAACGCTGTGTTTGACACTAATTTCGGTGCGGATTTAACGATTATGGAAGAAGCTAACGAGCTTATTGAACGTATTACAACGGATGGCATCTTACCTATGATAACGTCCTGTTCTCCCGGTTGGGTTCGTTTCTGCGAGGCGTATTACCCTGAACTTATACCGCATCTGTCTTCCTGCAAATCACCGCAACAAATGGCAGGCGCGATTATAAAAACCTTCTGGGCAAACAAGAACGGTATCGACCCCAAAAATATAGTCAGCGTTTCCGTTATGCCCTGCGTAGCAAAAAAATTCGAGCTGTCAAGGCTCGACCAGAGCGGCGCAGGTAAAGGAATACCTGATGTTGATTGTTCTATATCGACCCGCGAACTCGCAAAAATGATTGAAAAAGCGAGGATAAATTTTGCGGGGCTTCCCGATGGCGAATTTGACTCGCCTCTTGGCTTAGGCTCAGGTGCGGCTATTATATTCGGCGCGACGGGCGGCGTTATGGAAGCGGCTCTGCGAACTGCTGTGTGGAAATTAACGGGCGAGGCTCCCGAATCTCCGGTTGATTTTAAGGAAGTACGCGGCGTAAAGGGTATCAAGTTAGCAGACTACAATGTTGCGGGAAAAGAGATAAAAGTCGCTGTAGTTTCCGGATTGGCAAACGCACGCGAGCTTCTCGATAAGGTGAAAAAGGGTGAGTTAAAGCTTCATTTCATTGAAATAATGGCGTGTCCCGGCGGCTGTGTAAATGGCGGCGGTCAGATTATCGCTCCCGCTGACGTCAGAAACTTTACCGACATACGCGCCGAACGCGCTAAGGCATTATACAGTCTCGACGAAAACAGAACGGCGAGAAAATCTCACGAAAGCCCCGATATTAAAAAGGTTTACGCTGACTTTCTGGGAGAGCCGGGCAGTCATAAGGCGCATGAGCTTTTGCATACGAGTTATCGGGAGAGCAATTTAAGTAAGTGAGACTGACGACAGGTGTGAATAAATCCTCTGCTTTAAGGCGGGGGATTTATCAATAAAAAAACAGAGCGGCTAAATATTTTTATCCCGCACGACATAAAAATGTATCTATGAATCAAAATCATTAAGGAGGCTGACACATGAATTTTTTAATTATTTCGGGAAATCCGAAAACCGACGGCTTGTGCAAAGACATTACCGCACATATTGAACGCGGCGCAAGACAAGGCGGAGCGGACGTAGAAATTATCACGATGGAAAAGGTTTCACGTTGTAATGTCTGCGGCGATGGCTGGGGAACCTGCAGTAAACAAAATGTCTGCGAATTTGGGGAGGTTACGCCGAGCGGCGAAGCGGACAGATTCAATTCAATTCAAGACAAGATTAAAGGGGCAGACCTGCTCTGCTTTATTACACCCGTCTACTGGGGAGAAGTCGCAGAGGGCTTAAAAGCCTTTATGGACAGACTTCGCCGCTGTGAGTTCGCGCTTTTCGGCGGGGTCGGGGTTCTTAAAGGCAAGCAAACGCTTCTTGTCGCTTCACCGGGCGGTTCGGGTAATGGACTTCTTACCTGCCTGCAACAAATGGAGCGTTTCTGTCAGCACACGGGAGCGATTGTTTTCGACTACATAGGGATTAATCGGTGGAATCAGGGGTATAAAAAAACCGCCGCATACAACGCCGCATTGTTAATGGCGCAAGGCATAAAGAACGGTGAAACAACAGAGTAATTAAACACATTAAATATTAATAAACAGGATTTTCAAACATATGTTAGATGTTATTTTACCCGGAACGGGCGGTATGCTCCCCTCGGATACGCGCTGGCTTTCTTGCTGTTGGCTCGAAAGCCAGGGCAAAGCCGTTCTGATTGATTGCGGGGAGGGGACGCAAATCGCACTCAAAAAACAAAATATTCGGCTCGGAAATATAGAGGTACTGCTTATTACTCATTTTCATGCCGACCATATTTCGGGGCTTCCGGGGCTTTTACTTTCCATAGGAAACTACGGAAAGACAACGCCGCTCATAATAGCAGGTCCCAAAGGACTTGCACGTGTTACAAACGCGCTGTTGACTATCGCGCCTAATCTGCCTTTCCCCATAGAATTTACAGAGTTTACCGAGAATAACAGCTTAGAGCCGCAGAGTTTTCCCTCTCTGAGAATTGATTCTTTTAGGCTCCGTCACGGCATGAACTGTCTGGGGTATAAAATAACACTGTTCAGAAAACCTGTTTTTAACCCCGAAAAAGCCGCCGCTCTGAATATCCCTGTTCAGCTTTACAAGGTTTTACATGCGGGAGAGAATATAACCCTTGAATCGGGGGAATTAATCACTCCTTCAATGGTTTTAGACGGCGAGCGTACACCCGTCACCGTGGGTTATTATACCGATACAAGAGCGTTCGCCGAAATCGCGGAATTTGTAAAAGACTGCGATTTATTAATCGCAGAGGGTATGCACGGCGATGAAACTTTACGGGATAAAATCCACGCGAAGAAACACTCGATGTTCAGAGAAAGTGCGAAAATCGCCGCTCTTGCAAAAGTAAAACGTCTGTGGCTCACTCACTACAGCCCCGCTTTGGCGAATCCGCGGGAATATCTGCCTGCGGCGCGTGCAATTTTCCCGAAAACCCGGACTGCCCACGACGGGTTTAAAATTACACTGCCGGAATAACGAAATGGGGAGGACACCCTTATTATGAACTCATCTCGCTTTGTAAAAGAACCCGCAACTGTTGAGGCTCAGCTTATGAAGCTTGAGCATCGCGGCTGTTTTATCGAGGACAAAACTTATGCCAAATATATCCTTGAGAAAATTAATTACTACAGGCTTGCCAACTATTTTGCCGTTTTTTGGGAGAACGACAAACGATATAGACAGGGAACAAGTTTTAACAAGGTTTTGAGGCTTTATGAGTTTGACAGGCGTCTGCGAGGTCATCTGTTAATTTTTCTTGAGGAGATAGAAATATCCATGCGTGCGGTAATTTCTAACTTTCACGCGCTAAAGTATGGCGCTCTCGGCTACCTCAATGAATCTACCTTCGGTCAGGCTCATCATCATCACCGCTTTATTTCAAGAGTTGAACGCCTCATTGAGACTAACACCGACCTCGGCTTTGTCTCGCATCATAATAGGAAATACTCCGGTGCGTTCCCGCTTTGGGTAATAATGGAGCTTTTCAGCTTCGGTATGCTTGCGTATTTTTTCTCAGATATGCACAAGCAGGATAAAAAGGAGATAGCCGAACGCCATTTTAACCGCTCCGAAAGCGCGATTTCGGCACGTCATATCGAGTCATGGCTCGAAAGTCTTGCGGAACTCCGCAACCACTGCGCCCATTACAACCGCCTTTACGCCGCCGAAATAAAACCAGCCCCGAAAACTCTTGAGGACTTGTCCCTGAAAATGGATGGAAGCTTGTTCAGCTTTATCTATGTAATTAAGCTTATGAATATGTACCTTTCGGGTAGTGAAAATATAAAAACAAACCTAAGCGCATTATTAGAGGAGTATGGGGATGTGGTTGATTTAAAGGTTATGGGCTTCCCTGAGAACTGGGATGAAACCTTAACGTAAAATAAAAACGCTTTTTCGCAGAAAATGGCGTTTTTTTATTGCTTTTTAAAGAAAATAACTTGAAATCCTTTCTAAATTATGGTATACTATATATAATACTAATTCAATCATGTATAAGTAAAACAGAAAGGTCATAAAAAAGTGAGCGAAGTAATAGGCTTAGAGGCGTCCGATTTACCCGAAATAAAAGAAAAAGAAGAGCTTTCACAGGTTACGGGTGAGTACGGAGCCGGAGATATTCAAGTGCTTGAAGGGCTTGAAGCGGTACGGAAACGCCCCGGAATGTATATAGGCTCGACGGGTCCGTCGGGTCTGCACCATCTTGTCTACGAAATCACCGATAACGCCGTAGACGAGGCACTCGCAGGCTACTGTACCGAAATAGATGTGAAGATTTTACCGGGTAATGTTATCGAAATTACCGACGACGGACGCGGGATACCCGTAGGTATACATCCTACCGAGGGTATTTCTGCGGCTACTATAGTTTACACCGTTTTACATGCAGGCGGGAAGTTCGGCGGCGGCAGTTATAAGGTCGCGGGCGGTCTGCATGGCGTGGGTGCGTCAGTGGTGAACGCCCTGTCAAAATGGCTTGAACTAAAAGTTTGTAACGGTGAAAACGTACATTTCCAGAGGTTTGAGCGCGGAAGTTATTCAGAACCCTTAAAAGTGGTTGATAAGGCGTGCGGCAGTGGGCGAACCTGGACAAGCGTTAAGTTTTTAGCTGACTCTGAGGTTTTTGCTACCTTAGATTATGATTATACGGTTATCTCCGAGCGTATGCGTGAGCAGGCGTTTTTGAACGGCGGTCTTAAAATCAGCGTTTCCGACTTACGCGACGAGGACGATATAAAAAGCGACTCTTTTTGCTATGAGGGCGGAATAGTCAGCTATGTTAACTGGCTTCAAAAAAAGCGCGGTGCGGAAGTTTTACACGATGATGTTGTATATTTAAACGGCGTTATTGATGACATTACCGTTGAGGTCGCGTTTCAGTATAATACTGATTTTAACAGCGAAGCCGTGCGTACCTTTGCCAACAATATTCACACAGTCGAGGGCGGTACGCACGAAACGAGCTTTAAAAGAGCCCTCAATAAAGTCGTCAACGATTTTATTCAAAAGTATTTAAAGGAAAAAGCCCGACCACAGTCGGCGCGTAAGTCGAAGGCTAAAAAAGACGAAGGCGAAAAGGAATTTGTATCCGTTTCGGGCGAAGCCATCAGAGAAGCTATAAACGCCGTCGTCAGCGTAAAGTTACCCGAATGTGAGTTTGAGGGACAGACAAAATCCAAGCTCGGCAATCCCGAGGTGGGACCCGTAGTTTACAGGGTTGTTTCGGAAAAACTTACCTATTACTTTGAGGAACACCCCGAAACTGTCGCGATTATTGTACAAAAAGCTATAAACTCGCAAGCGGCACGCGATGCGGCTCGTAAGGCTATGGAAGCTAAACGTAAATCTGCCGTGGATGGTGCGGGTCTTCCGGGCAAACTCGCCGACTGCCATAATAAAGACCCCGAAAAAACCGAGGTCTATATAGTAGAGGGCGATAGTGCGGGCGGCTCGGCAAAACAGGGCAGAAACAGCGAATTTCAAGCCATCCTGCCTCTTTGGGGTAAAATGCTTAACGTCGAAAAGGCACGTATAGACAAGGTTTATGGTAATGAAAAACTCCTCCCCGTGGTAAAAGCTCTCGGCACAGGTCTCGGCGAGGAATTTGATTTAGCAAAGCTACGCTACGGGCGGGTGGTAATAATGGCGGACGCAGATGTTGACGGCTCACATATCAGAACCCTGCTTTTGACATTTTTCTTCCGTTTTATGCGTCCCTTAATAGAACACGGGCATATATATATAGCACAACCGCCGCTTTATAAGGTTTATCGGGGAAAGCAGATTCGCTACGCTTATACCGATGAGGAACGCGAGGTGTTTGTCCGTGAACTTGCGGGAGACAGCGGCGCGAAGGTTGATGTACAGCGTTATAAGGGTCTCGGTGAAATGAACCCTGACCAACTCTGGGAGACTACTATGGACCCGTCCACCCGCACAATGGTAAAAGTTGAGCTTGACGATGCGGCGGTGGCTGACGAAATATTCTCTATTCTTATGGGTGATAAGGTCGAGCCGAGACGGAATTTTATTGAGAAAAACGCAAGATATGTAACCAACTTAGATGTTTAAAATGCGGAGCAAGACACTTGATTTGTACCGCAGGGAGGTATAATGACCCAAATATCCTATAATAATACAATCGCAGAAATAAAATACGTATATAATATTTTTCAGCGCAAATATGCCTTTCCGCGCATGATTTTTATGTCGGTTCTTCTTTTAATAACTCTTATTCTCGGAATAGATTTTATAATAAAAAACCCTTCCGGGTATGCGGGCTATATTCTGACGGCTGTAAGCTCAGGGCTGATAATTTCTATGTGGCTTCGCCCGATTTCGGTGCAGAAAAAGCTTATTAATACCATAGAAGAGTTGTGCAGCGAGGAGTATGTCGCTCGCTTTTATGAGGACAGAATCGAAATTGACACCGAGGTTATACTTACGGATGAAGAACCTGAAACGGTAGTAATCTCAAGCCACGGGGTCAGCACGGTTGAAAACCCCGAAGTACTCGAAGAAGCAGAAAAGAAGCTTATTCAGCCCGAAACATCAGTGTACAGAATCGGTACGGAAACGCTTTTCCCGCTCGAAACTAAAGAAATGTTTTGTCTGTTCGTAAATAAGTCGCTTTTCCACATCTTTCCGAAACGCTGTCTTTCAGAAGAGCAGACAGCCTTGTTGAGGGAATATTTTAAGAAAATTTAAAGGAAACAAAAAATGGAAACCAAATTAATGCACCCTAATGAAAAAATTAAACTAATTGATATAGAAAAGGAAATGCGGCGTTCGTTCCTCGATTATTCTATGTCGGTAATTGTGGCACGTGCGTTACCCGATGTACGCGATGGTTTAAAACCCGTACACAGGCGGATTTTATATTCACAGTTTAAAGAGGGGCTGACCCACGACAAACCTTATCGTAAATGCGCGGCGACCGCGGGTGCGGTTATCCGCGATTTCCACCCGCATGGCGACCAAAGTGTATATGACGCGCTTGTAAGAATGGCGCAGGATTTTTCCATGCGTTATCCGCTCATCGAAGGTCACGGAAACTTCGGTTCGATTGACGGCGACCCCGCCGCTCATTACAGGTATACCGAAGCGAGATTAGCGCGTATGTCGGAGGAAATGCTCCGCGATATAAACAAGGAAACTGTAGACTTCGCGCCTACTTATGACGATTTTACCGTTGAGCCGACTGTTCTTCCATCGCGTTTCCCGAATCTTTTATTAAACGGTTCTACAGGAATTGCCGTAGGTATGGCGACTAATATTCCTCCGCATAATCTCCGCGAGGTGGCTGACGCGATTCAACTCCTTATAGAAAACCCCGATGCAGGACCCGAAACGATAATGTCTGTAATAAAAGGTCCCGATTTCCCAACGGGCGGTATAATCATGGGTCACGCGGGTATTCGCTCGGCTTATTATACAGGCAGGGGCAAGATTACATTACGCGGACGGGCGGAAATTCAAGAACTCGGAAAAGACACCCGAATAGTCGTGACTGAAATTCCCTATATGGTTAATAAGACAAGGTTGCTCGAAGGTATAGGCAACCTCATGCGCGATAAGAGAATAGAAGGCATTTCAGCCATGCGCGATGAATCCGACCGTATGGGTATGAAAATCGTCATTGAGTTAAGCCGCGGCGCGAACGCAAACGTAGTGCTTAATAAGCTTTACTCCTTTACACAGCTGCAGGAAACCGTCGGCGTTATCATGCTTGCACTCGTAGACGGTGTACCGCGTATTCTTACTCTAAAGCAGATGCTGGAGCATTATTTAGCATTTCAGGAAGATGTAATTACAAGGCGCGTAACCTTTGACCTTGAAAAAGCCCGTAAAAGAGCCCACCTTCTGCAAGGGTTGGTGCTTGCGGTGGATAATGTTGACGAGGTTATCAGCATATTACGTGCCAGTAAAAATATCCCCGAGGGTAAAGAAAACCTGATTGAAAGATTTAAAGACGTTGATATGACCGAGATTCTTTCGAGGTCGATTCCTGAATTTGCCGAAAGTGAGCTTGCCGGCGGAAGCGGGCTGTCAAAAGAACAAGCCGACGCCATTGTCGCTTTGACATGGGGGCAGTTAACAGGGCTTGAACGCGAAAAGCTTACTAAAGAACTCATCTCACTTATTGAAAAAGTAGGAGAACTCAGCGCGATTTTACGTGACAGAAATAAAATCCTCGCGATTATTTCAGAGGAATTGAAAATAATTACAAGTAAATACGGCGATGAACGCAGGACAAGTATCGAAGCTGTAAGCGGCGAAGTCGATATCGAAGACCTTATTCCCGTTGAAGAATGTGTACTGACCTACACGAATAAAGGATATATCAAGCGTCAGCTTTCCGAGGTTTACAACCTGCAAAAGCGCGGCGGTAAAGGCGTTTCAGGCATGAAGCAACGCGAGGAAGACTTTGTGGAGAACATATTTATATCATCCACACACGATAACGTGTTGTTTGTTACTAACTTCGGGAATATGTATAAGCTCAAATGCTATGAGATTCCCGAAGGCTCAAGACAGAGCAGGGGAACTAACATAGTAAATCTGCTTATGCTCGGCGAGGATGAGCGAATCGCCGCCATGATGAAAACGTCGGACTTTGCCGAAAATAAATACTTCGTATGTGTGACAAGGCAGGGATTAATCAAAAGAACCCCCCTCTCATCTTACAAAAATGTGCGTAAAAACGGGCTTCGCGCAATTTCGCTCAATGACGGCGATGAAATTGCCGCCGCTCATCTGACCGAAGGCGACAGCTCTGTACTGATTGCCACCGCACAAGGGATGGCGATTCACTTTGACGAAAGCCTTGCAAGAAAGACAGGCAGAACGGCGCGAGGCGTGCGTTCTATTCGGCTCCGCGAAGGTGATTATGTCGTAGGTGCGGCAAAGGTTTATGACGACAGTTGTACTATTTTAACCGTGACCGAACGCGGAATGGGAAGACGCGCCGGGCTTTCCTCATACCGTAAACAAAACAGGGGCGGCAAAGGGCTGATGAATTACAGAATTAATTCGGAACGCGGACTTGTCTGCGGTATTCGCTCACTTTATGACGATGATGATATTATATTAATCAATGACGAGGGTATAATTATCAGAATCCGCGCAAACGATTTACGGGTCATGGGCAGATATGCGGGCGGTGTGAGGGTTATGCGCCTTTCGGAGAACAGCCGCGTCGTGACATTTACGCGAACCGAGCATGACGAGGGTGAGGATTTCGAGGACGTTGAAGACACACCCGAAACCGCAGATGAAGCGGAATTGGCGGCGTTGGAGGCGGAGGAAGCAGAGGAAGCGGAAGAGGTTGAAGAAGCGGAGATTTTGGAGGAATCGGAGGAAGCTTTTGAAGAGGCTTCTCAAGATAATTATGTCGAGTAAGCGGATTAAATGACCATTAAAAAATGAAAAATGGTATAAATTATTATTGACATATTAAAAATTATGTGATATAATATAAAAAAAGAAAGGCAGACCAATAGACGGTTAGCCTTGGTGATTGGTTAAGTAACCGATACCTTAGCGGGGGCGGTTACTTTTTTCTGTCGTTTTGCCGGATTGCCGTGTATGCCAATATCGCGCTACATACAGCGATAACCATATTGAAAAACTCGTTCCACAACAATGCCTCACCCCCTTTCATAAGAGATTTGCGAGGAGGTTCGGCTAACCGCCTATTTTTAACCGTTGGTTAAAGGTCTGCCTTTTTGGGCTTTCGCCACAGGATAATTGTATCATTTCCGTGAAAATTTGTCAAGTTTTATTATGAAATTCACAAATATTCACTTTATCCGCTTGACAAAAGCGGATATTCAGTGTATAATCATAGTACAGTGAATAAAACGGAGGGCAAAATGATATACGAAACAGAAAAATTAGAGTTCAAATCGACAACGCATGATGATGTTTACAAAACAGTCATAGCTTTCGCAAACACTGATGGCGGCACGCTTCTTATCGGTATTAACAACGAGGGTGAAGCCGCGCCGTTGCATGATGTAGACGACACTTATACCCGCATAACAAACGGGATTCGGGATGTCATTGCGCCGGACGTGACTATTTTCGTGAAGTACACCTTTGAAGAAAATCGTGTCATTCGCATTGAAATCGGAGAGGGTTCGTTTAAGCCCTATTATATTAAATCAAAGGGATTGAAGCCGTCCGGGGTGTATGTTCGGCAAGGTGCATCGTCTGTTCAGGCATCGCCGGAGCAGATTCGCCAAATGCTTAAAAATGCAGACGGCGATGTGTTTGAAGAGCTACGCTCATTGGAGCAGGAGCTGACATTTAACGCTTGCGCCGACGTTTTTTCAAAGAACAAAACCGAATTCGGAGAGGTTCAGTATAATATTCTCGGAATCCGAAACCACGCACAACAGTTGTACACGAATTTAGGGCTTTTGCTTTCCGAGCAATGCGAACATACTGTAAAAGTAGCTGTTTTTGCGGATGCACAGAACACGCTTTTTCTCGACCGCAAGGAGTTTGGCGGCTCTGTGCTTCGGCAGTTGGAAGAAACTTTTGATTACCTTCAACTTAACAACAAAAACCGCTCGACCATCGATGGATTAAAACGCGCAGATTACTCGGATTATCCAAAGGACGCCATTCGCGAAGCATTATTAAACGCGCTTATACACAGGGATTACGGATATAGCGGCAGTATTATTATCAACGTCAATGAAAATTGCATAGAATTTATTTCAATCGGCGGTTTACTGCCGGGAATCACGACCGATGATATTCGCAACGGTATTTCTCAGCTTCGTAATAAAAAACTCGCGGAAATTTTTCTACGGTTGAATTTCATCGAAGCTTACGGTACGGGAATCAGGCGAATTTTCGCATTATATGAAAATTGCTCTGCGTCACCAACAATTGATGTTACGCCGAATTCTTTTAAGCTGACGTTACCGAATATGAACATGGCAACAAAAACACCGCGTTTTCTAAATCCCCACGGCTCCGTTACCCCTCAAATGCAAAAGGTACTTGATTATCTTGAAATCCGCGAAACAGCCGCAGACGATGATATTCAAAAACTGCTCAACATTAAGAGAACTCGCTCGTTCACTTTGTTGAAGCAGATGTCTGATTTAGGGTTGGTTAGGATTGAGGGTCGAGGTGGCGAAAGAAGAATTAAAAAGCGGAACTTGATTTGATTTCCGGAGTAGCCTTGGTAAACGATTAAATAACGGTTCTGAAAAAAACTTAGTGTAAATGTAATAATCTTCCAAAAATAACCAATACTTTAAATGCGGCATAAGAAGAGCAATGCAGGAGTGCAACTCTGTGCTTACCGCGGCTT
>WRKM01000037.1 GCA_009778065.1 Oscillospiraceae bacterium
TTTATCTTGTGTGGCATAGCAAGCATATCAGCGTTTGAAGAATTGATAATCACTATCCGCTCAAATACGTTAAACAGAAACGTAAAATCGGTATTTGGGAAAGGATAGGAATGGAACGGAAACGGGTGCGGAAAAAGGCTTGCCATTTTTGTGAACAAGCCTTTTCCGCGCTTGGCGGTTCGGCAGGGGGTGGGAATGAGTATTTTGCGCCATAAAAGGAGTTTTCTATGCGAACGAATAAATTAAAAAAAACTTTAAATAAAAAATATGGCACACGCCCCGATTTGCACTACTTTGACGGCGATATGAAAGGTATTCGTGCCTACTTTGACTATCGTTACGATAATAAATTGGACGAATTTTTAATTGATGATACGACTTGGAAGGATTTATCCGGCGACGAAATATATAAGCGTATCAATCAAGGCACAAGCACTTCCGGAGAACAATACCTTTATTATCTTTTAAGAAGCCCTACCGTTAAGCGCCGCGAATATGAAAAGCGTGCAAAACTAATTGAACTAATGGAGAATAACCCTGATTTGCGGCTCGACCTACAAGTTATTTTTACGAAACTCAGTAAAAGACGGAGCGCAAATACCAGCGAAATGTTTAGTCCTGATTCTCATAGCCCCGTGAAATTAGTTTTTTATATTTTGCTTGTTTTAACCTTTATCGGGAGTGCCGTCAGCCTTGCATTTACGTTCAAGCTCGCGTGGTTGTTTGTGATTATGATGGTTGGTTTGCCAATATTTCGTCAATTTGCCGTATATCATATTGAAAGCGATATTGATACGGTAAATTATTCCGCCGCAATGGTGTATGCCGCGAGAAAAATAAAAAATTTGAATTCATCGGAATTATCCCCGCTTTTATCAACTTTTTATGAAGCAAGCGAACGCTTGAAGTCAATATCACGAATTGGGGCAGTCCCGACAAACAATACAGTTGACGATATAGCGGCAATTTTAAACGGGATATTCCTTGCCGATATAATCGCTTATGAATTTCTCAAAACCCGATTAGGAAAACACCAAAAAGACATTTTCCACATTCACGAATATTTAGGGCTGATAGACTCTGCGATTGCTGTTGCGTCATACCGAAAAAGCTTGTTGACATATTCAATTCCGAAGATTGATTTTATAATTTCCGATAAAGTCAGATTTAACGCGCTCAATCTTGTTCACCCGCTCGTTGAAAACGCTGTACCGAATGATTTGAACACAACAGAATCTATACTATTAACGGGGTCAAACGCTTCGGGTAAATCCACATTTCTGCGAACGGTCGCTGTAAACGCTATAATGGCGCAAGGGATTTGTACGGCGCTTTGCGGTGAATATTCCGCTCCCGCTTTTCGCATATATACATCAATGGCAATCTCCGATAATCTGCTTGCGGGGGAGAGCTACTTCATTGCGGAAATCAAATCGCTCAAAAGAATTATGATAACCGAAACGTCAGAGCAACCGTTGCTTTGCATAATTGACGAGGTATTGAGAGGCACAAATACGGTGGAGCGCATTGCCGCTTCAAGCGAGCTTCTAAAGGAATTAAAAGCTAAAAACGCGCTGTGTCTTGCGGCTACGCATGATATTGAATTATGCGCTCTGTTAAGCAGTTATTATCGGTTATTGCATTTTTCGGAAACTGTGACCGATAACGGCGAAGTCTTGTTCGACTATATGATAAAGGACGGAGCCGCAACGACCCGCAATGCTTTGAAGCTATTAAACAGTATAGGCTTTGACAAGGAAATGGTAAACCGCGCTCACGAGAAAGCCAATCGGTATATAGCCGACGGGAAATGGGCGTAACGGGTGAATTTATCGGATAATAAGCATTTCTACCCCTGCGCCTCGCGTTCCTGTTTCTCTGCCGTTCCAACCATTGTTAATTGATTCAAGCTCGTAATATTCACGTTTATAGTCATCTTCAATAGATAATAACAAGCGATACTGCGACCAGTTCAATTGCGTCCGCAGTGCGGACACAATTGGGTAAAGCCTGTAAAATTGCCTTGAGCGTTGCAACTGGCGTATTGAAAACCCGCTCCCAAACTCCGGTTCAATCTTTTCGACCAAATTTTTAACAAGGTAAGTGCCGTATAAAGTAAATAAAAAATTTGAACTGTTTTTCAGAACCCATGAAGAAAGGCAAGACCACCGTAAAACACCCTTGCAAGGACATTCCGCCTAAGACTTTGCGTTCAATCGAACAGCAATCCGGGTTTAAACTCAGATAGTATGGCGTGTGTTAATATTGTTCAGGGTTCGCAATTTTATTTTAAAAACCTATTGACAACTGTCTTCTGATATGTATAATACTATAAAGAGCATTTCACTATCATAGTGTATATTATCAATATATTTGGAGGTTTGGCAAATGCGCGATGACATGAGCAGAATAAAATATACAGGCTGTTACATACCGGGGATTGACGGAAAAGATTTATTTCTGAGTTCCGCCTGTAAGGACGAGGGCAGAATCGGATACCAAATACGGGATAAGGACAGTAGAATTAACACAAAAAAGTTTATCAACACTTTAGATTACAGTTTAGATTTAATAAAGCTCCGTGAGATATACAAAAAGGTATACCGACGAAGCGACTTCTCTTTCAAAGAGGATGGTAAAGAATACACAAGTCATATAATTAATGTGTCTTTCAACTACAGCAACAAAGAATATAACAGGTTTCACAAAGGTATTTATATAAAATACGGGTACTCGTTCAGTGGGATAAGCTTAGTTGACTCGGCGGATATAAGAAATGGCGAACTGATAGCTATACAAACAGAAAAACCTATAAAAGAGGCATTAGGCTCCGATATTTTAGGCTCGTATTTTTACTTTGAGGGCGGAGTTTACAAAGCGCGTAATAATATAAAAACCCTCCACAAAACAACGGAAATTCGCACCGTACTGTATGATAAGGGCTTCGTCTGCGATGGTATAGAATATGTTCGTTGGAAGCGAAGCGCGGGTAGCGGAAGGCTCGGAAAATGCCTGTTTATAAATAAAAAGCTGTATAAACAAATGCACCGTTGGGAAATGTGCGGCATACGTGTGAGAAAGGGTAAAAAAATAGAGCTATCTGCATTAGAGGCTTATATATCATTGAGTCTCAGCAGTATCATAGATACTATTAATATATCACCTCATAACATTCTCGTTATTCCCGACTATAAAAGCGTTTTTAAAGACACGGCGATGCTCACCGAGAGCGTTTGCGGAAGACTCACCACGAGCCGAGGGGAGACCGAAATAACTAACAGTATTTGGGACGGGCAGTCACTACTCGATAAATCGCTTTTCGGAAAATACGAACACCGCGGTATGCTCCTTTTACGTTCAAGATTTTTTAAATCATGTTGCTTTAATACGAATATTCAAAAGTGGTTCGAGCATTATAAAATAACCGATTTATCACAGCTAAACGGCTTTACTCTCGCCGAAAATACTAAAGATATAAAACTTATCACGACTCCGAGCAGTATCAAATACTTAAAGTTTGCAACGCTTGATGAATGGTTGAAATCGCTTGATTCTGTGTTCGGTATAGTAAAACACGAAAAGCCTACCGCCTATTTTAAAGGCAGAATGGTACAATGCCATTATCAACTGTTAAACACCATACAGCTCACATATGACGAGGTCGGGGAGTTGTTAAAACCGTCTTTGGACTATCTGATTAAACTTAAAACAAATCCGCTCGTACTCAGAAATCATATAAAATATCGTGAGCAATACTTCATACATCCGGATTCCGAAAACTCGATACATTCCGCTTCCCTGCTCGAATCTAAAAATGATATAATTTTTAAACTGCTCGGACTTAATAAAAAATTCGTCTTTACTAATCTTTATTATCGTTTCGTTAGCGACTTAACAAAAGCCTATACCGCGAATCTCAGAAAAGGACGGGTTTTAGTCAGAGGAAACTACAGCACGCTTTTCGGTAATCCCATAGAAATGCTGAAGCACTCGATAGGTAAATTCAACGGAGTCGCCGAGCTTGAACGCGGGACAATACATAGCCTTAATTTTAAAGACGGTGAGGATTTGTTAGGCTCACGGAGTCCGCATGTCACTATAGGAAACATACTTCTCACGAAAAATAAAATATATCCGAACATAAAAGAATATTTTAATCTGACTAATGAAATTGTATGCGTTAACAGTATAGAAGAAAACCTTTTAGAAAGGCTTTCCGGGGCAGACTTTGATTCCGATTCCATGCTTTTGACTGATAATCGGGTTCTGATTAGCGGTACGAAGCGTAATTATGACCGGTTTCCCGTCCCTACTAAGATTTTTGAAAATGTTGTTTTAAAACGCGAATTTTCCCCCTCAGGCAAGGCAGAGCTTGACATTAAAACAAGCATAAATAAAATCGGAGAAATAATTAACCTCTCTCAAGAATTAAACAGTAAGTTGTGGGAATTATTAAACAAAGATGATTTTCACGATGACGATAACGGAGCGGTAGCCGAAAGGGTTAGACGCTTATATACCGACGCTTCTCAACTTGACATCATGAGTAATCTCGAAATCGACTCAGCTAAAAGAGAAAGTCCTGCGGATAACTCCGCCGAACTAAAACTAATTAAAGATGAGAATAAAGAATTAGGACAAAAGGGACTCCCTGTCAGACCCATGTTTTTTAAGTATATAGATAAGGATAAGGGTTATTACGACCCAAAGCGCAAGACATACCGATATTACGAAACGGCTATGGATTATGTACAAAAGCATATAAATAATTTCAAGCTCCCTAAAACTAATACTAAGGGGTTTTGCAGGTTTATTGATATAATAAAATCCGAGGGACTCGGCGGCAGAATTAATTATATGCAGACCGATGCTATAATAAAATCGGTACGCTCTCTGAGAGCAGAAATAATCGCGATTTATGAAGACAATAAAACTGACAAGCAGACAAAATTTTTAAATTCGTCTGCCGCAAGGCAACACTGTGTAGAACTGATAAAAAAAGCTAAAATGTCCGAAAAAACTATGTACTATCTGCTTTCTCTCATAGAAAACGAGGATTATAAGGATATATCGAGGCTTTTATTTAACATGCTTTTCGGTGCTCCTAACGAGTCTTTTTACAGGTTAATAGAAAAAAGCAGAGAGTCCGTAGGATTTTTAAAAGAGACTCCCGACGGAGAAATAAAGCTCTATGATTTTTCCTATAGTGTATCATATTAACATTTTGCGTGAAATTTGCAATTTACCCTGTTTTATTTGCAAAATGTCTTATCAAAACCGCATGGGGGAGCGATTACTTGACAATTCATAGGGGTAAATTTTTAAAGAAAGGAAAAAAATAATGTTTGAAACAATACTTAGGGAGCTTATACTCCCACTCATAGGCATCGGCGGTATAGGTCTCGCCGCATTCAACGGTATTCTTCACAGAAAAAAGAATAAGGCAGAAACGGGTAGCGTCGTCGTGGCGAGTGCGGAAATAACTCTCAAAAACGCAACAAAGCTCGAAGCTATCGCGATAGAACGCTACACCGCCGAAGCCCGCCGCTACGAGGATGCCATGAAAAAACTTGACGAGGCGGGCAGACTTATTGACGAAGCAAGAGCAGAACTTATAGAGGCTCGTAAGGAATTAGAGTCCGAGCGTAAATACAACAGTGTTTTAATCGGGGTTTTAGAAGAAAACGGAATCGAAATCCCGAAAAAAAACGAAGAAACCCAATAAATAAAAACGAAAGGAGCGAAATTTCATGGCGATAATTAACATAACCGACTATAAAATGGATTTAATTAAAGAATTAACATCGAGTAGTGAGATAATCGAAATCTTAGATTCGCAGGCTGACGGGTACATAAAAGACGAGCCGACATCTTTAATATACCGAAATCTATGGCCTTATCTTAAAGTACCCGATATACAAACCTCTGCGGATTGTCATTTACTCATTGCGGTCGATATTGCAAGTGTAAATCGCCTTAATCCTACATATGCAAAATACTTGATAACTATTTGGTGCTTATGTCATCAAAACAGAATGTGGGTAGACAAACGTATAGGAACCCGAACCGATTTACTTGCACAAGAGGTTTTGAAGCTATTAGACGGCAGGCAGAATTTTGGTTTTTCCGAATTACGGCTTGAGAGTAACCGTGAACTCATTCTTAACAAAAATTATCAGTACCGCGAATTAAAATTCACATGTAACGACTTACGCCGCAGTGTCAGCCCGCAAGGAAAAAGAACAGGACGGTGATTTATTATGCTTGATGAATTACAGTTATTCCGTAACTCAACTTCGGGGAGTTGCTTTAGAATAAGCGAACACATTGGTTTAAAGCCTCCCTCGCTCGGTGAAATCTGCGATTTTGGCGAGCATCGTTATTTCTCAATAATCGCAAAACTATGTGCAAACAGCAGTCAATATAAAGTCTTTTTGTGGGATAACGGGGTGGACTGGACAAAGCTCACAGATTATGATTTATTCTGCCTTATGTACAAGCATCTGCTACCAGGCGACACTTCGATTATCTTAAACAATCTCAATTTACCCGACTTAATAACCATGCAAAACCTCGAAACAGGCGAAATAATACTTGGCATACGGGATGAGAAAGGCGGCTTTACTTATGTTATCGACCGCGCTATATATACTCAATTGAGCGACTATATAAGGAAAATTCACGGAATAAAAAACAAAGGCGATATACCTTATGACGAACACACTAAAAAATATATGATTGAGCGGGAACGTAAAAGAATTGCGAGGCGTAAAACTAAAAGCATAAAAGAAAACCAAAAATCAATATTGAAACCGATAATTTCAAGTTTAGTGAATTTGCCGGGATTTAAATACGATTATTCGACAATATGGGATTTGCCTGTTTCGGCTTTAACCGAGAGCATCAACACATACCAAAAGTTCTTTAAAAACATTCAGTATTTTCAAGCTGTTTATGCGGGTTTTGAACCGCGGGATATTGAATTTGAAGAACAACATATTTTTTTATAACAAGAAAGGGAGAATTTCTATCATGGCTTTAAATTTTGATAAATACAGCATCAGCGCAATTGATACCGCTACAGGATTTGATTTAGCGACAGGCGAGTGTCTTTTTATTTTTGATGAAATAAAAAACGGCTCTATAGAAGGCGCGGCGGAAGTCCGCTGGTCTACGGGCAGAAAAGGGCGGCGTTTATTCGCCGTGAAAAATAATAAAACCTGCACCGTTACCCTTAATAACGGGTTTATTGTAGGCGGTGCTTTAGCACTTTCTATAGGCGATTTTTCACCAACAGCTGATTTTAATGCCGCCTCTATTCTCATTCCCGCATTTGAAAGAATTGAGGTAGGCGAGAGCGAAACAATTAAAATCTCACATAAAGCCGTCGGCGTCTGCGGAAATGAAATCGGTTTTATTTATAAAGCAAACAAAGACGGCTCTCAAGGCGAACCATATACCCAAAATTCCGCCGCAAGTTCATCTTCATTTGCCTACGATGGCGAAACAGAAATTACATTACCCACAGATGAATTTAACCGCGGTGATATAGTTATCGTGTTTTACGAATACCTTACAAAAGGCGTAAAATACAGCAACAAATCAAACAGTTATTCGGGTTCTTGTAAACTCATTTTAGACGTACTGGCAGAGGACGTATGCACGGGAGCGGTAAGGCACTCTAAATTGGTTATGCCTAAAGTCCTCGTCAACGATAAATTCAACTTCTCGTTCGGGGATGATATGTCTGTTCAAAGCTTCTCCGCCGAGGCACGAGCCTCCGTCTGCGAAGGCAGAGACAGCGAATACTTTTACTGGATATTTCCGGACGGTAATTAAAACAAACCGCCGCTTAAATGAAAGGAGTGTAATTAAAAATATTGAACCCTGTAAAACCAAACAGTATATGCAAAAACATGAATTGTAAACGCGCTTTTAAGGCATGTGTATACTGCATAAAAATACATAACTGGCGGGGCTGTTGTTGCAGCCCCGAATGTTATATCGAATATGTCAGCCAAATATCAGAAGCAAGAAGTAAAGGAATTTCATCTTTTTAAAAATTTTACCTTGTTTTTTGCAAAAAAATATGATATAATGTCCTCAGACATTTCAAGGTTCGCTCAGCCGTCCGCAACTTGTTGCGGCTAACGGCGTGCGGTTCTTATAATAAACAAAATAATCGTTGTAAAGGAGTTTCTTCTATGCCCGATAATCGCAAGGAACAGGAGCGCGCCGAGCTTCACCGCACTATATGGAACATCGCCAACGACCTGCGCGGAAGCGTGGACGGGTGGGATTTCAAGCAGTACGTCCTCGGAATGCTGTTTTATCGCTATATCTCCGAGAATATCTCGGCTTACATAAATGCACAGGAGTGGGAAGCGGGCGACAACTCTTTCGATTATGCCGCCATTTCCGATAAAGAAGCGGAACAAGCGCGTGCCGACCTCGTAGCTACAAAAGGCTTTTTTATACTGCCAAGTGAGTTATTCGAGAATGTGCGGAAGTCTGCCTCTACCGATTCTGATTTGAATGTGACACTCGAAGGCATTTTCAAGGATATTGAGTCATCAGCGAAAGGCTCAGACAGTGAAGCTAATTTCAATGGGCTCTTTGCCGACATTGACGTGAACAGCAACAAGCTCGGCGGAACAGTGGCGAAACGGAACGAGATGCTTGTAAAGTTGATGAACGGCATTGCCGATATGAAGCTCGGCGAGCAACGTGATGTTACCGCCGGTAATTCGCGCGTTTACCACGACAACACAATTGACTTATTCGGCGATGCTTACGAGTTTCTCATGGGAATGTATGCGAGCAACGCAGGGAAAAGCGGCGGCGAATATTATACACCGCAGGAGGTTTCGGAACTTCTGACACGGCTTACAATCGTGGGTAAAACCGAAGTCAACAAGGTCTATGACCCTGCTTGCGGTTCGGGTTCGCTCTTGTTAAAATTTGCGAAAATTCTCGGTAAAGATAACGTCCGCAACGGCTTTTACGGGCAGGAAATCAACATCACGACCTACAACCTTTGCCGTATAAATATGTTTTTGCACGATGTCGGCTTTGATAAGTTTGACATTGGGCATGAGGATACACTGACGAAGCCGCTCCATTGGGACGACGAGCCGTTTGAAGCAATTGTGAGCAACCCGCCTTATTCGATAAAGTGGGCAGGGGACGACAACCCCTTGCTGATTAACGACCCGCGTTTCTCCCCTGCGGGTGTGCTTGCGCCAAAATCAAAAGCCGATTTAGCCTTTATCATGCACAGCCTTTCATGGCTTGCTACGAGCGGGACGGCGGCGATTGTTTGTTTCCCCGGCATAATGTATCGCGGCGGTGCGGAGCAGAAAATCCGCAAATACTTAATCGACAACAACTATATCGACTGCGTTATTCAACTGCCTGACAACCTCTTTTTCGGGACAAGCATAGCTACCTGTATTATGGTCTTGAAGAAGTCAAAAAGCGAGAACTCGACCCTTTTCATAGATGCGAGCCGTGAATTTGTCAAAGTCACCAACTCCAACAAGCTGACTGTTCATAATATTGAGAAAATCGTCACCGCTTATGCAAACCGCAACGAAACACAGTATTTCGCCAAACTCGTGCATAACGACAATATCTCCGCACAGGATTATAACTTGTCCGTCAGCACCTACGTTGAGCAGGAGGACACCCGCGAAGTTGTTGACATCGCTGTGCTGAACGCCGAGATTGAGCGGATTGTGGCGCGGGGCGATGTGTTAAGACGGGAAATTAGCGAGATTATCGCAGAAATAGAAGGGAGCGAGCATAATGGCTGATAATAAAATCAAGTTGTTTGAAGGCAAGCAGGTGCGGCATATCTGGGACGAGGAAAATCAGAAGTATTGGTTCTCGGTTGTGGATATTATCGAGGTTTTAACAGACAGCGATAATCCGCGCCGTTACTGGAGTGACCTCAAACGCAAGCTACAAGCGGAGGGAAGTCAGTTGTACGAAAATATCGTACAACTGAAAATGGAAGCCTCCGACGGGAAGTTTTATAAGACTGACGTCGCTGATACTGAGCAGGTTTTGCGGCTTGTGCAGTCTGTTCCGAGTAAGAAAGCCGAGCCGTTTAAGCTTTGGCTTGCGAAAGTCGGCAACATGTACATAGACGAGGCGGTTGACCCCGAACTGTCTATTGAGCGTGCAGTGCAGAATTACCGCCGTTTGGGGTACAGCGAAAACTGGATAAATCAGCGTATTAAATCTATTGAAGTCCGCAAGGCTTTAACCGATGAATGGAAAATCAGCGGCGTTGAAGAAGGTGAGGAATACGCCGCGCTGACCGACCTGATGAGCCGCACATGGAGCGGAATGACGACTCGCGAGTATAAGAATTACAAAGGCTTGCGGAAAGAAAATCTGCGCGACAACATGACGAACACCGAGTTAGTTTTGAATATGCTTGCGGAAGTCGCCGCCACCGACATTTCCGCTGAACGGCAACCCGTGGGTTTTAACGAGAGTGCCGAAGTCGCCAAAGAAGGCGCGACTGTTGCCAAAGTCGCTCGCGAGCAACTTGAGGAACGGACAGGGAAAAAAGCTGTAAGCTCTCTGAACGCAAAGAATTTAGGCAACCGTCAGCTAAAAATCACAAGCGAGGATACTGCCGATGACTAAACTCGACCGCCTTATCGCCGACCTTTGCCCGAATGGGGTGGAGTTTGTGAAGTTGGGGAAAATTGCCGTTAGAACAAAAGGCACTCCTATAACTGCGGCTCAAATGAAAACACTCGACAAACCAAATGCCCCTGTCAAAATATTTGCAGGTGGTAAGACTGTAGCTTATTTTGATTACGCTGATTTGCCTGAAAAAGATGTAAAAACATTTCCATCTGTGATTGTAAAATCTCGTGGAGTAATCGAGTTTGAATACTACGATAAGCCTTTTAGTCACAAAAACGAAATGTGGTCTTATCATAGCGAGCGAGAAAATGTTGACATTAAATATCTCTACTACTTCCTAAAAACACAAGAAAACAAACTACGCGAAAAGGCGACAAGTATGGGGGCATTTCCTCAAATAGCAATTCCCGACACGGAACAGTTGCAAATCCCCCTCCCTCCCCTCCCCGTCCAACAAGAAATAGTCCGTATTTTAGATATATTTACGGAGCTAACGGCGGAGCTAACGGCGGAGCTAAGCGCACGGAGAGTGCAATACAGCTACTATAGAGACGATTTACTCAATTTGGGTCAAAATGTGGAACGTGTGAATTTGGGGGATATAGCTACAATTAGGACTGGTCTTAATCCACGACAGTTTTTCAAACTCAACACAGGTAGCGATGCACCAAATTATTATGTAACAATTCGTGAAATACATAATAATCGTGTTGTGTTTAGCGAAAAAACCGACCGAATAAATGATGAAGCATTACGGCTTTGTAATAACAGAGCGAAGTTAGAAGTGGGAGATGTTTTATTTTCAGGAACAGCGACAATAGGCGAAACCGCAGTAATAACGGAAACGCCGACAAATTGGAGTATTAAAGAGGGCGTGTATGTATTAAAACTATTTGGCGAACGATTGCTACCGAGATTTTTGATGTATACATTTACCACAAGTAAAATGAAAGACCTATATAAACGAAAAGCAGAGGGTGGCACTGTAAAAAGCATACCAATGAAAGAAATGCTTAAAATCCAAATTCCGCTACCTTCTCTTACAGAGCAGGAACGCATTGTTGGTATTCTCGACCGCTTCGATAAGCTGACTACGGATATAGCAGAGGGGCTTCCTGCGGAGATTACGGCGAGGAAGAAGCAGTATGAGTATTATCGGGATAGGTTGTTGAGTTTTGAGGGGGTGAAATAATGGTCAACTATCATGCGCAAAGGGTTCAGACTTTTTTGAAAAATGTTGATGATTTAGATTTAATTAAGAAAATCAAGGATTTCAGAAAATTAGATTTTAGAAATATTAGCGATAGCGACCTTGATAAAGCTATTATCAAAGTATTGCTATACAATAATAAATTTGTTATTATGACAAATAATGCAACTTACCCTGCTGGCACTAAATTTTTTAGAGTGCGTAAATTGAAAGGGTCTATAATCCCCGATGAAAACTTGCGGGTGTTGTCAGATTTTTGGAATCCACCTGCGGACAAAACACCCCTTGGGCGTTTAAATAAGATTGGTGAGTCATTGTTATATACTGCACCTATAAATCCTATGGTTGCAATAAAGGAAATGAACTTAGAGCCAAATATATTTTATGCGATTATAGTTTATGTAGCCCGAAGCGATATAAAAGTCAATATTATAGGCGGCGATTTTGATTATGAAGCAAATGGAATTTCGGATAGAAAGGCAATATTTATTCACGAGATATATAACAATTTTTTAAGAGATGAGTTTAGTAGAGATGTTGGCGAAGGAACAGAGTTTTTATATAAAATTTCCGAAAAAATTGCAAAAGACTATTTCGACCTACCGCCTCGAGATGTTCAAGACGCTTGGGCTTATCCATCCGTGCAGGATAAATCAATGTACAATGTGTGTTTTAAACCTGATATTGCAAAAGAATTATTAGAATTACAAGGTGCGATAATTGCAAAAAACATAAAGCCAGATGAAATTACACCAGTTGCCGTATCTCGTGGTTTTGACAATAATGGTAGTTCGCAGTTTTATCCAATAGGGTCTGATATACAAATACAATATTTTCCCGAAATACAATCACTTAAAGAAAATCAAGGAGCAACTTAATGAACCAATATAATATAATAATCGAAGCTGAGCGAGCAACAGTCGTTGCGAAAATAGAGGCGAGTAAGGATGTTGACGGGAGGGGGGCTTAGTTTTGAGTGAAACGAAAGTGAGGAGTGTATGTTTAATTTTTTCAAACGAAAGACCAAACGAAATCAAAATAAAGAAGCGATGGAGCTTGTCGTTTCGGTATTTATAATCGCTGTTATGCTTATGGCACATACAGAAATCTCAGAAAAGTGGATACAGTTTAAGGAAAAAATCAAAAAAGGCGAGCTTCCCGAAAAAGACGACTTAATTAAGAAGTCAATTCTTTCTGCTTTGGACAAGTCTGTTTATACACTTCGGAGTGGGGAAACGGTATATCGCTCCCGAATAATTGAAAACATAAAATTACCTGACGAGTCAAAAAATTATTTAGAAACTCGCGATGGGATTTTACAACTAATTGAGGCTTATGAATTAAATGAAGTAGTAGCAAATTTTATTAAAGGTCTTTTGGCGACAGAAATGAGCAAACAAGTCGGCGGCATTAATAAATATTGGATGAATGGTTTTTGGGGGTTCAATGCAAAAGAGTCAGATGCACCACCAAAAGAAATAGCTACAGCGGGAAGAATAAATCCGTGTAAAGTTCCTTATCTGTATGTGGCTGAAAATGCTCATACTGCTATAACGGAAGCACGACCAATTATAGGACAAATGGTGAGTGTTGCCAAAATTAAAATAAGCAGAGATTTGAGATTGTTTGATTTTTGTGCTATTTCGCCTTTCGATAACAATGACACTGAAGTAGAGCATCTTTTAAGAATGATTGCAAGAGAATTTTCAATGCCAAATCATAAAAAAGAAGATTATTTGCCCACTCAATATGTAGCAAATTTAATTAAAAATAACTCCTTTGAGTTCGATGGCATTCGCTATCCGAGTTCATTACATGAAGGTGGAGTCAATATTGTTCTTTTTAACACTAATATTACAAATGAAAAGGGAGAGTGTGTATCCAAAAATTATTGTGTAGAAAGTACTGCACTACACGTTGTTAAGAGCATCACGATTGAAGAAAAGCAAATATTGCCAATAGAATCATAAATAATAAGGAGTTCACCCTATGAACCAATACAACATAATAACCGAAACCGAGCAATCCACCGTAGTCGCCGAATACACTCCCGAAGAACGCACGGAAACCGATTATCAATCGGAAGCCGAGCTTGAGCGGGAGTTGATTCGATTGCTGACAACTCAAGGGTATGAGCGAATAAACGTCACAGACGAGGCGGGGTTGATTACGAATTTACGGCGGCAGTTGGAGTTGTTGAACGACTATACATTCACCGATAACGAGTGGAAACGATTTTTCAAGGAAAGCATAGCGAGTTCAAACGAGGGTATCGTAGAGAAAACACGGAAACTACAGGACGATTATATTCAAGTGCTAAAGCGTGATGACGGCAGTACAAAAAACGTATACTTGCTTGACAAAAAGAACATTCACAACAACCGCTTGCAGGTGCTGAATCAATATACTGTAGGGGCGGCATCCTGCCGCCCGCATGAACCCTGCCACCCGCAAGAACCCTACCACTCTGCTCGTTACGACGTCACGGTTTTGGTCAATGGCTTGCCTATGGTGCATATCGAGTTGAAGCGGCGCGGGGTGGCGATTCGCGAGGCTTTTAATCAAATAAAACGGTATCAAAGGGACAGCTTCTGGGTGGCTTCGGGTTTGTATGAGTATGTTCAGATTTTTGTAATCAGTAACGGCACGCACACTAAATATTATTCCAACACCACCCGCTACGCTCATATAAAAGAATCGGGCGAAGGCGGACGCCGTAAAAGCAAGAAAACAAGCAACAGCTTTGAGTTTACTTCCTTTTGGGCTGATGCGGAAAACAAAGTAATCGCCGACTTGATTGACTTTACCAAGACATTCTTTGCGAAGCACACGATTTTGAATATTTTGACACGTTATTGCGTTTTCACAAGCGAGGAGCTTTTGCTCGTCATGCGTCCATATCAAATTTCAGCAACCGAGAAAATTTTAGGACGCATTGTTTGCTCAAGCAATTACAAAAAGACAGGAACAACCGATGCCGGCGGTTATATTTGGCACACGACAGGAAGCGGAAAAACGCTGACGAGCTTTAAAACAGCGCAACTTGCCACACAGCTTGAGGAAGTCGCGAAGGTGCTTTTTGTGGTTGACCGCAAGGATTTGGATTATCAGACCATGAAAGAGTACGACCGATTTCAAAAGGATTCGGCAAACAGCAGTAAATCCACCAAGCAGTTAGAGAAGAACCTCAACGACCCGACTGCACGGATTATTATAACAACTATTCAAAAGTTAGATATTTTCGTGAGCAAGAATAAAATCCATGATGTTTATAAAAAGCACATCGTTATTATATTTGACGAATGCCACCGTTCGCAATTCGGTGATATGCGTCAAAAAATAGTAAAAGCGTTTCGGAATTACCACATTTTCGGGTTCACGGGTACGCCGATTTTCCCTGTAAATGCAGGCAGTAGCGTCAATCCGCTACTACGGACAACAGAACAGGCGTTCGGCGACAGACTGCATACATACACGATTGTAAACGCGATTAATGACGGAAATGTTCTGCCGTTTCGTATTGATTTTATAAACACTGTCAAGCAAAAGGACAACGAAACTGATAAGCAAGTGTCGGCTATTGACACCGAGAAAGCACTTGCAGACCCGCGCCGTGTCACCGAAATTGTAAAATATATTCTTGAACACTTCGACCAAAAAACCAAGAGAAGCTCTACTTATTCGCTGAAAGGTCAGCGCGTTGCAGGGTTTAATTCAATCTTTGCCACGGCTTCTATTCCTATGGCAAAGAAATATTACGAGGAGTTTAAAAAACAGCTTACAGAGCGGAATCGCAAGCTGAACATTGCAACGATTTTCAGTTACTGCGCAAATGAAGAAGACCCCGATGATGTATTTGCTGATGAAGATTTCGACAACGAAAACCTTGACAAGCCTTCTCGCGATTTTCTCGAATCCGCTATTGCAGATTACAACGCTACTTTTAACACGAATTACGACACATCTGCGGACAATTTCCAAAATTATTACAAAGACCTCTCGCAACGATTAAAAAAGCGCGAAATTGACTTAGTAATCGTGGTTAATATGTTCTTGACGGGATTCGATGCGACCACATTAAATACGCTGTGGGTAGATAAAAACCTACGGCAACATGGTTTAATTCAAGCCTATTCCCGTACTAATCGCATATTAAACAGCGTTAAAACTTTCGGGAATATCGTCTGCTTCCGCGACTTGAAAGAGGCTACCTATGAAGCAATCGCCTTATTTGGTAACAGAGAAGCGGGCGGAATCGTGCTTCTGAAAACCTATAGCGATTATTACAATGGCTACAACGAAAACGGGGAGCATAAGCCGGGATATACCGAGCTTATTGCAGAATTGACGACGACTTTCCCGCTTGATGAACCGATTGTCGGTGAAGAAGCACAAAAAGAATTTATCCGGTTATACGGTACAATTTTGAAAATCAAAAATATTCTGACAGCATTTGATGATTTTGCAGGGAATGAGATACTAAGCGACCGCGATTTTCAAGACTATCAAAGCATTTATATTGACCTGTATCAAGAAATTCGCCCGAAAAGCGATGGTGATAAAGAATCCATTAACGATGATATTGTCTTTGAATTGGAGCTTATCCAACAAATCGAGGTAAACATTGATTACATTCTTATTCTTGTAGAAAAGTACCGTGAATCCAACTGCGAAGATATGAGCATACTCACGTCAATTACAAAGGCGGTTGATTCAAGTATACGGCTACGGAGCAAAAAGGAACTCATAGAGCGTTTCGTGGCACAGGTTAATGTGGCATCTCATATAACTGATGACTGGCAAAAATTTGTACAGCAACGCAAAGAAGCTGATTTGTCCGCTATAATTGCCGACGAGAATTTGAAAGACGAAGAGACCCACCGATTTGTCGATATATCTTTCCGTGACGGCGCATTACGTACAACAGGGACGAATATTGACAAGATTCTGCCGCCTGTGTCGCGGTTCGGCGACGTAAACCGCGACAAAAAGAAACAGGGAATTATTGAGAAGCTGTTGAGGTTTTTTGAAAAGTATTCGTGATTATAAATCCATAGCAGTCGCTCTGAACAGAACCAGTAAAAACGGACAATAGACAAAAGCCCCCTGTTAAGGTATAATAAAACAGGGGGTATATTTATGCCAAGAAAATACACACGTATAAAAACATTTGAAAAAGAAATCCTTGAAATG
>WRKM01000038.1 GCA_009778065.1 Oscillospiraceae bacterium
TTGAGCGGTACGGTTGTTGCTATACTTAATATTATAGCAAAACAAATGGTAAAGCTCAATACCTTTTTAAAATTTCCTGTCATGACGTTTCCTTTCTACCCCTAAGGGTTTACAAAAATGTTTTAAATTCTATAAGATGTATTTAGTTCTACAGCTTATTTCTTAATAATAACAGAAAATTATCGAAAAAAGTATTGTTTTTTGTCCTTATTTTTTCTTGAATTTTGTTGATTTTACTTGTTTTTCCTTGTTTTGTGTTGTTACATTTGCAACAAATCGTTGCAAATTCATGATTTTTCTTGCTTTAAGGTTATTTTTGTTGATTTGTGTTGTTACATTTGCAATTATTCATTGCATATTCTTATTATATTCATGAAAATTATAGAATAATATAGATTAATGTAGGTGTAGGATAAATTTCAGAAAAAAACCGCTTTAAACGCGGAATTGGTAAAAGGCGAAAAAAGAGCATGACGCCCTTTTTTAGTATCAAAAAATATTTCCTGTGTATACATGGCTAAGATACTTGCTTGAAATCTCCGCGAGCCTGTAAATCTTATCAACATCTGTTGCCGGAATGTGGCTGTATTTATAGTTGGGGAAATATCTCGAAATATGGAGCGGCATATCCCGATTTATTGAGGACAGCCATTTCGCGGCAAAGCTCATTTCCTCCTCGGAGTCGTTTTCGCCGGGTACAATAAGCATACTCACTTCAACATGACAGACCTCGCTCGCTGTTTCTATCGTATTTTTAACCGTTTGTAAATCTCCCCGCATTTTCTTATAAAAACTATCGTTAAATCCCTTCAGGTCGATATTAAAAGCATCGACACAGGGAAGTAACTCAAGTAAAGGTTCGCGGTTAATAAAGCCATTAGTCACTACGACATTCATAAGCCCTACAGCGTGTACTGCTTTAGCGGAGTCATAAATATATTCAAAACCTATTAAAGGTTCGTTATAAGTATATGCAACGCCGATATTACCGCCGCTGACAAGCATCGATGCTTTATCCGCTAAATCCGAAGGGGAAATGAAGGTACTGCTTATCTCATGCTCACCGCTCATGGAAATGTGATGATTCTGACAAAAGCCGCACCTCATGTTACAGCCGAAACTCCCGACAGACAGAATCTTACTGCCGGGGTGAAAATGACATAACGGCTTTTTTTCAATCGGGTCAAGGGCTAAGGCGGTCGCTTTTGCGTAGTTTAGACAGGCTATTTTACCGCCGATATTCCCCCGCGCTTTACAAAACCCGACTTCGCCCTCGGCGATTTCACACCCATGAGGGCAAATCCGACACTTAACTCTCATGTGTATCTCGTAACTTCAAATCGCTCTAAGAAAATAGCCTCATCGTCGCTTATGCCCGCTTTACGTTTAGCTATACTCACCTGTTGTTGTACTGTATCAATACTGTCGAGGTTCGGCAGAAGTAATCCGCGTTTATTACCATTAACGCTTGTGACGATTACTCCGTAACGCTTTACGTCAAGCTGTGAAACAGATTCAATTTTTTCAGGCGGTTTAAGCAGGTCAACCGTATAGACAAGCTCGGTAAGCTCTCCTGCGTCCACAGGCTCAAAGCGGGGGTCTTCCGAAGCCGCATTCACCGAGTTTCGTATAATCTCTTTTGCTATATTTTCGGAAACGGGGCTGATTGTGCCGATACAACCTCTAAGCTCTCCGCGTTTTTTTATGCAGACAAATACGCCCGCTCTTTCCGAAAAAAGCTCTTTCCACCTGCTTTTCGTTATATGCAAAGCTTCTGCAACCTCCGAAGGTAACGGGGTTCTTCCCGTTCTGACAAAATGTTCGAGAGAGAACCGCGCTGTTTTTACATAATCACTCTCATTTGACTTTACTTCTTCCATGCGGATTTTCTCTAAAACCTCATATCTTGCGAGAAAATCACGCTCGCTGTTTGTACCGCACGGAATAAACGAAGCCACTGCGTAACCGACCCCGAACGGTCCCTCATACGACAGAAGTTTTGCGGTTACTTCAGTTTTATCGAGTACGCCCGCCATAATAATAAACGCACGCAGACCACATTCTGCACCTTTTTGGCAAAGCTCATACGGAATTTGCAAAAGCCGCAGGAAATCTCCGTCAGCGAACGAGCCGGTAATTTCCGCATCTAATTTTACGCCGTCGGGTTCGGGGAGCTTATGGGATAAATCACCGCTCGCTATGAATACAACATTTTTGCCGAGATGTTTTGCCGATTCTGCTATAACCTTACCGAATCTGTAATGCTCAGCTACCGAAAGTCCCGAAATGCTGATTCGTACTACCTTATAGTTCTTATAATACTTGTTGACAAACCAAAGCGGAATAATTGCCCCGTGGTCTAATCGTGGGGATTCTTGACCGAGTGTCCCCGCAGAAATACCGGAAAAAACGGCAAATTTCTCAATTTCATCGGAAAGCTCGATATCGTAATCGACACTCATAAAAACATCAGCCGCTCCGAACTGCCTTAAATCTCCTTCAGCCGCTGCATCCGGCGAGATATGAATATAATCGGCATAACTTATGCTGTGCGGCGTTACAAGCACGATTGTATCAGGCTCTTGCTGTGCGATTTGTTTTGCACACTCCTCAAAAGCATCGATTGTTTTTTGAATTTCGGTCTGTCTGCCCTTTCCGATTTCGGGCAGGACAATAGGCGGATGCGGGAATACGAATGCGGATAAAATCATAATTAATCACCTCTCATTATGTTATTATAACATAAAAAGCAGTGTTTGTAAACAAATAAACAAAAACTATGCGTTATCGCAAAAAACCTTGACAAAAACAAGAAAAATTGATATACTGTACGTGTATAAAGAGACGTTATGGGGTGTATTTATGCTTTTTAAAAAGCAAAAAGATGTAAAAGACAGACAAATCGAGGACGTTTTAGGCGCTATTTTGAACCAGCCGGACTTAAACGCTTTTGTTGTACGCGGAAGAGGCTGTGAAGTAATCTTCGCCAATAAGGCGGCATCCGCTTTAATTCCTGATTCAGAAGAGGTTCAGGTCTGTAAAACGAGCTTTGCCGGCACATATCAAAATCTGTGCGACAACTGTCCTTACGGGAGAAAAAGCAGTAAAGCGAGTACTGCTTCATTTGAGCTTGCCGACAAATCGGGACGCTCATATGCGGCGAGCTACAGAGCCGTTCACTGGTTCGATGGCGAGCCTGCTATCGTTTTTTTCACTCGTGATATTACGAAAGAAAAAGAAATTAACCGCCGTCTTTACGCTTTAGCGTATTTAGACCAGCTTACGGGCATACCCAACAGGCGAAAACTTCAGGAGGATTTTGCCGCGCTTGAGGAAATTATTGCGAATAACATGCTTTGCGGTATAATCGCTCTGTTTGACCTTGATAATTTTAAAGCGGTAAATGATACTTACGGTCATAACGCCGGGGATTTAATCCTTCGCCGACTTGTAGAACACTTACAGGCGAACAGTGCGTTTGCGGGACATTTATATCGCTTGGGCGGCGACGAGTTTGTCCTTTTATTCTCAGGTTCACCCGACGATTTCAGGTCTGAAGAAAAAATGATAAAACACTATAAAGAGCTTTTATCTACCGCGCTGTCGTCATATACCTTGCCGAATATCGATGTATCATGTACCCTCAGCATCGGAGTTTCTTATTTTCCGCGTCATGGCTTTACCTTGTCCGAGATTCTGCGGAAAGCCGATATTGCTATGTATAAATCAAAAATGAACGGACGCAATCAGATAAGTTTGTTCGAGGATAAATATGACACAGCCCAAAAATTTAAAGATTTATTCATTAATTTACAACCTATACTTTACGCATCCCGACAGACTTTCGGTTATGACTTAGTTGACTGCGGACGCGGTGAAGAGGACGAAGAAAACACCGTAAATTTAAGCGGAGTAAACCGAACCTTTGATGCACTCGGACTTGACGATATAAAAAACAACCTGCGGTTTTTTATTTCGTACTCGCCGCAGTTGTTGAGTCCCACTGTATCAAAAACCTTGCAAAGGGATAAATTTATAGTGCAGGTAAATCTTCCCGAAAATATCACGAAAGCTAATATAGACTCATATCTTCAATTAAGAAAAAACGGTTATAAATTAGCGTTTACCGACCTCTGTGAAGCAAATGCCGTAAAAGAAATCCTTTCTCTCGCAGATTTTTGTAAGTTTAATACGAAGAAGATAAACCTCGCGGCGCAAAAGAAAATAACAGGAGAAAACCCGAATATAAGATTCATCGCGACAGATGTAGAAACGGCAGAGGATTATCTGAGGGCTAAGAACACGGGTTTCAGTCTTTATCAGGGCTTTTTCTTCAGCAAGCTTGAACCGGAGGTGACCAGAAAAACGAAAGACATAGGTCCCACGAAAGCTAATTATCTGCGTTTATTAAAACTCACCAGCACGACCGACTATATGGACTTTAACGAAATAAGTACAATTATCTCAGCCGACGTCGCGCTTACATATAAGCTTCTTCGTATTTTAAATTCGGCGGCGGTAGGACTGCGAAATGTATCCACGGTATCTATGGCTGTAGCATATTTGGGGGAAGAAAACCTGAAACAATGGATAGCGGTACTGGCTCTTCGGGGAATAGCCGAGGGGCAGCCGATGGAACTTGTGCGAATGTCGCTGATAAGGGCGAGGTTCGGAGAGCTGTTAGCGCCGCACTTTTACATACAGCAGGAGCCAAAAAAGGTTTTCATGGTCGGTATGCTCTCGCTTTTGCATATCGCTTTTGAAACGACGAGGACAGAACTCTTGGAGGAAATTCCTGTTTCGGAGGAGATTCGTGAATCCTTGCTTACGAATGAAGGAATTTATTCGGATTTACTGCGCTTTTATGAAAACTACGAATACGCAAACTGGGATGATATATCCCGATTTATTGAAAAAAATAAGTTAGACTCACAGTTAGTAAACGACTCGTATATAGCGGCTACTAAGTGGTATAATGATTTAATTGAATAAAAGAGAGAATTATATATCCGAAAAAAATGTATATAACGGATAGGTTTGCGCTATATTACTATCGTTCGAGCAATACTTTTTAAGAAGCTCTGCCGGATTTGTTATACAGGGAGTGACATCAGCGTCATTCCCTTTCCTGCACTCGCATTGAGGCTGTATATAAGGAGGCGTGTAAAAAATATCTGATTCGCTTATTACGGAATATAGTATCATTTTTGAGCTTCCTCCGCGGCGTTGGGTTTCGTCTCGGAAGCCGCCCTCTTTGTATCTATAAGAGCATGGAGGCAACCGACAGCTTCAGAAAGTCCGCCGAGACTATCTATTATACCCTCGCTCACTGCGGTTTCACCATCGAGTACCGCACCCACGTCCATAACAAGCTCGTCTTTTTTCATCATGAGTTCTTTAAAGCGGTCGGCTTTTATATTACTGTTGCGGGTGACAAAGCAGGTAATTCTCTCCTGCATACGCTCGAAATATGACATGGTTTGAGGTATACCGAGCATAACCCCATTCATACGAACGGGATGGATGGTCATGGTCGCGCTGGGAACAATAAAGCTTCGCCGCGCACTCACCGCGAGCGGTACGCCAATCGAATGTCCGCCGCCTACGACGATTGAAACAGTGGGCTTAGACATACCGGAAATCAATTCGGCAATTGCAAGCCCCGCCTCGACGTCGCCGCCAACGGTATTTAATATGATTAATAATCCCTCTATATCGCAGTCCTGCTCTATGGCGACAAGAGCGGGGATTACATGCTCGTATTTTGTGGTTTTGTTCTGAGGAGGAAGTATAAAATGACCCTCTACCTGCCCGATAACGGTCAAAATATGAATGGAGTATTCTGCATTTTTGAGCGGAACAATACCACAATCTGAAATCTGCTTAGCCTGCTCTTCAACGCCCGCCTCAGATTCTTCTTCTTCATCAGGCTCTACTGTATTTAACTTGTTTTCCTGCATTATTTATCCTCGCCGTTTTAAAATAAAGTTTTGTCTTTATTATTTACAGCTTCGGCTTAAATATTCGATTTGTTTTTAAGATTTATATACGTCAGCATCATCTTTTGGTTCTTCGGGTTTCGGAGATTACAGATATTTTAAAATACCTATTGACAACGAAAAAGAACTGTGTTATTATAAAAATGTAAACTGTATTTACCATAAAAGGAGCAATTAGATGAGAACAAAGAAAACTATCGTATTTATAATGTCTGTATTGTTGTTATTACTTGCTGTGTCAAGTTGTACAAAAGGCGCAAATGAATCCGGTAACGGAGCGAATAATCAATCCGAAGGCGAACACGGCGCAATCGTTATCGAATGGGAAAATCACGACCTGCGTGCAGAGCAGTTTGTATTAGCACTCTCAAACGGCGATTATTCAGTGGCGGCGGAGGGCTTTGATGCCGATATGAATAAAGCTCTCGGAGTTCGGGGGCTAAGAAACGCTTGGGAAGGCATGGTAAAAGATGCGGGGGAAATAATAGACTTTAGTTCAACAGAAAAGGTTCCGCACGACGAATATGATATTTATAATGTCATTTCTATTCACGAAAACACGGGAATCGTTACGCGCATAGTCTTTTCGCAGGATGGATTAGTAGCAGGTCTGTTTTTCAACTTTACGGACATACCCGAAACTTCAGACACGGAGAGCGTTCAAAATGACGGCTTTACGGAAATTCCCGTAATAATCGGCGAGAATACCGAATATCCGCTTAAAGGGGTTATGACCCTACCTGACGATGTCACAGATAAAATCCCGGCAGTAGTATTGGTGCATGGTTCGGGAGCGTCCGACATGAATGGGGTTCCTGCGGCACTGCCCGGTTATCCTAACGCACCCTTTAAGGAAATAGCGGAATACCTGTCATTAAACGGCATAGCGGTAATCCGCTACGACAAGCGGACGCTCACTCACGGGGCGGCGATGATGCAACAATTAGGCGGCGGGCTGACGGTGTGGGAGGAAACAATAGAAGACGCAATATCGGCGACACGGATTTTAAAATCCGACCCGCGCATAGACGAAAACAGGGTATATATACTCGGACACAGCTTAGGCGGCTCGCTTGCGCCGAGAATACACGCTTCGGGGGGTGATTATGCGGGACTGATTTTATTTGCGGGTACACCGCGTTCTTTGATTGAAGTAATCGCAGACCAACAGCTTTTGTTTGCTTTAGAAACAATGGAAGGGAAAGAGTTAGAGGAGACAATAGCCCTATTTGAAAGCGGGATAGTCGAGGAGCAGGAGGCGGCAATATTAAATATGCCCGACGATGAGGCAAAGGCTGAGGTTGACGCGAGCGGCGTGTCTATGTATTATTTTAAAGACCTACTTCAAAATCCTACGGAGGATTATATAAAAGATATAACCGCTCCTTTTTTAGTTATGCAGGCAGAAAACGATATGCAGGTCTTCGCCGATAAGGATTTTGCAATGTATCAGGAGCTTTTGAGCGGACGTGATAATGTCGTCTTTATGTTATATGAGGGGTTAAATCACTTTTTTATGCCCTCGGCGATAACGAGTATTACTGATATTTTTGATGAATATAAAATAAAAGCGAGTGTTGATGAACAGGTTCTTCGGGATATTGCAGAATGGGTGAATATGAATTAATTTCTTATAAAAGTAAATTTATTTGATTTTTTGTAAATAATTTACTTGAAATTTCTTTAATTTTAGTGTAGAATTAAAAGTATGAAAAACAAGTTTTTATTTTATGCGGCTGTATTTGCCTTATTATTGTTATCGGGTTGCGGCGGGACGCAGGTTTATGCGGAACGCACGGTTTTCGCACTCGGTACTGATGTCTCAGTTCGTGTCTACGATATGAGAGAAAAAGAAGCGAATCTCGTCATCGAAAAAGCTTTAGCGCGTCTGTATGAGATTGAAGCTACAGCAAGCGCGAAAATGTCCGAGAGCGAGTTGTATTACGTTAACCAAAACGCATATGAAGGCGATGTTTTCATTTCGGACGAGTTATTTTTTCTTCTTAAAGAGGGACTCTTTTACTCAGAATTAACAGGCGGTGCGTTTGATATTGCTTTAGGCGGCGTCATTGAGCTATGGGAGGCAGGCATAGAAAGAGGTCAGGGAATCCCCTCTGACGATGAAATAGCCGCCGCCCTTGAGAACAGCGGTTTTGAGTATTTAGTCTTAAATGAAAATGAACAGACGGTACGCTTTTTAAAGAGCGGCTTGAAAATTAATCTCGGTGCGTTCGCTAAAGGCTACGCCGCCGATGAGATGAAGAGAGTACTGCTCCAAAACGGTACGAAAAACGCAGTACTCAATTTGGGCGGGGATATAATCACTATAGGCGATAAAGATGGCGGCGGCTGGCTTATTGGGTTAGCTGACCCGCTTGAGGCAGGGGAAATTTGCGCCAAACTTCGTATTTTCGACCAAGCCGTAGTCACATCGGGTAATTATGAGCGATATTTCATATACGAAAACAAGCGTTATCACCATATTATTGACAGAAAAACGGGTTATCCTTCTGAGAGCGGTGCAATATCCGCGACAATAATAACAGAAAGCGCGATGACCGCCGACGCACTCTCTACCGCACTTTTTGTCGGAGGTGGGGATTTAATCGAAATCCTTTCGGACGTCGGTTATATTCTTATAGAAGAAGACATGAGGTTCACCTTTTCGGAGGATATAAATATTGAATTCGACAGCTAAACGAAATTTTATTCTGTACTGCATAATTGCGGCTTTGTTTGCGGGTTCGCTCGCGGTGTGGTTTTTTATGGGCAGAGTATCAAGCGATAAAACAATCGCCGAAATATATAAAAACGGCACGCTTCTCAGAGCCATCGACCTTTCCGCCGTCCATGAGGAGTATGTGTTATCCGAATATACGGCAGGCGGAAAAAACGAAGTTCTCGTAAAGCAGGGGGAAATAGGGGTAATAAAAGCGGACTGCCCCGACCAAATGTGTGTAAACACAGGGTTTATATCGAGCGGCAGTTTTATTCCCATTATTTGTCTGCCGAACAGGCTTGAAATCCGTATTACGGGTGTGGATTCCGATTTGGACGCCATTGCGAGGTAGACGTGTGAGAGGTGGTGTTAAGAAGCTTTCCCTGACCGCACTTTTTGCGGTTTTGGCATTAATTATTTTTACAGTCGAGGCGCAGATTCCCATGCCGTTTGCATTTCCGGGGTTAAAGCTCGGTCTTGCCAATATAGTCACGCTGTTCGTAATTTTTCTCGGCGGCATGTGGAGGGCGCGGGACGTTTTCATGATTCTTCTTGTTCGGGTTTTATTGGCGGCTTCAATAACAGGGCAGGTATTCGGGTTGATTTACAGCTTTACGGGCGGCGTTATCGCCTTGGTTGTCATGTTCGTGCTGAAAACGGCTGTTAAGGATATACCCATACCCGTAGTAAGCGTTGCAGGGGCAATCTCCCATAATGCAGGGCAGTTAACAGCGGCGGCGGTTATTTTACAGAGCGGAAGCGTCTTTGTTTATCTTCCGATACTGATGGCGGGGGGGATAATAAGCGGTCTGCTTACCGGATTTGCAGTATATTGTGTTTTTAAGGCACACCCTAAATTTATAAGGTATATAAGCAATTTGTGAGGTATTATTTATGACTTTCGATGATTTAAAAAGTTTGTTGGAGAAGAAAAACAGGCGTTCGGCGATTCTCGATGCTGATTTTAAAATTCTTTGGGATAAAGAGGGATTTTTTACCCCTTGGAAGATTGATTTTCCCAAAAAGGAGGAGTTTTTTAGCCGTAAGGAGATTATATTCTCTATAGGAACGGCTGAGACGAGGATTCCCGTAAGTATTGACAGGATTACGCTTTCAAACGGTCAGACATATTATGTATGCGAAGCATTTGACAAGAGTATTGTGTCGGAGCTTGCGGCGAAATCCGAAATAGCGGATTTATTGAAAAACTATCTCGGCGGAATAAACGATAAGATTCAGAATATACAGTTTTTCGCAGAGCAGTGCGTGCTTAATCCGCTTGTGCAGAGTGATGAAGTTTTGCTCGAAAACTATAAAACTCAGGTTGGGGCGGCATTTGATTTATTGGCTCTGAGTACAAATCTGAACTATTATTTTAACACCTTTTCGTATTCGGACACTGACAGGACGATAGACGTATTTAAAACCATAGACGGACTCGTGAAAAAATGTAATATGCTGTTAGGATATGCCGTAATTACGTTCAATTCAAAGGATAGCGGACGGCTGATAAGGATTTCAGAACGGGTTTTCACGGTAGTTTTCTTAAATCTTATCCAAAACGCTCTGCTGTATTCAAAGCCCGAAAGTAAAATCGAGGTCAGTGTTTTCTATAATGCGGCTGAAAAAGGACTCACTATCAGCGTAACAAACGAGATAGACCCTGCGGCGAATCCTCATTCCGAAAGCATAAGGCTCGGGATAGGTCTGCCGCTTGTAGAACGTATTGTTACTAACCTGAACGGAAAAGTAGTCGGCGAGCGTGTGGGAAGTACCTATAAGGCGCGGATAACCATGCCGCTCCACACGAGAAAGGAGAGCGAAATAGCCGGCTTTGAGCATAGCCCCGCAGAGTTCATTACGCAGAATGACAGCTATATAAAACGCTATTTGAACCGATTCATACAAAAATAACACTGCTATCACACGAATTTCATAATAACGAGCTATAATTCAAGAGGAATGATTGATTTAATCATAATTTCCTCTCCCGACAATTAAACTTTATTTTATTTGTTAATTTAGTTCGGTAAGCAAAGCTTTAGCCGAACATTTTTTTAGGAGGACTTCTTATGTACAAAATCCTTATTGCTGACGACGAGCAGAAAATCCGCGAGGTTTTACGCGAGTATGCCGAGTTCGAGGGACACGAGGTAGAAGAAGCCGTAGATGGTATGCAGGCTATGGAGCTTGCTAAAAACGGCGAGTTCGACATCATAATAATGGATATTATGATGCCGCGCTTAGATGGATTTTCCGCCTGTAAGGAAATACGGAAATTCAGTTCTACTCCCGTGCTTATGCTATCGGCTCGCGGAGAGGAATATGATAAGCTCTTCGGCTTTGAAATAGGTGCAGACGACTATGTAGTTAAGCCGTTTTCGCCTAAAGAAATACTCGCCCGTGTTAATGCAATTATAAAAAGAAACCAGACCCAGACAATACAAAACGAAGTAACTATATTTGAGGGTTTAGAAATAAACTTTACCGCTCGTGATGTAAAGATTGACGGTGAAAAAATCGCTCTTACACCAAAAGAGTACGATTTATTGTTTTATTTAGTCAGAAACAAAAATATAGCATTATCCCGAAACAAGCTTCTCGAAACCGTTTGGGGTTATGATTTCTTCGGAGACGACAGAACCATCGACACCCATATAAAAATGCTTCGTAATAACCTCGGCGAATACAGAAAGTATATCGTCACCTTACGCGGTATGGGATATAAGTTTGAGGTGTAAAAAGTCTCAGGCGCCGCTTTACGGATTGAAATATGTTTAAATTCATTAACAGTATGCGTTTTCGCGTGTGGTTGGTTTTTATCGGCTTCACAACAATACTTCTCGGTTTTCTTTACATAAACCAGATTACCTTGTTTCCGTATTTTTATAATACAATAAAAATGCAGGAGACTACGGAAACGGCGCGTGTTTTAGCAAGAAACTGGGATAATGTTTCCCTGCTCGATGAGATGAATCGGCTTTCTCGCGAGCAGGAAATGCTTATTGTCATAAATAAATATATCGGGGGCGGGGCGGTTTTAGAATATACGTCCGATGCCGACAATCTGTTGAGTCGCACGGTCTTCGACATACCACCGACAGAAACGCTGTTAGAGGAGGCTTTATCGAGCAGGGACGGAAGCACCGTTCATTCATTTCGGGTTGGTGAGCGTGAGGGGCGATGCTATAGCTTACTCGTCGGCACACAAAACAATGTCCGCGGACTGATAACTATTTATAATTTTTCAGAGCCGCTTGAAAATACCCAAAGTGTTTTACAGAGCCAGTTTTTTCTATCCTCGGTATCAATGTTTATAGTGGCTTTTCTTCTGTCGGCGTTTGTAATACATAATATTTCGGAACCTATAATAAATATTTCCCGCAGTGCGAAAAAACTCACTACGGGCGAATTTAATATGACTACGCGCAAAGCCGACTACGCCGAGATAAGGACTCTCACCGAGAATCTCAACAAGGCTTCACGCGAGATTGCTAAAACCGAAAACCTCAGAAAAGACCTGCTCGCTAACGTCTCGCACGATTTAAAAACGCCGCTGACCATGATTAGAGCATACGCCGAGATGATTCGCGACCTTTCAGGTGATAACCCCGCGAAGCGCATGAAGCACGTACAGGTAATAATAGACGAAGCGGACAGACTTAACGGTTTAGTCATTGATATGCTCGACCTTTCAAAGCTGCAAAGCGGAGTAGCGCAAAAAACGGTGACTTTTTTCAACTTTTCTATGCACTTAGACGAGGTTTTAGAGCGTTTTGATTATTTTTCGCGGGAAAATAAATTTGCTTTTGTTAAAGAAATCGAAAGAAACATTCTTATCCGCGCAGATGTGTCAAAGATAGAACGGGTGGTCTACAACCTAATAAACAACGCTGTAAATTATACGGGAAACGATGGTAAAATCACGGTCAGACTAATCAGAAAAAAAGATACAATCGGGCGGTTTGAGGTTAAGGACACAGGGAGCGGGATAGCAAAGGACGAACAACCCTATATTTGGGAAAGATATTATAAGGCTAAAAAATCTCACTTTTATAAACGTACTACAGTAGGTACGGGCTTGGGTTTATCTATAGTAAAAAGCGTCATGGAGTTACACGGATATTCATATGGGGTGAACAGTGCGCCGGGAAAAGGGAGTACATTCTGGTTTGAATTTCCCTGCGAGTAGTTTCTGCCTTATATATTCTCATATCACCTCTGACGGGCTTTTACGCCCGTCAGATTATTTTTATAAATATATGTGTCCCTAAAATATGGAAATCTCCGAGACAGCTATATACTCCTGTGAACCGTCTGCGCTTGATATATAAAAAGTTATTTCAGTTACGTCTTCAAACGGCTCAGGTAGTATAACGACTGTCGGATAGCTTTGAAATTCGCTGACGTCTATCGGTAATGTAAACCGTTGTATTTGCCCTCCGGCTTCGAGTATCCCCGTTATTCCGGTGGGTTTTGCATAAGTGTTGTAGTTATCGAGAGTATCATGAACACCGCCCGTGATTTCTATACCGTTAAAAGTAAAGAGGCGGCTGTCAGACGCGCCGAAAGTAAGTAAGTATTCGTCCTTGGTTTCGGTGAGAATAAGCGTAACGGTCGTTTTGTCGCCGTCCGTAAGCGCGTTTTCGCCTAATATGTCATATGAGTCTAAAAGAATAATATCCGGCTGTGTAATTTCTACGGCGTTTTCAAAATCCTCATTTGTTAAATCATCGTTTTCTGTGTTTACTGTATATTTTCCTACAAGATACTGTTTCCCGTTCGTGAACTGAGTTACGGCAAAATCAACCACATATGAACCCTCGCTTTCACGCCGCGAGGTTATATGTATTGTTGTATCGTCTGCGAATCTCGCCGTTGGTTCGTCGTTCCTGCCACTCCCTGTATTACCGACATTCTCGTTATTCACGTCATTTCCGTTATTCACGTCATTTCCGTTATTCACGTCATTCGCGCCATTTCCGCTATTTCCGTCTTCTTCGCCGCTTTCCCTGTCCCTGTCACGTTCTCTGTCAGAGTCCGAAATATCCGATGGGGAGCTGAACCAAGGAAGCTCGATAATGCCCTGCCACCACAGAACAGCCGCTACACCGAGTAATAAAAGTACAATTAAAATAACGATTAATACAACCTTGGATGTACCTTTTTTCTTTTTTTGAACAGGCGCAGGAACAGGAACAGGCGCAGGAACAGTTTCAGGAGCGGGTGCAATAGATTCATTTTTCGCACCGCATTCGGTACAAAATGTTTTATCGGTTCCCACAAAGGAGCCGCAATGTCTGCAATACATATAGATAACCCCCGTTGTTTAAAATAATGCTTTGAAAATATATGAACAGAAACATTATATCATAAAACTTACCGCTTTGCAAGTTTAATTTTTCGGTTTTCAATAACTCTCGATAACTTATATTAAGGATAATATTTAATAAAAACGATGCTTGACTTGCATTATAGTATAAGATATAATATAATTATAACAACAAACAATTTTTATATAAAAAAGAAGTAACAGAACCGTTTTACAAGAGCGAGACACTGTTATACAGGAGAAAAAAGTATGAGGGTGCTTCTCATAGAGGATGAAATTGCACATTGCGAAAAATACGAAAAATGTGCAAATCATCTGCCGTATGAGGTTGAGTTAAGCGTGGCGAACGGGCTGAAGAAGGCTATAAAGCTCGCCGAGAGTAAAACTTTTGACATGGTTTTTCTTGACCTTGAGCTTAATGAGGGTGATGGCGACGGTAACTCCTTTCTCCGTTGGCTCAGAGCGGCGAGACTGAAAAAAGTACCCTTTATCATAGTTATAACATATAACAGCTCGCATATAACGCACAGTATAGTACGCAGTCTCGGTGCGGATTACATTTTTATGAAAGTAAAACCCGATTATTCCCCGCGAAAGGTTTTCGATTTCGCTTATAACTGTATGCTGTGTCAATTAAAGACCGAGGAGAATCAAGAAAGTTTTGAGCATGTTATAAAGCGCGAGGTTGAAAAAATGGGCTTTACATATGCCGTTAGCGGAAAAGAATATCTGATTAAGGCGATTGCTACAGTTATATACGCCGGAAAGAGTAATCCGTCTCTTAAAAAGGACGTCTACCCCGTTGTGGCTAAGGAGTTCAAAAAGAACGAATGGAGTATAGAAAGGGCAATCCGCTCCGCGATATACAGAACATGGCGGCTGACTGACGTCGAAACGCTGTATGAGAGCTATACTGATTATGTTTGTTACGATACGGGCGTTCCCACAAATAAAGAATTGATTCTGCATATAGCCAACAAGCTAATGAAAGGGTATCAGGAGTTTAAATAATCATAATTAATACTCCCGCCTTTTCACCTATCACCAAATCCCGCCATCAAGGC
>WRKM01000039.1 GCA_009778065.1 Oscillospiraceae bacterium
AACGAAATCGACTATAGAGAAATAGGAAACTCTACCGCCGTGAAATGCTTGACGGAAGGTTGTATTTTTGGCGGATTACGCGGGTTGTAGAAACAGTGAATAGCCTAAAACACGAAAAGGCGGCTACTCCCGCTAATGCGGGGTAGTCGCCTTGTGATTTATATGTAATTCGGCGCAGGGGGATAAAGCGGTATTAAGCTGCGATTGATTGATTGATTGATTGATTGCTATTTTTTATTATACCATATTTTTTCATAAAAGTCAATCCTTTTAAAACTTTAGTTCGATTGTAAACATTATAGCACATTTTAAGGAGATTTGTCAAGAGTTTTTTTCGCAGGGGGTGTTAATTTGCGGGACGAATTTAACGGGACGCCGTGGGCGGCGTCCCCTACGAAACGGGGGTTGACTTTTGGGGGCGGGTGTGGTAGAATGGGGGTAGTAGGAAGCGAGGGGAGGTATTAATTATGCAAGCATACGAAGGATATTTAGAGAATGGGCGTGTTTTTACGACAGAGCCATTCGAGGTACTGACAAATATAATCGGACGACGAAAGGTTATTATTACTATTCTTGATGAGCCAAAAGAAATCGTTGATAATTTGTCCGATGCCGGGAAACGCCAACTACTTAAAAATCTTTGCGGGAGCATTAACGACCCGACATTTGTTGTGCCGCTTGAAATTTCACCCAAATACGATACGCCGATAGAGGATGTAAACTTACGTTGATTGCTCTAAAAAATCGTCCGCAATAAAGCAGACGGTTTTGTTTTAGGAAAGGTTGTCAAGGAATATTTTTTTGGGTGGTGTCCGATATTGCATCTACCTTTCCGTCATAAAACAGTTGGCTTCAATTCCGTTCTTTTTCATATATTCCGTCCCCCATTTACGCATCTCTTCTAAAATGGGGGTTATGCTTTTTCCGAGTTTTGATAAGCTATACTCGACTTTTGGCGGCACAACGGGATACACTTTCCGAATAATCAAGTTATCACCTTCAAGCTCGCGTAACTGTTGCGTGAGCATTTTTTGCGTCGCCTGCGGAATAAGCTTGCGGAGTTCGCCGAATCGCCGCGTTCCGTCAATCAAGTGCCATAGAATCAGAGCCTTGTACTTCCCGCCAATCATGTCGAGCGTTGCCACAACGGGGCAGTTGATTTTATTGCTGTTATTCATGTTCCCCTCCTATAGTTTCCAAAAAGGTACTATGCCACATTAAAGTGCGTACTTGTATTTTAAATCTGTTATGTTATAATTATATCATAAGGATTAAATAAAGTCAATGGGGTAAAGGAGGTGAACGAGATGAAAAACATAAGGCTCTGTATGGTTGAAGACGGCAGTTGCAATAATCCGCATTGTAAATGCCCGAACTGCAAATGCGGCGACAACTGCAAATGCACATCCGGCGAACCGTGTCCATGTGGTTGTGACTGTCACAAGGCTTAATCCCAATATATCATATTCCTCCAAAAACGAAAAAGCCGATTGCTACTGTATGCAGTCGGCTTTGTTATTATTTATTACAATTATTATCTCTTACTTATCAAAAACAATCTTCTCACTGCTGAACATCTTCGCAAGTATGCCCGTGAAAATCAAGGCAAACATCACATTTGTCAAAGCTGTAACCGTGATATTAACTACGGATATATCACCATTAAATATTGAGGTAAGGCTCTGAGCGCTATTGAAAATGGGAATTAAATAGTAATAAACCTCACTCATTGCGCCGCCTGTAAACATAGCCGACATACCGCAGAAAATACTGATTAACATAAAGGGCGATGCGTATGAAGTCGCTTCCTTAATTGATTTTGCATACGCCGACATAATCGATAAGAGTGCCACGAAAACAAGAACCGTCGAAACCGTAACAGCAAAAATCATGAGGTATTCGCCGGGCGAAAAATCAAAAGAGATATTAACCCCGTCGCCCATCATATTCGGCAGTGACAGCATCATGCCGAGAAATGTAACTATAGAGCCGAGAACCCCAAATACTGTTATACTCAGTATTTTTGCGAGAGCCATATGACTGCGCTTTGCAGGAGTAGCAAGCAGAGTTCCGAGCGTTCCGCGCTCTTTTTCGCCCGAAATTGATTCGGGTGCAATCGCCATACAGCCTTGATAAACCACCATGATAATCATCATAGGAATCATAGACATAAGAAGCGAAGCCGCAAAATCAGTCCCCTCATTTAAGTCATATTCATACGCGCCTAAAACAGCGTTTACATCGAATTTTTTGACTATACTGCGTTCGTATTCTCTGAAAAAATCTTTGAACATGAAATCGGCTTCCAACGACTCTATATGTCCCGCATTATGCCATATTTGGATTTGCGGCGCAGTTTCTCCCGATGACAATTCAAAAGCTGTTACAGCTTCATCAAAACCTTCGGAAAACACAATAAGTAAATCTATTGCGCTATTCGCTACCTGTTGTTTTGCCGATTCTGTATCTGCTCCCTGAACATGAGTTATTTCTACCACTGTGTACCACTCGTCAAGAATCGTAGAAATTTGTTCCGGCATATTCACTACCGAGACTTTATATTTATAATCATCGTCCACGCTGACCATGCCGCTCATGAACGTACCCATGAGCGTGTACATTACATAAAGCAGTAAACCTTGCAGGATAATTCCCGAAAACACGAGTCGTCTATCCCCGAAAAGCCGCGTTAGTTCCTTTTTCATTATAGTAAGTATGTTATTTTTCATGATTTATATTGCCTCCCCTGTAGTTTTGTAGTAAAGCTCAAAGAAAGCTTCTTCAAGCGTTTTTTCTCCACTCATTTCTTTAATGGAAGAGCAGGCTGTCATTTTGCCGTCGATTATTATGCCTACGCGGTCACATAACTTTTCCGCAAGCTCAAATATATGGGTTGATAGAATCACGCTTTTGCCCTGTTTTTTAAGTTCAATGAGGAAGTTAGTCACTACTTTCGCGGTTATAACGTCAAGACCGTTTGTCGGCTCATCGAATATGATGATGTTCGGGTCATGTACAATTGAAGTGACGAGCGAAATTTTCTGCTTCATTCCGAGCGAAAGATTGGCGATTTTTACCTCGGCGAATTTATCAATCCCGAATTTTTCAAACAGCATTTTTTTACGTGCATTTGCGGCGTCTTTAGGTATACCGTGCATTTCCGCAAAAAAATCAAAGGTGTAATTAGGTGTGAAAAAGTCATCTAATTTTAACTCGTTTGTGAGGAACCCTATGTTTTCGCGAACTCTTTGCGGCTCTTTTACTATGCTGTAACCGCCGACAGTCGCATCGCCCGAAACGGGGTTAATAAGTGTGGCGAGCATACGCATTACTGTTGTTTTCCCCGCACCGTTGGGACCTAAGAGTCCGAAGACTTCCCCCTCATACGAGGTAAAGCTGACATTATCAGCTGCCGTGATTATGGGTTTGTTTAAGTTTCGCAGTTGCTGTTGCTTTTTCGACAGCTTAAAAATTTTGGTGAGATTTGTCACCGACAGTATTTCTTTCATTGTGCTGTTCCTTTCTTTTTTAGTTTATCAAAACTCCCGCTTTGAATACAATTTTACAGACATCCTGTAAGACAAAAATGTAATAATCGCCGCCGATATGAATATACTCCCGTTAACATAAAGCGGGTTTTCATTCGCATAGTCTAAAAATTTAAAAGCGACTTCCTCTCCGAATCCCACGAGCGTACCTAAAGCAAACCCAAACGCAAATATAGGCAGATAATACGCGAAATACTTTGCTTTTCCATAACCAAATCTGAATAATAGCGGAAACATCACTATGTTCAAAATTGCGAAAATAAAATAACTTACCGCTATAATAGTGAGACTGTATTCAAAATTATGAAGGACTCCGACAGTATGAACGGCATTTGTTACCGGCATCAGAATGAAGCCGATTATTACGGAAAGGGGGACACAGACAAGCGAAAGAATATAGCCGCCCTTAACAATGTCCTTTCTGCTTACGGGCAGGGTATACAGAAGCGCGTCTACACCCTTATCCCCGATATAAAACATATTAATGCAAGATACGAGACACATATATATACCCATGGGAATTACTAAAACAGAAGAGGTAAGCCATCCGAGAAAAAGAGAGACAGCAGGAATCAAAAAGTAAGACCAGCTCTGATGTGTGCAGATTGCTCTAAAATAAATGCAGGCGATTTGTAAGATTTGTTTTTTCACTTTCTGCTCCTCTCACTGTGTATCATCACATCTTCAAGCGAAACAGTTTCTGTAATAATACCGGGCGGTAAACCGCCTGTATTCATCACTTCCATCATTCCCTCAAATCCGCCCGCTGTCCCCGAATCCCGTAGTCCGATTATGTTTTTCCGCTTAGATTCGGGCAATTCGTTCAGTTCCTTTACCCCACCCTTTACAAGACAATATTTTTCAATAAGCTCGTCTTTTAAGCCACTGAAAAGGATTTTACCACCGCTTATATATACAATATAGTCCGCTATTTTTTCAAGGTCGCTTGTAATATGAGTTGAGAAAAATACGCTTCTGTCCCCGTCTGCAATATAGCCGCGCATTATATCAAGCATTTCATCACGCGCCGCGGGGTCAAGCCCTGCCGTAGGCTCATCAAGTAATAACAGCTTCGCATCATGAGAAAGAGTGACCGCCATAGCAAGTTTTATTTTCATACCGCGTGACATTTTCTTTACTTTTTGTCTTTGCAAAAGAGAGAATTTTTCAAGATACCCGTGATATGCCGTGCTGTCCCAATTCTCGTAAAAAGGACGTAGAGCTTTTTCAATATTAATCGCCGTCCAGTTTTCATAAAGATGTGATTGTTCAAAAAGGATTCCCAAGTCTTTTTTCGCAGATGGTTCATCAGCCGATTTACCGAGAATGTTTATTTCTCCGCTGTCCCTTAAAACCATACCTGTCACAAGTTTTAAAGTCGTGGTTTTCCCCGCCCCGTTTTCGCCGATAAATCCGCAGACATACCCGTGAGGGACATTAAAGCTTATGCCGTCAAGCGAAAAGGTTTTATAATTCTTTGTTAAGTTTTTTACTTCAATAGCGTTATTCACATTATTCACTATATATCCTCCTCCGCTTCCGATAAAAGCTTATGAAGCTCCTGTGTCGTAAGTCCCGCTAATTTTCCGTGTCGGACGGCGGCGGCAAGTGCGGTTTTAACTTCTGCCGTGTACTGCTCTTTTATTAAACTTTCATCAACCTTTTTGACGTAACAGCCTTTACCGGGTATGGTTTGAATAAATCCTTCAATCTCTAAGTCATTGTATGCCCTTGTGGTGGTTATTACGCTGACTTTCAGGTCGCGTGCAAGCTGACGGATAGAGGGCAGGGGTTCTCCCTGCGGCACTTCACCCGACAAAACAGAAGCCTTTATTTGTTCCTTGACCTGCTCATAAAAAGGAACGCCCGACTGATGTGAAATAATTATACGCATATGATTATCACCTACCGTATATGTATAGTATATACGGTTCTTCCCGATTTGTCAAGCACTTTTTGAAAATTTCTTGAAATAATTTTTTATCGGGAAAAATCAAGTAAAAAAGAAAGCGGTGTCTTGATTTTTTTAAAAAGTTGTGGTATAATGTCTTTAGGAGAAAATCATAGGGGGTAAAAACCATGCCGAGGATTCAATCAAGCACAGACCTTAGCAACAATTATAATGATATTTCTATGTTTTGCCGCGAAAGCCGCGAGCCTGTCTTTATTACAAAAAACGGACAAGGCGATTTGGCGGTTATGAGCATGGAAATGTTTGAAATGCTTAGCGGCAAGCTTGAACTATACAGCTTGCTTGATGAAGGGCGTACAGCTGCAAAGGCGGGTCTCAAGCGTTCATATGTTGATGTGTTCGATGACATTGAGCGGGAACTTACGGGTAGCGAAGATGAGAAAATTTAATATAGCTTCAATAATCTCGCTATAGTCCACAGTTGAGTCCCTTTTGTTGTTTATTTGAAAGCTTTCACTTATATAGACCCTGTTTTCGAGGAAAGGTTACATAATTTATTAAAAGTTTATGAAAAACTTCAATCGGCATCGTACTTAATACGATGCCGATTAAAATTACATATCATCTTATTCTTTTTTACGTTTTTTCATTGTAAAGACTGAAGTTATCGATGCAGAAATAAATGCCGAGATTATAATTCTTGATAAAGCACTTCCTCCTGTACGCTCATTGATATCCCACGAACCCGCCGGTGTGCCAACTGCATAATCAGATACACCCAAGGGTAAAGGTAATGGCTGATTAATATCCACGCTTTCGGTATCTGTACGTTTTGTTTCAAATACTGCGATAAACGATGTAAAAGCAGTCAACATACTGTACTCTAATCCAATTTCAATAATTTGTTTTTTCGCATCTTGGCTACTTTGATAACTGCCGCCGTATTGGTTGTTTACAGTATCCATAAGTCTGTCAACCCTCATCCGCGCCCATAAATAGCTGATAGGCGAATCAGATTCCGACAATTCTGTATCATAAACCGATATTTCCTGTACGAAATCGGTGTTACCGCTTTTACCTGTTATACGTATAGTGCCTTCACGCTGACCGCGCCATTTACCGGTTACAACTAAGGGTCTTTGAGCAAAAAGTATGGAAAAATGTGTCGGTTCGACATCATAAGCATCGAAACCGTTAAAAGTTACAGTAATATCGCTTAGAACAGGGGATTCAATGTATGAGCGGAATCGTGCCGCTGTTTCGGGTATATCTGTAGGTTTTGTTAATATAAATGCTTCTCCGTTTCCTGCTTTAGCGATTCCCTCAATAATATAGCGGTTTGTTCCATGACCTATCCCGAACGAAAAATAATTTGTGTTGATTGTGTTTTTGCTGATTGTGTTAAAAACAGCTTCCTCTCCGCTGAAATACCCGTCAGTAAGCAAGACAATACTTCTTGATTCTGTGGTTGAACTCATAGGGACAGCAATTGCTGTCTCTACCGCTTTTAATAATTCCGTTCCGCCGCCGCCAAATTCATCGTCTATCAGTTTTATCGCGTTTGTAATATTATTTTGTGTTGCCGGCATTGATTCGGGTGACATTTGTATTACTCTGCTGTCGAATAGTATTAAATTAAAACTGTCTATATCGCGAAGATGGACGAGAAAGTCCTTTAAGAGTTCTTTCGAGGTTTCTAAAGGGAATCCGTGCATAGAACCGGACACATCAAAAATAAAAATATATTCACGAGGTGCAATATATTCCGTAACAGGACGTTCGGGGGGTTGCACCATTAAAAGGAAGTGATTTTCAAAAACTCCTTCTTGAAGCATTAGTCCGCAGATAATTTCATCTCCGGCAAGCTTATATTGCACTATGAAATCACGGTTTCCTGCAAAACTTTCATCATCGACAAGAGCAAGTGCGGCTGTCGAATCATCGGTATATGATATATCTACAGTATGTGATTTACATTCAAGAGAGGAAATAGGGAGTCCTGTTGCAAGATTAACGGTTATATTATATTCTCCCGAATCGTCCGGGGGAGTTTCACCCTCTACCAAATATGGACTCGCAATCCATTGTTCTCCTGTTACCCAAGACGGAGAATAGCGCGGACCTACGACAGTCGGGAAAACAAATTCATATATACCTTCGGTCGGGGTAATAAGCTCTGTATAATGCAGTTCAATACGGACAATATCGTTTGGCATAATGTTCGCCACGCTCATAGAAAACACGTTGGGTCGTTCTTGTTCAAGTAGGGATGCTGTTTGTCCCTGTTCTCTGGCGCGTTCAAAATCTTGCCGCGCTTCCTCGCGCTCTTTTATCTGAGCTATTATTATGTCCTCGCCAACCTCTATTTTCATTCCGTGAACAGAAACTCGCGTCGAAGCAGGAAAAACATAACTTGCATTTATTGGAATATTTCCCTTATTTTCATACGTTTGGGTAACAAAAATACTTGCAATAACCCCATTTATGTTAACATTAACATTTGTTTCCTTGAGCGGAAAATTATCAAGCGGAACATCTTCATTTTCTATGAAGAAATAAGGGGATAGGGTTACATTTTCATCAAGATTATCGCTTTGCTCACCGCTTTCCGCCGCAAAAGAGAGAACGGCGGATAAATTAAATGTAAAAACTAAAAGAACCCCAACAAGTAAAAGGGAAAAGGAACGCTTTTTCATTAAAGTTTACCTCCATTAAATGTATTTGATTTATATTTATATATAGAGTAGTCTGTAAAAATAAGGTAAAAGTTTCATATTGGACTTCAAAATTAATAAAAAGCAAAACAAAACAACGCCCCCGAATTAAACCATGAGCGTTGCTTTGTTTTTGCATTTCAATTATTCTACCTAATCCTCAAACCATGCACCGCCGCCCGTTTCGCCTTCATAAATCACGTGGTATTCCCCGAATTCCCCGGCACCGAATTCTTCAACGAACACGAAGGGTTGGGGGCGACTTTCGCCTTCAAGCTCGCCTTCTACAATGATTATGACTTCCGGTTCGTCAAGAACGTCATCGTTTTCGTCATCGCCTTCAAATTCTGCATAAACACCCAACTCATCTAAAAGCTTTTCTACCTTTGCGGGGTCGGCTTTGGATGAGTCAAGCGGGAGCGTAAACAGTGCGTGTGCCGAAGTCAGACCGCTTACAAAACTAATCTTGCCGTCATCGGAAATTTCAAACAATTCGGAAGACGGGTAAACACCGGCTTCACTGTCGTCCCAGATTGCAAGATAAACGGCTTTGTCTGCAAAAATCTCGACATTCTCACCGACAGAATAAATCATGTACATCACGCCGTCTTTCTCAAAAACCGAGCCGCCAAGCCCAAAGAAAACTGAGTTAAATTGCCAAGGTTTGAATCCCTCGAAAAGAATATTAGAGTGGAATCTCAAAGGGAGAGCGAATTCGGGGTCAGAGTATTGCATCTTCGCGCCGCTTTCTTTTGCGATTGAAATAATTGCATATGTTTCTTCGGAATTAATTTCTGTAAAATCCCGATATTCGTTTAAGTCGCTACCTATTGCAAGCCCGTGTAAGCTTAAAACATAGCCGTTTGACACAACCGATTCTTGAATTTCGAGACCGCTTCCGTTATCGAAAGCTTCTGCTAACTTGTTCATTCCCTCATCTCTTGCAATATCGCCGGGGCTACGTAAATTCATAACAATGGCGTAACCTGCTACAGATAATGCGATAACAAGCGCAATTGCGGCGACTGCGACTATGGGTCTTCTGCTGAGTTTTATTGTTTGTTTCTTCGTATTATTTAAGTTCATGATGACCTCCGTCTTATTCCGGCAGGCAGAACGAACCTGCGAAAAGACAGCTTTGTACTCAGTCCTAATTTCCTTGTCCATCTGCCAACACTCCTTTTAGTTTATTTCTTGCGCGGGATAAACGGGTGCGAATATGGTTTTCGGTTGTAGAGAGCATTTCGGCAATTTCTTTCGTGGTGAAGTCCTCGTAATAATACAGGTACAAAACAGTCCTGTGTTGTTCGTGTAAAGACATTACCGCCATAAAAATATCGCTCTGCTCTGTGCTTTCAAAAGACGTATTTTCTGCAATTTCGGACAAATCATCAAGCGAAACACGGTTCTTGCGCCAAAAATGGCTTAAATTTGTTTTACAGGCGTTAATCGTCACCCGAATAAGCCAGTTGCGAATATGCTCATCACTGTCAAAGGTTTTATTGCTCCTGTAAAGTTTAAGCATGACATCCTGCACAGTGTCCTCGGCATCGCTCGAATTACCGTAATAATTCAGCGCAATCCGAAACAGCGTATCCCAGTACCGCTCGGCAATTTCGGAAAAACTGAACACATAACGCTTTGAAATTTCCGTCTTTTCCGCCCTTTTTAATTCAACGCACTCCATTATTTAACACCTCGTTTTTGAAAGCTTTCATTAATAATACTATTTTTTGGAGTAATTCGCAACATGCAGAGTAAAAAAACTGCCAAAAATTTCGCAACAAAAAATAAAACCCTCATCAACCCAAACCATATAACCACAAAAATATAATTATTTAATATTTTTCTTGACATAACTATCATCTATATGGTATACTATCCTCATAGGGAGGTGTTTTTGTGCGGAGAAAAATTGAAAAAAGATTGCTTGACTGGAAAGAACATACAGAAAACAGGCTGCCGCTTTTGCTTTACGGTGCAAGGCAGGTGGGTAAAACCTATATTTTGAATAAGTTTGGTGAGCAAAATTACAGAAACACAGTGTATATAAATTTAGAGGTTAATCAGGCGGTTGCACGGTATTTTTCCGATGACATAACGCCGGAGCGGCTGATTCGGTTTTTGGAGGCGGCGGCAAATGATGTTATTCTGCCGGGAGAAACTTTGATTATATTTGATGAAATTCAATCCTGTGAACGAGCGTTAACTTCTCTCAAATATTTTGCGGAAAATGCACCGGAATATCATATTGCCGCCGCCGGCAGTCTGCTTGGTGTGGCTGTAAACAGAGAGCGGTATTCGTTCCCTGTCGGGAAAGTGGAGAGTTTAACTCTTTACCCACTTGATTTTGAGGAATTTCTTTGGGCTGTCGGCGAGAGCAGGCTGGCAGAAGAAATCCGCAACTGCTATGAAAATCTCGAACCAATGCCGGAGGCTCTTCATCAAAAAGCGATTGAGTTAGAACGCTGTTATCTCATAGTTGGCGGAATGCCCGCTTGCGTTCAGGCGTATTCAAAAAACGGTAAAACGGTTTTAGTCCCCGATATTCAAAACGAGATTGTCCGCAATTATGTGTCTGATATGTCAAAATATGCAGAGCCATCTGAAACCGTTAAAATCAGGGCTTGCTATGATTCCATACCCGCACAGCTTGCTAAAGAAAATAAGAAATTTCAGTATAAGGTAGTTCAAAAAGGCGGCAGTTCCACTCTGTTCGGTGGGTCTATCGATTGGTTGGTTCAAGCGGGAGTTGTACTTAAATGCCGCAAAATTAATCATTCCGTAAATCCGATTGCGGTCTATGAAGATTTGTCGGCTTTCAAACTCTATTTGAGCGATGTCGGTCTGCTTACCATGCGTTCCGGCTTGCCGCAACAGACGATTTTAAGCGGAGATAGCAATCTATTCATGGGTTCTGTAGCCGAAAATTACATCGCACAGGCATTGACCGCAAACAATAACCCCCTGTTTTACTGGGCAAGCGAACACACAGCCGAGCTTGATTTTGTGTTGCAAAAAGAAACTGATATTATCGGCATTGAAGTAAAAAAAGGCATCAAAACACGCTCAAAGAGTTTAAATGTTTTCGCACAAAAATATAACCCCGCATATTCAATTCGGTTTTCTGAAAAGAATTTCGGAGTTGAAAACAACGTGCGTTTCATTCCGCATTATGCGGCGTTTTGTGTGTGATATATAGTAAATTAACTTGAGAAACACTAAAATCTCTCGCCACAAAACCGCATAGATAATAGCTTTTGCGCCGATTTATTTTAACACCGCCAAAACCACGCATAACAAAACAACGCCCCCGAATTTGAGAGCGTTGTTTTATAAGAACCGACCGGAGTAGCTGAATCTAAATACGAACCCCGACACTCAACATCCAACGAACCTATAGTCGTGTGAGGATATTGCGTGTCGGGGTTCCCGACCGGGGAAGAAGGGAATTGAACCCTTGCGCCGTTTTACCGACCTACCCCCTTAGCAGGGGGGCCCCTTCACCGCTTGGGTACTTCCCCGAATGTAACCCATATGCCATGTGAAAATGATTTTATTTACCATAAAACTTATTTTAGCACAAAAAAAGCGTCTTGTCAAGAGCAATATTTACACTTCTTTGCCAAAATTTTCGTGCAAAATCACAAAACACTTGACAACGGGCAAAATATACTTTAAAATAAAAGGTGATATGCTTGTATGAATTACAACTAAATGTAATTTTGTAATTTTTATGCTTTTTCACCTTATAAATGAAGTGAAACAGTGTTAATTATAGAGCAAATCACCATTTTTATCCCGTTATAGCGGGTTAATATAGTAAGGAGGACGCTGCCAATGATAGGATTGTGGCAGGCTGTAGTGCTGTGTCTGCTTACTTTGGGCATAGGAGCCGTGGTTTCAGGCTTTATAATGTTCAAAATAGGCGAAAAACATCGCATGAGGTTCGCGGAGGCGCATATAGAATCCGCAGAAAAAGAAGCACTCAGAATCATCAACGAGGCAAACGAAAAAGCGCAAACTAAGAAAAAAACCGCCTTAGTAGAGGCAAAAGACGAAATCTATAAGCTGAGGGGCGAAGCCGAAAAGGACATAAATCGCCAAAAACACGAATCCGAGCGAGAGCTTAAAGAACGTAGGTCAGAACTCAGCCGCAACGAAAAAAGGTTGCAGCAAAAAGAAGAAAGCATCGAGAAAAAAAGCGAAAAAATCGAAAAACTGGAGGAGTCGTTAGTTCAAAAGAACAAGCTGATTGACGAAAAGCTCGAATCCGCAGAGGAATCGAAGCAAATGCAGCGTAAGGAGTTAGTCAGATTGTCGGGATTTTCAACAGAGCAGGCGAAGGAGCATCTGCTTTCGCTTCTTGAGGGTGAGCTTGACCACGAGAAGGCTGTGAGAATTTTAGCGCATGAACAGAGGGTAAAAGACGAATGTGACAATAAAGCTCGTGCCTATATCTCGCTCGCAATATCGAGACTCGCGTCGGAAACAGTGTCGGAGCTTGCGGTTTCTGTGGTTCCGCTTCCGAGCGATGAGATGAAAGGGCGAATAATCGGGCGTGAGGGACGTAATATCCGCACCCTCGAACAGCTTACAGGCGTTGATTTAATCATTGACGACACGCCCGAAGCCATAACCCTGTCGAGCCATGACCGCGTAAGGCGTGAAATCGCTCGTATTTCACTCGAACGGCTCATTCAAGACGGAAGAATCCATCCCACACGCATAGAAGAGATGGTCGAGAAGGCAAAAAACGACGTCGAAGTGAAAATCAAGCAGGAGGGCGAACGCGCCGTACTCGATACCAATGTAAACGGCTTGAATCACGAGGTAGTTAAGCTACTCGGTCGCCTGTATTACAGGACATCCTACAGCCAGAATGTACTGGCACACTCCATCGAGGTCGCGCATCTTTCGGGGATTTTAGCGTCAGAACTTGGCGTAGACGCGACTTTAGCGCGTAGAGCAGGGCTGTTGCACGATATAGGAAAGGCATTGACTCAGGAAATCGATGGCTCTCACGTCCATATCGGTATAGAGGTTTGTAAAAAATACAAAGAAAACCCCGAAGTCTTACACGCTATAGAAGCCCACCACGGCGACGTCGAGGCGAAGACGGTTATTGCCGCAATAGTACAAGCCGCCGACGCAATCAGCGCGGCACGACCGGGCGCAAGGAGCGAAAACTACGAAAATTACATCAAACGTCTCCAAAAACTTGAAGAAATCTGTACAGACTATGACGGCGTAGAAAAGTCCTATGCTATACAGGCGGGACGCGAAATCAGAATCATGATAAAGCCCGACAGCATGGGCGACGACGGAATGGTGATTTTAGCGCGTGATATAGCTAAGAAAATTGAGGACGAAATGGAATATCCCGGACAAATAAAGGTTCATCTGATACGGGAAAGCAGGGCGATAGACTTTGCGAAATAAGTCAACACAATTATTTTCAGGGGCGGGCTTTATAAGTCCGCCCCGTATTGTAAAAGGGTAAAACCCCAAAAAAGGATGGCTCATGAAAGAATTATTTGAACTCTTTTTCACATTCGCCAAAATCGGTTTTTTCACATTCGGCGGCGGTTATGCTATGTTGCCGATGCTTTCCCGCATCGTTGCAGAAGATAAAAAGTGGGCGAACGAGGAAGAACTGTTAAACTTCTACGCAATAGCCCAATGCACGCCCGGACTCATCGCCGTAAATACAGCAACTTTTATAGGTGCGAAGCAAAAAGGCGTCGCGGGTGCGGTTTTTGCGACGCTCGGTTTAATTCTGCCGGGTGTTTTAATCATGACTTTGATTGCCGCTTTTTTGCATAATTTCGGGAGTAGTGAGATAGTCAGAAATGCTTTTTCGGGAATAAAAATAGCCGCCTGCGCCCTCGTCACAGTCTCGGCTTTTAAATTGGCGCGGCAGTCAGTCACAGGTATTATAACGGGCTTAATCGCGGCTTCATCGTTTATCGGGGTCGCGATTTTCGGTATTTCGCCCGTACTCATCATACCCGTGGTGGCGGTTCTCGGTGTGGGTAAGGCGATAATTTCTCACCGAAAGGGGCTATCATGAATTTTTTAAATCTTATTATTGAGTTTTTTAAAATCGGTCTGCTCGCCATAGGCGGCGGACTCGCGACTATTCCTTTTCTGCGTGAAACAGCCCAAAGGTACGACTGGTTTACCGAAGCTGAATTAGTGGATATGATTGCCGTGGCTGAATCCGTACCCGGTCCGCTCGGCGTTAATATAGCGGCTTATGCGGGATTTAATGCGGCGGGAGTTTTGGGCGTCGCCGCCGCTTCGCTATCGTTAGTTCTGCCTTCGGTGGTAATAATCCTGCTTATTTCACGGTTTCTAAAACGATTCGGAGAAAATCGCATCGCAGGCGGTGTTTTTCAGGTATTGCGTCCCGCCGCAACGGGATTAATCGCGGGTGCATTACTCCTGCTTCTTTTTCTTACGTTGACAGATGAAAAAACGCAGGGAATTAACATAAACTCACTTTTCATATATGCGGTATTAACCGCCGCTTGTTTCGCGGCGGAATATATACCTAAGTTGAAAAAAATTAAAATTCATCCCGCCGCTTTTATCGCCGTGGGTGCGGCGTGCGGATTATTGAGCGGTTTATAGCATATGGTCTTTTTAAATCTCATCGAGCATTCCCGAAACAAGTTTCAATATATTCAGCGCATCGGTTGCTGTGAATTTGCTGTCGCCTCTTGAGCTTGCTAAGAAAGCTTGAAGCGGGTTGAGTTCTGCGTTTCCTGTGAGGGCTTGGAGCAGTAGAAGCGCGTCAGCCGCTGT
>WRKM01000040.1 GCA_009778065.1 Oscillospiraceae bacterium
GGGTTGAGTTCTGCGTTTCCTGTGAGGGCTTGGAGCAGTAGAAGCGCGTCAGCCGCTGTTACTGTTCCCGTGCCTGTGAGGTCGCCCGTTTGAGCCACGACTACGATATAGTCTCCCGAGCCGGGTATATTTACTGTCGCCGTGCCGTCCGCGCTTACTGTCGCCGCCGAAACAACTTCAAACTCGCCTGTCTCGTCATTGAAAACGAGTAGAACCGCGTTCTGCCCTGCGTTCGACGCTGCTGTAGTGATTGTTTGACTTCCTGCGGATGTCGCCGCGATTTGGGTTGTGGGGAGATTTCCGGCGATTTCTTCAACTACAGCTTTCGGGACATCAATTATTATTTCTTCTGTGCCGACTACTACTTCATTTTCGTTGGAAGCTGTCGTGGTGTTTGTTGTAGATGTGGGTCTTCTTCCGCTGTTTGTCGGGTTGTTAGAACCGCCGCCGCCGTTACCGGGGTCATCGTTACCGCCGGGGTCGTCGTTACCGCCGGGGTTGTCGTTACCGCCGGGGTCGTCACCACCGCCTGTTGCGGGTATTGTACGGGTTTCTGTTGTGTTACAAACCGTGCAAGTTCTTGTTTCGGTTCCCTCTGTGGTTGATGTTGCGGGGGTTGTCACTACCCATGTACCCCATGTGTGACCCGAAGCGCAGAGGTCGGGGTTGTTCACCGCCCTGACAGTTTCCAAAACCGGGTTTACGGCATATTCTATCAGTGCATCAAGCATTGGTTTGGTGAGTTTCCAGCTATTCTTATAACATTGGTTATTTATATCCATAACCGCGCAAAATATGCAGTCGCTTGGCTCACATGGGTTGAGAAAATCCCAATCTCCCTCCGTGTTAAGCTCCTCGTAACCCTCGCAATCCGGATTTCGCAGCTCAAAAATAGCGTCGGCATACTCTTGAAACAATTCATTGTGAATATCTAATTGGGCATCCATAAAATCAGCAAAATAGCGTAAGTCCCCCCTTATAAAGTTCCAAAAGATTTGGTCATGATCTTCTACAAGCGAATATAGCCTGTTCAACAACTCAAGGCATATGCACGGCTCCGCCTCGCAGACTTCGCAAGACGGCTCGGGGGCGGCAGTTGCCTTAATTGAGAGTAAGTTTACCGCTGTAAACGCGGTTAGGATTACCGCTATGGCGGTGATGACCCCGATAATGCGTATGCGTGTTGTGGTTAATTTCGTTGTTGCCATGATTAAAGTACCTCCGTTTTAATTTTTTATTTTGAATTTTGATTGACAAAAACGCAAAAAGGCGGCTACTCCCGCACATGCGGGGTAGTCGCCTTGAATAAAATATATGTAAACACGGCACACGGAAATAAAGCGATGTTAAATCGCGAAGCTATTGATTGATTGATTGATTGATTGATTGATTGATTGATTGATTGATTGATTGATTGATTGATTGATTGATTGATTGATTGATTGATTGATTGCTATTTTTCATTATACCATATTTTTCCATAAAAGTCAATCCTTTAGCTGAATTTTAGCGGGTCTTGTGTTCAGGTTCATGTATGTATTGTAACATGATTCGAGGGGGTTGTCAAGAGTTTTTTTAGGGCGTGGGGGTGTGAATTTGCGGTGTGATGGCGCGGTGCGATGAAGACATCGCACCCTACATGATTGCAGCGTCCCGCAAATTCACCTCGTTCTGTAGGGCGTGATGTCTACATCACGCCGAAATTAGCAGATGTTTCGTGTTTTTTCGGCGTGATGGCGCATTGCGCAAGACATATGCACCCTACAAAAACAGGGTTGACTTTTGGGGCGTGTGGGGGTATAATAAAAATAGGAAATGAACGTGCGAAATACGGTGAATATCTGCTGACAAATTTATCGCGTCATTTAACCGATGCACTCGGTAAAGGTTTTTCTTACGCAAATTTACGTAATTTCCGTCAATTTTACCTTGTTTTTCCAACGAAAGAGTTTTGCTACACGCTGTGTAGCGAATTGAGTTGGTCGCATTTACGTCTTATTATGCGGCTTGATTCCGAAGAAGAAAGAAACTATTACCTCGGCGAAACCGGGTTTTATAGGGAGAGTTCCACAAGTTAGAGTAAGCCCAAAGCGTGTGATAGAGCGGTTTAGGGGAAGTTGACGGAAGATAGAAAAATCGAAAGTGTTAGCAACAATAAAACAACCCAAAAGCCGTCTGCGCCAAAAGCAGGCGGTTTTTTAATTAAATTTTATAGCAAACGAAGCAAAAACAAATGATTGACAAATCAAATAATATAAGGTATAATAACATAAAGGTTTGATTTTTTAAACCCTGTGTGACTTTTTAGACGAAGTAATGTATAATGGTGCTTAGAGCATAGTGCATAGAGCATGGGGAGTGGGAGTAAATCCCACTCTTTTACATATAGAAATCCCCGCTGAAAAAGGAAGGTATTTATGAACGAAAGCCAAAAAGTGAAATTAATAATCGGCTGTCTTAAAAAGCTTTATCCCGATACCGTTTGCGCTCTTGTTTACAATGAGCCGCACGAGCTTATGATAGCCGCCCGGCTGTCCGCACAGTGTACGGATAAGCGTGTAAACCTAATTACACCCGCACTTTTTAAGAGGTATGCAGATATAAACGATTTCGCCGAGGCGAATATCGGCGAGCTTGAGGGTCTAATTCGTTCCTGCGGTTTATATAAGACCAAAGCCCGCGATATTAAAGAAATGTGTAAAATGCTTCGTGATGAGTATGACGGGTCAATCCCCGACAGAATAGACGAGCTTATAAAATTGCCCGGAATAGGCAGAAAAACCGCTAATCTGCTTGTCGGAACGCTTTACGGAAAACCTGCCGTAGTAACCGATACACACGTTATCAGACTTTCTAACCGTATAGGTCTCGTAAATTCTAAAGAGCCGATAAAGGTAGAAAACGCACTCAGAAAACTGCTCCCCGAAAATGAATCGCTTGATTTTTGTCACAGATTGGTGTTTTTCGGACGGGACGCTTGCAGGGCGAGAAACCCGAATTGTTTAGCGGATAGGGAGTGTGTCATAAAAAAGTATTGTAATTATTATAAAAATAGTGTATACTGAATCTGATGCGTAAAATAAAAAATCTGAGGAAGTAGGTAACAGTGCCGATAAAACTCGATGAAAGACTTGCGGCTTGCGCGGCACTCGTCAGACGCGAGGCGCGTGTCGCCGATATAGGTTCTGACCATGCGATTTTACCCTGTTTTCTCCTGCAAAACGGGTGGACAAATATTACAGCGTCCGATATTAACCCCAAGCCCTTAGAACATGCCCGTAAGACGCTTGAAAAATACGGATTCGGTGCAGATACGGTAAGACTTGTTCTGTCTGACGGCTTTGAGAAGATTCCGCCGTGTGATGATGTAATAATCGCGGGAATGGGCGGCGAGACGATTTCGGAAATTCTCACAGGCTGTCGTTATAAGGATGAAAATACACGCTTAATTCTGCAACCTATGACACGGCATGAAGAATTGAGGCGCGGTCTGTACAGGCAGGGCTTTGAAATAATTTCGGAGACATTTGCCTACTGCTCCCGAAAACCTTATACGGTGATTTATGCACGCTTCACGGGCGAAAGACGAGAAATTGACGAGGCTTTTGCCTTTATCGGAAAGCAGGACAACCCCCTGTACATAAATCTCCAAATCATGAAAATAAAAAAGCTCTCAAAAGGAAATCCACGTTTTAACGCACTCGCTGAAGAAATTACTAAGGAGGTCAAAAAACTTGACAGTAAATGATGTTTATTTATTCACAGAGCAACTCGCACCCTTTAAATACCAGGACAGATACGACAATTCGGGCTTTTTAATCGGCGAACCCGATGCGAAAATAACGCGAATCTGCCTTTGTCTTGATATTACGCTTGATATAATTGCAGAAGCTGTTGAAAAAGGCGCGAATCTCATCATCTCGCACCACCCCGTTATTTTTAAACCTATTTCGGGAATAAAAGCAGAAACGCCTGTTCATGAGCTTATTAAAAGGGGCATAAACGTAATCTCTGCCCATACTAATACCGACGCCGTTTTTATGGCGGACGCCATGCTCGACGTACTCGGATTTCCCTGTAGTAATGAGTTTGTCGAGGTCGTTGCGGAAAATGTAGGATACGGAAAAATCGTTAATTTACCTGCGCCTTTGTCGCCTGCGGAGCTTGCCCTTAAATGCAAGAACGCTTTTAACTCGCCATTCGTCAAATATGTCGACGGGAAAAAGCCCGTGAGCCGTGCGGCGGTCTTTCCCGGTTCTGCAAGTTCGATTTTCGATTATGCTTCTGTTCGCGATTGTGACGCTTTTATCACGGGCGAGGTTAAGCACAGCCTTTTTGTCGAGGCTGAAAACCGAGGCGTAACTTTAATCGAAGCGGGGCATTATCATACAGAAATAGTTTTCTGCGAATTTCTTAAAAATAAATTATATGAGAATTTCAAAAATATTGAACAAAATTCAATTTTCATAGCGGAAAATAGTAAGGATTTTTGTAAGTATATTTAGGAGAAAAATTATACATTATGTCACTTGACGGAGCGTTTTTACACACTGTAAAATCCGAGCTTATTTATGAGGGTTTAATTAATTCGCGGGTAGAGAAAATCCATCAACCCTCGCGTGAAGAAATAGTACTCTCTCTTCATACAAAAAACGGCGGTAAAAAGCTCTTAATTTCTGCGAATCCCGCCTCTGCGAGGGTCTGTCTGACCGAAAAAACTCCGGAAAATCCTTCCGTTCCGCCTATGTTTTGTCAGCTTTTACGTAAGCGGCTCGGTAACGGACGTCTCACAGAAATTACCCAAGACGGTTTTGAAAGAATTATATTTTTTAAGTTTTTATGTCGAAACGAAATAGGCGATGAAGAAAATATTATACTCTCTGCCGAAATCATGGGCAGAAGCAGTAATATAGTCCTGCTTATTAATCAAAGCGAAGAGCTTAATATTAAAGTTATAGACGCGATTAAACGTGTGACAGATGAGGTTTCATCGGTTCGCAGGGTTTTACCCGGGCTTGCCTATGAGCTTCCCCCAAAGGAAAAAAGGCTCTCGCTCCTCGATTTCACAAAACAAGAGCTTATGAACGAACTGCAAAGCCACACCCATGAAAGACTCGATAAAGCCTTGATTAAGATTTTTGAGGGTGTTTGCCCTCTGTTTGCGAGAGAGGCGGCGTTCGTTGCTTCGGGGTTAACCGATATACCCATAGTTGAATTAAATGTTGAATCAACAGAGCGTTTATACAAATTCCTCGAAAAAGCCCGCACTATTCTTAAAAGTGCGGATGGTTCGGGAAATACAAAGCCCTTTATGCTAATAAGCCGCGATAAAAAGCCTTTCGACTTCACTTTTGTCGGCATTAAACAATATAGCGGCGAAATGACGGTTGTACCATATAGCTCTGCGAATATACTTCTCGATACCTTTTATGCCGAACGTGCGAACACCGAAAGGTTGAAGCAGCGTTCGGGAGCCATGCTGAAAACTTTAAATAATCGTTATGAGCGGGTACTCAGAAAGATTGACGCACGGCGCGGCGACCTCGCCGCCTGTGATGAGCGTGAAAAGCTTCGTAAATGGGGCGACTTAATAAACGCTAATATTTATGCCGTTAAAAAAGGTGAAAGTTCTTTTACGGCACGGGATTATACCGCTGATGGCGAACCTGTAAAAATTCCGCTCGACCCGAAATTGTCTCCGCAACAAAACGCGCAGAAATACTATAACGAGTATAAGAAATTGAGAATTGCCCAAAACACGCTGACCGGACTGATAAAAGACGGCGAGGAAGAATTAAAATATCTTGAGAGTGTGCTTGATGCCGCCTCGCGGGCTTCGGGGGATTCAGAGCTACTTGAAATAAAACAAGAGCTTATCGAAACAGGGTATATTTCGGGTATTCGCGGTAAAGATACAACTGCTAAAAGCGGAAAAAAGCCCCCGAAACAGGATAGACCCTCCGAGCCGCTTAAATTCAAATCAAGCGATAACACAGTCATATTAGTAGGCAGAAACAACCGTCAAAACGATGTTTTAACTTTAAAAACCGCGAAGCCCGACGAGTATTGGCTTCATACAAAGGACATAGCGGGCAGTCATGTTATAGTGAGGAGTGCCGCGCCAACGGAGAAAACGCTCGAAGAAGCCGCAGAGATTGCAGCATGGTTTTCAAAAGCGAAAAATTCGAGCCGCGTACCGGTGGATTACACACGGGTCAGATATGTGAAAAAGCCGTCAGGCGCGAAACCGGGAATGGTAATTTTCACACATAATAAAACGCTTTATGTTACACCCCGCGAGGAGATTTTAAACGAAAGGAATTTTTCAGAATGAAAGAACTCTCAAAAACCTATTCACCAAAAGACTTTGAGGAGCGGATTTATAAAAGCTGGGAGGAAAGCGGTTATTTCCGTGCGGATGCAAGCTCCGATAAACCGCCCTATACAATCGTGATTCCGCCGCCCAACGTCACGGGGATTCTGCATATGGGACACGCTTTGAACAACACATATCAGGATATTTTGTGCCGCTTTAAAAGAATGTCGGGGTACGAGGTTTTGTGGCTTCCCGGCACTGACCACGCTTCTATTTCCACAGAAGCGCGGGTTGTCGCGCATTTGAAAAAGCAGGGGATTTCAAAAAAGGACTTAGGGCGTGACGGATTTGTGGAAAAAGCGTGGGAATGGACCCGCGAATACGGCGGTATTATAATAAGTCAGCTTAAAAAATTAGGCTCAAGCTGTGACTGGGAACGCGAGCGTTTCACGATGGACGAAGGTTGTTCAAAAGCTGTTGAAGAGGTTTTTTTAAGACTTTTCAAAGACGGAAAAGCCTATCGCGGACTTCGCATTGTAAACTGGTGTCCCGAATGTGTTACCTCTATTTCGGATATTGAGTGTGATTATGAAGAAAAAGCGGGAAATTTTTGGCATATAAAATATCCTTTTTCTGATGGCAGTGGTTTTATTGAAATAGCCACAACCCGCCCCGAAACAATGCTCGGCGATACTGCCGTTGCGGTTAATCCCAACGATGAGAGGTATACGAACATTATCGGGAAAACAGTTACCCTGCCGCTAATGAACCGCGAAATTCCAATTATCGCCGACGAATACGTAGAAAAAGATTTCGGTACGGGTATGGTGAAAATAACACCCGCACACGACCCGAACGACTTTGAAGTCGGGCTTCGGCATGATTTACCTGTCGTCAATGTTATGGACGAAAAAGCGGTAATTAATAAAAACGGCGGTAAATACTGCGGAATGTCGCGTTCTGAAGCGCGTAAGGCTGTAGTAAAAGACCTTGAAGAAGCGGGGTTATTAATAAAGGTTGAAGAACATATTCACAATGTCGGAACCTGTGACAGATGCGGTACTGTAATTGAGCCCTGGGCGAGCGTTCAATGGTTTGTAAAAATGAAGGAGCTGGCAAAACCCGCGATAGACGCTGTAAAAAACGGTGATATAAAGATTATCCCGAAACGCTTTGAAAACAGCTATCTCTCGTGGATGGAAAACGTCCGCGACTGGTGCATTTCGCGGCAACTCTGGTGGGGACACAGGATTCCCGCTTACTACTGTCAAAACGAAAACTGTAAGCACATAGAAGTTTCAAGTACGGAAATTAAACTCTGCACAAAATGCGGTACAAAAACAAAACAGGACGAAGATACTTTTGATACATGGTTCAGTTCTGCATTGTGGCCGTTTTCCACGCTTGGCTGGCCTTTTGAAACCGAGGATATGCGCCGCTTTTTCCCCACGCAGACCCTCGTCACCGCACCCGATATAATTTTTCTGTGGGTTGCGCGGATGATTTTTTCGTCTCTTGAATACACGGGTAAAATTCCTTTCGATACTGTTATGTTTAACGGTATTGTCCGAGACGAAATAGGCAGAAAAATGAGTAAAAGCTTAGACAACGGTGTTGACCCTCTTAAAATGATTGACAAATACGGGGCGGATGCACTGCGATTCACTTTAGTTTCGGGGAACGCCCCAGGTAACGATATGCGTTGGAACGAGGATAAAATCACCGCCTCGCGTAACTTTGCAAATAAACTTTGGAACGCCGCACGGTATGTCTTGATGACAGTTGACAATGGACAATTGACAATTGACAATGGACAATGGACAATGGACAATGGCAAACTTGCGATAGAGGATAAGTGGGTTTTAACGCTTTATAATAAGCTTGTAAAAGATGCGACTTATAATTTAGAGCAGTTTGAGCTTGGCGTTGCGGCGGGAAATATACAGGATTTCATATGGAACATCTACTGCGACTGGTATATAGAGCTTACAAAGCCGCGTATAATGGCGCGGGAAACAAGTGCGGATTCTGAAAAATCTGCGGTTGCAGCACAGAAAATTCTTGTTTTTGTCTTACGCGGAATGTTAAAACTTTTACACCCGTTTTTACCTTTCATAACAGAGGAAATCTGGTCTGCCATACCGGGAACCGTAGAAAGTATAATGATTTCCGATTGGGCAAAGTATGACGAGAAATTAAACTTTAAAAAAGAAAGCGAAGATTTCGGGAAAATCATAGACGCTATTTCTGCCATTCGCACAAAACGAGCTGAGCTTAATGTCCCCCCCTCTAAAAAAGCCGCACTCGAAATTGAAACCTCTGCGGACAATTTTACGCTGTTTGAAAGTTGTGCTGTCTTTTTTGAAAGATTGGCTTCGGCTTCGGGGATTATGCTTGTTGAAAATGTTAAGTCAACTGAAGGTATGGCTGTTGCAGTGACCGATTCTGTGCGTATTTTCATGTCTATGGGCGAGCTTGTTGATACGGAAAAAGAACGCGCAAGGCTTGAAAAAGAGCTTGCTTCGGCGCAGTCGGACATTGACTTTGTGAAAAAACAACTTGACAATGAGAAGTTTATCGCAAAAGCACCGAAGGAGCAGGTAGAAAAGGCACGTGAAAAGCTTCATAAAGCAGAAGAAAAAGCGGGTAAAATAAGGGCTTCGTTAGAAGCTTTAAAGTAAATCCGGTAGGAGATATTTATATGAATCTTAAAGAAACATTGAAATTGCTTTGTGAGCCTGAAGGGGTCGCAGGAAGCGAAAAGACAGCCGCAAAAACGGCTGAAAAATTGCTCCGCGAGTATATCCCTAATACAGAAATTGACAATTTCGGGACGGTTACGGGGATTATTAACCATGATGAAAGTCTGCCGCTTTTATTACTCGATGCGCATATAGACGAAATCGGAATGATTGTCAACTTTATTGATGAAAAAGGCTTTTTAAAAGTCGGAAGAGCGGGCGGAGTTGACAGACGGGCTTTACCTGCCGCCACCGTAACCATACATGCCGAAAAACCACTAAAGGGGGTAGTCTGCACGCTCCCGCCGCATGTAAAAAAAGAAGAAGATAAAACCCTCAAGGAAGAGGACATAATAATAGACTGCGGACTGACAGGGGAGCAAGCGCGGACTTTAATCTCTCTCGGCGACCCCGTGACCGTTGATGTTGAATTTACCGAACTGAAAAACAAAATGGTTAACGCACGCGCTTTAGACGACAGAGCGGGTGTTTGCGCAATACTTTATGCCCTTGATTTATTAAAGGATAAAAAGCTTAGATTTAATTTAGCTGTTTCTTTTTCGTCACAAGAAGAATTGGGACTTCGCGGTGCGGCAATAGCCGCTTATAATATAAATCCCGATTTAGCAATAGAGGTTGACGTGAGTTACGGCGATTTCCCTAAATGTGAAGAAAACAAAACAGGGAGACTTGGGGAAGGCGTAATGCTCGGTGTTGCGCCAACGCTTGACCGCGGATTTTTTGAAGAGCTTAAAACCATTGCGAAAAATAAAAGTATTCCGTTTCAAATTGAGGTAATGGGCGGTAAAACAAGTACAAATACCGATATAATTTCAATATCGCGAGGCGGAGTAAAATGCGCCCTTTTGTCGCTTCCGTTGAGAAATATGCACACCCCGGCAGAGGTCGTCTGCCTTCAGGATATAGAATCGGCAGGGCGTCTTATTGCCGCGTATTGTATGGAGGTGAAAAATGCTTGATTTATTGGAAAACCTGTGTAATCTCTGCGCCGTTTCGGGCGATGAAAACGATGTCCGCAACTATATAAAAGCCGAACTTAAAAATATAGATTGCGAGATAGAAAGTGATAATTTGGGTAATTTGATTATCTTTAAAAAAGGTAAAAACCGCCCTAAAAATAAGGTGGCGATATTCGCACATATGGACGAGGTCGGATTTGTCGCATCCGGAATAAATTCGGAAGGGTTTATCTCGCTCACGGCGGTCGGCGGAATCTCGGATTGCGTAGTTTTCGGGCGGAAAATCAGGTTTAAGAGCGGAGTTATAGGCGTTTTAGGCGGAAAGCCCGTACACCTTCTCAGTGAAGCCGAAAAGGAAAAACAACCGAGTCTTTCAGAACTCTACGCCGATATAGGCGCGTTATACAAAGAGGACGCACAAGATTATGTAAAACTCGGCGACACGGCTTATTTTGTCGGCGATTTTATGGATTTAAAAGACGGCTTTATAAAAAGCAAGGCAATAGACGACAGACTCGGATGCGCGGTCATGCTTGATTTATTGAAATCAGAGCTTGAATATGACATGTACTTTGTTTTCACGGTTCAAGAGGAAGTAGGCACAAGAGGCGCAGGTGTTGCGGCACATTCTCTTAACCCGGATTTTGCCTTAGTTTTAGAGGCTACGACGGCTTGTGACATACCGGGGGTTGAAAACGAGAAACAAGTATGTAAATTAGGACACGGTACAGTTGTACCCTTTATGGATAAAGGTACGGTTTATGATAAAGAACTGTATAATTTAGTGTTTGAAACAGCCGCCGAATTAAATCTCAAGTGCCAAACAAAAACGCAAATCTTAGGTGCGAACGATAGCGCGGCAATACACAAAACAATAGGCGGCGTCCGCACAATCTGCCTTTCTGCACCGTGCAGATACCTACACTCTCCGTCCTGCGCGGTTAATAAAACCGACCTGCTCGAAATGAGAATCTTGACAGAAAAAAGTGCGTACAAAATCGCCAATAAATAAACTATATCAAAAGGAATCAGATGTTTAATTTAAACCTTAGCCCCGAACTGTTAAAAATCGCCGAAAAGGCTGAAAAACTATGCGCCGAAAGTTTTATGCGTGTCGATGAAACCGCATTTAAAAACAGCGAAAAGGTTCTCCGTGCGTTTGTCGATAATAAAATAAGCTCTTCTCATTTTAACCCGACTGACGGATACGGATATAACGACATGGGCAGAGAAAAAGCCGATATGGTTTTTGCGTCTGTTTTCGGTTGTGAAAGTGCGATTGTGCGGCATAATTTCATCAGCGGAACTCATGCAATCAGCACAGCTCTGTTCGGTGTTTTGCGTCCCGGTGATTTAATGTTGTCGCTTACGGGCAGCCCCTACGACACCCTTAAAGGCGTTATTTATGCCGACAAGGGCGGCTCTTTAAAAGAGTTCGGAATAAAGTATAAAGAGTTACCGTTCGGGAGTGAACTTTCTGAGCATTATGACTTGATTAAATCTTGTAAAGTCGCATATATACAGCGTTCACGCGGATATACTTTAAGGGATTCATTAAGTATCGAAGAAACAAAAAAACTAATAAAAAGGATAAGAGAAATAAATAAAAACGCTGTAATAACAGTTGATAACTGCTACGGCGAGTTTTGCGAAACTGAAGAGCCGACAGAAGCGGGAGCGGATTTAATTATCGGGAGTTTAATTAAAAACCCGGGCGGCGGTATTGCGCGAACGGGCGGTTATATAGCGGGTCGAAAAGATTATGTTGAACTCTGCGCGGATAGGTTATCGGCGGTGGGAATCGGCATGGAGGCGGGCTGTACCTTAGGGTTTACAAGAGAGATTCTACTCGGACTTTTTCTCGCTCCTGAAATTACTGCAAACGCACTTAAAGTCGGCATTTTTGCGTCAGCTTTGTTTGAACTTCTCGGCTATGAAGTTTTCCCGCGTTACGATGAAAAGCGGGTAGATTTACCTACCGCAATTAAACTCGGAAGCCGCGAAAAACTGATTGCTTTTTGTAAAGCTGTGCAGGCGGCGAGTCCCATAGACAGCTTTGCCGTGCCGGAGCCGTGGGCAATGCCCGGTTATGACAATGACATAATAATGGCGGCGGGTGCGTTTACTATGGGTTCGTCAATAGAACTTTCTGCTGATGCACCATTACGAGAGCCATATGCAGTATGGCTTCAGGGCGGCTTAACATATCCCGTGGGAAAAATCGGGGTGTTAAATACGGCACAATCTATATTTTAAACAGAAAGGGAACACAAAAATGATACGCAGCATGACAGGATTCGGGAGAACCCGAAAGGTAATAGACGGCAGAGATATTTTAGTCGAAATTCGTTCGGTAAATCACCGTTATTTTGAGTTTTCCGCAAAGCTCCCACGCTCTTACAACTATCTTGAGGACAAACTTAAACAACTTGTTTCAGAAAAAATATCACGCGGAAAGACGGAAGTTTTACTCTCGGTTTATAATATAGCGGGAAAAGAAACTCAAATCAGTATAAACCGTGCCGTAGTCGAAAACTATGTCACGGCTATCCGTGAAGTCAGAGATGAATTTAAAATCTCAGGAGACCTATGTCCGAGCGATATTTTCAGAATGAGCGACGCCTTTAACGTACTTAAAGCAGATACGGATGAAGACGAGGTATGGGGTGCCGTGAGCGGCGTAGCGGCGGATGCACTCGAGAAATTCATACAGATGCGGCAAAACGAGGGACAAAAAATAAAAAGCGACCTACTTGAAAAAGTCGCTCTTATTGAGATAAAAATAGCGGAGATAGAAAAAATATCACCCGAAACGACCGAAAACTATCGAAACAGACTGAATGACAGAATGAAAGAAATCCTCGAAAACACCCAGATAGACGAACAACGCATACTGCTTGAGGCGGCTGTGTTTGCCGAAAAAACCGTTGTAGATGAGGAAACTGTGCGGCTTCACAGTCATATCGCTCAGTTGAGAGGTATGTTAGACAGCGAAGACACAGTAGGACGTAAACTTGATTTTTTAGTGCAGGAAATAAACCGCGAGGTTAACACAATAGGCTCTAAAGCCCAGAATCTGAAAATCACAAAAATAGTGGTGGATTTAAAAAGCGAGCTTGAAAAAATAAGGGAGCAGATTCAGAATATTGAGTGAGTGTAGTGTATTCAACCGCTTTTAGTCTTTTTAGATTTTAACATACTGTTGGAGGATTATTGTGAAAAAAATACTGATTATATTACTTTGTACTTTATTGTTGTCTTCATGCTCAAATAATGAAGAAGAAAATAAAGACGAAAGATTAAAACCGATAAATGAAATTCGAGAAAGTTTGGACGCAACAATTGAAACAGTATTAAACAAGGAATATGAGAATCTTGTTATTAACAGGCTTGAAACAAAATTCCCGGAAATTTCTGAATACTATAACCTTAATTTAAAATCAGAATTTAATACAATGAATCACGAAGAATTTTATTATTATTTTATTGATACGATAAAGACAATTTTCCCGCTCCACCCTTTTGCTGAGGAGAATATCTATTTTGGTTGCGAGGAATATCCTTTTGAACCCGCAAGAGTATTAGACCATATTGAAGATTTTTTTGCCGGTAAATTTAATTACTGGTGGATAGTTTACTGGTCCGATGCTATTAAACCTACCGGAAATGATGTAATGTTGCTTGCCTCTAATCCTACCTTTTCGGGATATATGATTAGAGGAAAAGAAGCCGAATTAACTAAACTTAAAATTGGAAATAATTTAGTAAATAGTTGGACAATTTGGGAAGATTTTGTTATTGAAAAGTATTCTTCAAGTAGTTTACCGGATAGGAGTTATCCCTTACATGACGGTGATTATTCGGTAAAACAAGCTTATGAATATAGCAGTGAATTTTTTAAGACTTGCTTTCCGATTAAATACAATTCTGATATTAGTATTATTGTTAAAACGATTGAACCTGCAATTAATAATAATATTTATGGGTATGTAATTGGGACTTCCACAGCATATAAAGGGATTCTTTTTGATAGTTTCTATAAATCCGGGTCAAATACGTCTATGTCTGATGGAAAGAAATATAGTATGCCTTTAGGACACGCTCTAATGGTCGAAAAAGATATAATAGATTATTGGTACATAATGCAACCATGGACATCTATTGAAAACGAAGGAAAAGCTGTAAGGGACATAATTCCTTTTGACACAGCTTTTGATGTTCTGAGCGAATCGCTGACAAAAGGCGTTGAGTTTGAAGTAATTGATTATGACTTCGTTTATTGTCCTTTTGAAGTAGACTTTGAAGGAAATTCAACCGCCACTGCCGCATGGAAATTCATAACATTTAATACTCAAGACGAAAAATATTATATTGCATATGTTGAGGCTCAGACGGGCGCATTCAGATATTATTCCGTATGGTAAAAACGAGGTGACGTATGAG
>WRKM01000041.1 GCA_009778065.1 Oscillospiraceae bacterium
ACCGTTTTACCGTTTAAGCCGCGGTAAGCACAGAGTTGCACTCCTGCATTGCTCTTCTTATGCCGCATTTAAAGTATTGGTTATTTTTGGAAGATTATTACATTTACACTAAGTTTTTTTCAGAACCGCGTTAAACCTTGTAATACCTTTATTTTATATTCACGCCTAAATCAAAGTCCCATCCCTTAATTCGGCAACGACACGCATAGCCAAAGCGGTTCCGCCTTCGCGGGCGACACCGTAATCATCGTTCTCGTCCGAAAACCAAAAATAGGTTTTTGTAGAATAAAAACGGTTCATCGCTTCTAACATATCAACGTCAAATTCGGTCATTATTTCTCTTACAGCTTCTTCTTCCATCAGCCGCTTAGCAACAGAAACAGTATATTTCATGTATAAATCACCCCCGTAAAACTAAGCCTTTCAAGAGCCTTTTGTGTCGCAAGACACAACTGGTCGTTTTTCATTTTGGTCTTTAGTTCTTCGATTAATCTTTCTTTTGTGAATATTTCTCTGATGTACAAAGCGATGCTGTCAAAGACCATATCGTCAGCAACCTCGCCTTTTATTACATCGTAATCATGCTTGATTGCTGACCTTGATTGTCTGCTCGCTACCACAAAATCAATCCACTCTTCATTTGCCGCCTTAAATTCTTTAATATGTAATCCGGTTAAATCAAAAGTGTACTTATTAATTATTGCCGAACCTTTAAACCTTTTCGCTTTTTTCTCAGACCATAGCTTAGCTTGGTCATAATATGTCGTAACATAGAAGCCCGCTCCAAAATCCAAAGGACGGGTATACGGCATTATAACAGGCTTTTCAACGACTACGTTTGAACCATGATATACTTCTATGCTCATGCGATTTTACCACCCCTGCTTACTATAAATTCTTCTAAATCGTCAATAATATAAAGTTCTCCCTGTGTGTGGAGTGCTTCATAGCAATCAATTATATATGATGAAACCTCATATTTCTTAAAAAGCTCGTATATATAAGCGCTCGTTTTATTATGCTTTTCTGCGACTGCATAAATACAAAACAAAAAAAAGTGCAGAATCTTGTCTTCCATAGACTCACATCCTCTCCTGCCATTATAATACCACTATTTATGCCGATTGTCAAGCGGAATTAAAACGGGAGAGTTTTTTTAACCCCGCTGTTCCCCGAAATGAGTTTCATAAGCTTCTAACTCATCTTATCCCCACGCTTAAACAGCACAGCCACAAAAAGCGCGAAAACCACCACTGCCGCAAGACCCGCCGCCGCGGCGGTAAATCCACCCGTGAAAATACCGAGCAAGCCTCTTTCGGAGACTGCTTTTTTTACGCCTTCCGCAAGCAGATAGCCGAAGCCTGTGAGCGGTACTGTCGCACCTGCACCCGCGAGTTCAACGAGCGGCTTATAAAATCCCGCTCCGCCTAAAATCACACCCGCCACGACATAAGCGACGAGGATTCTTGCGGGGCTGATTTTTGTTAAATCTATAAAAAGCTGTCCGATAAGGCAGAGTAAACCGCCTACCGTAAACGCCCAGAAATAATTCATTAGCATGGTAATTTACTCCTTAGAAATGTGTACTGCGTGGGCTACGGATGGTATGCTTTCACCTTGTTGAATCATTGTAGGTGACATAAGCGCACCCGTAGCAACGAAGAGTACATTTTTTAGTTTTCCCTCAGTAATTCTTTTAAGAATCAATCCGCACAACACGCTCGCACTGCAACCGCAACCCGAAGCCCCGGCATGAACGTCCTGCTTCTTGGTCTTATACAGCATCATACCGCAGTCGGCGTGAGTGGCGGCAATTTCGATATTGTCCCTCAAAAACATATCGATAAGCAAGCCGCTTCCGACCGAGCCTAAATCTCCTGTTAAAATCATATCGAAATCGTTAACGGATTGCTTTGTATTTGCGAGGTGGTTATTTATGGTTTCATATGCCGCACCCGCCATTGCTCCGCCCATGTTGTTAACGTCCTTTACCCCCATATCAATCACTTTACCGAATGTCACCGCTTTGATATACGGGGGAGCTTTACGCGGCGCGACAATTGCACACCCCGCCGCCGTCGCCGTCCACTGTGAAGTCGGAGTACGCTGACCGCCGTAATTTACCGGTAATCTAAACTGCCGCTCCGCTGTACAAAAGTGAGACGAGGTCATAGCCGCTGTCATTTGCGCAACTCCTGATTCTACAAAAACCGAAGCTAAAGCGAGGCTTTCCGCCATTGTTGAACACGCTCCGAAAAGCCCTATAAAAGGCATATCGAAATCCCTTATACCATAGGCTGAACAGACGCACTGATTAAGCAAATCTCCCGCGAAAATAAAGCTGATGTCGCTTTGTGCGAGTCCACCCTTTTTTAGTGCGGCACGTAATGCGTTTTTTTGAAGTGCCACTTCCGCTTTTTCCCAACTGTTCTCTTCGCCAAACTCAGATTTTTCACCGATATAGTCGAAATAATCGGCTAAAGGTCCCTCGCCTTCTTTCGGACCTACCGCCGAGCCGTAAGACAGAATTGACGGAGCGTTATCAAAATTTATTGTACCTTTTCCGTAATATTTTCCCATTAATTTCTCCTCGGACTTTATTATAAACGTCAGGCGACCGCCGCATTAAAAATATAATATACAACCCCGTACAACACCGATGCGGCGACGCCGTAAACAATGACAGGTCCCGCAATAACAAACATTTTCGCACCTACGCCGAGGACAAAACCTTCGCTCTTAAATTCGAGGGCGGGTGAAACCACAGCGTTAGCAAATCCCGTAATCGGTATAATCGAGCCCGCACCCGCATGTTTGGCGAATCTGTCATAGACCTTAAACCCTGTCAGAAGCGCGGCAAGCCCTATGAGTGTAATAGAGGTCAATGCCGCCGCAGTTTCTTTTTCTGCGCCGTACCTCATATATAAGCCCAAAAAAGCCTCGCCGATAACACAAATAATACCGCCGAACAAAAACGCCTTAGGCAGAGTTTTATACAGCTTTGTTTTTGGGGACGAGGCAGTCAGCATTTTATTGTATTCGTTGTTTGTGATTTTCATAGCTCTTGAAATCCTTTTCTATGATGATTATTTGCGAGATTGCTTGTTATATATAGATTTAACCGAAAAATCTGTATTATTCCGTAAAAAAAACGGAAAAATATCAAAAGTTTACAATTTATTAACAATTTTTTCGCCATAATATAGTATAATTAGAGTGTGAAAGTGTCATATGACATCTTTACAATGTAAGGCTATCTGTATTATTAACGGAAGGGGGCGAAAGTTATGACAATCGGTAAATTGGGAAATATCGGCTCTCCGGCGGAGACGGCGTATCCGACGGCTGTTGATTTTATTAAGCAGGCGAGTCCTATCGCTCCGGAGCAAAAAAACACAAGAGACTTCATAGGGAGTGATTATACCGAGACCGCTCGTCTGAACGAAGGCGGCAGAAGCGACGACGGTGAAAAGCCTGACTTCGCCGCGATTAATCTAATCAAAAACAGTTTCCCTGAACCGTTACCCGAACGCGGACGCGTCACGAGTTTCTCTATCAAAGATTTCATAGAGGGTGCTTTGGTGGGACGCGATGGCAACATATATCAATCCGCAAGGCAAGAAGAGCGTGTAAGCGAAAGTGCAACGGTGAAGACATCGAGCGAGATTGCCGAAAAGGGTTCAGGTTCCGGAATCACACCCGCCCGTCAACAAGGGATTGAGCAGTACACAAAGATGCAAAATTACTCAAACCCTATCAGTATGAGTTTAGCGAGTACACAGTTCGTAGCTTAGATTTATTTTATGCTTTTTAAAATGGGGCGACCGCATTAATTCGCGGTCGCCCTGATAATTTTTTTACGGTTTTACTGCGTTTTTGTCTTCTTTTTAATCAAGAAAACAAACACGAGAACTATAAGTGCCGCACCTGCTATAATTAATATAATACTGAGTGTATTAATAAAAGGTGAATCCGAAGCGGTCTGTAAATCTGATAAATCCTCGGGTAGGGGTTCGGCATCGCTTACAGATTCGGCAGACGGCTCATTTGAACCCTCGGCAATTTCGATACTCTCTTCTTCAACGCTTTCTTCCGGCATGGGCGGTTCGGGGGTTTCGGGGGCTTCGGGGATTTCAGCGACCGCACTTACGGGTTTTCCGGATTCGTATGTTTCTATATTAGAGGGAGAGCGGAAGAAGCTTGTCTTTAGGTCTTCGGGCTTAAAGTTTGCCAAGAAGGCGCGTTCGTCCGCACTTAGCTCGCTTGAGAAATAATTTTCAATATTAAAAGCCGCGCCGTTTATATTGACATCGATAAACGCGAACAGCTTTGCTAAATCTGCGGCGGTGGTGGTGTGAAAAGCCATGGTATAATTAATGGCTAAATTGTTTTCAAGACCGAGCATCTTAAACACAGGCTCTGCTAATTCGTGCGTATACGTAGCTCCGGGGGTCCCCACCCAGTCGTTATTAACCTCGGAATGTATGAATAACAGGCGGTTTTCCGAAGCGGTGAGAGCCGCTAAGAAATGTGCGTCAACGGGTAAAGCCCAAAATCTGTCGGGTGCGTTCGAGAATGATTTAAACACATTGTTTACCCAGCTTCCGTTTGCGTCACCCGAAAGGGAATCTATACTTTGACGTCCACTGAATCTGACGATTGGAGGTACGCCGTTCGGGTCGCCTTCAAGTTCGGGCAACAGATTAAAGGTCAGCCCATTTGAGTCATAACGCCACATATGTGCGCCGCCTGTACCTGAGCATGACGGAAAGGTGACGGTAAACCTGTCTTCAAAGGCTCCCGTAACCATAGCCGCCTTACCCCAACGGGAGTTACCGTTTATTATGGAGAGAGCCATATTCAAATTTAATTCCTCGGCGGCTCCTGCTTCTAAAGCATCAAGCACCTTGCTCGCTCCCCAAGCAAGTGCTGTTAAATTTCCCGTTTGGGTTTCCCATGTATCACCATAAGGGTAGAGGTCATAAAAAACGCCGCCTCTCGGAGACACGCTTTCTGTTGCGACAGAGCCGGGATTAATTCTGATTAGCGCGTAACCCTGTTCAAGTGCATATGTTTCGCCGCCCATACCCCAAAATACGACAAAGAAAGGGTAGCCCTCAGCAGGTGCGGGGGTATCGGGCAGAACAATACCAACGTCAAAACTTTCGCTCGCTGTTTCGTTTGCGATATTAACGCTCATAGACGTTTGAGTACCGTTTATTGTGTAACTGACAAAATCATCTTCACCGCCGCGAAAAGGTCCGTACATATAATATTCAAGTAAGGCGCGAAGCTCCCCGCGCCGCTCACCCCACTGCGCCGCTGTGGTTACGGGCGTTCCGTCATACATGGTTAATAAATCGGGTGGTGCTTCTTGCCGCAGAAGTGCGGAAGGATGCGGGAAAGGCGGGTCATTTTCTGCCTCCGCGCTTGCACTGAACGCCAAGCCGAGAAGAAAAGCAGCCAAAATCGGGATGACTAAAAGCTTTAATAATACTTTTTTCATTATAAAATCCTCGTTTCTTTATGTACTTGTAATTACCATAAATATATCACAATAATAAAGTTATGTCAAGTGTTACTCCCGAATACTCCCGAAACAAAGCAAGCAATTTCAAGAATCTAAAAAAGTCAACCGCTCATTTTAATTGCACGGTTGACTTTTTTGTTCACCCTAAAGGGTTTTATTATTTTAAGACATAATAAGCACCGCGATATTTCCCCATTTTTTCTATTAAATCATCGTCTGTCATTTCTTTCAAAACAGCTCTGGCGCGGCTATCGCTTAAATTAATAAGTTTGGCGGCTTTTGTCGCAGAGATTTGCTCCCTTTCGTCAAGGTAGTTTATAATTAAGCGTTTATTTTTATTCATTACTGATTGATTCTGCTCGGTTTCTGCTTGCTTACTGCTTGTTTTCTGCTTGCTTTCTGCCTGTTTTCTGACGTTTTCTGCCGATTTACTGCCGTTTTCTGCTTGTTTACTGCTTGTTTTCTGCTTGTTTTCTGCCGATTTACTGCCTGTTTCTGATTGCTTTCTGCCGTTTTCTGCTTGTTTTTTATCTAACTCGGTATGCGTGATTATTCCCAATTCTACGAGATGCTCAAACTGCGACTGCTTATAGTCGGAGAGGTTTTCGCCTTGATATAACGCACTCAAAAGAACATAATCATCGGTTGTCATCGAATCCAACAACTCTTCATCGGTTTTCTTTATCAGTGCGAGCATATGCTCGTTGAATACTTTTCCTTCTAATGTAAGTTTCACGAAATACGCATCAGAGCCGCTGAAATTAGGGAGCGGTTTTGCTTCTTTTATCGCTAATTCGTAAATTAAATTCATACCTTGCCCCGAACGCTCCACAAATCCACAGAGTTGAAAAACGCGGGCTATGCGAGTGTTACGGGCAGATTGCCTGTCAAGGATATTCTCAACGGTTATCCCGTGAGGAAAACCGCCCGGGTTTTCGATGACAAGCTTGCTTTGGTATTGCCGTACAAATATGCTCCCGCCAAGCTGATAATCCCTGTGGCTGACGGCGTTTAGCAAGGCTTCGCGTACAACACGCTCATTAAAGGTCGGAACAGATAAAACTTGTAATTTATCTTGATAATACTGTTTATCGTTACGGAGATTTATAAGCTCCCATATACGGTTATAGCAGTTGAAAAAGCCTTCCGAGAAATCCTCCCGTTGCGCGGCGGGACCTGCTCTTTCCGATGAGCGGTACTCAAAAATAATTTCAGCATGAGGGAGATATTTTACAAGCGCAGAGCGTTTTCCGAACAGTATCAATGCGGCATAAGTTATGCCATTGTCGGTAACAACATCACAATCGCGGAGCATTTGCTCTGTTTTCAGCTTAGCGATGCGGCTATTTCCGCTACTTCTGCCCCACTCTTTACGGAAAACTTCAATTGCCTTATTATCCAAATCGTCAATCGTCGCGCCGGGGCAAATATCGCCCGAAAAATCGTGTCCGCTCTCGGCGTAAATTGTACGGCGTATATTTTCCGGCATTAAAATCAAGCTATCGCCCTGATACCACCATGCGCCGCTGTCCGTTTGAACAGGCAAGCCAATCGGGCGGCTTGCAACATCAAAAACGAGTACGCGCCCGTCATTATGCTCGTAAACATGAAAGGCGATACGAATGCGAAGCTTATCCATAAGGTCGGCGCAAGTACGCTCAGGTTGCGGGAAAGCCGTGCTACCAACCACTTTACGAGGGCGTTTATCCGATACGCCGAGGACGAGTTTCCCGCCGCCGCAATTCGCAAGCGCACAACAAATCTTAACCGCATTTGTAAAATCATAGCGGTTTTTCGCTTCTTTAAACTGATAATGCTCGCCTTCGGCGGCGTTCAGCAGTTGTTCTATTGATTTTTGAGGTTCGTAAGATTTCATTGTCTTATGACTCCGATTACTTGCTTAGGTGTTTTACTTTAATATCAATATACCACAACAAAGAAAAAAAGTCAACCGCTCATTTTAATTGTACGGTTGACTTTTTTGTTTACCTTAAAGGGGTTTATAATCCTATTACCTCATAACTACGCGCCTACGACAAGCTTCAAAACTTCAAGCGCGTCGCTTGCGTTAACTACGCCGTCGCCGTTTACATCAGCGGCTTCGAGTGCGTCGCCCTCTAATTCTTCAACGCCTGATACGTGCTTTAAAATTGCGAGTGCGTCGCTTGCGTTAAGTACGCCGTCGCCGTTTATGTCGCCTTTAATCTGCGTTGTCGTCGAGGTTGCGGCGGTAGGCACCCGACTAATAGCCGAGGGTGGGCGGACAGACGGGACATAATTTCCGGGGTTGTAATTGTTGCCGCCGTTGTTGTTATTATTATTTTCGGGTTTTGTGGTATCGAGGTTTAATTCCGACAGAACATAGAACGAGAACTTTGAAATTGAAACGGTTATAGAACCATCGGGGTTGCGTTTTATATTTTGGTTCATATCTGTAAATGTTCCATCGGCGTTACCATAGTACAATTTCA
>WRKM01000042.1 GCA_009778065.1 Oscillospiraceae bacterium
ACGCCGATTCTTCGAGTTCTTCCGAATCTAAGTCAATTGGTTCGCGCCGTTTACGTAAAAAGTCGGTACATTTGTTCGTTGTTATGCGGTTGAGCCATGCGGGGAACGCTTCGGCTTCGCTCAATTCTCCGATTTTTTGAAAGACGTGGATAAAAACCTCTTGCGCGATGTCTTCCGAATCCTCTTTATTTTTAAGCAGTTTCAGCGATAAGAAATACACCTGTCTTGCATATTCCTTATAGAGCGTTTCAAGGGCGTTGTTATCGCCCGACTGCGCCGCTTTTACGGTCGCGGTAAGTTTTACAGTTTCCATGATATGCTCCTTTGTCTTAAAATTTTGACCTCTATTAATTAGGACGAATTTAAAATACGAAAGGTTTAAAAATTTTTGAGAAATTTTTGATTTTCCGCGATGTTTGTGAATAATGCACAATATGAGCGGTGATATATAGGGTTTATATGGTTATTATTTCATTATTTGGAAATTATTAACTCTTGCTATAGTAATTATATCATATATAAATCGAAAATGCAACACAAATGTAAGGCAGACGGGAGTGCAATGCAAATGTATACTTTATATAAATACAATTGCATTGCGAGGTATGAACATGGAAAAATTCAAACTTCCCGCTATCCCGCCGACAAGCTGTAAAAGTATTCGTTTCCCAAACAATGTTATAGCAGGGGTTGAAAAGGCGATAGAGGGAAAAGAATGTACGTTTACTGCTTTTGTCGTTGAAGCTGTGCGGGTTGCACTAAGAAACCTTGAAGAAGCAGAATAAAAAACTGTTGCGCGCTTTCCATAAGGGGGCGCGATTTTTTGTGCCTATGGCGGCTGTATGCACTTTTTGTAAGGGGTGCAGATTTTTGTTGTATTTTAGCTGATTATAATTATAGCATAGATAAATCCCCTTTGTCAATACATAAGCATACATAATATATGCTTATGCAGTTTGCATTTAATGTAATTTCCCTATAAACTTATGTTATAGCATAGTGTTATGATATTTTAAGGGGTGGTTTTTGTGGAAAGAGAAGCGTTACAAAGGGCTTTTGGGGATAACGTCAAGCGTTATAGAGCAATAAGCGGTAAAAGCCAAGATGAATTTGCATATACAGCAGATATAAGCACCGTTTACCTCGGCGAACTGGAGCGAGGCGAAAAATGCCCCTCTATAGAGGTTGCCTATAAAATCAGCACGGCTTTAAATATCACCCTTGCACAACTACTTGATTTTAACACAGGGGAGCATATTGAATCAGAAGCATTTACTAAAGTAAAGGATATATTAAAAACCGTACCCGACAATAGCAAAATTAGGCTTGTCAGAATTTTTGAAAGGTTCGCCGAGCTTTATAAAGAAGATTTTAATATATGAGTTAAGGGGTAGTATCAGAGTATATGGGGTATCTTATGCTTTTGAGGGACACCTAATAGCGAAAACAACAATTTAAAAATAATTCAAAAATATTTTTACAAAAACGCTTGACAGACTTCGATGAATGTGATAAACTTGTAAGTAATAAAATATCGAGTCGGGTTTTTGGGTAATAAGTAAAGAAAATGTAATCACGGCTTATTACTTTGCTTCTCCTCGTTACTCTATCAGTAGATAACGAATGTGTTTATAACAGATAATTACTGCTCTATAAACACCACTACTGTGTTTAAAAGCACTCACAATTAAACATAACAAGATTTAGTATATTATAAATTAATATACTGTGGTTCGTTGTTGTGTAGAATTGTGAGTGTTTTCATGTTTATATGAAAACATATGTGGTTACCATTATGAAAGGAAATAGTATTATGAAAAATCCACTCGAAAATCAAAAAGCTAATGAGGGTTCAAAAAGGATTATACCCGAAAAAGAAAAAATCCATAAGCCTCGTGAGAGAAAAGACCGCCCGTCCCCGATTTACGACATACCCCCTTTTGACAAAACCCCGCTTGTTGATAATATTAAAAGTCAGCTTTTGCAAAAGGGGTGGTCACAAATGGACTTAGCGATTTGTGCGGGACTGAAACTCGATACAGTCTCCAAGTGCTGTAACCCGCAAGCTATTGGTCTTCCCAACCTCGATACACTACATAAAATCGCAGTTGCATTTGATGTAAAAATTGAGTTTCTTCTCTGCGGAAATCAGAAGCCTTATGACATATGCAACATAAGCAGAGACAGGCTAAAAATGCAAATACATCAAATAATAGAAGAAGCAAAAAAACTTGAACAAATGATATAATTGTCTTTTTTCCGACACGTGAAAATCGTGTCGGTTTTTTTATCCCAAAATGTTGGGGTGGGATACCCAATTAAAAGGGGGTGATTAAGGTTTTATTCTGTGTTATGCTTAATGTAAAGCCGCAAGTTAATTATATGAAAAGGCTAAAAATTAAAAATTATTAGGAGGAAAAACAAATGGCATTAAAAAATTTAAAGGACTATCTGTACTTCTCTTTAGAAGATTTTCTAAAGGAAAAGAGCCTCTGCTTTCTTAAAGCCGAGCAGTGGGACGAAAAGGACAAAGAGGGCAAAACCACGAAGATTCTCGGTTCAAAAGTCAAACTTTTGATAAACGAGGATAAAACTTCATACTCAAAAGAGGGGGTCTCAAATTTTGGCGAGCATATTATTGTCAAGGTTAACGGAGTGCCGCCTGCCGAGTATAACACTAAGTGGAAGCCCCTCAATACTGCGGTTGTCGTTACAGAATACGAAAAAGCCCTTGTTTGGGGACAGTATAATAATGAATTGTCCATAACAGGGGTCGTAGGATTGGCAAATACAGGGAAGTAAAGAACAGACGGCGGGAGCGTTTAATCGCTCCCCCTGCCGACAAAACGAAAGGAAAGCTGTGTGAAAATATTACTTTACGCATTAAAAGGCTTATTTCGCAAGCCTAACACCCTACGAAAAATCGTCATATTTGCGTTTATTGCCCTTGCGCTGTATCTCGTGTCAAATCTGATATTGGTGCGACTTACTGACAATATCGTTTTAAAGTTCGCCGCTCGGTGGGTCTGGCTTCCGTTCACGGTACTATTTCTGATAATAAGGCACGGCGAGCCGATGAAACGGCGTAACTATTACAGATTTTTCGAGCAAGTAAGCCTTGTCGGTTACGATGACAGACTACCCGAATATCTGTGGAGTGTTCCGCACAATGAGTATATTACAAAAATACGATTTTGCACGAAAGTACCGTTAGCTGAATGGGAAAAAGTGAAGTCGAAAATTGAAGTGTACCACAACAAAAAAATCTATAAAATTGAGAATTTAGAGGAGGATTTAACAATGTTAGATATTTATCTAATTGTAGAGAAGTTACCAAAATTCATTGCGTGGAGTGACGATTTAATGGTAGAGGGTCGGCGGTTTGTAATCGGCGAAAGTTATAAGGGGCGTGAATTTCTTGACTTAACCGCGACCCCGCACGCTTTAGTAGCAGGGGCAAGTGGTGGGGGCAAGACAACGATTTTACGCTGTATAATACACCAAGCTACACAGAAGCGATTCAATGTGTCGGTGCTTGACTTCAAAGGCGGCGGGGACTACAGCGGCATTGAGCAAGAAAACATCATTTCCGACCCCGAAGAAGCGCGAAATTTACTGCAATGCTTGACAGGCGAGGTCAAATCGCGTGCGGAGATGTTCAAAAGCGTTGGGGTTTCCAACATTGACGAATATAACGCAGGCGACTACAGCTACAAACTCGTGCCGTGGCTACTCGTCATTGATGAAGCCGCTGAAATTCTTGATGTAAAGCCGAAAACCAAAGAGGATAAGGAATTATACAGCGAAATAGACCAGTATTTACGCACATTGGCGAGAACATCGAGGGCGGCAGGGGTGCATATTCTCATGGGGCTGATTCGCCCCGATTCAAACGTGATTGACGGGCAAATCAAGAATAATCTGCTGTTCCGTGCGTGCGGATATTTCCCCGACCCTGCTGCAAGTCGCATTGTGCTTGATAACGACAAAGCGACATCACTACCGCCAAATGTCAAGGGTCGGTTCATCATCGGCGAGGACGAGGTGCAAGCGTATTATTTGCCTATGCCGAAAAATTCTAAAGAATGAGTTAAGGGGTGGCGCGGGCGGGCGCGAAGCGGCAAGCCCGCGCCGCCGCCAATTAACTTGATTATCAATGAATTTCTGAACAGAAAATGAGGTGAAAAAATGCCGATATTCAAACGTATTTCAAAAAATATTGAAATAGCAGATAATGCGCTTTTGACCGTCAAGGAGTGTGGAAATATTGTTGAGTTGCGGTATGTTAGCAGAAGAAATACAGAAGCGCAAATTTTAAGGGTTAGCAAGGATTATTATTTACGGCTCAAAGACGGTACGGGTGAGGCCCTTGTTAATCACGCCGAGAAGAGAACAGACGATTTACAGAGCGTTAAAATGTCGCTTGAGCGGCTTCGGGACTACATCAACACCAATATTACTGAACCCGATAAATGCCGTTGGCTTACTTTTACATATGCTGAAAACATGACCGACCCCGAAAGACTGTTGAGTGATTTTCGCGCGTTCTCTCGGCGTTGCCGCAAGCGTTACGGTCACTTTGAATACATAACCGCCATAGAACCACAGGGGCGAGGTGCTTTCCACATTCACGGTGTATTCATATTTCCGAAAAAAGCCCCATATATGAAAAATTCTGACATTCGTGAAATGTGGGGGCAGGGCT
>WRKM01000043.1 GCA_009778065.1 Oscillospiraceae bacterium
ATTTAGTCAAGAAGTCGATGCTCATATTCGCGCCGTTTTATTCGATGCTTTGGGAGAAAAAGCTTGAGCAGAATCCCGCCGCGCTTAAAGAATTAAAAGCCGCAGTGCTTTTTATCACGGACGGCATAAACGAAAGGCTTCAAAAAGGCGAAATCAGTAAAAAGAGTGCGGACTTCGCCGTTAATGCGCTACGGTGTGTTTTCAAAAATGTGCTTGACAAAGCCAAACTAAACCAACAGGAGGTGAAAGATGTTATGGAAGCAGTAGAAAGACAATATAATCTTGATATTAACATTAGGTATGCCGAGGGGAGAGCCGCAGGCAAAGCCGAGGGGAGAAAAGAGGGCAAAGCCGAGGGGAAAAGAGAGGGGAGAAGAGAGGGAAAAGCCGAGGGTATTATAAATGTCGCCCTGCGAATGTTAAGTCGCGGTAAATCTATTGAAGAAGTCGCGGAAGATACCGGCTTAACTTTCAAAGAAATCGAACTCCTGCAAAAACAATAACCCCCCCCATAAAACAAAGCCGCCCTTTAAAGGGCGGCTCCGAATTTACATTACTTTCATAATGTTTTTATTTTCTACCTACGATTATGACTGCGGGTCAGAACCGATGACATCGTTTCTCGAAAATCCGCCAGTCTCATTCGTTATAACCAATCCGCCGGATATTACCGTATCATCAACTGAGAAGAGACCGTCAATTTCTTCACCATCCTCGTCCTCAGCAGGCGCAATGAATGCGGACAAATCAAAGGTTTTGTCACTGGTGTTAACAGCTCCCGGCGCGAACAGAACAACCGTTACGTTACCCGCGGAGTTAAAATGAATATAGATAATACTGTTGCTCGCTTCGGGGAATTCCTGCTCGAAAGTATAGCTGATGAGGTCAGCATAGTCCTCTATATCGACACCTTCCGACCAACTTACGGTGTTTTCAATAACCCGAGGTCTTGCACTGACGCTTGTTAAATCTCCGTCTTCAATTACGAAAGCGCCATTAACATTTTCGCCGATGGTGACTTTCGAAACTTGACCTCTTACAGAACCGAATTCAATTATAATAGCACTATCTTCGGTTGCATCAGCTTCAAAAGCTCTCATGCCCCTGTTTCTGTTCTTTTCCTGTTGGAACATATAGGTAATTGTGCTGGATGCGCTCGCCGCGGTGGAGTTTGCACTGGTGATACGCGCGCCGCGCATAAAGTTAACCATTAAAGGAATAAGTATTGCCGCGAGAATACCGATAATCGCGATAACCACGAGTAGCTCTACTAAGGTAAAGCCTTTTTTGGACTTAAGCTGTTGTAATTTACGAATCATGATAGGGTTCCCTCCTTAAAATTTTCGGTCTTTTGACCGATGTTATAATAACATTATATAACACAGTTTTCACAAAGTCAATAGTATTTTCATAAAATTTTCACATTTGTTTCAATTTCGTGAAAAAACAACGAATAATTTACATACTTTTGTGCATATTGTACACCATATTATACAGTTTGGTTACACTTTGGGGTTTGAGGTGGATTTACTCACTTGTAATTCTTAACTGTCGAGTCCCGATATTTTTTGCGTTCAGTCTTGAAACAGCGGGTTTTCCCGTCTCGGCTTCCAACTGCTCCCGCGCCACTTTGGCGGTATTTGCGCCGCGCTTGGCAACTTCGGCACTCTCGGCGAAGCCCGTAGGTTGCTCAACCATTGAAATCTCGGTCGCCGCCGCTTCCGCGAACATATTTAAAATAAGCTCCATGTTCGTCATATTGTCGCGAAGATTTTCTTTCCTCAAACCTTTATAATTCTTATATTCGCGGGTCGTCATTCCGCTCCAAGTACGGCTCATAAGGTCGGTCAATGCGGCATATTCCTCGCCTTCCTCAACGCCGCTGATTTTCCATTCATCGGTTAAAGCCTTGCGGACTTCAATAGATTTAATGCGCTGATTTATCCAGTTTTCGCTATACCCCAAGCGGCGATAATTCTGAACTGCACGCTCTATAGACAGTTCGGGGTCAACCGCCTCGTCTATGTACATATTGCCGACTTTCGCAAGCCACAGTTTAAACGGCTCTGCCTTTTTGCTCGGAACAGACTGTACAAGCCGCAAAACCTGCTCGGTATCAGCGACATCGGTAAGCCGCATTTTACCGTCAGGAGCTTCTATTTTCAACTGTACGATATTTTCGTACAGTTGGCTTCCTTCCGCTTGTAGCTTGCGTTTGAGGTCGCTCCAGTAACGGCGCGGATTATCGCTGTCGGTTAAAACCTCGATAATATCCACAACCGAAAACAGGTATTTCTGACTTTCCTCGTCCCATATATGCCGTACCTGTTTTCCTTCAAATAATTTGATTTTATTTTCTAACCCGCTCATTATGTCTTTTCCTCCCTTTAAATAATAGAAGCTCTCTAAAAAATTTCACATTCTATTGGGCGGATATTATCCACCCGCAGTTTTTATGTGCCTTACCCGTAATTTTTAATAAATAAGTCCCTTTCAGTACGATGGTTCCTTTCTTTCATTGTAATTATAACAAGAGATTATTTATTTGTCAAGGTTTTTTCCTCTTGATTTATGCGGAAATATATGTTATGATTAAGACATCAGGGAAAAGTAATAATAACGGAAGAGGGAAATAACGTGACAAGATTAGAACTGTTGACGGTTTTGCTGTCGATTCAAGCGTTACTTGAAAGTAATAAAGTTGAAGAAGCTAAGAAATTAATAGCGGAAGTGATTGCCGAAGCTAAAAGAAATAGCCCGTGACAAATTGTCACGGGTTCGTTTTCACACGAAATTGCATATACTCTTATCGGAATGAATATGCCTATTGAGCAAATCGAGAAGGCTACAGGCTTAACCCTAAAAGAAATCGAACTCCTGCAACAACAATAAATATAGAGACCGTCTGCGTTCAAAGCAGGCGGATTTATATTTGCCACACCGGACTTTATGAAAACCCTTGACTTATTTGCATAATGATGATATTATGATAGTATAAACGGGGGAATTTTAAAAATGAAGCAAATGAAATTAGATTTACTCATAGATAAACTGACACCTTGCCTTGAAGAAGTGGGAACAGGAAAAATCTTACAGACGACTTTTTCCGTCGCCGAAACCGCAGAAATCACGGGCTTAAAGAAAAAAGGCTGGCACTTTGATTGGGCAGACGAGGGACTGAGAAATTGCAATGTATACAAGTTGCAAATCAAGGACGATGACGTGATTCAAGGGCTTGTTGCCGCCGAGGTTGTGCGTGGAGCGGTCTATATTCAACTTGGTGAAAGTGCGCCCCATAATCAACAACCGAGCAAGAAATATGAAGGTGTCGGCGGTCATTTATTCGCTATCGCCGTTAAATTGTCTATGGCAATGGGTTTCGGTGGGTATGTCTACTTTGAAGCAAAAAACGAAGACCTTGTTAAACACTATTCCGAGAAATTCGGCGCAACAATGGTTCCCTCAAGAATCCATGTTTACCGCATGGAAATCTTTGAAGATGAAGCACAAGAACTAATTGAAAAATATACGTTGGAGGGTGATTTAAATGTTCGATGACAGATACAATGGCTTAACCTTAGACGAAGCCGCCGAGAAAGCAGGGGGTTACGTTTCATATTATCCGGGCAAGAAAATTGTACAAGAATACGATTATCGCACTATGAGCAGATATTGTCGTGAAAGAGGCATTAAGCCGATGGACTTACCGGAAGAAGAACGCAAACAGTTTGAATTTGACCCGCCTTTAGTTTTCCCTCACGTTCGTTGAAACGGGACGTCATAACCCCGTCCCTTACCATTTGTATAAAACCCAAATGAACCGCCCCAAATTGTACGGACTGCACAAAAACACCCCCCCCGTCAAGGGAAAAGACTTAACAATACCGGCGTCGCTGTTCAAGCGGCGTCAGTTTCGTTTTGATTTGAATACGTTCGTTGTTGT